>CAZORP010000001.1:0-30459 GCA_964582615.1 uncultured Gammaproteobacteria bacterium
TTTGCTGTTGTCGATAAGCTGCGCAAAGTGCTCCAGGTTTTCTCGTTTTGAGAATGCTTCGAGAATTTTTTTACGATTTTCATCGCTGAGCTTATTTTTACTATTTCCACGAACAAACTCCGCAGATGCGTCAATGAATAAGACTTTGTTATCCTTCTTGCTCTTCTTCAAAACAATAATGCACGTTGCAATTGTCGTACCAAAGAAAAGATCCGGGGGAAGTTGAATAACCGTATCGATGTAATTGTTCTCAACGAGGTATTTACGAATTTTTTGTTCAGCTCCGCCGCGATAAAGAACACCTGGAAACTCGACAATCGCAGCGGTACCGCTCGTGGAGAGCCACGAGAGCATGTGCATGACGAAGGCGAGGTCAGCCTTACTCTTTGGCGCCAAAACTCCCGCAGGTGCAAAGCGAGGATCGTTAATAAGGATTGGATTCGCGTCTCCTTCCCAATTAATAGAATATGGTGGGTTTGAAACAATTGCGTCAAACGGCTCATCGTCCAAATGCTTCGGATCGGTTAATGTGTCACCGTGCGCGATATTAAAATCGTTGTAATTAATATCGTGCAAGAACATGTTGATGCGACAAAGGTTGTAGGTGGTAAGGTTAATTTCCTGACCATAGAAACCTTGGCGCACATTATCTTTACCGAGAACCTTTGCAAACTTCAAAAGGAGCGATCCTGAACCGCACGCGGGGTCGTACACCTTGTTCACCTCCTTTTTACCAACCGTAGTAATTTGCGCGAGAAGTTCACTTACTTCCTGCGGCGTGTAATATTCACCTCCGGATTTTCCCGCATTTGACGCGTACATCGCCATGAGGTACTCGTACGCATCACCGAATGCATCGATCGTGTTATCGGAATAGTCCCCGAGATTGAGATCTCCAATTGCATCAAGAAGCTTTACGAGAAGCTGATTTCTGCGTTCAACCGTCGCGCCAAGTTTTGGAGAATTTACATCAAGATCTTGAAAGAGACCCTTCAGATCATCTTCGCTTTCAAAACCCCTTGCCGATCCTTCAATATTTTTAAAAACCCGCGCCAATGTTTCGTTGAGATTTTTATCATCTCGAGCAATTCTCCGGACATTTACAAAAAGTTCACTGGGGAGAATGTAAAAACCCTTGTTGTTCACCATTTCTTCACGACCAAGTTTTGCATCGGTATCGGAAAGATTTGCGTAATTAAAATCCGTCTTCCCCGTCTTGCGCTCTTCGGCGTTTACATAGCTTGTTAGGTTTTCACTAATAAACCGATAGAACAGCATCCCGAGCACATATTGCTTAAAATCCCAACCATCTACGCTTCCGCGAAGATCATTGGCAATTTGCCAGATTGTTTTGTGAAGCTCGGTGCGTTCTTGTTCTTTGGTCATATTTTTGCCTGTGGATAGCTTGACTTAAGACGTACTTTTCGCTATATTATAGATGATCGTAAGATCAGCATTTTATAGCTTGGGGGCCTCCTTCGGGAGGTCCCCTTTGCTTATCTCCTCTTTCCTGCAGATATAATCACGAATTTTTTGAATATCAAAAATAAGTAGCCCCTGTTTTCTCAATTCATTAAGTTCAGATGCCACCCTTCTTGCCGTTGAAAAAACAATAACTCGCTTGCCATCTTTCAAAAGCTCCTCAAGTGGCTCAGCGAAATCACTATCACCACTCCAAAGTACAAATGTATCTGTTCCATTTTTAGCGTGATCTAGCAATATATCTCTACCTATTTCTACATCAAAGTTGCACTTTCTTTCTTCAATATAATATTCACCTGACGCGTTTAAAGCTTTGAGCTGTTTGTTCAACAAAATAATCGAATTTATGTTCAGCTTTCTTAAGAAAGCATTTCGTATAAACGACTCAAGAAGCGCAGGGGAATTTTCCGGAATACTAGAAACATCTATAGATCTCTTCATTATCTTTACAGGCTTCGTTCGCACCTCGTATTTTTCCTGCCTTAACTGCTCAATAAAATCTTGAGAGTTTTTATCTCCAATCAAAGTTCCCGCATAAACTTTTACAGGAAGCACGTTATCAAATGAAAAAATAAATTGCCTCAATCGGCGCACATCAACATGCCAAGCGAGTTTATCAGACCATGGACGAATATTTGCATGGTCAATATACATTCTCACCCGACCTCGAAAAAGATGCTCTAGCTCGGGAATAATGTCTATCCCCTCTTGCTGATAAGCATTTCTTATTCTCTCTATTCTTTTCGTTGAAGCCTTAAACATACTAATCACTCCCTCCCCTCCCTCACCCTCTGCCCACCAGCCGTATCCTCAACAACATACCCCATCTCCCCCAAAGCATCACGAAGCTCATCACTCTTCTGCCACTCTTTATTTGCGCGGGCGCGGGCGCGTTCATCAAGAAGCCTCTGAGCCTCGTCGGAGAGCACAAGCGGTCGAGCGACAATGTCCTCTAGCGCAAGACCGAGAACTGCATCCATAGCCAATACCGTCGACGCCTTCATACCCGAAGACATCGCCTCGCTATGAACAACACTCCAAAATACCGACAATGCTCCAGCGGTATTCAGATCATCGTGAAGATACGCGTAAAATTCATCCATCTTTGCAGAATCAGGAAGAATACCTGTTGGCTTTGCCCAATCACGAGCAAGATCGGTAAACGTCGCAAGTGCGTTCTGCGCCGCAAGAGCGGCCTCAAACGTAAAATTAAGATGCGAACGATAATGCGCACCAAGAAGGAAGAGTCGGAATGCACGAGGAGTGATGCCTTTTGCCATGAGATCATCAAGTGAATAGGTATTTCCAAGCGACTTACTCATCTTGCCACCATCAACGAGTAAGAATTCGTTGTGCATCCAAACATTTGCCTCGAGGCATCCTCGTGCGGCATCGGTTTGCGCGAGTTCGTTTTCGTGATGTACCGCAATGTGATCAATGCCACCCGTATGAATATCAAAAGGAACGCCGAGGTATTTCTCCCCCATCGCGGAACACTCAATGTGCCAACCCGGAAATCCAACGCCCCAAGGAGAATCCCACTCCATTTGTCGCTTTTCTCCTTCTGAAGAGAATTTCCACAGTGCGAAGTCGGTAGGATTTTTCTTTTCTTCATTTACTCCAATGCGCGCACCTTCTTCCTTTTCCGAAAGCGGCTGGCGAGAAAGCTGGCCGTACGACGGAAGTTTTGCGGTATCGAAATACACACCGTCGGAAATGCGGTACGCCATGCCTTTCTCTTCAATTGCTTGAATCATGGCGATTTGCTCGGCGATATGATCGGTGGCACGGGGCATGACATGAGGAAGTTGAACGTTCAAGCGAAGAAGATCTTGCGTGAAAAGATCGGTATACATTTTTGCAATATCCCATGCGGTTTGTCCGGTCTTGCGAGCGGCGACCTCCATTTTGTCATCACCTTCGGATGCGTTGTCGGTAAGGTGACCAACGTCGGTAATGTTCATGACATGCGTCACGGAATATCCTTGAGCCTCAAATATTCGACGAAGGGTATCGGCAAACACATAACTTCGCAAATTCCCAATAGATGCACGGCTGTACACCGTGGGGCCACATACGTACATGCCAACATGTCCGGGACGCTGTGGGGTAAAAACATCTTGAGAACGCGTCAGCGTATTGTACAGAGAAATCATACGCTTGCATGGTAACGGAAAAACTTTCACAAGAAAAGAGTTGCATGTGACGGAATTTACCTTCTATATCAGAGGATTTTCTTAGCTTATCTTTGCGATTTTTTCGTATAACAACAAAAAAGACTCCCGTGCGTTCGTTGGGAATCTTTTTTGCGTGCCTTTACTATAGCATATCTTTCCAAGAACTGCCATGATTATCCACGGAAAACCACTCGCCTAGCTTCATGTTTCTTCATACATTCCCTAGGCGAGAATCATGAAAGACCGTATACTCATGCCCATATTCCTTTGCTTTCTATGTACGAAAAACCCATGCGGGAACGCCTTGACTCGCACCTTATTCGCGCAAAAACCTTTCTTGAATCCATACAGAGAGGACTCCTCGTTCTCGACGGACCTATGCGATCGGGAAAAAGCGCCCTCTTGAGCGCACTGCCATCACATTTTGTACACCTTCAAGCATTCTACCCAAAGCGCGATCATCGCAACGAGGGAATTGTAAGTAGAAACGGAACGTCACTTTCAGCGCACGCCATCGATCACCTCACACAGCTTAATTTTTCTCACTTCAATAAAGAGGATATTTTTCTTGTTGATGAAGCGCAGTTTTTCTCAGAAGAACTTCTCGCGGCATTTCTCAAAGAAAGTATGTATCGGCGTATTATTCTTGCAGGCCTTGATACCGACTTTCGACGCGAACCATTTGCTTGGCAAGGTTCTCTTTGGCAACATCGAGAGACGCAACCAGAGCAAGCCTTCCTTCATCTTCGTCTTTCTGGAATATGCGACCTCTGCGAAAAGGAACCAAGCACACATACGCTACTTACTACACATCAACCTATTGTAGGAAATATCCTCATTGGAGATGCGCCCTATAAAAGCGTTTGTCTGTCGTGCCATGAACACTACACACAAAAAAACTCCCCGTAGGGAGTTTTTTTACGCGCGTAAATTAAGCTTTTTGAGCATCTCTTTCTCTTCTTTAGAAAGCTTTTTTGGCGTTACTACACGAATGACCACGATATGATCACCTCGTCCTCCATGAGGATGCGGAACACCCTTACCCTTCAGACGAAGTTGATCGCCATACTGTGTACCTTCGGGAATAGTGAGGTCTACACGTCCATCGACCACTTCAAGCGAAACCGTGTCGCCTAATGCCGCCTGTGTAAAGCCAATGGAAAGCTCGGAATAAATCGTGGAACCTTCGCGGGTAAACCGACGATCGTCAGCAACGGAAATATGCACATACACATCCCCCGAAGCTCCCCCGGCAATAGCCTCACCCTCACCACGCACACGCAACTGCACACCGTCATCAACTCCGGGAGGAATATCCACCGTAATCGTCTTCTTCTCTCGAGTAATTCCCGATCCATGACACGCTGTACACGGCTTTTCTGGCTTTTCTCCAGCACCCGCACATGCGTCACACGCCGCACGCACGTGCATTGCGCCAAGCATCGTTTGCTGAACCTTCGTCACAACCCCCTTCCCCTTACACGTGTCGCACGTTTTCACTGATGTTCCAGGTTCTGCACGACTACCACCACACCGCGTACAGTGCTGTGCTCGATGGAGAGGAATTTCACGAGTAACGCCAAACACCGCATCCTTAAATGAAAGTTCAATGCGAACCGCAAGGTCCTCACCCCGACGTTCACGCTTACGAGAAGATCCTCCACCCATGCCAAACATGCCGCCAAGAATATCGCCAAAATCTCCAAACATTGAAGGATCGAACGAGAAGCCTTCCCCTCCGCCAAAGGGATTTCCTCCGCCAAAGCCACCAAAACCCTGCGGACCTTCAGCAGAACCAAACTGATCATAACGTTGACGCTTTTGCGCGTCTCCAAGGGCCTGATATGCCTCGTTGATTTCTTTGAATTTTTCAGCATCTCCACCCTTGTCTGGATGATGTTCGTGTGCAAGCTTACGAAAAGCTCGCTTAATATCATCCTGAGACGCGGTTTTCTCAACGCCAAGAATGCGATAATAGTCTTTTCCCATAGTGCAGTATTATTTTTTCACCTGAACATCAATCACATCGCCACGAGCATACGCATCTTTTGAAGACGTTGTTCGCGATGAAGGTGATGCGGGATTTTCACGATGCGCAAGAAATTTCCAAACGATCCGCGCAAGAGGAAAAACCACCAACGTCAGCAACGTTCCGTAGCGCGAACATTTCGCGCGAATTCGAGAAAACCACGACATACTCCTTACGCTTTTTCTTCCGCAATCCACGCCGTCAAACGCTGAGGCTCACCACCTCCCAAGCGTACCCAAATAGTGTATGTATCAGGTTTTGCTACGGGAAGTGTAATGCGGAACACAATCTGTGCAGATGGCCCCTTCACTTTTCCCTTCATGAGATTTCCCTTCTCAACAACAACGTTTGCGCTGTCGGTAACATACACCTCAAGATCACCTTCTTCAGGAAGCTCGGAAAGCTTCACTCCAAGAAATGCACGAAGACCAAGCGGAGCTCCCGGTTGAAAACTTGTGCGATCAAAAATGTGCATGAAGCTATGAAGACCATTCGTGGACAACGTAGCAAATTCAGAAAGAAGTGCGTAATCGATATGCATAAAAAACATTAAGGTTATTCTTATCAAGCTACGTCACAAGTTGTATTCCAAAGTCACGACGAAGATCACGCAGGGGAATGTCAAGATATGCTTCATATCCCGCATGCGGCCAACGACGCTTCATGTGTCGCGCCGCATATATTGTGCGCGCCACAGGAACCATGTTCGCTACAAGCTTTTTTACCAAACGATATATGCCAAAGGTTTTCCAGAGCTCCCATACGAATGCTATTTTTCTTGCTTTTCGAATATCCTTCAAGGTAAAGCGGCATCCAAACGCTGTCCAAACCTCCACAAGAAGCTCATCACGCGTTGCTTCGGTTAGACCAAAGAGCACATGACATGCATCGTGAGCCTGCACGATATCACGAGGCTGAGCAAGAAAATCCGCATCGCTCACAAATTCCGGATTTTTTTCATAATATTCACGCAATCCCTCACGAAGGGTAAGCGTTGTGTATGGATCCTGGAATTGATAGCGATGCGGCATATAGTTCCTTATTAAACCGTTGAAGATCCGGAGGTATCCGTAAAGTCAGCGTCCTTTGGACCTTGACCTTCAGAGCCTTGGGCAGAAGAGGCTTCAGCTCCAGCTTGTGGATTCTGTTGATACATCTTTGCACCAATTGCTTGTGCCGCCTGAGAAAGTGCATCAGCTTTTGTCTTAATCACTTCAACATCGTCTTTATCTTTCACTTCCTTAAGTTCGGTCATCTTTGCTTCAAGATCCTTCTTTTCATCATCGGAAACTTTATCCTTATATTCTGCAAGCATCTTTTCTACCGTGTAGATGGTTGCCTCTGCAAGATTGCGCGTTTCAATAAGCTCCTGTTTCTTCTTATCTTCCGTCGCATGCTCCTCCGCATCACGCTTCATTTTTTCAATTTCTTCCTTAGAAAGACCTGATGAGGATGTGATGGTGATATCTTGAGACTTTCCAGAAGCCTTATCGGTAGCTTTTACCTTCAAGATACCGTTTGCATCAATGTCAAACGTTACCTCAATTTGAGGAACTCCACGAGGTGCAGGTGGGATACCTTGCAAATCAAACTGACCAAGAAGCTTGTTATCGCTAAACATGGGACGCTCACCTTGAGCAACGCGAATGGTTACCGCGGGCTGATTGTCCGTTGCCGTTGAGAAGACCTGAGACTTACTTGTAGGGATGGTGGTGTTTCGCTCAATAAGCTTCGTAAATACACTTCCCATAGTTTCAATACCCAGTGAAAGCGGCGCAACGTCAAGAAGAAGAACATCCTTCACATCTCCCTGAAGAACACCAGCCTGAACCGCGGCACCAATAGCCACCACTTCATCAGGGTTTACCGAAACGTTTGGCTTTTTACCAAAATATTCTTCAACCTTCTTCAATACCAAGGGCATGCGGGTCATACCACCCACCATAACCACCTCACCAATCTCACTTGCTTGCATTTTTGCATCGGAAAGGGCTTGTTTTACAGGACCAAGCGTCTTTTCAACAAGAGGCATGACCAATTCTTCGAGCTTTGCACGAGAGAGTGTGAGGGTAAGGTGCTTAGGACCTTCTGCACCCGACGTAATAAATGGCTGGTTGATTTCTGTTTGTTGCGCCGTAGAAAGTTCAATCTTTGCACGTTCAGCGGCATCTTTAATACGTTGCATGGCAAGAGGATCACCCGAAAGATCAACACCTTCCTGCTTTTTAAACTCATCAAGAATATAGCGCATGATCGTAAGATCAAAGTCGTCACCACCAAGGTGCGTGTCACCATTGGTTGCAAGTACTTCAACGGTTCCCTCGCTTACATCAAGCACGGAAACGTCAAACGTTCCACCTCCCAAATCGTAAACAACAATTTTCTGACCAACTTTTTTATCAAAGCCATACGCAAGCGCCGCCGCAGTTGGCTCGTTAATAATGCGAAGGACCTTAAGACCTGCAATTTCACCGGCATCCTTAGTCGCCTGACGTTGTGCGTCATCAAAATATGCAGGAACAGTAATAACTGCTTCGGTTACTTTTTCACCGGTCTTTTCCTCTGCATCGGCTTTAAGTTTTTGCAAAACCATTGCGGAAATTTCTTGTGGGGTATAGTCCGCATCGCCAAGCTTAATAGCAACACCCTCACCACGCTGAAGAATGCTATAGGGCATCAACTTCATATCGCGTTGCACCTCTTCATCACCAAAACGACGACCAATGAGACGCTTAATTGAGTAAAGAGTGTTTTTTGGATTTGTCACCGCCTGACGCTTTGCAGGAACGCCCACAACACGCTCTCCTGATTTAGTCACACCAATCATGGAAGGCGTTGTGCGCATACCTTCTTTATTTTCAAGCACCTTTGGCTGTCCACCCTCCATTACCGCCATGCAAGAGTTTGTTGTACCAAGGTCAATTCCGAGAATTTTAGACATAAACAATGTGTAAAATATTTTTGAAAAATCGTTATAGCTATTCACTTACAATAACTTTGCTTGGACGTAACACTACCTCACCTATCTTCCATCCCCGCACAAGTTCTTCAAGAACCACACCCTCCGCAATGCCCTCGCGATGCTGTGCACCGGAAGCTTCGTGAAGCGCCGCGTCAAATGGCTTGCCAAGACATTCAATAGCCTCAACGCCCATATTTTTTAGCGCATCCGCGAATTGACGATCGATATGCGAAATGCCACTTGCCCAAGCGGTAAATTTCTTCTGAAATTCTTCAGGACATCCCGAGACGTCGGGAATGTGCTTCGTAACATATCCAAAGTTATCAACGACCGCGAGTAAATCCTCTGCAAGATTCGCACGAACCCTTCGACGATCCTCATCTCGCTGTTCTGCAAGACGACGCTGAAGGTTCTCGTAATCCGCGCGCGCACGTTGCCATCCCTGAAGATACTCATCTGCCTTTTTTTGCAATTCAAGAAGAGCATCATCTTGTGAAAGTCCTGAGGGTGGGGGCGGAACCTGAGCCCCAGACTGGTCATCTTGTTGAGAAAAAGAGTTTTCAGACATAAAAAGGTAATTAAGTTATCCGTCGGCGCTCTTGTTCAATCATGCGCTTGGCCTCAGAAAGAATGGCCATATTCTTTGCATAATCCATACGAAGCGGACCAACGATAGCAAGCACTCCTTGCGTTCCATCAGGCAACCGATGACGGACCATAACAGAAGCAAGATCGGTACCAAAAGGATTCTCCGCACCAAGAATAACCTTCACATCATCTCCCGCATGACGAAGTGCGTACTGAAGCGCGGAATCAAATTTTTCAAAAGCCTGCGCCAAACCTTCAATTGCGGCATCCGTTCGAAAATCAGGCTTGCGTAAAAGATTTCCCACGCCAACCGTCGCACTCCACGGTCGCGATGTAGCCACCATAACCGCCTCCCCGGAAACATCAGCAACTTCTTTTGCAAGTGCATGAAGTCGCTCCTCTTGTGAAGGCGATCTTGCCATGCGTTGCACCGTAATGGTGATATTCATGAGCGGTCGAGCTCGCGCCTCTGCAGAAAGATGTGCAATGTAGTAGCGATAAGCTTTTTCAGTGGGAATTCGACCAGCCGACGTATGCGGCTGAAGGATGTACCCTTCCTGTTCAAGCTCTGCCATGTAGTTGCGTATCGTCGCGGAAGATACCGTGAGACCGTACGTTGCGCAGAGTTCCTTGGAACTCACCGGCTGTGCCGTTTCCACGTAACGATCCACGATAAGTCGTAAAAGTTGTGCAAGACGAGGCTCGAGCATAGAAGCTCACGTGACACAAAAGAAATTAGCACTCAGTATTATAGAGTGCTAATTCTCCCTGTCAAGATTTTCTTTTTTTGGTTATCCACCCTGTCGACGCTGTTGCGCCCTATACGAGGCATCCTGCAGTGCGCGCTCGGCAATCTGTGCGGCCTCCTCTGGCGATCGCCCCTCTGCAAGTGCTTTTTGAAACGCACGCACCTGCTCACCGCGAGCCTGAGCCTGTTCCTTCAAACGAATCTCATCACGCGCTTTTGTAGCTGTATCAGGACCCAGTCCATTTCCTGTGCGCCAAGGAACTTTAGCGTTCATAGCCACAGAAGAAACGGGAGTACGTTCGGCACGATAAGCATCCACCAATTCATCCATATGCTCTTGTGTAAAACCAATACTACGAAGCTCACGAATAGCTACCGGCGTAAGATTTCCTTGTTTATCAAAATATCCCAAACTTTTTGCCGACTGAAGATTGTCACGAAGAACCTCCTTAGCATCCCTATGCAGTTTACAAAGATACTTAAGTTGCTCCAAAGACCACCCCTTATTTATAAGCTCAATTCTTTTTGACCCTTCGAGCACACCGGGACCTTTAAAATCAGCGGCCATGCTCTTTACCAATTGATACCAAGCACCCTCCCCTGTATTGTCCGCTTTTTCCGCGGCAACATCTCTTCTCCCTGCTTGAGGTTGTTCACCAAATCCTCCTGAGTATGCCATAGTTATTCTTCGTAATATTTTTTTGCAAGACCTCCCCACGAACGTCGAGCAAGTCCTGCTTTTTTAAGTAAGCTTGCAAAATGAGCTCCTCCAAGTACCGAAGGAATGATGACGAAGTCCGCACCGCGTAAATAACACCTTGCCGCATCATCAGATTTTTTCACAGTAAGAATCGTGATGGTTTTTGCACCCTTTGATTTTACTACATCAAGAATAGCCGCATTAACTTCACTGTCGGGAATGGTGGAAATCAACATCTTCGCCTCAAGAACTCTCGCAAGCTTAAGGGCATCTTCACTTCCCGCATCACCATACATTACCGAAATGCCATCACGCTCAAGCTCTTGTACAACGGCGGGGTTAAAATCCATAACACTCACTCTGTGCCCCAACGTCTTAAGCATGGGCAAAATTTCTCGTCCCATGCGATCGTACCCAAGAAGCACAATACTTGGAGCCGGATCTCCTCGACGATCTTTTTCCGGAGCTCCACCGCGCAACCATGGAATATATGTTGATAGCCAAGAAAAAAGATGTTCGTTGTAGGTGATGAGGTAGGATGATATCGCGATCGTCACAAGCGCAAGCATTGTTGCCAGCGGGAGAGCCTGAGCCTCCACTAATCCCGCGGAAATTCCTCCCCCAATAAGAATGAAGGAAAACTCGCTAATTTGCGCGAAAGAAATTCCCGCTAAAAATCCCGTTCTTGGATGATAGCCCATGCCACGCATAATCATGAGCATGATAAGAGGATTTCCAATGATGACAAACGCCGCAAAGGCAAGGCTTGGCAACATAAGGTCCCCCATTTGTGCAAAGGAGATCTGTGTGCCAAGAACAATGAAAAAGATAATGAGGAAAAAGTCTCGAACAAAGCGCACCTTGGCTTCAATCTCATGTTGAAAGCCAGAACCCGCGAGTGCAATTCCCGCAAGAAGCGCACCAAGTTCAAGTCCAAAACCAAGTACATGAAGAGCTCCTGCAAGACCGAAACACCACGAAATTGCCAAAAGAAAAAGAAGTTCCTGATTTTTTGCCGCAAAGGCAAAAACACGGGGAACGATAGTCTTCGCAAAGAGCAATAACAGTCCCACAACGCCAAGCGCCTTAACAAAAGAAAAGGTCACCAACGACGAAAGCGACCCCGTGGTTCCGTACGCCGAAAGCACCAAGAGCAACATCATGGCTATAAGATCCTGCACGATAAGCGCACCAACAGCGATGCGTCCATAGAGTCGCTCGAGGTCTTCTTTATCAGTCAGCATCTTCACGATGATGATCGTGGAAGAAAACGCAAACGCGACACCAAGAAATACACTCGTCCATAACGAAAACTTTAACGCGAGCGCAATGCCAAAACCCGCAAGCGACGTAATCACCATCTGAGCTCCCCCAGCAAGGAATGCGGCAGGACCAACATCGCGAATATTTCTCCAGTTCAAATTAAGCCCAACAATAAACAGCAAAAACGCAACACCAATACGTGACAGCGTTTCAAATATTCCAACCGATGCCGTGGCGTGAAGTACGGGACCAACAAGCATACCTGTAACCATGTAGGCAATCACCAGCGGCTGACGAAGCCTTGCCGCAAGAAGCGCAAGGGCACCTGCAAGAAGCATGACGAGAGCCATTTCTCCAAAGAGCTCGGGAAACATATCCCACAGCATACAGGAATTTTTGCCGTATCTACGACGTTTTCCCCATAACGTCCTGCACCCAAGAAAACGCCGTACATCTTGACAAAAAAGCAAAAAATGGCTAATATTAGCTATATGTCATTAGCAATATCTTGCCCATCGTGTACAAGAGACATGGCCTTGCAGAAAGCGTACGAAAAATACTTTGCGAATCTTAAGCAAATGTTCAATGTACAAGAATTCGTCTGCAAATACTGCCCCATGTATATTGACGCAACATTTCCTCAACCTCAAGAAGAATAACCGCTCATCATGGGCGGTTTTCTCGTCATAATATGCATATTGGAATTTTAGGAGGTGGTGCCGCAGGCATGATGGCCGCCATCGCCGCCCGCGAAGTAAATAGCTCGGCGATAATTACGCTATTTGAACGAAACGCCATTCTTGGAAAGAAGGTTCGCATTTCAGGAGGCGGAAGATGCAATGTCACCACAGGGATCACCGACGTCCGCACGGTATTAACCCGCTATCCCCGTGGAGGAAAATTTCTCACGCAAGCCATGTATGCGTTCCCGCCCGCTCGCGTGCAGGCATGGTTTACGCAACACGGGGTGCCCCTCGTCACCGAGCCTGATCTTCGCGTATTTCCCGCCTCTCATGACGGAGACGATATTGTAGGCGCATGCGAACGATATCTCGCGGAACATCATGTAACCGTTGCATGTTCCACTTCTATTACCTCAATCGAAAGAAATTCCGGAGGATTTCTTCTTACCTCAGCGCGAGGTGAGACATTTTTCTGCGATCGAATCATTCTCACCACGGGAGGACAAGCCTATCGCGCAACGGGATCCACGGGAGATGGCTACACCTTCGCGGAACACCTCGGCCATCGCATCACCCCACTTGCACCAAGTCTTCACTCACTCTTTCTTCGCGAGCCGTGGATAAAAGAGCTTGCAGGAACAACCCTCCCCCATCTTCGCATAACAACATCCTACAAAGATCAAACCTTCTCCCATGAAGGCGCGGCATTATTTACCCACCACGGCATTACAGGACCTGGAGTTTTTGCATTCTCCGCAAAAACCGCCTTCATTCCTTGCAGCCCTCAAACGCCAAGAACGCTTCGCCTTCATTTACTCCCCGAAAAAACCGAGGACGAACTCTTTGCACTGCTTAAAGAACTCGCACAGACATCGCCAAAAAAGATTGGTGAGAATATCCCTCTTTTTGAACTCCCCCACCGCGTACTCGAACTTCTCATCTCTTCATGCGAAGAGCTCCCACAGAAAACACCACTTAACGCCTGGAGCAAGCATCAGCTTCGCCTCCTCGCACATCGCCTTTCACACCTTGAAGTCACGGCGTATCAGCGAGGAGCTGGTGATGAGTTTGTAACCGCGGGAGGAGTAGCGACCGATGAAGTTTCACCACGAACCATGGAGTCACAAAAGTGCCCAAATCTTTTTTTCGCAGGAGAACTACTTGATATTGATGGTTTTACGGGGGGCTTTAATCTTCAGGCATCATGGGCAACAGGACACCTCGCTGGAACTTCCGCGGGACGTACATAAGAACCCTTGTCTTTTTTTACTTTTCGTGAGACTATTCTCTCTCTTTTCTTCTTCTACGTATGGACAATGGAAACGTTATTCTCCGATTTGAAAATGTAAGCTTTGGCTACGATACCGAAAACCCCATTCTCGAAGAAGCCTCATTCTCCTTGCGTGAAGATGCTAAATTCACCGTCATGGGACAAAATGGCGCAGGAAAAAGCACTCTCTTCAAACTCATCACCGGAGAATTAAAGCCCGACCGAGGCATTATTCACGTCCGACAAGGTGCAACCATCGCCATTGCTCGTCAGGTCATGCAAAAGGAGCACATGGAGCGTACGGTTCGAGAGTATTTTGCAACAGCATTTACCGAACATCACTACGATCTCGACAAGAAGATCGCAGACGTGTTTGAAGTTGTAGAATTCAGCGCACCGCTTGATAGAAAGATTAAAGATTTTTCAGGAGGTCAGCTTGCACGACTCCTCCTTGCCTACGCACTCATTCAAGAACCGGACGTTCTTCTTCTTGATGAGCCTACAAACAACCTTGACGCCGATGGGATTGCGCACTTAACGGGATTTCTCATCATGTACCCAAAGACCGTTCTTGTCATCTCTCACGATGCAGACTTTTTAAATAGCTTTACCGAGGGCGTTTTGCATCTTGATGTTTACACAGGAGAAATTCATCGTTACGAAGGTAACTATTTTGATGTTATTGAAGAAATTGCCGCACAGCTTGAACGTGACCGCATGAAGAACGCGCGTCTTTTAAAAGAAATTCAAGATCGCAAAGACAAAATCAACTTCTTCGCACATAAAGGAGGAAAGATGCGCAAACTCGCAAGTAAACTCCGCGATCAGGTAAGTGAAGCCGAGGAAAACATGGTTGAAGTACGACGCGATGATCGAACCATTCGCGACTTCACCATTCCTGCACAATCATGGTCGGACAATATGGTGACTATTTCAGAAGTTTCTCTCATGTACAAACATGAGCCAAAAAACTTCCCCGCAAAAGTCTTTCTCAGAAAGGGACAGCGCCTTCTTATTGAGGGACCAAATGGCATTGGAAAGAGCACCCTGCTACGCGCAATGGCGGAAGGTTCAAGCGAAGGCATTAGCATCGCAAAAGATGTTCGTGTTGGCTACTATCGTCAAGACTTCTCTGGACTTTCTTTTGAGAAGACCGCGTATGAGGCTCTTGCCGAAATGATGCCGGAACCCATCGACAATCAAACGCTTCGCGCAACTGCGGCGCATTTTCTTCTTGGATCTGACGAACTTGCCACAAAGGTTGGCTCGCTCTCCGAGGGACAAAAAGGGCTTCTCTGCTTTGCGCGATTTGTACTGCAAAAACCCGGACTCCTCATTCTTGACGAGCCAACAAACCACATCAACTTCCGCCACATTCCCGTCATCGCTCGCGCTATTGCGGCATTTGAAGGATGTATTATCGTCGTAAGTCACGTTCCTGATTTTGTTGCATCAATTCCCTTCACCGACACCCTTGATCTTGGAAAAATTCTTCGTACACAAGATCAGCTCTAGCGTAACTTCTTTACGCTATACTGTAACGCATAGCTAACCCTAGCGTTCTTTATGGCAGATGGAGGTGGTGAATATCCAACAGGGAAACAACTATTAGAGTCTAGAAAAAATACTTTCCGAAGATATTTTGAGCGTGAGGTTTTGACGCCAACGTTAGAAAGTCAAGAAACTTACTCAAAAGCCCTTCGTGAAAGAATTCTCTTTCAAGAAAGCGTGCAAAATACCTGCGAAGATGAGCGTGTATGCTTGCAAATTGGCAAAGAAGTTGGAATTGAAATTATCAACTCTTTTTTTCAATATCTTCCCGAATATCACTACAGCGACCTCATGAACCTCTTCCTTGTCTCATTTCAAGGAACACTTTTAAGCGACCTTGGAAAAACCGGCCCGCTCCATGCAACAAAAAAAGAACGAGCGCTGATAAGCAAGATTTACGCAGTAGAAACTCCTTTTCCCGTTCCTCCACACAAGCTCTCCATGCGAGATTTTCTTATCCTCGGACAAGAAACGGGGGATCCTTTTTTTGCACCACATACACTTGATGGGCACCTTAAAACCCTCGAAGATATGGGAATTGCACACTGCAATGTGCGCGAGTTTCTCAATCTTCACGCACAGTGGACATTCGACATTCTTGAACAAGAAACGGACATCCCCTTCGAGGTGAAGCTTAACGCAGGACTTCACCACCTCCTTGAAGGTGTCATTCCCGTCTACGGAGGAGAGCCTGTTCTTAAAGAGCTTCCCCGCAGGGCACATGCGTCAGATCCACACCCCACAGGAAGCGATCTCTTCTTCACACATCTTCCTCTTCCAAGAGAGGGCGACAAAACACCAAACGATCACGAAAAACTTCTCTCTCAGGTATTAATCACCATTCTTCTTGATAAATACCAAGCGCGTCGACGCTTTTCACGCTCGCACGAAGAGCAAATTGCGTGGCTGAGAAATTATCTTCGCATCATCAAACTCCACGAACGGTATCCCCTTCTTGCAGTACGCGCAGAATCTTTTATCACCGCAATCGATGCTGTGGGGCCATTTTCTTCACTCTTTGCAAAGGAAGAGGTTGCTATTCCGGGATCTTACGAGCAGGATCCTCCCACGACCTCCGAACCCATGCCAAACTTCCCTCCACAGCAATCGGATAATCATCCACGTGTACACCTATAAATAAAAGCACCGAATATCCTTCGGTGCTTAACGCCGCACGCGGAGTTGATACATAATCGATCCGCGTTTGGTCACCTTTTTTCGCAGGATCTTCTCCTGCTTTCTAAGCCTCCTCAGAAAAGCCGCCGAGAAGTACACGATATCCTGTGACCGTAGGATATCGTAGACCGCGGCCTCTCCGAGACTGCGGTTTTTTTGAAGCGCCTTTATAAGCGCTTTCTTCGCCGCCTCTTCGCGGCATCTTCTTGCTTCCCACTCTTCCTTATACAGGAAGAGGAGAAGCCCCGTCATCGTCCCCACAATGAGGACCTCAACAAAGACCTCCATGTGAGAACCTCCAAATCCATCCTATCAAAGACTTTAGAATTCTTCAAACCGCGATCGAGATACGCCAATAAAAAGTCTCTCAATAAAATATTTATCACCCCTTCCCATTAAGAGCATTCTGTAAAATTTCATTCCCCGGCCAAATAGCAAGGCCGAGTTGGAGGCGGACGGACGTGTAATTAATAGGATCTCCTTTAATATTAAAAATCGTCGCGAGAATCCTCAGCGTTACTCCCTCCACTTTAAAATCCAGCGCTTCTTTCGCGATCATCTTCGCCCACATCTCTGGAGTGCAGCCCTCAGCAATAATCCTCTTCCTCCACTCATTAGGCCCCACCCTTCCACCTCAAGGCGATGAGTAAGCAGTGGGTCTCCTGGCCAAATAGCAAGGCCAAGTTGGAGGCGGACGGATGTGTAGCCAACAGGATCCCCCTCAATACCAAACACTCTCGCAAGAGCATCCAGCCCTCTTCCCTCAACCTCAAAAACCTTCGCTTTTTTCGCGGTCATCTTCGCCCATGCCGCTGGAGTGCAGCCCTCAGCAATAATCCTCTTCCTCCACTCATTAGGCCCCCACCCCTCCACCTCAAGGCGATGAGTAAGCAGTGGGTCTCCTGGCCAAATAGCAAGACCGAGTTGGAGGCGGACGGATGTAGTACCTACAGGACTCTCTTCAACCCCAAAGACTGTAGCAAGAGCCACCAGCCTCATTCCCTCTACGTTAATTTTTTTCGCTTCTTTCATGGTCATCCTCGCCCTGTAACTCTTCCTTTTTTTTGGCTTTTTGCCTATTATTCCCCTATATGTACGCACTTCACAATAATTTAAGCGCGGCAGAGGCGAAAGCTCTTCTTGCCCAAGAAACCGTCCCCCGACAAACACTCTCTTTTTATCGCTACGTTATCTACGAAGACCCTCAGGCAAGTAGAGATGCTTATTACGCCGCGTGGAGCAAGCTTGGCGTTCTTGGAAGAATCTACCTCGCAAAAGAAGGTATCAACGCACAGATTAGCATTCCCAAAGACCGTCTCGACGCTTTTCGCGCGCTTCTTGATGCCGATGCACATCTCGCACAGGTTCCATGGAAATATGCCCTTGAAGAGCCCGCGATTTCCTTTTGGAAACTTACCATGAAAGTTCGCCGACAAATCGTCGCCGACAATCTTCCCGAAGGTTCGTATAATATGGAACATGTAGGAGAACATCTTTCCCCGAAAGCCTTTCACGAAGAGGTCGCTAAAGGCGCACTTGTTGTTGATATGCGCAATGCCTACGAGAGTGCTATTGGAAAATTTACAGGAGCACAAACACCCCAAGCGCAAACTTTTAGCGACGAACTTCGCGAAGTAGCACAAACCCTTCGCGCGAAAAAGGATGAGAAAGTTCTTCTTTATTGCACCGGAGGTATTCGTTGTGAAAAGGCGAGCGCATTCTTAAAGCAGGAAGGATTTTCTCAGGTTTATCAACTTGAAGGCGGTATCATTGCCTACGCAAACGCCATGAAAGAATCCGGAACCCCCTCCCTTTTTAAAGGAAAGAATTTCGTTTTTGACGGCCGTATGAGCGAAACCGTCACACCTGATATTCTCGGAACGTGTTTTACCTGCAAGTCGCCTGCCGACAGTTACGACAACTGCACCAACGATCTTTGCCACGCGCTCTTTATTCAGTGCCAACCATGCAAAGAGCGACTTCAAGGAGCCTGTTCTGAGGATTGCTTTTCTATCGCAAAACTTAGTGAAAATGAACGAAAAGCATTAAGAAAGGGCAAGAAGGCGGTATTTTCCATACATACTAGCGAAGGGCTCGAAGAAGCCGCACTTGCATAAAAGGCTCTTTTCAGGTATCATCAATAAATTATGAAATCATTTTCTCGGGGAGGTGGGTTTGGAGGAGGTTTTGGTGGTGGACGTCAGCGTCCATCCTTTGGTGGAGGAGCACGTCGCGACGAAGACCGCGAGCTTTTTTCTGCAACGTGTGCATCGTGTGGAACCGATTGTCAGGTTCCCTTCCGTCCAAACGGACGCAAGCCAGTGCTCTGCTCATCATGCTTCCGCACAGAAGATCGCCCACAGCGTGAAGAACGCCGAAGCTTTGGCGGAGACCGTGGCGGAGATCGCTTCGAACGCCGCGAACGCGCACCTCGCTTTTCTCGCGAAGAGCAAGGAGGAGGAAATGATCGTCTTGGAGCAATTGAAGCAAAGCTCGACGTGATCCTCTCACAACTTCGCCGTCTTGCTCGCGAAGAAAAGCACGAGACAAAGTCTTCTGCACCTACATCCGCAAGCAACGACATCTCTCCAGAACTCGACACCTTCGAACTCTAGTACAATCTCCAAAAACACCCCGGCATAACGCTGGGGTGTTTTTATATACGTCAAGAATTGCACATCTCCACTGCACCAAGGTTCTGAAGATGAAATAACAACCACACCGTCTACCATTATCAATTCCACCAAACACTCTCCGCCATACCACCCTCATCCTCTTCATCTTCTTCACAAAAAATTCCATCACCCCTTAGAAGAAGCAAAGCGAGATCATAAGCCAAAGAATCATGATCTTTTTTCTTTACCAACACAAACCGGACGAATGTTCCTCGGCTATCCGCCTCACGAAGAACCTGCTTTCCAAGTGCACGAATGGACTGAAGAAACTCCCTAGAAGCCACAGCGTCTCCTTCAAAGTAAATTTTGATAACTTTAGGCAAAGATCCCTCAAGAGTAACGTTGCCAAAAACTCCCCATGTTTCAAACGATAATACCCCCCAAGGAGCATTTCCTCGATGTGCAATCGCGAGCCTTCCCCGAGCGTCATTCATATGAATACGAACATCCTCACTCTCATCGCCAAAAACAATATTCATGTCAGCATGATCGACATCAATCTCTCCTCGAGCCCTCTCGAGATAGATAGTTCCCCTGTTTATTTGTTCATTCGGAGCTCGTAGGGTAAGTGAAAAGTCCCCACGAAGAATAACCTCCCCACTGGTAACATTTTCCACCTGCGCGGCCCAAGGAATCTCCTGAGAAGCAACTTCTTCAAGAAAGTCTAAAGGGAAAAATGGTTCCTCTACAAAAAATCCCTCACCAAGCATCGCTCTTCTTTTATAATCTTTCCCCTGACGACGGTATTCTTTGATAATCTTTGGTTCATTTTGTTTGAGAAGCGTCACGTAGCGACGAAGGTCTTCAAGCGTAAAACGTTCTTGTTCAGAATGAACAGTATAGTACCCTGTATGCATAAGCGACATACGGTCACTGATCTCTGGTAATTTTTGCATAGCCTCAAGAAGCAGAGGAAACTCCGCAAACTTTATATGTGCGTATCTTTCAAGCCTTTCATCAACCACCGAAGGAACGAAATAGAAAATATCACCATTCGATCCTGAAAATCCCAAATCATCCTGAGAAAAAAGAACGTTCTTCTGAGGGCCATCCCATGAAGAAAAAAGAGTCAAGACTCGCTCACGATCCTGACGAGTAAGCCATGCAGGAAGATAGAGCGCACCATCTCCCCGAGCTTGTAGCTTTTGCAAGCGAAGAACGTCTTCTTTTTTATTTGGGTAGGTGGCAAGTATTGCGAAATATTCTTCGAATCGCTCCTTTTGTAAAGATCTTTCAATAGTGGCATTGGCGGCGTGCTCTAATACATCCTGCTCAGAAATCTCAAAAGTCTCTTTATCTTTTTTTATTCTTAGATCAAAGAGATATCCCAAAGATCCCTCTTGCTTAACATCCGCACTATCTACAAGAAATGCCCTTTGGCATTCGCGCTGGTATCGAAGAAGGAGATCTTTCGACGGATTCCCATCAACAATTGCACGAACTTCTTCATCGGTATATTTTTCACGAACCCCCCACTCAAGCACCTCCATGCGCGAAGCTATATCGCGATCAAGATCTTCCAATGCGGAAGATGGATCTTGCACTTCTTTGGACGGCACTCCTGCTATAAGTGGTGTTCGTACATCAAAAGAATTCCACGGCTGTTGCATGAAAGGCTCAGGCTTATAAAGAAAGTCTTCGTAGTCAGCGTTATTACTCGGCATTCCCAAAGCCTGTGCAAAAAGAAAGAGATAGTACGTATCCACACGCAACTGTGTTCGATGCCCAACTTCTTGACGCACATCGGCTCCATATTCCTTCAGTGGGATAACCCGCGAATCGTCAACCTTTACCGAGAGCTCAACGTGGCCGGAATACTTCTTTCCAAAAGAATCCGTTCCTCCAGAAAATTCATCAACACGAACATTTTCAAGAAGCCCTACATCGCGATCGATACTAGCAAGCTCTGCAAGAAAAGCAATATACAGACCAACTCTACTGCGACAGTTTCCATCTCCCGACGCAAGAAGCTTCACAAAAGAATCTTGACCATTCGACTGTGTCTTATTAATTTCCGCGGGAAAGCGCGTTACAAGATCTTCTGGCCCTAAGTATTTGCCTAAAAGCTTTTTCTGCCAGCGATGCTCAGAGGCATCTTTTGCAAGTATTTCAAGATGACTTCTTGCAGAGGAAATATCCTCGGAAGAAACACCAAGTACATAGCGTTCATAAATTTCCAAGCTATAAAGCATCTCTTCTGACGAAAGCGGCTCAATATACTCTTTATGAAGTTTTTCTTGAACAAATTCTTGAGCATGAAGAAAACCTTCAGGGTCCTCCTCACGCGCACGATCTTGCTTGTGACGCTTTTCACGTTCGTAAATTTCATTCGCTGTTTCAACGAGATAATTATTCACCTCAGCGCGCAGTTCTTCGTAGTATTGATAGGAATTCCTCTTGAGCATCGCGATTTCCTCCGCATAATATCCCATCGCATACGCTAAGACATGAGGAAGTGCCGCGAAAAACAGCGCACCAACTTCAACGGCAGGCAGGGGAACTTCCTTTACTCCTTGATACACGACACCTTCAACTTTTTTCCCAATACGCCCAAAAAGTGACGGTCTTTCTTTGGACATATACTACACGCGCTCACGACTCTTTTTTACACAAGACGCACATCGACATCCATGCGGAGCAATAAAAGCCTCAACGTATTCCTTGCCGTAATCAAACGCAATCTCTTCATCTTTTGCAATCTTTCTGAGTGAAAAAATAAGGATTCTTCCACGCACAATTCGAGCTTCAGCATTTGGATCACAAGAGTGATTACTGTATCGAGCAAAATTCTTTCGAGAAGATCCATCAATAGTAACACCAGAACGTACCTCAAAAAGATATCGGCCACCCTTTTGCTCAACTTCAGCGTCAGTTAGTCGTGGACCGCCATACTCCATAAGAAACACATTCTTCTTAAGTGGAGCTTTTGTAAAAATACCAAAACCTGAAATACCTCGACGAAGTACGAGTTCAGGATTTCGAGGGCGAAGTGTGGAAAAAGAAAAGGTCATACACGTTCTTGCTGTAAACGGCGAAGTTCTTCGCCGAGCTCCATCCATTGTACCTCTTTTTGAGGGAGAATTTCGTGAATCTCTGAAAGTCGCTGAGCTCGCTCGGGGGCGTAGTCGGTTGGATATTCAAAAAAATAGGCAAGAATGTCACTTTTTTCTTTTTCTAAGCGTTCAATCTCTTGAAAAAGACGTTCCTGCAATCGACGCTTCTCTTTCATGAGTTCTTTGCGTTGCGCAAAGGGAACGTGTGTTACTCCAGATTTTTCTCCAAGCACCCGAGCTTCATCTTCAAGTGCCTCCTGAGCCTGACGATATGCAAGGTGATGAACATATTCTTCATAGGTTCCCGGGAATTCTTTTAGTGATCCGTCGAGAATTTCCCATGTTCTGGTAGCAATTGCATGCACAAACGTTCGTGCATGAGATACCAAAATGACCGTTCCAGGATATTCCGCAAGAGCCGCGGCAAGATTTTCAGCAGTTTCCGCATCAAGATGGTTTGTTGGTTCATCCAAAATAAGCACATTGTACTCACGAAGAAGAAGACCTGCTAAGCAAAGACGAGCCCGCTCTCCTCCAGAAAGAACACTTGTCGGCTTTTCCAAATCATCCTGTCGAAAAAGAAAATTTCCCGCCATCATCAACACACGCTCCCCCGATGTATGCTCGGGAGCTTGCCGGGTAAGGTATCCAAGAACCGTCTCATGAGGCAGGAGCGTTGTTTCAGTTTTCTGATGATAAAATCCAATGTGTGCATGATGCCACCAAGAAACCTTTCCCTCTTTAGGGGCAAGTTTTCCGGCAAGAATATGCAAAAGCGTCGTCTTTCCCTTGCCGTTTTCTCCAACAATAACTACTTTATCGCCACGCTGAATCTCCCCCGTAACACCAGAAAACAATATCCGATCACCGTAGCCGCCTGCAATTTGCTCGCAACGAACCGCTCGACCAGACGTCATGTGAGGAGCGGGAATGGTGATGCGAACTCTTGCAAGATCTTGTCGCTCATCTTGCAACTGCAAACGAAGGCGCGCAATGTGCTTAATTTTATTTTGCGCACGCGATGCAAGACTCGCCTTAAAACGAAAACGATCAACAAATTCCTGCGTGTGCGCAATCTCCTTAGCAAGACGCTTATTATTCTTTCGTAAAAATTCTTCCTGATCTTCTTTCCACGCGCGATAAGCATCCACCGTTCCTCGATATTCCGTACAAGATCCACGTTCAAGCGCAAAGGTTGTAGTACATGTATTTTGAAGAAATTCCCTATCGTGAGCGGTAACAATAAAGCTTCCACGAAATTCTTGAAGAAATTTTTCCAACAACAAAAGTGTTGGGAGATCGAGATAGTTTACCGGCTCGTCAAGAAGAATAATTGTTGGATCCTGTAAAATCATCGCCACAAGTTTGCAACGCATGTGGTATCCCCCGGAAAGCTCCCCAAGTTTCTGAGCAAAATGCTCACGATGAAGTCCAAAACGAGATGCGGTCTTTTGTATCTCCCAAAGAGGTTTTTCACAAGACTGTGAAAAAAAATCTTCAACAGAAAGCGCAAGAGGAAGCTCCTCGTGTTGACGAACGACGCCAATCTTCGCCCAAGGCAACCACGCAACATCTCCCCCGTCCGCCTCTTCATCACCACACAAAATCTTCAACAACGTGGATTTTCCTGAACCATTCCTTCCTATAAGCGCAATCTTTTGCCCCTCAGAAACCGTGCACGAAATATCGCCAAGTACGACTTGTCGTCCGTAGGTTTTTGAAAGATTTTTTATGTGAAGCAGGGGTCGCTCCATAGAAAAAACTTACGCCCAACAATATGCACCTTGAGCAAAAATCTCTTTTCCGTTACAGGTCACTCGAGATACATCAAGAAAAACATCCACGTGGTACTTACTGGAACGCTTTGGCATACCTTCTTTGGCGTAAATCGTGTGCTTTTGTCCAAGAGAAATATGCAGTCCACACCAACGTTCATAGCTTCCCACATCAGGAACATGACGATGTCGTGTATATGCACGATTAAGCCCAAAGCCAATTTCGCGAACCCAAAGATCTTCTTCTGTTTGAATTTGCGCAAGAACCGCATCAAACTCAGGACAAGAGTCCTCAACCTGCACAATCATTCCATTTTCAATGCGTACGCGAATAGGCCTTTCAGGAAGTACAACTTTAAAGGTAGCGTCACCAAAGGCAAAAATCGTTGTCCAACCTGAAAGCGAACGAAGATCCTTTGCTTCAGTGAAAACCTCACCAATAGGAAATTGTCCTCCCGTATTTTTCATGCCACGATAGTCACCAATATTCAACTTTGCATCTTCACATGGGCCGCGAAGCACAAGATCTCCCGAAGCGCTCGTGATGACGAGGTCTTCAGATGCGTTGAGCGTATCACGCAATGCATGTCCTACACGGTGGTAATACTCCTTGTCATAAAAAAGACTCTCAAGATACGTTGCCATATCCTCCTCAGACTCCATGCGCGCAAGGTGAGGGTGCTCAATAACCGCAAGATCCCGAGCGAATAACTCGAGACGAAAACGGAATTCGTTTAAACGAAAACTTGATGACTGAACAAGTACCACGAGATCTTTTGGATGAAGTTCGTTAATTACCCCGCGAATATCATCCGGAGACGTCGTAGAGAAATCAAAACTCTGCGCGTGCGGCAAGGCATGTGCATACGCTCGGCGAAGCACCGTAGAAAGCGGCGAGAGGTCATCGTACACGATAAGCGCACGAGAAGCCGAAGGATCGTGACCTATTGCACCGGTCACGATACTCGCCGTAGAACGCTCTGCTAAACGCAGAAGATTATCCTCCATAGGATCGGAACACGCGCTTTCCTTGACCGGAAGAAGCGGCCTGTCCACGAGATTCCGCCGCACCACGATGCTCGCGACGTGGAGCATGTTCACGACGAGAAGCATTTCCAGAATTTCCACGATTTCCCCAAGATGATCCGCCTCGGCGACCACGAGATCCACCGCGACCTCCTCGAGAAGATCCTCCACCAGACGTATGACGTTCAAGACGAGGTGTTCCTTCGCGTTCAGGAATGGTTCGGCGAATAAGTCGTTCAATAGCCTGCATTAAACGCACCTGATCAGGTTCAACAAACGAGATAGCTAAACCATCGCGTCCTGCACGACCTGTACGACCAATGCGGTGTACATAATCATCAGCCTGCTCTGGGAGATCGAAGTTGATAACCAATGAAATGTGAGAAATATCGATACCGCGTGCGGCGATATCCGTCGCTACGAGCACACGCTGACTTCCATCTCGCAACCCCGCAAGAGCGCGCTGACGCTGACTCTGAGAGCAATCAGAATGCATTTCTGCGGAAGGAATTCCCTGTTTGGTGAGAAGACGCGCGAGCTTACTTGCGCCGTGCTTTGTGCGAGTAAATACAATCACCGAACCTTCATGTTCGCGAATAACACGCTCAAGCATTTCAGGCTTTTCATCTTTACGAACAACGATAAGCTCTTGCGCAATGCGGTCAACGGTAAGTCCAGGAGGTGCAACTTCAATACGTACAGGCTTAGCCATGTAAGTTGTGGTGATGCGAGCAATCGCTTCAGGCATGGTTGCCGAGAAGAGCATGGTTTGGCGTTCGCGAGGAACCGCCTCGAGGATGCGTTCGATTTGAGGCAAGAATCCCATGTCAAGCATACGATCAGCTTCATCAAGAACCAACACATCAATCATGCGAAGATCAACCGTTCCTTGTGAAAGGTGGTCGATAAGGCGTCCCGGAGTTGCGACGATGATGTGTGGTTGAGTTTTGAGAGATTTTATTTGAGGACCAATACCAACACCACCCATGAGTAGTACCGTGCGAGCTCCAAAACGCGAAGCAATCTTTCGAACGGTTTCTTCAACTTGCATAGCAAGTTCACGAGTAGGAAGTAGTACAAGACCTCGCTTTTTTGTCTTTGCAAGACGCTCAATCATGGGGAGGGTAAATGCGAGCGTTTTTCCCGTACCCGTTTGAGCAATACCAAGAACATCAGATCCAGAACATGCGACAGGGATTGCCTGTGCCTGGATGGGTGTTGGGGTGGTAAATCCCGTTGCGGTAAGATGCGCAAGAAGAGCTGGGTGAATTCCCAGATCAGCAAAAGAAACGGCCGATACATCGGTCATAGAATGAAGAACAGTGAACGCTGAGCGTTCTTGAATGAAGAGGTCCGTTTCCGGCACCACGCAATCAAGAGACTTCGGCGGCTTGCAGAAAACGGGAACTTGAGCAGCCAACAAGAGGATTCCCAAGATGCAAGGAGTATAGCAAAAAAGCTACAGAAGAGCAAGGACGCTAGACAACCTTTACAACCTCATAAACTACCTCGCGATCTACAAGCCGAACACAAACCTTTTCGCCTACTTTATGACCAAGAAGTGCATTTCCCACAGGAGAAAGGTGTGAGATTCTTCCCTGCATGGGACGCGCTTCTCGCTCGCCAACAATGCTCCACGTCGATAAAGATCCCCCAGAAACACTCACCGTCACCGTACTTCCCAAACGAATAACTCCATCGGATGGACCCTGTGCAATAATAACCGCACGAGCAAGCGCAAGCTGAAGTCGAGTGATTCTTGTGAGAATACTGCGAAGATGCTGTTTTGCATACGTATAGGCGGCATTTTCTGAAAGATCACCCATAGCCGCCGTTCGAGAAACCTCTTCCGCGGCAGGTTTTCGATCTCGCTCAAGACGTGCCAATTCCCTGGTAAGACGATCAAACGTCTCCTGCGTCATATGCGGATCTTCCTCCTGCATAAAACGCTCTTTTTCTTGGCGACGAGTAGGGATTCTCATACGTTATGTATACTACAAGAATCTATGACTTTTTTCATCCTTTGGATTAGTACGCTTATCAGCCTCAGTATTCTTGATGCGGTGTGGCTTCTTGGCATTGCAAGAGCATGGTACAACACCCAACTTCACCACCTTCTTTCACCAAACGTCACATGGCCACCTGTCATCGCCTTCTATCTCCTTTACGCACTGGGACTTGTTGTCTTTGTTATCAAGCCCTCACTTTCATCCTCACTTTCCCACACCATGCTCATGGGAGGCTTTTTTGGACTTGTCGCCTATGGCGCCTACGATCTCACCAACCACGCAACACTTCTGCGCTGGCCAGCACTTGTTACCATTGCTGACATGAGCTGGGGTGCACTCATGAGCGCACTCGCCTGTGGCGTCACCTACACCCTCTACCGCATGCTCGCCTAGCGAGTTGGCGCAATGCCATAATAGGACAAGAGGAAGTCGGCAACCTCGCCAAACACTGGAGCGGCAGTGCTTTCAGCGTAGATAACTCCGTGTTTTGGATTTTCAATTTTTACGACCATGGCAAATCGAGGATTTTCCACAGGCCCAAAACCTGCAAACGATCCATTGAAAGCTGTTGCAGAGTACACCCCATGATCGGCAATTTGGGCAGTTCCTGTTTTTCCCGCAATGTAGTATCCAGGAACTCCCGCACGCTTTCCATGGCCATATTCCACAACCGCCACCAGCATTCCCGCAAGCTGTTGCGCGGTTGTTTTACTTACCACTTGTCGTAAAAACGTAGGATTAATATCTTCGACCGTACCATCAGGATATACCTTCCTTTCAATTACATAAGGTTGCATGTAAGATCCTCCATTTGCAAGCGCCGCATATGCCGCCGCGATCTGCAAAGGCGTGACCGTAATACCCTGACCAAATGCCGCCGTTGCCGCATAAACCTCAGCGTCTTCATCAAGAGAGGCGATGGTTCCCGAAACTTCAGTATTCAACGGAACACCAACCAAAGTTCCAAAACCAAATTTTTCAAAATACTCCCGTAGCGCATCTTGTCCCATCTGACGCATAACCCACACCATAGCTGTATTCACTGACTCTTCAAGCGCTTCAATCATTGTTACCGTACCAAACACTTTATCTGCCGCATTTTTAATGGGACGCTTCCACCCTACATCGATAAATCCTTCATCGTGATACGTTGACTCTGGAGTTACAGCACCAACATCAATAGCCGCGGCCATGGTAAGCGGCTTCATAATAGACCCCGGTTCATAAGGAGAAAATATCACGGGATTCGTGTATCGCGCGGCATCGGTTACGAGACCATACTCCGCGGAAGAGAAGTCAGGAGCTCCACACATGGTAAGAATCTTTCCCGTTGAAGGCTCTATGATGATAAGCGCACCACCGTCAGCGTCGTAAGCTTCCACTGCCTTGGCAAGTTTTTCACAGGCAACCAATTGTAGTGTTCTATCAATCGTAAGGTACAAATCTCCCCCATTAATCGCGGGAGTAAATTCTCGCTTTCCATTTCCCGTCCAACTTCCTGCCCTATCACCCTGCATATACAAAGATCCCGGAACTCCACCAAGATAGTCATCAAAATATCCTTCAAGACCGTAGAGACCGCGAGGATTTCCCTCCTCGTTCTTTCCAACGAATCCCAAAAGCTGTCCGCTTATGCTCTTTTCGGGATACACGCGAGCCTGCTCCAAAACCGCATAAATACCAGGAAGCTCAAGCGCCTCAATGCGCTGAAGCTTTTCTTCGGGAATATTTCGAGCCACAGGCTCGTAGGGATCATCTTTCTTCGATAGACGCGCAACAAGTCGAGCGACGGGATTATTCGTCATCGCCAAGGCGTCATCCTTGGTTATCGTTGGGCGATCATCAGGAATCTCTTGAGTTTGCCCTTGAGGCTCTTGCGTAACCTGCACGGCATCGCACGGCTCTTGCTCGCAAGAAGTATTTTTTGGAGATTCCAAAGGAACTTGCGTGTCATCAAGGATAACGTACCCCTTTGTACGATAGTATGAGAGCACTTGCTCAGAGAGCATGTCAGCCTCGGTAATTCTTCCCGCACTACGAAGACTGTCGATGCTTTTCAAGAGATCGTAAGTCTCCAATCCATCCATTTCTACAATTTTGGCAAATGTGAGAGCTGTTTCTTCGGGATTTTGAATCTTTCTTGGATCTGCGTAAAAAAATGCTCTGGGCTCCGTTGTCGCGAGAGGATACCAAGTAGCATCACGAGCATCGCGTGCGTATATTGATCCGCGACGAGGTACGAGCTCCTCGTATCGTGCATGCTGTTCTTCGGCAATAGCGCGGTATTTTCCACCTTCAACAAGCTGTAAGGCTCCAAGGCGAAGAATGATAGCGAGGGAGAAAAATAAAAAGAAGAAACGGAACATGCGCAAGCGCCGTCCGTTTTCTTTTTCATGTCGTTGACGAAATTGCACCGACATACACGCCAAGGAATCCCAAGGGAATACCTTAAGCTTCCTGCAATTCCTCTTCGGTTACCTTACGTCCGTATGCCGCAGAAATATCACCCGTACTTTCATCCTCAATAAGACGAATGATTGCCGAGGGACCTTCAAATTCTCGCATCATCATAATCGTCCCACCGTCATCGGTGAGAAGTGTTATTTTGCTTTCGTACGAGAACTCGTAATCCTGACCGCCGTACACCAACATATCATCTTCAGGTTCCAAATCTTCATCAATATCCTCAAACAAAAGAACCTCCTCTCCCTCGGGATCGAGCGAAAGCCACATACCATCTTTTCCACGAACCCAAAATACCGACTCTCCCGATTCAAGAACAATTTCGTCACATCCCTGTGGCTCAAAAGTCTTGTCACGCACCACGATGGGGCGTTCTTCTTGGAGTGTTTGAAGTGCTTCTTCAATAATCATAATGCGCAAAAGAGATAACACAGGCAGTTTACCTTATCAACTTTTTCTGTGGGAAAACCTGTCCACAGTCTTCCGTATAAAAAAGAAAAGCCAGCAAAAGCTGGCATATTCTTACTGGCAAACCGCGCACTCCTCGTTTGCTACATCGCGTTTTTGCGTTGCAATACCTACGGAATCCGCCTGAATTGGAGCACTTGAGCGTAGATAGTACAAAGACTTGAGTCCACTCTTCCACGCCATCATATGCACCTCGTTCATGTACTTTCCTGAAATTGGCGTCTGGAAAAAGAGGTTCAAACTTTGCGCCTGATCAATATATGGCTGACGATCCGCGGCTTGTTGTACAAGTTCACGCATATTCATTTCGTAGCCCGTTCGGAAGATCGCTTTTTCTTCATCGGTCATGCACGTGAGATTC
>CAZORP010000001.1:30559-60902 GCA_964582615.1 uncultured Gammaproteobacteria bacterium
GCAACACTTTCAAAAGGAATGCCCTTGCTCATGAGATAGCCGTGGTATCCCATGGCACCAAGACCAATAGACCGTTCACTGCGAACCGAAAAGAGTGCCTTTTTATATTCCTTAGGATCCGCCATTTCGCAGAATGTCTCGAGATTATTATCAAGTCCTTTGACTGCCGCGTAACAAATTTCATCAATGCGATCAGCGTATTCATCCCATCGCTCAAGATTGATAGATGAAAGACAGCACACCGCGGTTCGTTCATTATTTGTCGGCAGAACAATTTCGGTACACAAATTTGACTGACGGACCTTGAGTCCCTTTTCTTTGTGATGCGCGGGAAGATGCTCGTTGACTGTATCAATAAAAAGCAAGTAAGGCTCTCCAGTTTCAGCGCGCATGGAAAGAATCTTTCTCCACATCGCAACCGCATCAAGCTCCTTCACGACAGTTTTAAAATGCGGATCAATGAGTTGATACGTAGACCCCTCCTCTACCGCCTTCATGAAGGCGTTTGTAATAGTAATGCCGATATTGATATTCAGCGTCTTGCGATCAACATCACCTCCCGTCGGCTTACGCACTTCAATAAAGTCCTCAATATCTGGGTGATCAATACTCAGATATGCGGCAGCGGCTCCACGACGAACACCATTGCGCGCAATGGCGATTGTTTCTGAGTCCATGATTTTAAGAAATGGAATAACTCCCGAAGAACGCAATCCCGACGAAACCAAAGGAGCGTTTTGTCCGCGAAGTTGTGACCAATCCGTTCCAATACCTCCCCCATACTTTGCAAGAAATGCATTTTCTCGATAAATATCAAAGATTCCCCCAAGATCATCTGGAACCGTATTAAGAAAACACGAGATTGGTAATCCCTTTTTCGTTCCAATGTTCATGAGTGTTGGAGACGACGGTAGGAACCATGTTTGACTCATCATGTCATAGAGCGTCTGCGCATGTTCTCGATCGCCGCGCGCCATACCCGTTGCAACGCGCGCAAAAAACACCTGAGGGTCTTCAATAACATCACCTGCCGCATTTCGCAAAGCATAGCGATCGCGCCAATTCTCTAAACCAAAATACGTAAAATTTTTATTTCGCTCAGGATGAAGTACAAGTGACTGTTGAACTTCTTTATATTCCTGCATGTAGTATTCAGAATCCCAACTTCCCTTTCCTGAAGTCTTTGCAAGAATATCGTCCAAAAGAAGATCTCGAGCGGCACCAAGATCATTTGCGGAAAGCGCGTCAATAACCGAAGCGTAAGGCATAAGAGAGTATTTATGGATAAAGTTATGTCCAGTCCTCAAGTACCGCGCCCTTTGAATATTCCGTAGCGCGAGTTTCAAAAAAGTTCGCGTGTTCTTTTGCATTAATCATGACATCAAGCCACTGCAAAGGATTGGAAACACCATACATCGCATCGAGTCCAAGGTCATTCAAGCGACGATCGGCGATATAGCGAATGTACTGCTTAACCTCTTCAGGACGAAGTCCCGTCACCGCACCAAGAGAAAAACATGTATCAATAAATGCATCTTCAAGCTTTACCATATCATCACATGCCTGACGAAGCGTTGCTTGGAATTGAGGTGTCCAAAGATATCGATGCTCGGCGATAAGATCTCGGAAAAGATGACATACGCCTTTACTGTGAAGAGATTCGTCACGTATGGACCATGTCACGATTTGACCAACGCCCTTCATTTTTCCCATGCGTGGAAAATTCATCAAAATGGCAAACGAGGAAAATAATGAGATTCCCTCCATAAATCCACCGAATACCGCCATATTCATGGCGAGATCTTTAATGTCATGAACATTAAACTGATGAATATAATCATATTTCGCACGCATGGACTGATGCTCGAGAAATGCCGAGAATTCTTTTTCGGGAAGTCCAAGCGAATCGTTGAGGTACGCATAGGCCCACACATGAACGCCTTCCATTGCCGCAAATGCCGAGAGCATCATTTTGATTTCAGGCTTTGGAAATGCAGGAATGAGATGTTGATTATAGTTATTATTCACCTCAAGATCTCCTTGTGTGAAAAATCGCAAGATATTGATAATCAAGTGCGACTCTTCGGGAGTTAGACGAAAACGATAATCTGCGATATCTGATTCCATGGGAACTTCCGTAGGAAGCCAGTGCGCCTGATTTTGTTTTTGGAAATATTCAAAGTAATGAGGATACTCAAATGGACGATAGACATTGCGAGGCGTGAGGATGCGAGAAGGTTGCGACATAATGCCGCCCTCCTGTGGAAGCGTTGCCGTGGTCAATAGCGTTGTCAGCGTTGCTTGATGCATAAAAAAGATAACAAGAAAAACAGCCAGTGAAGGGCTGTTTTAATTCCCCCTCCCTATGGATGATGTACACCATATATAGTGTATTGCCCGAAGAGCATACCACTATACCTAGTATTTTAGGACATCGATGTGGGTAAGTAAGTTTTACTTTTAACGTTCGCAAAAATTCGCCCTTGCGTCGTAAAAAAGTTCATCAACACGCTTTCTTTTGCGTTAAAATCCAAGCGTAAAGTTCACCGCGGTTTTTTGGGCATTATCCGAAAAATTTACTCGAACCGCCTGTCGCTCTCCACGCTTTGTATCAAAGAGAATATAGGAATTTTTTACACCAAATTCATAGACCTCCTTGGTTACTTTTACGTCTTGAAGACAGTATTCTCGAATTTCGTCGATCTTTCCCTCTTTCCACCAAGCAACCGCCTGCAAACCATGCGCTGATTTTTGTGTACCAAGGGTTGCCTTTGCAACGTCATCAAGCTTAATACGATAACCAAGCTCTCGTTCAATGTGCTGAAGAATATCTAGCTGAGGAAGCTGGAGAAGATTTCCTGCGTAATAATTATTCAATACCGGCATATCGAATCCAATGGTGTTGTATCCGATAATTCGACCGCTTTTTTCTAATCGAGCAAACAACTGAGGAAGCTCATGCTCGAGATAGGATTCATAGGTATCAGTTTCGTAAAAATAGCAACCGACAAGAGAAACTTTAAGTTTATCCGTAAAATATCCCCCAACTTCATCGAAGGTATTTTGTGTTTCAATATCAAGAACTACATCATTTGACATATGCGTCATACTACCAATATCACCCCCCATCTGACAACGCTTCCTGTTGGCAGTATGACGATATTTTGATAACCTCTCTGTATGGAATTTCTAAAAAATCTGTTCTCCCCGAAAGGTGGCGAGAATCCTCGGTGGAAGGAAGTTTATCGGCCGCGGGAAGTTTTTGCCATAGGTGATCTTCATGGAAATTTTGAGGCCCTGAAGGGAAATCTTGGTTTTCTTAACCTTGTCGACATTTCTGGAGATACCCTCACCTGGAAAGGAGGCGATGCCCATGTCGTTATGCTTGGCGACATTCTTGGCGATAGAAAACCCGAAGGAAAGAAGATTCTCCAAACACTTTTGAAGCTGAAAAAAGAAGCCAAGGAGCAGAGTGGTGACATTGAAGTCCTTGCCGGAAATCACGACAATGCTTTTTTTGCATTTCTTTTTGGGTACCGAATCAGTGCAAACAGCCCAGATCCCACGACCTATCTTCTTGGAAATCCCCAGTTTCAGGGCGTACAGGAACTTTTCCCTTCTGGAATACAAGATCTTATCCTTCGAAAAACGCTTGGAGAACTTGGATCAAGAACGTCGCCCGTTAACCATGACGAGTCAAAGGTGGAAAATTTTGCATTATTTCCAATAAATAGAGAGCCATCGGAACGCGAGATCTATTTTTTGGAAAATAAAAACATATTCGATGAGCTTGGCGGGCGAAAAGGAATTCGCAACATCATCCATATTAACCCGATCGAAAAAGATCTATATCGAGAAATGTTTTCACTCTATAGCCTCGTTACCCGTCGGGATGACACGCTCTTTCTTCACTGCGATCCCGTTCCCGCTCTACTCGAACACCTTATCGCACACGCAGAATTTAAGGGGAATGATCTCGATAGCGCCATAACATCCATAAATATTTTTTTCAGCAGTGAGCTCTTGGCGCTTCTTGAAAACCCAGACGTAGAGCCAAACAAAGATTTTATCAAACTGACACTAACATATCTTGACACCAATAACCGTGATGCTATACCCCTACTCGAGAGCCAAGAACAAAAACTTCTCCTTGAAAAACTTCGCAAGCTCGGCATTACCACTATCGTACATGGACACAGTACGGCAACCCCTACAACATACATCGCCAAACCCCACGGCCTTATAGACATCGTACGCACTGACTTTGGAGCTTATCAACCAAAAGTGCGCATTGGGGAAGAATCAAAAAGGTCAGTTGTTTCCATCTCCTCGTCAAGAGGCAATCATCCCGGAGAGATCTTCTCAGGACTCGATAGAAAAAATCCACTTCGCAAGTAATGCGAGGTGGATTTTTTTTAAATCTCTTCCTTTTTTTCTCGAATAAACGTAAGCCATCCTTCAATAAATTCAATGGCCACCTTTAGCGGAGCTTCAATGATAAAGTCAAAAAAGTAGATGAAGATGTTAATTTTTGCAACTTTTGTAGAAAGCCATGATCCCGCTTTAATAATCGGCAAGAAAACAACATCAAAAAGCGATCCCAAAAATCCTGACCGTGTATCCGAAAGCACAATATCGCGAACGGAAAGACGAATACGAATACCAAAGAAGGTTACCAGCGAAAGGAAGAAGAGGAAGAGCGAGATAGAAAGCCCGTGGAATCCTCCAAAGTGCAGACCGTATCCAATAGCACCATAAACACCCACAAAGAGGAGCGCGTAGAGTGCGCCAAACATCGTTGTCCAAGAAGACTGGCGTTGTATTTTTATGCGCGTATGAAGAAGGGGGTGATCGGCGCCAACCGCGAGCGCGCGAGCGGCCGCAAGGTAATCTTGAACATTCTCTTTTCCCGGAAGAGTCACCGTAAGACCAATGACCGCAAGAAAACACGGGTGGAAAAAGATATTGATAAACAATGGATAAAGAGGAACGTTCCCCTCGTGAAGAAAGAGGTCGTAGGGTAACTCGATAAGCAATGCAAGAAGCATCTTTGTAAGAAACAGGAAAAGCACCGAGCGAACCACGGTTCTTTGAAGGCGAACTCTAAAGTGCCCAACTCGTTGCGCCAACCCCTGCTCGATAGCCTTATCAAGTACTGCGGGCTGAGTAATATCACCCTTCGCATCACGAAGTGCGTCACCAAGTACACGAAACAATCCCGCCTTGCGACGAATAAGTCGCATGATTTTATCGGCCAAGGGATGTGCGATATCGCGATCGATGGTCGTCATGCTACGAGGAAGCTGTTCAGCGATTTCCTGAAGGCGTTCAGGGGATGCAGTGTACCAATCTCGGTAATACAGCGTAAATAAGCGAAAACGCAGTACTCCGGGATTTGACTTAAGAAGCACGCGATGAACTGCGGTAAAAATTCTCAAGTCGCGTTCCTCTTGGGAGAGCGTATATCCTTCATCCCAAGTGAGTCGCTTGCGAACTTCGTCATACATGTATGCCGCAAGAGCTTCTTCGTGATCCGTTGGCACGAGAAGAGCGTCAATGTCCGTTGCAACAAGATCGAGAATCCAGCGATACATCTCTTCTCGCTTTGCACCATCATGTGCCTTATGCGCGACCGTAAACAAAACCTCATAGCGAGCAATGTGTTCACGAACGGTATCGGCAAAGGCAAGTGGAATAACTTTATTGGGAAGATAACGCGCCCAAATAAGCTCACGAAGAAGGTCTTGGGCGTACGCTGACAATGCCCGCTCCCCTCCCACGTAACGCTTCAACATGCGCACAATCGCGTTGCGTCGTAAAAGATGTTCTTCTTGGTAATCAAACGTATTGCGAATTTTCTCGTACACACTCGCCGCGGAAGATGCGGGAGCACTAACTTCAAATACTTCATCACCTCCTTGATGCTCAGAAAATGGCTGTCGAGGATGCAGATGGCTCGCAAGAGTGCGCAAGGAATCCATAGGAAGATGGAAGTATATATCAAAGAACGCCCTAGAACAAGGGGCGTTCTTTTGTTTTTCGTAAAATCTCAAACGCCTCTTCGGCGGAGTCTACAACCTGCACCAAAGAAAGATCAGCCTTATCGATGGCGTCAAATTTTTCGAACATAACATTTTCAAGATATGCAACAAGCGGACTCCAGAAATCTTTTCCTACAAGCACCACAGGAACTCGCTCCGATTTTCCCGTTTGTATGAGCGTAAGAATCTCAAATAGTTCATCAAACGTTCCAAATCCTCCGGGAAAGTAGACGTACGCCTGTGCACTTGCCGCAAACATCACTTTTCGTGCAAAGAAGTAGTGGAAGGGAATTCCCCTTGTGACATACGGATTCGTTCGTTGCTCGTGAGGAAGTTGAATATTCAACCCAACACTCTCTCCCCCTCCTTCAAAAGCCCCCTTATTTGCACCTTCCATAATTCCCGGCCCACCACCGGTTACCACAGTAAAGCCCCCTTGCGCTAAAAGCTTTCCCAGAGCTTCGGCTTCTTTGTACCAAGGACTTTGCGGAGGGATTCTTGCGGAACCAAATACTGAAATTTCCCGCTGAAGCGTTGAAAGAAATTGGAATCCTTCAACAAATTCAGACATCATGCGAAGAACCCTCCAACTTAGATCGTGCATGCTTGGAACAATCCCCTGTGTTTTGCAGAGCATTCTTTCATGCGCGGTAAGTGGAACTCGGCACACACCATCCTTACATGCTGGCGTTGATGACTTTCCAAAAAACGTTCCCATATAGCTATAGTGTATCATTCCCAACGAAGCTCACCAAGCAATGTTCCACGAGGAGCCTCATCGGGAAGCGTTATCGCATCTTCCACGAGGAACATCCTTGTAAACGTTTCCGCATGAAGAATACCAACTTCGGGACCGCCTTCAAAACTTCCCCCAAATAATCCATCAGCACGAAGAAATAGCGTACCCATGTGTACAACATGTGCAAGTCCTTCATCGGAAAGCCAAACATGATACGCCCGCGTTCCATCGGCCAGAGGATCAAGGCGAAGAAGCGCATCAAGCACCACATGACCCTCGCGAACTGTTCGCGTAACCGTTCCACGATCTTGTCCACCTACCACAAAAGAACGCGTCTGTGGAAGCTCCATAAGAGCATCTTCAGATATGTCGCCAGCGACCACCTCCTCCTTACCCGCACCTTCGACCTCGTGACGGGCTCGAAAACTTCGCAAGAGCAAGGCGAAGATTACCGCTCCCCCAAGGACCACCGCACCTATACCAAGCATCGGTAAGGCCGCTCGTATACGCGAAGTACCTCCTTTTCGCGTACGATACATCATAGCGATGGATGTTCTTTAACGTACGCAAGAAGTGCTTCGCGCAACGTTGGTGCAGGATTGTATTCAAGAATAGAGGGGAGAATGCGGTCCGCGGTAGGATTTGGAACTGTTGAGGCGAGAGCCTGCGCGACAACGATTTTTACTTCCTCGGTAAGTTTCTGCAAACGAGCGGCGAGAAGTCCCGAGAATAATCCGGGATACACCAAGACATTATTTACCTGATTGGGAAAATCCGATCGACCGGTCGCGACAACAGAGGCACCCGCCTCATGAGCTTCACTGGGCATAATTTCAGGAACTGGATTCGCAAGACCAAAGACAATAGCTTGACTCGCCATACTGCGAACCATATCTTGCGAAATAACCCCCGCCTTACTTACTCCAACAACTACATCACTTCCCACCAATGCGTCCGCAAGAGTTCCACGGATGCCCTGAGGATTCGTAGCCTGCGCAAGAATATCTTTCTCCGCATTCATTCCTTCCCTTCCAAGAGCAAGAATTCCCTTTGAGTCAAGCACGCGAACTTCCCGCGCTCCAGCGGCCTGAAGAAGATATGCGATGGCCGTTCCTGCAGCACCAGATCCGTTGACGACCACACGAACATCCTCAATACGCTTTCCTACAACGCGAAGTGCGTTGTAGAGCGCGGCAAGCGTCACAATCGCCGTAGCGTGCTGGTCGTCATGCATGACGGGAATGGTGAGGCGCTCCTGCAAGGCGCGCTCGATAGCAAAGCATGCAGGAGCGGCAATGTCTTCAAGGTGAATTCCTCCGAATGTTGGGGAAAGAGCAACAACAGTTTCCACAATCTTCTCTACATCCGTGGTTCCCAACACCAAAGGAACCGCGTCAATATCCGCATACTTTTTATAAAGAACCGCCTTGCCCTCCATAACGGGAAGTCCCGCCATGGGACCAATGTTTCCAAGACCAAGAACCGACGTTCCATCGGAAATAATCGCAACCGTTCTTCCCTTCATGGTGTGGGTATACGCCGCTTCGGGGTGTTCGGCAATGAAGCGACAAGGCTCCGCAACACCGGGAGTGTACGCAAGTGCAAGATCATCCTGCGTTTCAAGTGGCATACGAGAGCATGTTCCCCACTTTCCTTGAGATGCTTCATGAGCCGCAAGGGAACGATCGAAATATGACGATGACATAGAGAATATTAGACATCACGCAAGAATGAAGTTCGCACGGGAGGTTTTCGCTCGCCCGTATCATCTTGTTCAAGAATACTGTCATGATCAGAAAAAGGATCTTCCTGCATAACGCGAGCATGCTTTGAACGAAAGACAACACCACCTCCCCCATCGTAACCACCCCACCCCATCGACGAGCTCTTTCTTCGCTCGAGAAGCGAGAAGGGTATGTCATCAAGAAAGGAGGAGGGTTGACGATAGATAACATATTCATAACCCGAGGTTGTGCTATACGTCAAAACAAGTTTCTTTTTTGCACGTGTTGCGGCAACGTAAAACAGCCGACGCTCCTCTGCCATTTCTTTTGGATTCTCGTACGAGCGCTCACTTGGGAATGCACCTTCCGCAAGATGAATGAGGAAAACTGTATCCCACTCCAATCCCTTTGCTTGATGAATTGTGGAGAGAATAATCGCCTCTTGAAATCCACCCGCAACAGATTGCTCGTGCGCCGTATCCATGAGCCCAGAAAAATCCCCCGTCAGTGTCACGGCGTCAAGAAAGGCTCCAACATCCTCGTATTGTTCAGCGAATCTTGCCAATTGCTCAACGTCATCGCGACGATCTCGTGCATTTTCATACTCAGCATCAAGATACCCACGAAACGCTTCATGTTTAGCACAAAGACGAAGCATGTGCGCAGGAAGCGTCTCACTTCCAATGCGTTCAAGCATTTCCATGGCTCGAAGATACCCCTCTTTCGCCTTTGCTCGAATAGGCGGAGGAGAGACTCGCAACGCCTGAAGACTTCCCGCCCGAAGCGCCTGTTCAGCAATGCTTTGCGCAGTCACCGCGCCAATGCCCGACTGCATTCGTAAAACACGAATCCATGCTGGCATGTCATAGACATTTCGAAGAACGCGAATATATGCAAGTGCATCCTTAATATGCGCTCGCTCGAAAAATTTCATGCCTCCACGATACTCATAGACAATACCTCGACGCATGAGTTCAAATTCAACCTGTTGCGCATGAAATGCCGCCCGAAAGAGCACGGCAATTTCTCGAGGAGGCGCTCCTTGACGCAATAACTGAGCAATGCGATCAGCGACCATGGTCGCTTCCTCGCGATCATTTTGTGCGCTCCAAACTTCGGGAAGTTCACCGGAGGCACCAACCGCAACAAGCTCCTTGGAAAATTGCTCGGAATTCCTTGCAATTACCGCATTCGCAACTGCAAGAATCTCCGGCGTTGAACGATAATTTTTCACCAAGCGATGAATGACCGTTCCCGGATATCGATCTGGGAATGTGAGAATATTTTGAATTTCTGCCGCTCGAAATGAATAGATACTCTGGGCGTCATCTCCAACTGCAAGAATATTGCCACATTCCCCCGCAAGAGCATGTACAATGTCTGCCTGTACCATGTTGGTATCTTGAAACTCATCGACGAGAATATAGCGAAAACGGCGAGTGAGCGATGCTTTTACCTGAGGGTGTTGAAGGAGTTCAAGAAGCTGAAGAAGGAGATCGTCAAAATCCATCGCCCTAGCAAAACGCTTCTCCTGAGCATACTGCTCCGCAACCGCACAGAGATGCTCAAAGAGATCTCGGTGCGTGGGAAGTCGTTCTGCAAGAATTTCCTCCAGTGGACGACGAGCATTTCTTGCAAAAGAAATGAGCGACAAAAGAAGACCCGCCGCAGGAATGCGTTTAGCGAAGGACTGCTTCTTAAGAGGCTCAAGACACCGCTTCACTATCGCTTCAGCATCTTCTTCATCAAGAATGGTAAAATTAGCTCCAAATCCGGTGACATCTCCATACATTCTGAGCAATCGATTTCCTATAGCATGAAATGTTCCCGCCCAAAGACCCGAAGGATATGCGCCAAGCAAACTCTCTACACGCGCAATCATTTCTTTCGCCGCCTTATTGGTAAAGGTAAGTAGCAGCAACTCCGAAGGGTGCACACCGTGATCGAGAAGCCAGGCAACGCGATACGTAATCACTCGCGTCTTTCCGCTCCCCGCACCAGCAAGTACCAAATGAGGACCGTCGCCAGCGGTTACTACGGCAAATTGTTCATCATTCACCACGGAGGCATATCGAGAACGAAGCTCTTGCTCGTGATGATCTTCAGAAAAAGGAAGGGACATACCGCGAGAGTGTAGCAGGAATAAAAAAGGATGACGATAACGTCATCCCCTACTCTTTTTTGGCTATTTCTCCCGGTTTTTCTTCAGCAAGACACAATGTTAAGCATAGCAGATTTTTAAGAAAAAGTCAATAAAAATCTAGCTTATTTGCTATTTTTTCGTAAAAAAACCTTTGATTTTTTGAAAAATCCCCCCCTCTGGAGGAGTCACCCTGCACAAATGATTGAGGTATAACGCGATACCATTATTATCTGCGCCGCTCTTGAGCAACTGATCACGAAACTCCAACAACATCCGTCCTCGATCATTACCAGTGGTCATTTCCGCGCGCTGGAGACGAGACGCGTGCCCTTTCAAAAACGGCTCAATATCGATTGTTTTATACGTATCAAGAAGAGCGCAAATGGCGGTAAGTTCGGGATTTTTTTGAGCAATGCGCTTCCAAGTTTCCAGTAGGTGTATACGAGCCACGTGAGCGACGTCATTGGAGGAGAGATCTATCCTATTCTCTGTTGCGCGATTAAAAAAAATCTCTGCAAACATCGAAAATCCATAATCAAGTTCCTGTGGATTTGCCTCGTAATTCGAAAGAGATTCTTTGATTCGATCAAATTTAGCCTTTAGAAGGTTTTGTTCTTCCGAAGGACCCTTACGTAGTTCTTGCATACGAGTCTAGGATACCATATGCCCACCAAAGGCATCGAGAAGATCTTGCACCTCTTCCTGCTCAGCCTCCTCTTTGCGCTCCTCTCGAGAGATTTTCAACATGACATCATGCGGAAGCAGACAAACTTCACGCAAGGCTTCAAGAAGAATTTTTGCATTTTTTGGATCCTGCATGCGATCGGCGTGCATTTGATAGGGAAATGTTACATGCAGCGTTGTTGCTGTTGGCATGCCGGCGAACGTCGCGCCTCCGACCATGAGCGCATATCCGGGACCAGCTTCCTTTGCCTTGTCAATACACCTCCCCCACTTTTCACGAATACTCACCTCAAGATCTTGCCATGTTTTTGCATGTGGCAAAGAGTTAGACGATTCTTCAGAAGAAGATGCTGGACGGGAATTTTCTTTAGGAGCCTGAGGAAAATCCATTGACCACGCCGCAGTTGACGCCGTAGAAATTTTTTCTTCATGAGGAGTGTGGCTTTGAACTGCAGGATTTGCAACCTTTTGCACCACAGGAGTAGGTGATGGCGATGGTTTCGCATCTTCCTGTGAACGAGGATTAGCTTTCTTTATAAGCTCTTGAGACGCGGACGGCTCCGCGCACCACGATCCAAAAGCAACGGTGAGCGGAAGCTCGGGAAGAAGAGCGGGAGCTTGCTTGGTTCGCGCAAGAAGAAGCGCGTCAATGAGGTCGATAAGCGACGCAGAGCTTATAAGAGCAACCACGGCACGAGCACGAGCGAGTGTTGTCTCCGGCCACATTTCGGGAGGATTCGCCCCATAGCTTAGCGCAAGTATTCCTTGAAGATACTCAAGAAGCGCGTCATGCACGTGCCGCAAGGAAACCCCCTCCTCCTTGGCCTTTTTTAACATACCAAGAACGCTCGGCATATCATGTACAGACGCGGCTTCAACCAATTGCTCTACCGTCTCTTGAGGGGCGTACGGCAAAAGAGCCTGAGCATCCTCCTTTGAAACATCTCCAGAAATCGCCGCAAGCACTTGCCCGAGCATGCTTTCAGCATCACGAAGACATCCTTCCGAAAGACGTGCAATATGCAAAAGCACCTCCTCAGAAACACTTCGTCCCTCTTTTGCTATCAGCAAGCGCAGTCGAGCGCACAGTGAAGGGAGCGGGATTCTTGTAAAAACAAAGCGCTGACAACGAGAAATGACCGTTGCGGGGATTTTATGAATCTCGGTTGTAGCAAGGATGAATATCGCAAAACGAGGAGGCTCTTCGAGTGTCTTGAGTAGTGCATTAAACGATGCCGTTGAAAGCATGTGCACCTCATCGATAATGAAAACTTTATACGCGCCGATAACTGGGCCAAAGCGCACTCCTTCAAGAACATTTTCACGAATAGCATCAACTCCCGTTTGAGAAGCCGCGTCAATTTCCAGTGTATCAACCATGGATCCCTGTTCAATCGCTTGGCAGGCGGGACACATTCCGCAAGCCTCATAACTTTCGGGAGATCGTCCGGTACACTGTGCAGACGCCGCCAAAAGACGTGCAATAGTTGTCTTTCCGACCCCTCGTGGACCTGAAAAAACATACACCTGTGCAAGTGTTTTATGGAGAATTTGTTGTGTAAGCGTCCGAACAACGTGCTCTTGTTCGGTAACATCTGCAAAGCGTTTTGGGCGATACGTTCTAAAGAGTGCGGGCATAGAAAATCCTCACCACCATACACAATTCTCTTCTTTGAGAAAAGCGCGTTAAATTTGAAGGGTTTTTGCCACCGCCCACCAGCCTATCCTACCTTTTCCGCATCATCTTCGGGCTTTTTTGAAGAACCGGCACTAGTAGGATTCAACGATTCATCCCCAGGAATGAGCATATCTTCAAGCGCGGCATTACTAAATACATCTTCAGACTCGGAAATCGCCATATCGTCGGCTTTACCAGAAATCTCCCCCTCCTCTTCCTCGTGCTTATCATCCGCACCAAAAAGATCTCTGTAGGAACTTGGGAATTTTGGAATACTTGGCATCGATCGTTCTCGCTTCCCAATATTCATACGCTGAGCAACCTCTTCTTCAATCTCCTCGCGACTCTTTCCGTATTGAAGACGAGACATTTCCCTAAGAAGCTCCGCAACACGAGGGTTTCCCCGCGTTGGAGGATTTGCCTGCATGGTAAAAGGCTTTTCCTGTGCATTGTCAATAATCATCTTCGCATTCCACGTAAACTTATTCGTATTCATGAGATCGGAAGCGGAAAATACCGGATGAAAAATCTTACCAAGAATCTCAACGTCTTCAGGACCGATACGAGCCACAAAAAGACTTCCAACGTTACCAAGCACCGCATCGCGAATTTCCGTGCGACCATTTTTAACCAACTGACCCATGTACTGGTGGGCCATGATGAGGTTGAGACGATATTTTCTTGCCTCGGAAAGAATGGTTGCAATAGAAGGCGTGATGAAGTTCTGAAACTCGTCAATGTAGAGGAAGAAGTCCTTACGAGCGCTTTCTTCAATATCCGTACGTCCAAACGCGGAGATCTGTAAACGTCCAACCAAAATCATTCCAAGTAACGCCGCGTTCATCTCACCCAAACGACCCTTGCTCAGGTTTACCAAAAGAATCTTTCCCTCATCGAGAACTTTTCTAAAATCAAATGAGCTTTTTTGTTGAATAATAATCGGTCGCATGTAGTCATTACTGATAAAAGCGTTGAGCTTTGACGTAATGTACGGGACCATGTTTTCAAGCGCGGCATCGCCGCCCGCTTTTTCAGCTTCTTTTTCCCAAAAATCTTTCACTACACGATTCGTGCAACGCGCGAGCTTGTACTTACGAAAATCAGCGTCCGCCAAGACTCGAGTAATCTCAAGAAGCGTCGATCCACTTTCAGGGTCGTCCATAACCAACAACATGGAGTTACGCATGTATTGCTCAAACATCGGACCTCCTGTTTGTTTAAGATCGTACAACTGATCGAAGATCGAAATCATCTCATTGACCGCAAACGTTTTTTGTTCTGGATGAGCAGGATCGTATTCCATCATGTTCAATCCAAAGGGACGATCCAGGTCTGCTGGATTGAAATAAATAACATCGTCAATGCGCTCTTTTGGAATAATTTCAAGACATCCATCGACAAGATCTCCGTGCGGATCAATAACGGCAACACCTTTCCCTTCCTGAATATCTTGTGCAATGAGCGTTTTGATAAACTCTGATTTTCCCGCACCCGTCTTTCCCAAGATATACATGTGACGGCGACGATCCGCAGGCTTCATGAAGACATTCGTGCGATGACCTCGGAACATGTTATATCCCAAAAACAGTCCTTCGGTTGGCACATTAGGAGGAACTGGGGCGGTTTTTGCCATGAGCCATTCAATATTAGGCGTTTCGGTTGTCGCCAAGGGAAGATGCCAAAGACCAGCAAGCTCTTCAGTATTAAGAATCATTCGCTCCTTGTGGGAAAATTGGCGATAGATACATCGGCGCAAGAGCTGTGTTTTTCGGGAAGGAATAGATGCTTGAAATGCATTGCCGTACTCATAGATATTAAATTGTCCAAAGGTTTGCAGTACGTTTTTTACATACATCTGAGCTCGAGAAGCTTCTTTTGCGCACGCCACCACGCGAACATTCACTTCAAGTCCAGCCTTCGCAATCTTACCCTCAATGCCCTCAAGCATTTTTGTTTCCAATGCGCTCAGCTTGCGATCTCGCATGCGCGTCATGCGCTTCTCGTAATCTTCTGTTTTTTCAAAAAATCCCTGAGATTTTTTATTTGAACCTCGTTTTGCGTCGTGAAACGAAACTCCATCGTGCATATTTCGCACTATGCGCTGACCAAATGAACGCCATGAATCTGGAGCCTTACGAAGAAGAATCTGTACAACAACCCCATCGCCATCTTCAACAGATGAGAGCGCATTAGTAAGTGCGCTAAGCGGATCCGATTCGAGATCTTTATATGTCTTTACCGGAAGAACTGCCTCACGACGCTGGGTGATATATCCTGCAACCGAAACCCCCTTTGGGGAAAAGATATTAAAATCATCAACTTCAGAAATGTACGCATTACTCCACTGCGCGTGGACTTGTTGCTCAAAAAACACCCTGTGCTTTTTTGGAATCGTTGCGTAAAAACGTAGAACTTTTTCCTGTGCAACAATTTCTAGCGCAAGAATCTCATGCACACCCGTCACCCACTCAAGAAAGGACTGCTTTTCGTCCATGCTACCGAGCGCAGAAAAAAGGGTTTCCGCTACGGCGATTTTTTCCTTCGTCGTCTGGTGTGCCTCGCGTTGCTTTCCCTCATCTTCGGTACTAAATTTTGGAAGCGATATCTTGAGTGTTACGGGAGCGTACTCCCCCTCACCAAGACGCATAGACATTTCCGTGTGATGGCGCGCAAGAAGAATTCCAACCCACAAGCAGAGCAAGGCAAAAGGAATACCAAGGCCTAGCGCAAGCATATCCTGCGTAGACCAGGTGAAGAGGTCGGAAAAAAGTGGAATTGGAAGGATGGGAGCCGTTGCCACAAAAAAATCTTAGAAAAATTAAAACTTGCCATCTCGATACATCACCAAAATGTCACGGACTGCATTGTAAGCCTGCTGTGTTCTCCAGGGGGAAAATGCTCGATGGGGATCAACAATTTTCAACCAACGCTCAACGCGATGAAGGAGCGCTTTTGATGAAAGTTTTTGTGAGCGCATTTCTTCATCAATCCAAAGCGCAAGAAGTTCTCCTTCATGACGAAATTGACGTCGACCCTCTTCAGACAGTGCAAGAAAAATATCCTTTAAACCCTCGGAGAGCATTTCTTCAATCGTCCGAATACTTGGGCTTTTTTCTTGCTTCATTGAGGATGCTCCTCTGGAAACATCTTCCCTTACCCTTTTTGCAATCGCATCCCTTGGCGCCCCTTCTTGGGTGGTTGATGGCGCTTCAAAATCGCCTGAAGGAGGTTTTTCCTCAGGGGAAGTTTCTCTTGGATTTCTCCAACGATCAATACCATGTGTCATACAATCTTTTCATACGTGAGTATATCATGCTATCCTCGGCGTATTCTTAATTCTTCTTCCCGTGTATGTCATGCTCATGTTCATCATCTTCTTCATCGTCATGTGGAGCGAAGAAGTGCTGTGAAGCAAAGGTATCGTGCAGTAATCATCACCCTAAAGCGTTTCGCTTTGGACAATTCCTCATGGGTCTTGTCATGGTACTTTTTGGAATCTCTCACATCGTTCAAGGAAACTCCATGGCGCAACTCCTCCAAGGCTGGCCGATGCCGTTATTTTTCGTCTATCTCTCGGGAGCTGGACTTTTTCTTGGAGGACTCGCCCTCATGCTTCGTCGTTACGCTTCTTGCGCGGCGTACTTGCTCGCGGGAGAAATTTTCATCATCACCCTCAGCATCCAAGTTCCGGGTATCCTACATGGCGACCTCATGAGCGCAACCCTCGCACTTCACAATCTTGCGCTTATTGGAGGACTTGTACTCATTGGCGCAACGGGATCCCAGGAAACATTCGAAACTCTTTAATACTCCCCCACCAAAGCCAACCACGATGGTTGGCTTTCTTCGTATGTCAGAAGCATGGCCATCACGCATTAAGCGTATCTTCTTTGGACACGCCTTTCACGCGGCAACACAACCCAATAGAATAACCCAGCAACTCCCAAAAGACTACCTCCCCTACGAAGCCTTTCAGCCTTTTCTTGAACGTGAAGCTCGAGGGCGCGGAACACGATTCACTTTTCTTAATGAACGAGGCGCCGTTGGACTCATGTGGAATTACGGTCCCTTGCGGTTCGCGAGGTTCTTTAGCGACATCGAACCCGTGTGGACATCAAATCTTCCCCGTCCACATTTTCTTTTCTGGCAACGTATACGCGATGCTCAAATTCCCGAAGGTTGGAAGATGTCTTCTCTGGCACTGCATCAAAGCAGAATAGGCATTTGCACCATAGATCCAAAAAAAGATCCCCTCGAACATCTCACCCCGCACGCACAACGCCATGTACGTTCTTTTGAAAAACTCGGCTGGAGAATTGACACCATTCCTTTGCACACCTATTGGGAAGTAGCCGCGCGATCGACGCTTTCCCCCCATCACCAACGAGCCTTCAATACCATGCTCAGCGAAAAACTCGTCAGCCAAGGAATGGATCGCGTTCATATAATTGGCGCCAGAAAAGATACCAACTCACCCTATGAAGCGGCGTTTGCCTGGGTGGACATTCCCGAGTTAGAGACTGCGACGCACCACGTATCCTGCATGACCGCCATTGGTCGCGATCACCATGCCGGAAGTGGACTTATGGCGTGGTGGCTCAAAGATCTCCACAAGCGAAACTATCGCTTTGCTGATTTTGGTGTGTTTTGGTCAGAAGGAGAACCGCATAGCTGGAAAGGTTTTTCGCAATTCAAAGCCCAATTTTGCACCGCTTTTCACGACTTCCCTCCCATGCTACGAAAAACTTAGGAAACACTTGATTTTTCTTGGAAAAAAGGTATACTTACCAGTCTATTCCAAGATATATGCCTCAGGAAATTCCAAAAATAACTCAACGCAATCTCGAAACAGTGTTTGCTTGGCATATTTTTCCCGAAGGCCTCTCTCAACATCTTGCAAAACTTATCAAGCTTCTTTCTGCCTACGAATCACTCTATACTGACTTTCGAGGAGATGAACCAACGGAATACGAAAAAGAACAGCTCTTTGCACTTTTCGCACTTGCATCCGAGGACGATGCCGTGCTCAAAGAAATCATTGCAATTACATCAAAAATCACCAAGCTTCTTGTCCTACACCTAAGACATCTCCATGAAAGCTTCCAAAAAAATCACCTCGCGAAGTATAAAGCAAGCTACAATCCAACCTCAGCCGAAGAACAATTTCTCGAACAAAAATCACGACTCAAACAAGAAATTGTCAAGATAAAAAAACACCTTCTCAGCAAAAAACACGGTCTTTCAGCTCAAATTCTTGATGAGATACTCGTTACTTCATTTTCCATACTCCACGTTGGTATTAATGATATTTCTTGCGTAGAAAGATCTGGAACCGTAAGGGACCCCTTCATACATCTTGTACTCCAACTACAACACTGGCTTGAATATAAAACCCCCCAAGGAGCATCACTGCCGTCAAGCGATACAAAATCCCTTTGCGAAGACATTGATAAACGCGAGGAATTTACCGTGCAAGAACGCATCTCTTGGATGTCCACAAAAAGAAACAACTCGGTACATTTTTCCATAACAACACTTCCCCAGCACCCGATCTTCTTTGCAAAATACACCCTTTCCTGTTCCGACGTGCGCGATGATCTTGCTGTGTTTTTTCTCAACAGACATACAGGAGAGTTCTCCCACGAAACATTTCCCTTTATTCCTCTTAGCATCATCTTCTCCATCGCCAACCTCGCCGAGGTTTATGATGCCCTGTGCAAATCCGCAAAGCATCATTTGGAGGAAAATATTAAAAACATTCATCAAACAGAACAGGCACAAAAGCTTCTCCAAGAACAACGCGCTCGCGAAGAACAGGAAGAATTACTCGCCTTAGAGCAAGCACAACCACTAGATATCATAGATCACATAGAAGAAGACCGGGAGAAGAATGCTGAATCTTCCGAAAAAAATGGGCCCCTCTCTTGGGACAATATTGCGCTTGGAAAAATTAAGTGGTCATCATGTATCAATGCATTTCGTCGATGCGGAGTGGAGATTGTTGTAACTCGAAAAAACCATATTCTCCTGAAATACCAAGGAAAAGTTTCTGGACTTCCCGGTAGGCACGATAATAATACCGAAAAATTAAAAGGGTACGTTCTTCGAGCACTTAAAGAACTCTCCATACCTCGAGAAACCTTCTTCGAAAATCTTTAAATCTTGATTTTTTAGAAGATTTTCGGTAATCTATCTTTGGCTTCTGCTCTCGGGGACGGTTGCTTGGCCACCTCGGGGGAACTTCCCCGACGAGCAGAACATTGAAGCGGAATGGCCGGGGGTCTCCTCAAGACCCTCCAAGGTTCGAATCCTTGCCGTTTCTTTTGAAGGGCTTTTATTGGGACTTGGTGATCTTCCCCAATACAAAGGCCTTCCTTACCTTTGGGAGATTCTTCACGGCCGGAGAACTGAAAAATTTCACACGCTCGCATCATCTCCCGAGTGTGTAACCAAGAATGAGGAATCTCTCTTTCCCCTTGCCCTTCGCACACTCGCGAAGGGCTTTTTTTAATTATCCATATATCGAGCCTTGTTGATAACATGCTCATCATGCGTTGCGGCGTAATAAACCCTTCCTACACTATCTGTGAGAAAATAATAAAACGGATTATCCGTTGCCTGCCAAACCCCCTGCATCGCCGAAAATCCCGGGTTGCTAATTGGCCCCGGAGGAAGTCCTCGGTGCAAATACGTATTATACGGCGTATCCGTATCACGATCGTGAAGCGATAACGATGGATCACTTCCGCCAATAACGTAATTCACCGTTGCGTCAGACTGCAGTGGCATGCCTATCGCAAGACGCTTCAAAAATACTCCACCAACCGTTTTCATATCCTCAGGAGTACGCACCTCTCGTTCAATGATAGATGCAAGCGTCAATGCTTCGTGGAGTGAAAAATTTTGCGCATCACCCTGAAGATTCCCCAAAGCTTTTACACGAGATTCCATGGTTCGAATCATGCGCTCTACAACATCTTCGGCGGTTGCATAAGTGAAAAAGCGATAGGTATCCGGAAAAAGATAGCCCTCCAAGTCAACCGAATCAGGCTTTTTTGCAAGGCGCACAAAGGAATCCTGAGCATGCGGCGCATGAACGCCAACCGCAGCATTCCAATCCTCTTCAGTGATATGAGGAAGCGCGCGACGAACAACCTCCCCCATTTGAGCAAGTGTGTATCCTTCGGGAATCGTTAGGGACACCTCTTCGGCGCCTACCGGATTATGCAAAGCCTGCATAACATCGCGATACGAGGCATGAGGAACGACGCTCGCAGTTCCCACCCGTGCATCCGATTGATCTCCAAGAAGCGTTACCACCCCACGAAACCACCAAGAACTTTCAATAAATTCTTCTTCCTCTAGGTGATCCGCAATCTCGCGAAGCGATTCTCCGGGAGCAACAACAAAACTTCGAGCCTCTTCATGAGAGTCTCTCAAAAATCCTCGATACACCTGAACACCTGCGTAGTAAAGGCAAAAAATAACCACCAATCCCAGCCAGAGGCGATATCTTGGAAGCGATGATGCTCGGGAGCGGTAGCTGTATTTTCGTGATGACGAAAGAAAGTACTTCATACATGTTCTTCCCCGCGCTGTAAGACAATCTCGTGAACCAACTCTTTCATGCGATCACTAACCTTGCGATGCGCAACAACAAGGGCGTCGGGAGTGTCTACAATAATAACATCTTCCATTCCAAACACTGCAATCAATTTCTTACCATCACCATATACCAGCGATCGGTGTGTTTCTTTGGTGATCACATTTCCACGAAGAACCATCTCCTGTTCGGAAGCACATTGTTCATATAATGCATTCCACGTCCCCACATCACTCCAACCAAAGTCACCTTTTATGATCATGACCTCGTCATGACATAATTTTTCGGTGATAAGATAGTCAAAAGCCCGCGAAGGAAGTTCATGATAATGCGCGAGAATCTTTTCCGCATCACCCGTCAAAAGTATCTCCTTAAGGAGGACGATATTTGCAAAAACCTCAGGAGCATGGCGCTCACACGCGCGAAGAATGCCTTCGGGAGTCCAAAAATAATAGCCCGTATGCCAAAGATACGAGGGATCCTCCTGATATCTTTGCGCAACCTCTAGCGATGGCTTTTCAACATGACCCGCAAACGCGTGCACTGAAATTCCGTCGCGCGAAACAATTTCCCTACCAACACGCGTATATCCAAGAGCAGGCGAAGGGTGCCTTGGAGGAACACCAACATCTACCAAGCAACCCGTTTCTCGCACGAGTTGGTCTCCTACACGAAGTGCGGCGAGGAATCTTGAAAGGTCAGCAATTGCATGATCAGACGGCAGAAAAAGCGTCGGCTCATGAGGATCTTCAAGCGACAGCCGCAGTGCGGCGTATAACATCGCCGGACCCGTATCTCTTCCCTCGGGTTCTTCGATGATGTTTTTTTCGGGTATTTCAGGAAGTACGTCACGAACAAGCTGAGAAAATTCAGAAGTGACTGCAACAAAGACTTTCTCCCAACCACACAGCCCAACAACTCGTAACGCTGTTTCGCGAAGAAGCGGATCCTCGGAAAGAAGTGGAAAAAACTGTTTAGGCTTTGTAGTTCGGCTCATGGGCCACAATCGAGATCCCCTTCCCCCAGCAACAATTACCATTCTCATATGCTAAAGAAAAAATGCGCCAGCATATGCCGCGCCAAGAAGCATCCCCGCGAGAACGTCACTTGCATAATGTACACCAACAACCACACGACTCCACATAATAAGCCCCGCAAGAATCGCATGAAACGCCGCCCACAATACCCCCATCTCCCACGAAGGAAATGCTGGAGCAAGCATAAGCGCAAGAGCGATGACAGCACTTTCTGTTGCGTGTCCAGAGGGAAATGAATATGTAGTAAACCACATTTTATAACCAGAGATCGCGTGATAATCCGGTCGAGGACGCTGAATGACAGCCTGCGTGAGCAATACCGTGATATAGCTTAACAAAAGCGGAAGAAGAGGCTTCCACCAAAGCATCCATCCTTGCCATGAAAAGAATATCCAGCCAGGAAGAAAGAGGTACATACCCTGACCCGCGATACGCATCCATACCGCTAAATATCGCTTACCCCACGAACGAATATGCGCCGTAAGTATGGTATCAATGCGATGAATGTGATGTTTCATAGATGGGCTAAGAGATGTTCTGTGTGACGTTTTAATTCCGCGAGACTTTCTCGAATCTTTTGTCGCTTCTCAAGAAGTTCCACATCTTGTGACGACGGATGAGTTTTTTTATGTCGTTCCGCATACAGACACCATGGAGCAAGTGGACAAGTTCCACAGAGTGGCTTTGCCGTGCAATACATTCTACCAAGAGGAACCATGACCGTATTTACCGCGGGAGCAAGATCTTCGGGAATGCCCCGAAGAAGATCCTTTTCAACCCCCACAACCGACGTCGATGTCGACCATCCAAGGCGTCGAACGATACGGAATACATGCGTATCTACCGCTATTGCCGGACGAGAAAAGCGCGCCGCAAGAAGTACACTTGCAGTTTTTCTGCCAACGCCAGAGAGTTCTACCAGCTCGTGAAATGTGCCAGGAACAACTCCCCCATGGCGCTCGCAAAGCTCTTTTCCCAAACGTTCCAAAGCTCGAGCTTTGCTCTTATAAAGCCCAATTGTTGCGATGTAGGGCTCAATGTCCGAAGCGGAGGCGCGTGCAAGTGCCTCGGCATGTGGGTATGCAGATAGTAGCCGAGGAAGTACGCGCAAAACTTGCTCATCCTTGGTTCTCGCAGAAAGAATAACGCCTACAAGCATATGAAATGCCGTGCCGATATCTAGCGATCCACGCTCAGGGAACGCAAGAAGCGCCGCACGAAGTGCGTCGGGACTCATTCTACGACATCGCTGAAGCGCATGAGACGACATGGTTAGCGATCAAGATCTTCTCCACCCTCTCCAAATCGACGCTCGGGAAATGACACCGAACGACGTATGAGTTCTTCGCGAAGCTCCTGACGTTCCCGCAGAAGAGTAAACACGCGCCATGTCAAAAAAACCACCATAACCATCATGGCTATCCCAAGGCTTCCGAGGGCAATTTTTTGCATGTGGATATTCATACGTGAGAAATTCTTTGCAGGGAACGCAATTGAGCCTCAAGAAAACGTAAAGCCTCTGAACGCGAACGAACGCTTCCCTTTTTGCGAGCAGAGGCAACTGCACGAAGAAGTGTACCAAATTCTTCTCCTTTGGGACATTGAACCCCTATACGCAAAGCGATGCTTTCAATATCTCTCCCGGATACCAAGGGAATATGCGCAGTTGCAACCAAAGGAAGCTCTTGTTCGCACAAGAAAACCCACGCAAGAATCTCCTCACGTGAAGATGCTCGCTCGGAATGCGCATGTCGAGATTTTGCATATGCAAGCAAAGGGGCAAGATAGCGATATGAACGATATGCCCCAAACCACGACACGATATCCGCCTCGCGTTCAAGGCGGGAGGCTGTCGTATCCGCACCAAGACGAAGACGCTGATATGCACCAGCGGCATGTATACACTCTAAACACGTCTTTCTTAGATCATTTCCCCAAGCATACCTCCCATAAAGCGCTTGGTACTCGGAAGAGTTCCCCGCAAGCACCGAGCACCGCAAAAGCATCATTTCGCTTGGAGCAAGGCCACGGACATGTTCGTCAACCGCACATAGCCTTATCCACTCTTTTTGCAAAGCGCGAGCTAGAGCTTCATCAAAAATTCCCGATTCCGCACCCAAGAAAAGCGCAGGTAGCGCACGTGGCCCGGAGAGTATTTTTGCCAGTTCTTCACCCTTCCTTTCATAAGAAAGCCGCTCGGGGACATTATTCTTCCCCATGACGTGAAGCGTTGTATTAAGTCCTTCATCAGGAACCACCGCGTGGGTTGCCATATACCGCAGTGCACGATATGCCCTGAGGGGATCATGCGGAAACGCATCAGCATCAACCATGCGCAATATCCCTGCAAGAATATCCTCCCGCCCTCCAAATGGATCATGAATTTCGGGAATATCAACACGAGAAAGAATTGCATTCATCGTAAAATCCCTTCGTTTGAGCGCTTCAGAAAAATCCATCTGCGCATCGTGCACGACCTTGATATCCCTATGCCCATCCCCAAGCACGCGCTCTCTTCGAGGAAGTGAGATTTCAGCTTTTATTCCTTCAAGCGATATGCGCCAAACACCAAATTCTCGCTCTTCTTGAATGTCACAAAAAGAAAACGTTTTATAAATTTCTCGAGCGACGCTTTCGATATCTACACCGTAAACTTCCAAATCCCAATCTCCGGAAGCTTTTGCATGCATGAGCGTATCGCGAACCGAACCGCCAACATCATAGGCCGCAGGAGTTTGCAAGCCCTGCTTTTTATACAAAGAAATCGCTCGCGCGAACGTGAGAATAACTTTGCGAAGAGGATCCATATTACGGAAGAAGTGAGGTTCCCGTCATGTCTTCCGGCTGGGGTATGCCAAGAATTGCAAGAAGAGTTGGGGCGACATCAGCAAGGATTCCTACCGGCGGAAGGAGCGAGATGTCTCCATTTGGAACATCGCCAGAAATACCAGCCTTACCCTCCCATGCACGTCCAATAATCCAAAGAGGTACTGGATTCGTACTATGTTCCTTATCTTGCCCGTGCGTCTGAAGATTAAGCACCTCTTCAGCATTTCCGTGATCGCCGGTAATACATAACACCCCATCTTTAGCGAGAACTTCTTTCGCGATCGTCTGAAGACATTCATCGGTCACCTCAATACTCTTCACCGTTGCAGAAAGATCTCCCGTATGTGCAACCATGTCAGGATTTGCAAAGTTCACAATGATAACATCATAGATATCCTTACGGATTTCCTCACAAAGTCGCTCGGTGATGAGATACGCGCTCATTTCAGGTTTTTCGCTATACAGTGCAACGCGAGGGGAAGGAATAAGTATGCGATCTTCCCCGGAGAATGGATCTTCCTTTGTACCGTTGAAAAAGAATGTTACGTGGGCATATTTTTCAGTTTCGGCAATATGCAACTGTCGTAGACCAGCCCGAGAAATAACCTCCGAAAAAGATTGCTGAATGACTACCGGAGGAAACGCGACATGTACAGGAAGCCCCTGTTCATATTCCACCATGGTGACAAAAAACAGGTGGGGAATGTATGCGCGAGAGAATCCTTCAAACGCGGGAAGTACGCAGGCTTTTGTAAACTCTCGAGCTCGATCGGGTCGAAAGTTTGCAAAAATAACTCCATCTCCATCATGGAACGTAGCACGTGGCTTGCCAGCTCTCGTGATAACCGTAGGAACAAACTCCTCGTCGTAAACCTCCTTGCCATACGACTGCGTAATAGCTTCTTCGATATGCTCAGCCGAAGGCCCTTCACCAAGAGCAATACAACGATACGCTTTCTCGACGCGATCCCAGCGATTATCACGATCCATGGCATAAAATCTTCCAGAAATTGACGCGATACAACCAACGCCAATTTCACGAAGACGATCTTCTGCGTGCGCAAGAAAATCTCTCCCTGAGTTATAGAGCGTATCGCGACCATCGAGAATGGCATGCACCGCAATCCGGTCAATCCCCTGGCTTTTTGCGAGTTTTACAAGGGAAAAAACATGCTCGTCATATCCATGAACCTTTCCCGAAGAAAGAATTCCCACAATATGCAAGGTTCCTCCACTCTTTTTTACATGATCACATGCGCCCAAAAAAGCTTCATTGCGAAAAAAACTTCCATCACTTAGTGCGGCCTGAATTCTTGGAAGTGTTTGCATATACACTCTTCCCGATCCAAGAGCCAAGTGACCGACCTCAGAATTCCCCATCTCCCCCCAAGACAATCCAACCTCCTCACCAGAAGCCTTGAGTGTCACCACGGGATATCGCTGTGTCCAAAGGGAGAACCCCGGAGTCTTTGCTTGTGTAATCGCATTTCCCTCGCTTTGAGGAGCAATGCCAAAACCATCGAGAATAGCGAGAACTAAAGGTTTTGGACGACGATCATCATGTTGTGACATATGGTAAAAGTATAGCAGAATTGAACATTCTATATATCCTGAATATGTCACGCGTTAGACGTCAGCTTAATGAAATTATTCGGAGAGGTATACAACGGGAGGATTCTCAATAAATCCCAAAAAAAACATGCGCTCACGAGCAAGTGAAAGCGACTGCAGGCGATGAATCTCTGCATCGAGGCGATCTTTTCTTCGTAAAAGATCATCCTGCTGTTGAAGACTGTCGCGAAGCGTATACGCAAGCCTCGAGGAGGCGTTAACCTGAAAGATATATGCAGTTAACAAGAGGAGGAAGACGCACCCCCCACAAATAACCTGCGCCCAAGTTCCATGACCACCAATGAGTTTCATAGGTGCTTTTGCCAAACACGAAATTTCGCACTTCGCGAACGGGGATTTGTACGAAGCTCCTGAAAGTCGGCAACGAGGGGTTTTTTTGTACGAGCTCGACCAAGTTCAGACGAAAGAAATGCTTGTTTTACAATACGATCTTCAAGCGAATGAAAGCTAATAACCCCAACAACTCCACCCGGACGAACCTTGCGCATTGCCGCCGCAATACCATCGCGAACCGCGCCAAGCTCATCATTTACCGCAATGCGCAGAGCCTGAAACACTCGCGTCGCGGGATGGATTGCCGTACGCGGAACAACTGTAGCGATAACATCCGCAAGCTGTACGGTACGCACCAGACGCTCTTTTCTGCGGGCATCAAAAATAGCCTTCGCGACAAGGTGCGCGCGAGGCTCCTCACCGTAAAGACGGAAGATTTCCGCAAGGTCGTCACGCGACCATCCATTAACAATATCCTCAGCAGTCACACCCTCAGAGGCGTCATAGCGCATATCAAGAGGACCGTCGTGTTGAAATGAAAATCCTCGCTCGGGATCATCAACATGCACCGAGGAATATCCAAGGTCAAGAAGAACGCCATCTACCTCGGAAGGTATATATGCCTCCATGGCGACATACGTGTCATGAATGCAGGTGACGGGAAGATCATTCCCAAGAGCTTCTTGAGCCAGCGCAAGATTTCTTGCGTCCTTATCAAAGGCAAATACTCTCCCCGTCTTTCCCACTCGCTCAGCAAGAAGACGCGTATGTCCACCAAGCCCACAAGTTCCATCAATAAACAAACCACCTTCTTGTGGATTAAGCTCAGTAAGGACTTCATGTGCCATGACGGGAATATGCTGAGGCTTCATACGTTGTAGCGACAAAGTTCGCCACTCATCACATCAAGGTTCTTTTGCGTTTGTAGTATATACGTTTTCCAGGCCTCTGGATTCCAGAATTCACACCGATGCTCAACGCCAATAAGCACAACTTCTCGCTGAAGATTGGCGTATTCACGAAGATATTCTGGAATAACAAAACGCCCTTGGGAGTCAAGGGTCGCGTTCATTGCACCCGCAAGCATGAATCGGGCGAATGCACGAGACTCCTGAGACCCAAGAGGCAGTGTTCCAAGCTGTCGCGCAAACGTTTCCCAAGTTTGCGCACCATACAAAGCAAGCGACGCATCAAATCCTCGCGTGATAACTACTCCCGAGGCAAGAGCAGGACGAAACTTAACCGGAATTGCTACGCGGCCTTTTTCGTCAATTGAAAGATGGAATTCTCCGAGGAACATGTGTGAGTTCACAATTTTCACGGTAGCAACTCCACCTCTTGCCACTTGAAACCACTTTACACCACTTTTTTATTCTGACGAGAGCGCTCTTTGTGAAAAAGTGGATAACTTACGCCGCCCTATCGAATATTCTTTTTCTTTGTTGGAATTCCGCTTTTACGAGAGCGCACAAGACGATGATACGCTCCTGCAAATCGATGAGCCTCATCACGTGCCCGTTGAAAAACCTCCTTATGCGCCACTATCGTCGACATGAGTCGCTGATCGCTACTATCACATACTAAACGATCCTGCTTGCGATCGTAACCCTTCGCAATGCCAATAACCGGCACTCGAACTCCCAGATCCACAAGTACACTCTGCACTCTTGCAACCTGCGCTTCTCCCCCATCAATCACAAAAATATCAGGAAGTGGCCACGCAGATGACTGTTGCTGTGCTCGCATAACACGACGACGAAGCACTTCCTCCATAGAGGCAACATCATCACCGCTGTGCGCAAGCGCAATACGAAAACGTCGATAGTGCTCTTTCGAAGCTCTTCCATGCTCAAAAACAACCATGGACGCAACCGCCGACGTGCCGCTGATATGCGCAATATCGTACGCCTCAATTCTTCCCAAAATTGTCGCGCCCGTTACACCATCACTTTTTGCAAGCGACAAGTGAGGAAGATCATCATCTCGCAAGATAAGCGCCACATCGCTAATGTGCTGGAGTGCCTGCCAACGATTACGATATATCGCCGCATCTTCAAAACGATGCTCAGCGGCCGCCTTCTTCATGTGTCGCTCAAATTCCTCAAGAATCTTCCCCTTTTTTCCCTCAAAAAAATCCATGATTTGATCGATGGTGTGGCGATATTCTTTCTGTGAAATAGCCCCCGTACAAACACCCGGACATTTTTTAATCTGTGCATCAAAGCAAGGTTTGCCATCTTTACTTCCCCGCTTAAAACCAAAAGATCGTTGACCGGTAAAAAGTGCGAGAGGAAAATCACTTCCGCCGGGAGGAGTGCAAACACTCCACGGCATACTTACTCGTAAAATATCAAGAGAAAGCTTAATGGCTCTTCCGTTGGTATACGGACCATATACCGCAAGAAAATAACGCTCAGCCTTCTGTGAAAGCTTGCGAGAAAATGGTTGAATACCAAGACGTTCGAGGTCACGACCACGCAAGAGCACTGGTCGAGGGTAGGCTTCTTTTGTTAAGCAGAAGTACAAGAAGCTCTTATCATCCTTTTCAAGAATATTATAAGGAGGCTGTTGTGCGCGAATTTGGTTTGCTTCAAGCACCAAAGCCTCGATAACTGTTCCCGTTTCTTGATAGTCAATGCGTGCGATGCGACGAACAAGATCCTCAATGCGCGCATCATGTGCCTTGGTGAAATACGATCCCACTCGCTTTTTGAGATTTGTTGCCTTACCAATGTAAAGAAGGCTATCTTGGGTATCGTAATAAAAATACACCCCGGGACACTCCGGAAGCGCGTCGTTACGAATGTGTATGGAGGATGGGATCATGTCTTGAGAATATAAAAAATCCCCAGAGTAGTAAACGACTACTCTGGGGAACGAAAACGCGAAACTCTATTTGGGACTAATGGCTTTGCCCAGGAAATTTTTCACCCGAGCTGCCGCTTCAGCCACCTGCTCATGATCAGAGACCAGATAGGTCTTCCTTCGCCCTGCAACCTTCACAAGAAGGACATTGAAAGCGTCCTGATCGCTCATAGGAAAAGCTGCCAGCGCCTTGACCTTGTCAATTAGGAACTTGAAAACCTCAACATGTCCAGCCATGTAGAGGACAACCCCCAGCTCTTTCGGGGTAATTTTTTCAGACCTTTCAAGCGGAAGTCTAAAAAGGGAGGAAATAGCCCACACGATCCAGTCTTGCCTGTTTTCGGGATTGACAATCGGAGACTGCTCTCCAACAGCTCTTGCCGCGAAAGTGATTACTGAAGAGTAGGAGATCCCCACCCCTGACCCCTCGAAGTCAAGAGGGTATCCCTCCGCGTAAAGTCTATCGAGGAGGTCAGCACCGGCCTGTCTTCCTGAAGTGAGCTCCTTGGCCTTGTGGGCGACCATGAGCTTGTGACCCGGCGATATACTCAACCCAAGGTCTTGCTTCAAAAAAGCCTGTCGTTGCTGGTCAGGAGTCAGATTCAGATGCATCTCAAAGGAGATGCAAGGGAGCGTTTCCAGGAAAGACTCTCCCTCACTAGCAACAATTGACTTAATGGCCGCAAGACGGTGCGACCCGTCTATAATCCAGATGACAGGATTGACGTCCATATAGAGAAAATTGGCCTCGACGAAGCCATCTACACTCCCCATGAGGGGAGGCAAACTCTCTCCTCCACTTTTCTTGATTGAGCTTGCGATGCTGGCCACGTTTCTCTTTTGGAGGGGGCGCTGATACCCCCCCTCTTGTAGAAAAGAAACTCTGGCATGAGCAATGACGAATGCCGTTGGGATGTTGACCAGAAAAGCCTTTTTCTGAACCAGCGGAAAACACGAAAAGCGAATCAGTGGCTTTTCTAGAGAGCTCGCAACGATCTCGCGAGCACAACGATCCTCTTCCTCTGTTAACGCGACGTCAGCGTCAGCGTCAGCGTCAGCGTCAGCGTCAGCGTCAGCGTCAGCGTCAGCGTCAGC
>CAZORP010000001.1:61002-108415 GCA_964582615.1 uncultured Gammaproteobacteria bacterium
GTCAGCGTCAGCGTCAGCGTCAGCGTCAGCGTCAGCGTCAGCGTCAGCGTCAGCGGGAGCATTAGCGTCAGCGGGAGCATTAGCGTCAGCGGCGGCGTCAGCGGGAGCGGGGGTGGGGGTGGTGGTTGATTTAAAGTGCTTATCACGAAACACGATTCCCCAAGATCCGTTCTCTTTCAGAGCCTGTAAAAACGCCCCCAGAACACCCTGTGGCGTACTGCTGAAATCCGGGTTGATGCCCGAAAAGATCTCCCGCTTTCTCCGAATGAGCGCGGGGATTTGGTTCAGCAGCCAATTTCTTTTCACGGGTCCAGACTTTTCAATCTGTTCCCGTACGAGTTCCGCCAGAAGCTTTAAAGCTTCGGGCGAAAGGGCAATTTTTGCCTTGGGAAATTTCATGGCTTTTCCTTCTTTCTTTTTGAGAGAGCACGTTACCCCATACACCATGTATGAAGTAACGCTTTATTTTAGCATTTTTTTCAAAAACAGTCAAAATTACACACGTTTCGCCCTCAAAACTCTAGCGCAAATACCTCTTAAGATACTGCCCGGTATAACTCTTCGCATGACGGGCAACATCTTCAGGAGTTCCCGCTACAACAAGCGTGCCTCCCCCGGATCCCCCCTCCGGACCCATGTCAATAATCCAATCAGCAGTCTTGATGACATCAAGGTTATGTTCAATGACAACCATGGAATTTCCCTTATCAACAAGCCGGTGAAGAACCTCAAGAAGCTTCTTTACATCATCAAAGTGAAGTCCCGTTGTAGGCTCATCAAGCAGATAGAGTGTTCTTCCAGTCTGTCGCTTGGAAAGCTCTGCGGCAAGTTTTACACGTTGAGCCTCTCCTCCTGAAAGTGTCGTGGCGCTTTGTCCAAGCGTAATATATGCAAGACCAACCTCGCACAATGCACGAAGCTTTGCGGCGATATCAGGAATATCCTCAAAAAATTCCGCCGCTTCCTCAATCGTCATATCGAGAACTTGAGAGATATTCTTTTCCTTGAATGTCACTTCAAGCGTCTCTCGGTTAAAGCGCTTCCCTTTGCAAACTTCACAGGTTACGTACACCGTTGGCAAAAAGTGCATCTCGATCGCAATAACACCATGACCTTCACAATGTTCGCAACGACCTCCTGCGACGTTAAAACTAAAACGACCCGGCTTATAACCACGAACACGAGCCTCTTCCGTCTGCGTGAAAAGATCACGAATAGGTCCCCATGCTCCTGTATATGTCGCAGGATTTGATCGAGGCGTTCTTCCGATGGGAGACTGGTCAATAAGAATTGCTTTATCGATATATTCGATACCAAGAATTGCTTTATGTGGGGAAGGTTGATCGGATCCACCGTAAAGTTTCTTTGCAACCGCAACGTACATCGTGTCGTGTGCAAGCGTCGACTTTCCACTTCCCGAAACCCCCGTAACACAAACAAATTTCTTCAACGGAAAATCAACATCAACATTTTTAAGATTATTCCCCACCGCACCACGAACTTTAATAGCCCCAGCGTCACGATGGCGACGCTCTTTTGGAACTTCAATTTCGGCATCGCCCCGAAGATAGGCTCCGGTTCGAGAATGCTTGTTCGCAAAAACTTCAGGCGTAGTTCCCGCGGCAACAACGTGACCACCGTGAACACCTGCGCCCGGGCCAATTTCTACCATGTAGTCTGATCGACGAATGGTATCTTCATCATGCTCAACGACGAGTACGGTATTTCCTAAATCACGAAGATCTTCAAGCGTTTTAATGAGTCGTTCGTTATCGCGCTGGTGAAGGCCGATGGTTGGCTCATCAAGCACATACATCGCACCAACAAGATGCGAACCGATCTGCGACGCCAAACGAATACGCTGAGCTTCACCTCCCGAGAGCGTTCCCGCGGTGCGATTAAGCGTAAGATAATGAAGACCGACATCGAGCATGAATCCTAATCGATTCTCAATTTCCTTAAAAATCGTCGCGGCGATTTCCATGTCACGAGGTGAGAGTTCTAGTGTGAGAAAAAACTTCACCGCATCATCAACCGACATTCTTACAATATCAACGATGGATTTTTCTTGAATGCGAACATAAAGCGCTTCCTTACGAAGACGATCGCCGTGACACGTTTCACACAGTGCATCAGAAAAAAGATCGACCGTACCAAGTCCAGAACATGCGACACATGCTCCATATGGGCTATTAAACGAAAAAAGACGGGGTTCAATTTCCGGGAAAGAAAACCCATCATCGGGACAACTAAACTTTGAGGATAGCGTGCGATCTTCTACAGCTGACACAACCTGAGCAACGCCATCTCCCTTGGCGATAGCCTGTTCAAGTGCATCGGCAAGACGCTGACGACCATCTTTTGTTGAAAGAAGAACTTCGGGAATAGTATCAATAACTACCTCAATGGTGTGCTGTTTGTAGCGAGATAGTTCAATTTTTTCACTGAGGCGATGCATGACACCATCAATACGAACCTTTGCATATCCTCCGTTATACAAATCGTAAAGGAGTTGATAGTACTCTCCTTTTCTTCCACGAACCACGGGAGCAAGAATCGTAATCTCACGATCTTCTGGTGATGTTTTTTTCTTTTTTTGAGAAGATTCCTGGGAAAGTCCGCGCAAAACAACATCCACCATTTCATCAAGCGAAAGACGTTCAATCGGCTTATTGCAAGTAGGACAGTGCGGCTTTCCAATACGCGCATAGAGCACGCGAAGATAGTCGTAAATTTCGGTAATGGTCGCAATTGTCGATCGGGGGTTTCTTCCATGTGCCTTTTGATCGATAGAGATTGCAGGGGAAAGTCCTTCAATTTCATCAACATCCGGCTTTTGCATATTACCCAAAAACTGCCGAGCATAGGCCGACAACGATTCCACATAACGACGCTGACCTTCGGCAAATATCGTATCGAATGCAAGTGAAGACTTTCCCGATCCTGATAAACCTGTAAAACATACAAGTTTATTTCGTGGAATCGAAAGTGAAATATTTTTGAGATTGTGCTCTCGGGCGCCCTTGATAATAATTTCGTTGTGCATATTATTTTATATAACCAAACAAGGTCAATATGTGAATGATGCGATTACGATCAAGGCTAGCTTTATTGTTTGCAGGATCTCTGTTAAGGTCGAGAGTTTGCCACGAGAGAACGTTGCTGATAGCTTGACGCTCTTCAAGCGGTACGAGCGTATTACCCCGCATGACGTCGGAAGCTTCGGACAAATGACCATTATTCTTTTTCTTTGTAGATTGATGAAATGTTTCAAGAATATCCAAAACTTCCTGTGTGCTTCCTCGAAAAATAGCTGGCCACGTACGAACTAAATATTCAGCCAAAAAAGCATATTGAATATCAGTAAAGTCACTTAAATCATGAAGTTTAATTATGCTGTTAAGCAATACCTGTCGTGTCATCATTTTAGCCCGTCTGGGCTCAGGCAAATGAGACTCAATAAAAGAAACAATATGAGCTTCTACCTCGGGATTAATCGACCCAAAGCCGCAGGTCAAAAAGACATCATGAATAACTTGAGCTAAACTCGGACGAGACAAGGGAACATAAATACTTACAATCTTTTCTAGATAATTCAAACCATATCCGCTGGATAAGCCGTATTTTTTCTGTATCATCTCAGAAACAATACACTGGTCTATTGCTAGCACAAAAATAACCTTGTCTTGAAAAAGAAAATTTTTAATCGCCTCAAGAAGTTTAATCGTATTCTCCGGAAGACAACGATCAAGATCGTCAATAAAAATAATTATTCTCTCTTTTTGTTGTTTTGCTAATCCTGTATTAATAAATGTTCCAAAAAGCTTTTGGAGGTTATCGAAATGAGAAAACCACGCTTCATACTCAGGAAGAAATTCTCCAAATTTTTCTATTCGAGCCTTATCAATGCCCATACCTAACTTTTGAAAAACTTCTGCAAAGTCTACGCCGATTTTATTTCTAAAAAAAGAATAGGCAATCTCTTTTAAGACATCGCGAGAAATATCAACAACAGCTGATCCTACATCCTTCCAAGACTCATTCTTAACATCTAATTTTTCGTTTATGCAATCCAACAGAGCAAAAAGGAGATCCGCATCCCTTGCATACTCATACTTCCAAGGTTCGAAATGAACAATAGCAATTTTATCCAAATCACCTCTTTCAGAATCTTCTCTTTTCAAAGAAGCGCGAAAATTTTTTAATTCTCCATCATCTATATCAAGCTCTTCGTCCTTATCATTTTTCCGCTTTCCCGTAATCACCATTTGTAAGTAATGTAAAAACGTCGTCTTTCCCATTCCCCAATCACCATAAATACCAAGAACATTCGGTGTCTCCATTTTAGTAAGAATATTTTCTACAACTTTCTTCGCAAGCTCTTGACGGCCAAAAGCATCACCCTCAGGATTCCAGGTGCGCAAATGAGTTTCCGTGGGAAATACATGTGACATAAAGCTATTTCTTTTTCTTCTTCACCTTATCCGTCTTCACGAGCTTCTTCGCCGCAAGTTCAACTTCAAGAACTTTTATTTCATCTCTGAGTATTGCCGCAGTTTCAAAGAGCAGTAAGTCAACCGCCTTTTGCATTTCCTCTTTTTTCTCTTTAATGACTTCAGCTAATTCTTTTGGCGACGCGGTGAGCTCAATGGTAAGCACTTTTTTAACCTCTTCATCGCGAGATTCTGGACTTTCTCCCAACATAGCGCGAATGTCGGAAATATTTTTCTTTACTGACTGCGGGGTAATGCCATGTTCTGCGTTATAGCACATTTGAATTTCACGACGACGAGACGTTTCTGCAAGCGCACGATCGAGCGATCCCGTCATGACATCGGCATAGAGCACAACGAGTCCACGTACATGTCGAGCCGCGCGGCCAATTGTCTGAATGAGCGAAGTTTCCGAACGAAGAAATCCCTCCTTGTCGGCATCAAGAATTCCAATTAGGGAAACTTCGGGAAGATCAAGACCTTCACGCAAAAGGTTCACACCAACCACAACATCGTACACACCCTTACGAAGGTCGGTGAGAATAGCAATGCGGTCGAGCGTTTCAACATCAGAGTGAAGATATGCAACCTTCATACCCTCTTGCTTGAGATAATCCGCAAGATCTTCAGACATTTTCTTGGTAAGCGTAGTAATAAGCGCACGCTCACCAGAGGCAACGCGCTCTTTCACGCGAGCAATAATATCAGGCACTTGTCCTTCAAAAGGCTTTCCATCTGGACCGTCAGGCGTTGCCGTTACCGGAAGAACGAGCGTTTCAGGATCGATGAGTCCTGTTGGGCGAATAATTTGCTCAACAATGCGATGGGAAGACGTTTTCTCAAAGACACCAGGGGTCGCAGAAACAAAGACCGTCTGTCCAACGGTTGCCATAAATTCATCAAACATGAGTGGACGATTGTCTTTAGCTGAGGGAAGACGGAATCCGTGATCAATTAACGTCTGTTTGCGCGCCTGATCTCCCGCGTACATTCCACCAATTTGTGGAATTGTTACATGACTCTCATCGATAATCGTAAGGAAATCTTTTGGAAAGTACGACAAAAGTGTATACGCCGGCTCACCGGGAGCACGTCCATCGAAGTGCCGAGAATAGTTTTCAATACCAGAACAAAAACCGATATTTCTCATCATTTCAAGATCGTACTTCGTACGACGTTGCAATCGCTCATACGCTAAAATATTTCCCTCGCGCTCGAGCTCCTCAAGACGCATAGCCAGCTCAGCTTCAATGCTTCGCAACGCCCTTTCGCGCTCATCGCTTGAAGACATAAAGTGTTTTGCAGGGAAAATCCAAACATCTTGAAGATGCTTGCGCACACTCTTTGTGACCGGATCAAGCTGAAATATCTCTTCAGCGCCATCTCTTCCGAAGACTACACGATAAATAACCTCTTCATTTGCCGGCATGAACTCAAGAACATCGCCACGCAAACGAAACTGCCCACGATATACATCAACATTTGTACGCTCAAAATGAAGCTCAATTAAGCGGTGCAGAATTTGCTCGCGAAGCTGATGATCGTTGAGTTTAAGGTGTATGACCTCGCGTTGATACGCCTCGGGAGATCCAAGCGAGTAAAGACAGGAAACCGAAGCTACAATAATCACATCTCTTCGCGAAAGAAGTGCCTGTGTTGCAGCATGGCGCAAACGGTCAATTTCCTCGTTGATTGTGGATTCCTTTTCGATGTAGGTATCCGTACGCGGCATGTACGCCTCTGGTTGGTAATAATCGTAATAAGAGACAAAGTATTCTACGGCATTATTGGGGAAAAATTCTCGAAATTCATTGCATAACTGCGCGGCGAGAGTTTTGTTGTGCGCAATAACCAGCGTTGGACGCTGAACTTCAGCAATGACGTTTGCCATGGTAAACGTTTTTCCCGAACCCGTAACACCAAGAAGCGTCTGAAAACGCTCTTGAGCACGAAGACCTTCAACAAGCCCAGCGATAGCCCTTGGCTGATCACCTGCGGGTTCATATGCCGCGTGAAGATGAAACTGCTCGGATTGCTCCATATCATGAAAAAATCTCCCAAGAATTGCTCTTCTTAGGATAGTATGAGGTCTTCGTGAGAAGGGCACTTCTCATAACGAGACATTGTGCGCAAAAAGAAGCTATACTCTTCTTTAAAGAAAGTGTAGCACATAACCAAACAAAAAGCGAACACCTATGCTCACCCCCGATCTTCTCGTACTTCTTAGCACGTCGCGTTGCATACTCTTCGCCTGCCTTGCGTGCTCGCTATTTATTGCATCTCGAGCACCTAGACATACCACGTGGATGATCATCCTGGGGGTTGCTTGGTCCTTGGGTGCGGCAAGTATTCTCCTTCCCGGAAATACCCTTCTTTGGGGCAATCAAGGAGACGAAACCTTTCAAATCGCCTTTTTTCAGCACGTCATTGAGGGACACTGGTTGAGCGACTTCTTCTATCACCATCTTCCACCATTTTATCCACCTCTTTATTTTTGGATATTCGGAAGCATAGGAAAGCTTTTTTCGATGACAGGGATAACCTCGGGAATACTTGGAATTATTGCTACCTACACGCTACTTCCAACACTTTCCGTATATACTGCAAGATACCTTGGCGGAACGAAGCGCGACGAACAGATTGCTCTCATAAGCTCCGCAGGACTTCTCCTCTTTTTTCCAACTGAAGCACTTTTTGTAAAACCCTACGAGGCACTCGCCGCGATATTAAGCGCCCTTTGGCTTGTAGGATTTGTAAGACTCATTCAGCAACCTTCACGCATGCTTTGTGTACGTCATGGAATTCTTGGCGGCGTCATTTTTCTCCTGTACTATTTCTGGTTTGCACTCATGATTCCTGCCATGATCATGCTCATGATTTACCATAAAGACAAGCTTCGAACTTCATTCCCCATGTTTGCTGGCGTAGGAAGTATCGTCACCCTCATATCACTTCCCTTCCTAGCACCCTACCTCACGGCACTTTTGCGTTTTGGACAGGAAAATTTTCAAGCAACCTATTTTTTTCCCACCGATATTCATCTCGCACTTCCATGGACGCATGTATCGCTCCTTGGCGTCACCGCACTTCTTGGGCTTTCTTATTTCTTCAAAAAAGACCTTACACCTTACCACCTTGCATGTGGAGCACTTCTTGCAAGCATACTCTGCTGGCACGTGCTTCAACTTTTGACTCTCGCCCAAGGAGGAATGTCTGTCATGCTCAGTAAGCCATTTCTTTTTCTTGGAGGATGCGCCCTTCTTCTTCCAGCAAGCGCCTTCATACTCGATCTGTGGGAAACTCAACAGCAACATCTCTCCAAACGTCGATTCGGCATAGTGGCAGCACTCGCACTCTTTCCCCTACTTCCAAATGGACTTTTTCTTGATGACCCAAAAATTCAAAGTCAACTCGTCAAGAATCAACAACCCCAAACAAGTACGTATCTCGCAGAAAATATTCGAACTTTTGTTCCCGACTACGCGCAACGACGCTGGCTAACAAGTGGACTGCAAGATCTTTCCGGTGTTATTTCTCTTGATCTTTATCTTGCATGGAATCCGCATTTTAGTCACCCATCTGCACACTGGAAAACACGCTTTGAAGCCCTTCGTAGGGCAAGCGAGCTTACTTCTCCCGAGGCGTTTGCAAAGACCTGCGATGAACTTGGTATTTCCGCAATTCTTTTTTACAAAGGATACGATGAGCAAGGGAATCTTTTCTATCCTTTCTTTTACGAAGAAGATGCGTGGCCTCAAGGAACCACATCAAAGGAACTTCGATTCTCTCCTACACTCCTTCCTGAAACCACTTGGAATATTTCCCATGAAGATCTTGAGTGGATTATTTTTTCAAGAAACGCTCCACATCAATCGCCTGATCAAAGTCAATAAGATAAAGACGTGGACAGCGGGTCACATCAATTTCTCCATCTTCTTTTCTAAAGAAACGCAAACAAAAATTCTGCAAGTGTGTATGTCCGTGAGAAATGCCCTTGAAGGACAGTCCAGCTTCAATTCGCCCAAGCATATGTTCAAGATCTTTTCTAAAAAGAGACGTTGTAGACATCCACGACCAGAGATTCATGTCGAGCACACCGCTTGCTACGCAGACGTGATGACCATCAAACGTATAAGAAACTATAGGCTCAATGGGAACATAAGAAAAACCAATTCCCTTCCAAAAAGCAGCATCTTCATACACATTCTTCCAAGCAGAAAATGCACCAAGTGAAATCTTTCGTAGAATGATCTTTCTATGAAGAGCTCCCCCGAGAAGCACTGTCTCAGAACCAGTTTTCGCAAAGGGCATCCGAGAAAATCCCTCCCGAAGTTTTGTAGATTGTTGGTAAAGTTTAGCTTCAATAACCTCCTCTTTATGTAGCGCAAGAGCTTCTTTGAGAAATGAAGCTTGCAACTCCTCGGGAAGATGCTTCACTTGTGCATACACCACTCGTCGAACATGCACGGATGCATCAGAGAGACCCCGTCTAAGAATTCTCATAGCATGAGCTTCGCCCGCGTGGTGAACGTGAGAAAAATAACCTCTTTTTAATTCTTCATCCGGGCAACTCATGATGGTTTTTTCCATCTCTAAAAGCATGCGTCGTCCAGAACGATCTCCAATTCTCAATATAACGTCCGCGGACTCTTCAAAGAAATGCGCACACGAAATATAATCACCTTTTCTGTACATCAAAAGAACCCTCTCGATAATCCTATACGCAAAAGAATGCGCTTCATGTTCCTCCAAAAACATGAGCATATTCCCTGCACGATAGACTCCGAATTCAAGATCTTTTTCTACACGCGAAGAGATCTTTTTTCGAAGATTATCACTGAGAGTCTCCTCATCTTCAAGTAAAATTCCCAAGAGAACATCATAAGAAATGTACAAGACAACCTCTTCAAGAAACTTCATTCTATCCTCTCTTGAGAGCATCATTACCGCATTTGTAACACTGTTGATATCCGAATATTCTTGGGGTTTTGGACTATATTGGGCATGTGTAATTAAAAACGTCAGGAGATCTTTTTGAGATAAAAGTCCTAGCGAGCGATACGCCAGCGGAAGAAGTTCCCGAGAAATCTCAGCCTTAAGAAGCATCTGGCCAAATTTCTCACGAAGCATTTCACGTTCCCCTGAAGAAAGTTTTGGTGATTTGGTATTTTTTAGCATTTCCCAAACATGGTAAGCCGCGAAAATTGTAATTTTCTGCGAATCTTTTTCAAATACCTCACGTAAAATTCCCAGCACGAGCAACATCGGAAAATCTTTCAACCTCGAAAAAAGAGCTTGGACATCCTGAGTATCACCATGGAGGATAATTTCTCGAGCATGTGCCATGGCAGTAGACTCTGAAACATCGCGAAGATGAAGAAGAATCTCTCGACGAACATGAGCATTTGAACTCTTGCGCCCGCATAGGAATAATTCTTCGATATGCTCCCTTGATAATTCCTTCAATCTCTGAAGCGCCGCAAAACGAACATCAACCGAATTGCTCTCAAAAGCTCGGGAGAGGACTTCAACAATAGCAGAATCCTCTTTGAGGTTTCGAATTTTTACAACCTCAGCATGAAGCTCATCGATTTTTGGTTGTACACGACTACGCGCCCTGCAATAGCGATCGATATGTTCTTCGAGCAATTTTTTATGCCCTGAAATCTCGTACATTTCCAAAGGAACAAACTCACCACCCTCTGGTTGTCGATCAAACTTTTCACCCATAACACTAGGGAATAAAGAAGAGGTTGACTATAACAAAACCATAGCATACCCAAAGGGCGACATATACACACCACGCAAAGAAAGATCTCTTAAAGATCTCCGCATGACCATACAAGAGTGCGAGCGCAATTCCCGGACCAATAAAAATAGATTTCACAACACCCTGGTCGTAGTACGGGTATCGATATGCGTAGTACATAAGCGCAAGAAGAAAGGCGAAAGCTCCACCAAATACCACAACACCCATGGAATAATCCGACTTTCTTCGCAGGAACCACCATAAGGTCTCTCGTGCAGAAAGAAATCCTCCAAGCAACACGCCTCCAATGGGAATAATTCCCAAATATATTGCCGCACGAGCAAAAGGAACACGATATGCACTTACATACGTTCCACTATGCGTCGTCATAACGCGGTCTTCGTCGGCCAGCTTGAGTTTTACATCCTGATGTTCAAAAAGCCCGTAATAATCACTTACCGCGTCAGCATATATCATGCTCCAAAAACCCCTCCCCCCGGAATACCAAAAAGGAAAGGTAAAAATATCAAAATCAAAAGCAGTCATGAAACGCACACGCTCATCAAGAACCAGCGTTCGTGCAGGAAGCATGTCGTAATTATTAATAGAGAACTCCGAAAGGTGCTGACTTCGAATCATGAGCCACGGAAGATACGCAAGAAACGCAAGAAAAAATCCCAAAAAAACCAAGAGAACGTAGTGTTTACTTTTTTCTTGATAACCCTTAAGAAGAAGCGCGATACTTACCACACCGTACGCAACAAGCGCGGTAATTTTTGTCACACCACCAAGCATCGTCCAGAGTACCAATAGCCACGCATGACGCCACGACCAGGCACCACGCCAAAGATCAATTCCTGACGCAAAAATCAACAAAAGAAAAAGGTAATTCAAAGCTTCATTGGTATAAAACATGCTCACCTCAAGAAAGGGCGGCAGAAGTACAACGCTCAAAAGTGCAACCACAGAAGAAAGCGTGCCCATCCCAAGTTTTCTTGCTATACGAAAAATAACCACATCAATACCAAGCACGATAAGTGCATGGCTTATAAAAAATGGCACCCCTATCCATCCAAGACCCGCAAGAAGCAGATAGTATCCCGGCTCATGCCAAGCAAGATAATTTTCGGACAATGAGGGAAATCTTCCTTCACGCAAAAGCGTTTCAAGAATATCCACATGAGCTCCCCCGTCATATCCCCAATACGGATTAAACGACGTAAGTTGCCAATACTGAAACGCGAAAAGCGCAAGAAACAACACTGCACCAAGTACTCTTTTTCGAGGAACTAGACGTAAAAGTGTAAGAAAAAATTCACGAATATCTTTTCCTCCAAGCTTTGAAACCCCCTCTTTTCGATCACGAAAAATAACAGGTATCTCACAACAAACTCCCCCGCGCTCTTGCGCACGAAGAAGGAGCTCTTCTTGAAATGCATATCCGTTACTTCGCAAAGCATCAACTTCGAGTGTTCGTAAAAAATCCGCACGCCATAAACGAAAACCCGCCGTAACATCTCGTGCTTGGAGTCCTAAAATCATCCGAGAGGCAACCATGGCTCCTGTACTACAAAACATTCTCCACGCATTCCACCCCTCAATACTTCCACCAGCAACTTTACGAGATCCAATTACCACGTCCGCAGACTGCTTGCGATATTCTTCTATGAGCCTTGCGATATCCTTTGGATCATGCGAAAAATCCGCATCCATTTGCAGGAGCGTTTCGTACGGTCGAGAAAGCCCCCAAGAAAATCCCGCACGATATGCCGCCCCCAATCCCTGCTTACCCTCTCGAGCAAGAAGGAAAACTCTTTGACCAAATTGCTCATGATTCCGAACACACGATCCCGTGCCATCAGGTGACGCATCATCAATAACAAGAACATGCACTTCTGCATGCGAGAGAATCGCCTCAAGAAGTGCATGAATATTTGCGCGCTCGTTGTACGTAGGAACAAGAACAAGATGCATATCTATCTTTGCACACCGTAGTCACTGCCTTTCGTGCGAAGTATTCGCTCAAAGATTTCATGAAGAAATTCCGGAACATCTTTCTTCCACAATGCAGTACCTAAACGAAGAGACTCTCGCAATGCTTCGGGTTGAATTCCCGGAACGGGAACGATAGTTTTTGTAGCAATTCCAACACGGCCACAAAGCTCTCGGACGAGCGAAGATCCAGACCAAACTACAATATCCCTTCCCTTTTCACCCGCATCAAGTAAAAATGTTACCCAATCAGCATCGTCATGAGCATCTTTACAAGTGACAATTGTTGCATCGACAATGCCTTCGTGCAAAAGAACCTCCGTGAGAATCTCTCTTCGCTCTTCAAGGGTAAAGAGATCTTCATCACACGTATTAGGACGTAGAGGATCACACAATACAATAATAGGACTCCCCATCGTCTTTACCATACCCTGAAGAACAAGGAGGTGCCCTCGATGAAATGGCTGGAATCTTCCCGGAAAAAATGGTGTTGTCATAAGATGTTATGAAGAACGAAGATGACGCTGTTCGTAAGGAAGTGAAAATGCATGAACGTGCTCATGGAGCGTCTGAAGCGGTACGCCTTCAAGGAAAAGTGGGCGAATTTCTCCCAATCCCTTCTTCGCAAGAAGCGAGAGATACGTTAGCGATTCGGGATCAATTCCCATAAGCATTGCCGCAACAGCATCAGCGGCAAGAGGGTCATCGCTTGCAAGAGCAAGACCGCGGTGCACGGGCGTTCCATCAACGGGCCCGTCACCTTCCATGCCAAGAAATCCATCAATGATTACTGCATCACAAGGATGTTCGGCATAGAGCTCAGCAAGAAGATGGTGAGCGCCCGCATTACCCTCAGCTTCAAGCCACGAAGATCGAGAGTATACCGTTCCTCGTACGGTATTACGTGGAGGAACGATCCAGGTACCCTCAACCCACGAAGGAATCCCCAAACACGCACCATACACGCGATGCGTTTTAAGTGTCGCAAGGCTAATTTTAAGGGGTGCCTCAACAGCATCCTTGGCGCGTTGCAGTGTCAGGTCTGCACGAAGTCCTGAAACACGCTGTTCTCGCGTTGGCTCAACCTGAAGATCGTGAAGTTCAAGCTTTGGATATTCTTGGAGCAGTTGAGAAAACCCGAAATGTCGAAATCCTTGAAGCGTTCCATAATGACCAGCATCGGCAATGACAATAGGAACTTGAGTTTTTGATCGTAATACATCAAGAAGTCCACGAAGTGCATCAATATGCGTTGCGGCAAGTTGAAGCTCAAAGTGACCAACATCTGGCTTGATAAGAATACGCTCTGCTTTTGCAACTTTTTCAAAAAAATCAGGACGCATACCTCGTACAGCGGCCTCAACCGTTGTACGACGAAGTGGCATTGCCGCAAAAGAAATATGCGCCATATATTACGACGAGAGTGGCTCAGCAATAACCGTAATCATCGCATCGTATCCCGTGGAAAATACCACAGGAACTTCGTATGTTCCCGGTTCAGTAATGGTGGAAATATGAAGCGCCTCAAGGGGAACTGCGTATCCCAATGCCTTGAGTTCAGATCGCAATTCTTTAGGAGAAAATGGCTTAGCAAAAACGCCATTTTTTATCTTCCCTGCAAGTACAACTTCAACACCATCAACCTCCGCGGCAAGCGCCTCATCTTTGCGTTCATCAGCAGACTGCCGATGTTTTTGAGGGGCCTCCTCCACGGGAGCCGCTTGTCGCAAGGACCGAAAGGCGAGGTGTTGGGGAAAAAGAAAATTTACCGCGTATCCTTCGGGGACTTCAACGGTCGCGCCTTCTGGACCAAGGGAACTGATATTCGTTGTAAGGGTAACCCACATAGACGTAAAGCTTTCTTTATTATACCAACCATATCACGATAACTCGACCGAGCAAGAAGTTCATGCGCAGGAACCCATGCAACGCCTCGAATTGTCTCACCTTGCGCCTGAGGTTGTGGCTGGCGTACAGCCGCATCAGGAGGGGCCTCGAAAAGAAAGTAGTAAATGTATTTATGAATGAGAAGTCCCTTGTGCACAAACCGATCGCGGAACCAAATATCAATATGATCAAGCTTGGCAATATAGCGCAAATTAGTTAGCCCCATTTCCTCACGAATCTCTCGAACTGCAGTTTGACGATATCGCTCCCCGGGACGAACGTGCCCCTTGGGAAAGGCCCATTTTCCGTAAGAATCAATAACCATCGCAAACTGCAATCCGCTTTTTGTCTTACGATAAACAAGACCTCCCGCGGAGACTTCGTATTTATGTCGCTCAGCTTCCCCCTCATTTCGTCGAGAGGAAACGGAGCGCCGCGTCGAATTGTGGATCGCGTTGTTCATGAAAATCATCAAGAGTACGAGAAACGACCTCGTTGGGAGTTACCCCCAGTTTATCAAATGACGTTCCCTGTGGAGTAAGCCAGCGTGCAACGGTAATCTTTAATGCACTGCCATCGGGAAAATCCTGATATTCTTGAACACTTCCCTTTCCAAAGGTTTGCTCTCCAACAATATGAGCAAGGCCATATTCTTGCAAAGCTCCCGCAAAAATCTCAGATGCAGACGCACTGCCTTCATTCACAAGGATAACTGTGGGAATTTGAGAGAATCGAGCATCACCACGTCCCGCGAGAGGAGTCTTCTCACCTCGAACCTCCTCTTGGACAACAACCGCATCACCTGTCCAATATCCCGCCAAAGTTAGCGCCGCACGAAGAAGACCTCCGGGATTATTTCTCACATCAACAATAATACCTGAAACATGCTCTTTTGTCAGGGCATCAGCCGCCTCGGCAAATTCATCCTCAGTTTCATCGCCAAAAATATTTACCGTGATCACACCAATCCCCCCATCAATAACGCGATAATCAACACTCTTAATGTGAATTTCATCGCGAATAATCGTAATATCCTCGGGCTCGGAAGCCTCCTTGTGCAGAATCGTGAGCACAACGGCGACGCCCTTCTCTCCGCGAATGCGACTCACCGCGGTATCAACATCAAACTGTGTCGCATCCTCACCATCAATAGCAAGGATATAGTCCCCAGCTAAAATCCCCGCTCGTTCAGCAGGAGTGTCAGCAATAGGAGCAACAACAACAAGATTTCCCTCGGCATCAGTTCCCAGTTCTGCGCCTATACCAAAGAAGGATCCGGAAATCTCCTCCTCAAAATCTTCAGCCATTTCTTTGGTAAAAAAGACTGAATATGGGTCATGTAGACCAGAGACCAATCCCTGCAACGCACCCTCAAAGAGTTGGGCATTATCTACAGGTTGATCAACGTACCCTTCGCGAATACGACTCCAAACATCCCAAAATTGCTGAAAATCAACATCATCCACAAGCGAACGAGGGATGGTTCGCGAGTTTCCTAAAATACCCTCAGAAATTCCCGAATTTCCTCGCAATCCAAACATGTATCCACTAAAAAAACACCCAAAAATAAGACTTATACCCAAAAAAACTCGCAGTGGCGGCCAAAGAGCCCGCCACGAGGCCGCAGAAGAAGTCATATACAGAAGTGTATCACGACTTCCTTTTTTACAGAAATATGGCTATACTTAGGGAAAATATGTCGCACACCGTGCTTTCTCGCGCTTTTCGCAATGCACTTTTTATCGTATTTCTTGGCATTTTTCTTTTTGGAGCACCAGCCGCAGTCCTTTACACTGCGGGATATCGCATTAATACACGAACAAGTAGCGTTACAAAAACGAGCACCATATCTCTCGCAACGGTTCCCAAAAAAGCCTCAATCTTTCTCTCTGGAACACTTTTACCTTCAGTAACACCGGAGGTCATACAACGACTTCCCTCGGGTAGCTACCAAGTGCGCTTTGAAAAGGAGGGATTTCACCCTTGGGAGCGCACGCTCTTTCTTGGCGAAGGATCGACAACTTACGTCACCGCACCACTCTTTCTTGCTACTTCTCCAACGCCACTCGAAGAAACTCCAAAACTTCAAAATACTTCAACATACCTATCACCGCTCGCGCCTTCATTTTCATTCATCGAAGAGGATGACGCTTATGATACTCTTACCGCAACAACACTCACGGGAAAAGTGCTTAGCCTTGGCATGATTCCAAAAGGATCTTACAGCGTTCTCGTTGCAAAAGAGAACGGAGCTTTCATTCTCAACACCAAAGACGCTACGTTATACCTTGCAACACTCGCTCCAACACCATCGCTTCACCACATCACCACAACCGTTACCGCATGGACATACTCATCCGAGGAAGAACTCTTTGCATGGACTGACGGATACGACGTTCACGCCGTCTCACTTGAAGCAAGAGAGGATATTCTTCTTACCCGCCAGAGTGACCCTATTACCAGTCTACAATTTGCCCATCGAGGACTCAGCCTTCTTCTTGCAGGAGAGCATGCACTTACCGGCATTGATCTTACAGAAACAGAAAGCGGAAGGATGCAAACACTTCTTGCGACAATCTCTCCAGAAACAAAGGTATACTTCACCAAAGAAGGTGACGGGGCATTCCTCTTTACAACCACATCATCAACTTGGAGCTATCTTCCTATTACTCTCTAGACTCTATGCACACATCACCACTTCCAAAAATTGCCGTTATTTATCTTTCATTTCACTGCGAGCCGTATCTTGAAGACCTCATTCCCGCACTAGAAAATGTTACCTATCCAAAAGATCGTTGGGCTTTTTTCGTGGTAGACAATCCCCACCCAACCCACGGGCATTCCATAACTGCTCTAAGCCACGAACTTCTTCCAAAGGAAGGAAAAACGCTCCCTCGCATCGTACTTCTCCCTCAAGAAAAAAATCTTGGTTTCTCCGGAGGAAATAATGCAGGAATAGCCCAAGCTATTAGCGAAGGATACGAGTATATCTACCTTCTCAACAATGACGCGCTTCCCGAGCCAGGCTTTCTCGAACCTCTTGTAGAGGCACTCGAGCAAGATCGCTCTATCGGATGCGCGCAATCATTCATCACCCTCTATCCAAAAAAGGATCTCATCAATTCTTCCGGAAATGCTTATCACTTTCTTGGATTTGGCTACTGCAACGACTATCAAAAATCTACAGAGAAGTTTCTAGCAACACATCATCACCCCTACACCATTCACTACGCCAGCGGAGCAGGCGTACTTCTTCGCGCAGATCTTCTGCAAAAGCACGGCTACTGGGATGAGGATTTTTGGATGTACCACGAAGATCTTGAATACTCATTGCGTCTCTTCATGCTTGGATATCGCATTGTCTGCGTGCCATCCTCGCAAATTGGTCATAAGTATGAATTCTCTCGAAGCATCTCAAAATTCATGTACATGGAGCGAAATCGCTACGCGGTACTCCTCCTAACGTACAAACTCCCAACACTCATACTTCTTCTTCCGGGACTTCTCTCTATTGAGTTCGTTATGCTCTTTTTTGCATGGAGGGGAGGTTGGCTATTGCAAAAAATCCAAGCCTATCAAGCATGGTTTTCTCCTTCCATGTGGCAAACCTGGCTTACCAAGCGAGTTCACGTACAAGCTACGAGAACGCGCAGTGATCGAGAACTTATCACAAGCGTCACAACGGGAAAGATTCTCTTTCAAGAGCGCGAGGCATCTCGACCAAGTGTTCGCTACCTTGCGAACCCTCTTTTTTCCGCCTACCGCGCTATACTCTCTGCAATTATCTGGTGGTAGGCGCTAGGCCTCAAGAAGTCCAAGGAGGTAATCTCCGTACCCACTTTTACGCAAAGGTTGCGCAAGACGAGCGAGCTGATCGTCGGAGATAAATCCTTCGCGCCAAGCAACTTCCTCAATACAACCAACTTTAAGACCGGTTCTCTCCTGAATAACACGAACGAAATTTGCCGCATCGTGCATAGCGTCACAGGTTCCTGTATCAAGCCACGCTGTTCCTCGGCCAAGAAGGGAAACCTTCAATGCGTGATCTTTACGATACGCGTCAAGAACACTCACGATTTCAATTTCACCTCGAGAACTTGGTGTAACATGTTTTGCAATTTCAATAACACGATTATCGGTAAAATATAACCCCGCATTTGCGTAGTTGCTCTTTGGTTTTTCAGGCTTTTCTTCAATTGAAAGAACATTCATCTCATTGTCAAACTCGTAGACGCCATAACGCTGAGGATCTTTTACACGAACCGCGAATGCCGTCGCCCCCACAATCGAGCGATACTCTTTCAACTTCTGACCCATGTACTCTCCGTGAAACAAGTTATCACCAAGAATCATGCCAACTGAATCATTACCAATGAATGACTCTCCAACAATATACGCATCAGCGAGGCCTCGCGGAGTTTCTTGAACCGCATAAGAGAACGAGCAACCAAGCTGTTCTCCCGTTCCAAAAAGCTCCTGAAAGCGAGAAAGGTCTTTTGGCGTTGAGATGATGAGAATCTCACGAATTCCCGCAAGCATGAGCGTCGAGAGCGGGTAGTAAATCATGGGCTTATCGTACACAGGAATAAGCTGTTTAATAACCCCCATGGTAATGGGATACAGTCGAGTTCCTGAACCGCCGGCGAGAATAATGCCTTTCATAGATGCGAAAAAGCTTACGTCCAAGAGAATGGACTTGTAAAGTCGGAGAAATCCTTCCAGGAAGCATCTCGTGCATTCGCCTGAGGCTTTCCAGGATTAAGCTCGGGCCATACAATGCTAAGACTAGGATCATCAAAGCGAAGGCCACTCTCCGCCGATGGCTCCCAGGAAGATCCAGCGACGTGATAACGAATACGCGATCCATCTTCAAGCGCCATCATTCCGTGCGCAAAACCCTCAGGAATATAAAGCATTTTTCCATTTTGCGCAGAAAGTTCAACGCCAAACCAAGCGCCATATGTAGGCGATCCTTGGCGGATATCAACAGCAACGTCAAAAATGCGGCCCGCCGTACAGGCAACAATTTTAGTCTGCGCAAAAGGAGGCGCCTGGAAATGCATCCCCCGAACAATGCCCTGCAACGATTGCCCTTCATTAATTTGTACAAACGAGCTAACAAGTCCAAGATCGCGAAGCATGCCGACGTTGAGCACCTCAGAAAACCATCCTCGTTCATCACCATTGCGTGGCGGTGTAAATGCAAAAAGACCAGGAATTGAAGTCTGCTCGATGCCCATCCCCTTCTTAAAGGGACCAAGCAAAAAACGAGCAAGTGCATCTTTCCTTGAAGGAAGTTTTGGCCCTTTTGTATTAAGGAGGATGCTTGATAGCGGCCGCTTTGCAGGACGAACAAAATCTACCGGAGCAATCGGAGTTATCTTTGGAGAAAGACCGAGTGTAGCAACAATTTCTTGCGCAAATGCAAGCCACGTCACGCCATCATCTTCGTTAACAAGGTGATACACGCCATACGCATACGTTCCACCGAGAAGCTCAAGAATCGCCGTAGCAAGATCGACGGTATACGTAGGGCATCCAACCTCACCATCAACAACGGTAAGCTCACCCTTTGTCAGCGCAAGCTTTGCCATTATGGATACAAAGCTCAGCTTTGCCTGAAGCGAACTTCCCTGACGACCAAAGAGCTTCGATGTTCTTACAAGAAAAACCTTTGAACAAGATTCCCGCACCGCAAGCTCTCCTGCAAGTTTTGTCTGACCATATGCGTTGCAGGGATTTGGAATACTCTCTTCATGAAACACGCCATCACCTCCAGAAAAAACATAGTCCGTAGAAACGTGAACCAATACTGCACCCAATCGCTCAGCACAACGCGCGATGGTTCGAGGAGCATTTTCATTGAGTCTTTTAGCCTCATCAAGCCCCGCAGGCTGTTCAACCGCATCAACCGCATTATATGCGGCGGCATTAATAATGATTTCTGGTGATACACGAGCAAGGTACGCCTCAATACTCTCATCCTTTCCAAGGTCACACATGTTACGTGTCGGTGCATGGACCGTCACACCCTTGCGTGCATACGCTTTAACAAGCTCACCTCCTAAATTTCCTGAAGCTCCAAAAATGACAATATTCATACATGCTTATACTTTTCCTTGATACTGCTCTTCGTAAAATGTTTTGTACGCACCGGAGAGACAGCTCTCGACCCATGCCCCGTGCTCATTGAACCACGCCACCGTCATCGCAAGACCTTCGTCAAGATTCACCCGAGGCTCCCAACCAAGATGCTGTTTTGCAAAAGAAAAGTCTATCGCGTAACGACGATCGTGTCCGGGACGGTCAGCAACGTACGTTATTGCAGTCATATCTCTTCCTGTAAGCGCAAGAAGTTTCTTAGTAAGCTCGAGATTGGTAATCTCGGAATTTCCTCCAAAAAGATAGGTTTTTCCAACCTCACCAAAACGAAGCGCCATATCAACTCCACGACAGTGATCTTCAACATAAATCCAATCACGAATCTGGTCACCCTCTCCGTAAATGGGAACTTGCTTTCCCGAAAGAAGATTTCTCAAAAAAAGCGGGATGAGTTTTTCGGGAAAATGGTAAGGTCCGTAATTATTGGAGCAGTTTGATATGGTCGCCCGAAGTCCGTGGGTATGTTGATATGCGCGAACAAGGTGGTCAGACGCCGCCTTGGTTGCACTATAAGGATTTCTCGGATCATATGGGGACCGTTCTGAAAACGGAGGATCATTTGGTCCAAGAGCTCCAAATACCTCATCCGTAGAAACGTGATGGAAACGAACATTTGCCGCAAGTGCCGCATCAAGAAGCGAAAGCGTTCCCTCGATATTTGTTCTTAAAAATGGACGAATGTCTTTAATCGATCGATCGACGTGAGATTCCGCGGCAAAATGCACAACCGCATCACAAGAAGCAACAAGCTCTTTCATGAGATCACGATCACAAATATCAGCTTTTACAAAGGTTACACGAGAATCGTGAATAACATCTGCAAGATTTTCAAGATTTCCTGCATACGTAAGTACATCAACTGCAAGAATGTGATCTTCCGGATGTTCGCGTAACACGTAGTGAACGTAATTACTTCCAATAAAGCCAGCGGCCCCTGTGACAAGTATGCGCATAGACGACATGATTATGACTGAAGAAGTTCATGGAGACGCTCGAGCTCATGCGCGTCAGTGGTATGCTTTGCAAATGTTCTTTCTTGACCTTCGTAGCGAGGAATTACATGAAGATGCGTATGAGCAACCTCTTGTCCCGCACATGCCCCGTGATTCATGGAGATGTTGAAACCTCCCGCGCCAAGACGCGAAAGTATGCCCGGAAGCATTTCATGCGCCGCATCCATGAGAGCGCAAGCGTCTTCGCGTGACCCCTCAAGAAGCGCCCCTGCGTGTGCTTTAGGAATGAGTAAAAAGTGTCCTCGGCTCACCGGATGAATATCCAAAAAAGCAAGAACAGCTTCTGTTTCATAAATGCGATACGCGGGAATTTCTCCAGAAATAATACGGCAAAAAAGACATGATGTCATACGGAAGGTTTACGTACCGTGAGCGTACCCTTTTTCTCGAAGAACGCCAAGAGTTCCGCAAGCATAAAACAAACCGCCGGAATAGCTAGAAGCACCCAAAAAGGAAGGTGCTGACCAAGAAAACCCTCCCACAAAGAGGAGGTATACCAAAAAAATGGAAGTGCAACAATCCACACACGAGCAGATTTTTTAGCATGATCCTGTAAAAAACGTGTTAGCATACAGCAAATATGAAGTCTTTTTTTCTTTGGAGTTACGCGGCTTTTGCGCGAACCTGCGTTGCACTCACCAGACGTGGCACTTGGTTCTTTGCCAAACACGCACCAAAGGGGCACACCATGACACTTCCCTATCTTACACAATCCACCATCACCGTGACGACAACCTATCCCCTTGAAGCATCCATTTGGCTCTTTGGAGAGTTCGACGCTCCATGCATGAACTTTCTCAAAAAAAACCTCAAACCAGGAATGACGTTTATTGACGTTGGCGCAAACTGCGGAGCTTTCACCCTTGCGGCGGCAGAGGCTCTTGGAGGAAGCGGCCACATCTATGCCTTTGAACCCGGGCCACCACTCCTCCCGCGACTTTACACAAATCTTTCACTCAACCCCCAAGCAAAAAATATCACCACCGTTGTCCCGCTTGGCCTTGGGAAAGAACATTCAACCTTTTTCTATCAAGAATCAGAGGAAATTCGAGGCAATGCTTCACTTTTGCACACGTCGGGAATTCCCGTTTCTGTAGTTGCTTTTGATACTTGGGCCAGCGAACACCACATCTCTCACGCCGATGTCATAAAAATTGATGTCGAAGGCATGGAGTATGACGTACTTCTTGGCATGCAAAAGCTTCTCGAAGCATCACACCCAACACTCTTTTTTGAAACCGATCCCGCATTTCACACAACGCCGGGAAAAACTCTCCGCGAACTTTTTACTATGTTACGAGCCATGGGATACCGTCTCTTTTCGGGAGATGGAGATGATGCACGAGAGGTCTATCCCGAAGGTCCCTATCCGCATAATACTATTGCAAGAAAAATTTAGGCATAAGCTCTTTCATGCGATGAGAAAGCTCATCAGTATAGGGTGTCGATCGAGAAAACGTTGCTTCTACGCTATATAAACGCAAGGACTCACCTTGCGTTTTTTGTTCGGGCAATGAGAAGAGTATCTTGTAAGCTCCCTGCTCGGTAAGTACGTTCTCAAGTGAAAATGTCGCTTCATGCATGATTTTACCAGACGCGGGAAGCTCAATGCGTTGTCCAAGGATAAAAAGATAGCGAACCGGGTCTTGAAAAATTCCCAATTGCAGTGATTGCGCACCCTCAGATTCCACAAGAACACGAAGGCTTACCGTCTGCCATTGTCCAATCGGTGGACGAAGCGACATATATACTGGCTCTCCAACGATTTCCACGCACGAAAATTCTTCGTCATCACAAGACCGCGTGCGATCCTCAGGAAGCGGCTTTCCAAACATCGTGGAAAAGTCCTCAGGACTCCATGAAAGCGTTTTATGACCGTCGGGCGCCGTCATGCTAATAAAAAGTGCAATCCATATCGCTAAAGGAATTGCAGCATGCATGAGATACACCTTAGTTGCGTAGGGTAATTTCATAGAGAGTTTCGTCGTATATCGTTGCGCGAGGAGAAAATACTATGCCTTCATTACGATATTTTTCTTCCGACAAAAAACGCACATCTTCTTCTGGAAGGGTGATGCCAAAATAGTAGAGCGGTACTCCTTGTGCGAGTAGCTGTGGAATGGCGCTATATGTAGCAGTATCACGCAAAGGCGTACGAATAGCTCGGTCAGGCCAAACAAACTTATCAGCCCGGTCAACGATAATCATGGCATGCTCTGGCGTTTGCGTGAGAATGTACGATCGTTTTTCTTCCATCTGAGCAAGCGCCAGTCTTGATGGAAACAGTCCATCATGACCCCAAAAAACCACGCGAACAGATGTTGCAAAATAGACCGTGCACGCCACAATCCCGAGCATTGCAACACCTCTTTGCATGCCACGCGAGTGTGTACGAAGAGTCTCGAAGAGTACATCATACGCCGCCCCAATACCCACCGCTACGGCAACCGCAAAAGGCAACCAGTATCGTGCGTAGGAATTTCCGAGCGTTAAAATTTGAGGATCGGGATTATCAACAATATGCCAACTTCCGTAAAATACCAACAAATATCCAAATGAAGCCGCGAGAAACACCGCGGAGCCAGCTTTCATCAATGCATCTCGTCTTGGCACGGAACCTGAATACACTGAAATTCCATACAGAATAAAGACCACACAGCAAGCAAAAAGCCCCAAAGTGAATACCGCCGGAAAAACATGTACTCCATACGCAAAAAACGTTGCCAATGCATCGCGTGGAGCAAATCCAAAAGGAAAAAGTATTGTACTTAACGCATGTGAAGATGCGGAAATCTGCTCCTGAACATGCTCTCCCGTAACCTCGGCAATAAGCGGAGCATGAAGTGTATAACCCGTCGCAAACCACGATCCGTACACCTTCACCTGTAACGCCGCCAACATCACCAGTACACCACAGCATCCCACGGCGGCAACAAGCAATTCTTTACATCTAACGCGCCACCAGGATGGCCATCCAACTACAGAGGCACCAAGCAGTCCGAGAATCCACATCCACTCAGAAAGCCTAACCGTGAGGGCGAGTCCAAGAAATATTCCCGAAAGAAAAAACCTTCGCACGGCGATCGTTGTTTTAGGAGAAGCACTTCCTGCAAGTGCCGCAGAGAGTAAGAGTAAACTTACGAAAGGAACGTTCGGCATGAGCGGACGCGCACTGTAAAGCCACCACGCGGGATGAAGCGCCAGTGAAGATGCGGCAAAAAATGATGCCTCTTGCGAGTACTTCCATGACCGCATAAGAAGAAACAGGGAAAAACATCCCAAGATCCCGAAGAGTGGCGAAAGATGCGCAAGAAGCGGTTGGAAGAAAAGATATGCCACGCCTCCAAGATATGAAATGCCAAGGAATGCAACGGGAACAGCGTATCCACCGGCAAGCGTCACGCTTCTTGGCAGAAAACCACCAATATCAGAAAATCCCTCTGGAATTGACATGATCCTTTGAGGCAATCCTGTGCGAGCAATTTCCTGCGCAAACACCCACGTCGCATGTTCATCGGGAGAGACGAATAGTCCATGTATACCGTAAGGAATACTAAGGAAACAAAGCGTTGCCGCGTATGCAATCACTGCAAAACCCCATAACCAGAAGCGAGTGCGCATACCTTAAAGAGAATAGGTTATGACTGCGATGAGTGAAAAAATGAGTGCAGTTCCAAGAATATACTCACTCCACATCACAAGAAAAGGAACCGAGAACACAATACCAAGCATAAGCACAATAAGTGACGTACACTGCAATACCATCTTCGTCTTTCCCCACACATTTGCCATCATAAGCTCCCCCTCACTTCCTCGAAAAGCAAAGCGCAACGAGGGAAGAATATCAAGAAAAATAGCAAAGAAAATAATACCTGGATGAAAGTACTGCGCGGCAAGCATAAGCGCGACAGATCCAACAAGAAGTTTGTCCGCAAGTGGATCAAAAAGAATTCCCCACGGCGTAATAAGATTTCTCGTGCGCGCAAGCGATCCATCAAGTACGTCGGTAAAAGCCGTTACTGCAAAAAGTGGAAGCGCAAGCTCGTACCAAGAATTCCAAAGAAGCCACAAGACGAGCGGCGTCAGAAGCAGACGCGCTATCGTGATATGATTCGGCTGAACCGCTTGAGGGATAAGACGAAGCAATGTCGCGTGAAGAAGGTGGTCGTGAGGATACCACGTGGGATGTTGCAAACGATGGGAGCGAGCCATAGCACAATACTCAAAATTCATCTATCGTACAGCATACCGTATGTCTTCTCAACTCGTGAAGATCTTTATGTTTCTTGGACTTCTTTCGCTTTTTGGTGGAAGTTGGTTTTACATTGGAGAACTCACCCCCGCAAGTCTCACCATCGCCGCACTACTCTCCGGAGCGGGCGCACTCATGGCGCCCTCTCCATCAAAAGAACAATACCGCTCACATCGCACACTCTACAGTGGAGTAGCTTTTCTTTTAGCACTCGCACTGTCTACAGGGATTTTGGCATATCTCCATCCCATCACCAGTGCAACACGATCACTTTGGCATCTTTTTTCACCGTGGAACATCATTCCTCTTTGTCTTGCAGGAACCATCCCCCTTCTTATTCCACGTCTTCAACATGCATCGCTATCGGGAAGTATTGCCGTACTAGGAAGTGCACTTGGAGCACTACTCTTCCCTCTTGGCTTTGGATTTGATCCTTTCTTGCATAGAGCAACCATGCACCACATCGCTCTTTATGGAACCATCACGCCAAAACCTTTTTATTACCTCGGCGATTATGCCATCGAACTCTTTCTCCGCCTCGTTTTACGTCTACCTGAGATACCCGTCAACGCATATATAAGCGCGGTTTTTGCGGGAGGCGTGATGTACGTAGGAACTTCATTTGGTTTCCTCGCCTACGAAACTATTGCGCTTTTTCCCTTTGCACTTTTTACCGTAAGTACACCGCAAGCTCTTGGATATCTCTGGCTTCTTCTCGTCTTATTCTTTTCTACGCATCCAAAAGGACTGCTTCCTGCAGGAATCTTTGCTCTTGCGGGAATAATTACACACCCCATCGCGGGAGTTCCTACAAGCATCTTTCTTCTTGCCTCCCTACTTGGAAGACGCTTTCCCCGCGTAAGCTACAGTGTAAGCTTTATAACTCAGGCACTTGCAATTCCCACACTTTTTGCGCTCCGCAACGGGATAACCCACGGAACGCTTGGGATTTCCTGGGAATCATTTTCACATCTTGAACGAATCCCCCACATCGGATCTTTGCTTTTTTTGGGAAATCCCCTCATGGACACACTCGTATTTCTTGGAGCAAATATCTTTTTTCTTACCGCATTTCTTGCAGGTATTACGTTTATCAGGGAGCGAAAAACACCCGAAGGACATACTTCAACGTTACTTTTTACAAGTGGCCTAGGAAGCATCTTTGGCTTTTGTATTCTTTCTCTTGCTTTCGACTTCCCAGAGCTCATCACCTACGAGCGTACCGATTTCGCCCTTCGACTCTTGGCTCTTGCACACCTTTTCTTCCTCCCCCTTGCAGGACGATCGCTGAACAAAGCCCTTGTCTACTGCACAAAAGATTCACTCGTTGGCAAGGCCTATGCCGGAGGACTCTTCTTTCTTCTGCTGACAGCAAATATCTTTACCGCATATCCACGCCACGACGCCTATCAACGATCTGCGGCATTTCCCGTCACTTCTGCGGACATGGAAATGGTTCGACGCATCGAAGAGAATAGCAAAGGCGAACCCTATGTCGTTCTTGGAAATCAAATGCTCAGTGCCGCGGCACTGAGCACGTATGGATTCTTCTTTTATCCAAAACCCGACATGTTCGCTTACGCACTCCCTACCAGCGGAAAACTTTACGAGCTTTTTCTTGCACTCATGAAAAGTCCTTCACAGGATCTCATTCATGAAGCATCCTCGGTAAGCGGTATTTCACGCGTGTACGTAACGGTTCATGCATACTGGTGGAATAGCCAAAACATTCTCACGGAACTTGAGCGCTACGCAACATCATGCTTTAGCTCGCAAGATACGAGCATTACGACGTGCGTTTTTGTTGAAGCTCAAGAATAACCTCCTCAAGACGTTGCGCGTAACGATCAAGTGCGTATTCAGAAACACTTGCGCGAATTTCTTGGCGACGCTCAGAAAACGCTTCTTTCTCTTTTGAGAATCGGCGGAAGACTCGAAGGAAATCTTCTCGATCACCCGGCGTAAAGAGCATTCCCGTTTTTCCCTCAGAAAGAAGCTCTCCGACTCCCCCAATACGCGAAGCGAGTACAGGAATTCCCGCAATAAGCGCCTCATAAATCACCGTCGGAGAATTCTCATAGCACAACGACGGCATCACCAAGCCATCAACAACTCCAAAAACGTGGGCCAATTCTTCTGGAGGCGTATATCCAAGACATACAATGCGCTTGTCTTTTTGCGCATATGCTTCAACTTCTTTTTTCAGCGGACCAGTTCCTGCAACGTACAAACGAAAAGGATCCTCCAGGGAAGACAGCGTCTCCAAAAGAAAGCGAATGCCCTTGTGGTATCCAAGTTGTCCCGCAAAAAGAAGCTTCACCTCGCCCTGCGGACGACGCTCTTTTGGCACAAATGCGTACGCGGGAGCAGGATTTCTCATGAGGCGACAATCGCTTTTAGTGAAGAATCTCTTCTCTTCGTATGCCTGCTTAAGATATTCGGAAGGGAAAAGCACAACATCCGGATTTCCAATTTTCGTAGCACATACACGTTGGTATACCGCATACGCAAGACGAGCAAGTACATGAGGCCTCTCCTGTCCAAACATGAGCAAGCCCGAAGGTATGAGGAGCTGTAAATCATGAACAACGTGAATATGAGGAATGCACAAATCCCGAATAACACTTGGAATATTAAGGCCGATACCCTTAAGGTTATGTGTAATAACAACATCAGGTTCTTCCTCTCGAAGAATCGACCGCACGTGCTCGGCTCCATGCCACGAAAACGCATCTTGAATATGCCAGCCAAGACGAATAAGCCATGGATATCGAAAATCATCAAGCGTGAAGTAAAGATTCCTTGGGAAGAATCGGTAAATACGCTCAGTGCTTGATGCGTCACATACAACACGCTCTCCTAGTTCTTTAGGATGCCCGGTAATAACAAAAACTTCATGCCCCATGGCCATGAGTTGACCCACCGTGCGCACGATAACATTTTCTGCTCCTCCTCGAGCATACGGTGGATAGAGATTAGTAATGATACCTATTTTCATAAAAAATTCCTCAAAAGCTCCTCCCGTTCCCTTGCTTGACTATACAACTTGCAAGCGCGTTCATACGCGCGACGTCCAAGATCTTCGCGAGAGGCCTTACCTCGGTGTACCATACGCGCCATGTGCTCGTAAAGATCTTTTACATCACCGGGGAGAATAACTTCACCAGTTTCAGAAGGAACAACACCCGTCCTCACCCCGGGAAGATCGCTCACTAAAGAAGGAATGCCGCAAAACGCCGCTTCCCTTGTAACAATACCGTAGGTTTCTGCCTGTGATACCGAAGGCAAAACGTGAACATCAGAAGCTCGGTAGACCTCAGGAAGCTCCTGATCCGAAACCGATCCAAGAAAACGACAATGTTGCGCAATGCCAAGCTCTTGTGCGAGCTTCATAAATTGCTCGCGCAGGAAACCATCTCCTACAAGCACCAACCCAACATCACCAGCCTCGGAAGTTGCAAGCTTTGCAAACGCCTCAAGAAGTATTGGAACTCCCTTAAATGCATGGGGAATGTCCATGCCACCAACAAAAAGAAATACACAGGTTCCCTCAGAGAATCCCCACGTTTCACGCAACAATGAGGGCGTCGTTCTTGGAAAAAATCGTCGCTCGTCAACACCAAAGGGAACAACGCTCATGCATGCGCGTGGAATGCCGAGCCAATTGCCATAATCCTCCGAACTCACCATGATACTTTTCGCACACCAACGCACAAAAGGCTCTTGCAGGTATCGCGCAAGAAAAAAGATTATTCCCCGTATCCAAGCGCCGGATTCCGCTACAGCTCGCATGTGCCATGTAACTATCAGCGGCTTACGAAAGAGTCGAGCAAGAAATGCTACAGAAAGTGCAGTTCCAAAAAATGGATAGTGCAAATGCACCCTATCACACGAACGAATACGCTCAACAAGTAAGCGGAAAGAAAGCACCGCGGCATTTCCCCACGATATCCATGCATTCCACCGCTCAACAATGCCATACGCCGTGTGCTCAGACGACGAAGGCTTCCCGTACGAAGGCGTAACCACTACAACATCATATCCAGCGCGAGAAAGCATAGCGGCCTGCTCAAACGCAACAGATCCCATGCCACCACGGTAGGGCGGAAACACGGGAGAAATAACGAGAATACGCATACCTATCGCACGCCACCATCTCCATCGCGAAGCGCCAAAGCTCGCACAAGATCCGTTATTTCACGCTCCATTTCCTGCGTTCGTACAAATAATCGATACACCGCATAAAGCAAAACGAGTACCGCACTATACACAAACAAGTCTACACCTCGACCAATACCAACAGCGCGAGCAAGAACATCGCTCCACGAGGGAAAAATCGCCGCAAAGGCAATCGCGATCCATAAACAAGAAACCACGAGAAACCAATATCGGGCAATGCGTTGGGAACGATATTGCTCATGGGTCTTTTGCAAAATTCCCAACGCCATGACAATGACCATGATTTGAAACACCATACTATCCAAAAAAACGTTTCTTACTGAGATCTTTTACAATGCGAAGTGCACCCCATGCCGACTGTCCTTTTTGCAAAGTTTCCTGTGAATAGCGAATGGTCACGGGACGTTCGCAGACGCGCAAGCGCTTTGCCATCATGACATCCAAAAGCTCTGAAGCGTGCGCCATGCGATCAAGGGTAATGCGAATGCTTCCCGCGGCTTTTGCCGTCATCGCTCGAAAGCCGTTATGCGCATCGGTAAGATAAATTCCAGAAATGCATAACGTAAAAATTCTTGCCGCCATAAGAAGCGCCTTGCGCGACATTGGCATATCCTGAGCCGCCTTTCCTAAAAAGCGCGATCCTAATACCACATCAGCTTCCCCGGATACCAAGGGCGCGATAAGGTCGGGAATATCGCTTGCTTGCATTTGTCCATCTCCATCAAAATGCACAATGATGTCGGGAGAAAGTCGCGAAAGTGCATACGTCATTCCCGTTTGGAGCGCCGCACCCTGCCCACGATTTATAGGGTGCCGAACAACGACGGCGCCAGCTTCTTTTGCCCGAAGCCCGGTGTTGTCAGGACTACAATCATCAACCACGACCGCGGCCGTACACACAGTAAGTGCGTCGGAAACCGCGGCGGCAATACGCGATTCCTCGCGATATGCTGGAATAACCGCAATAATACGAGTCATATACTCTCCATCTCACCCCATCTTTATCGTTGCGTCAAGAGAATTTTATTTGCACGAATATACTCAAGCGTTCGCTCAAGACCGTCATCAAGGCGCACAAGAGGAATCCAACCCAAAGCTTCGCGGGCACGCTTGAGTGACGGCAAACCAAGAGGAACCATATGCGCAGAAGGTCGCTCATACACCACAGGAACCGTCATCCCAGCCATGGTCATAATTTTCTGCGCAACGTCCGACATACTTACCCGCTGATCACTTCCCATATTTACCAGCACCACCTGATCATCGGCACGCATAAGGCGAAGAAGACCGTCTACGACGTCGGTAACATAGGCTAGTGACGTAGTGGTTTGTGCATCACCCATAATACGCACAGGTTCTCCATCGAGAATATTCACCATGAAGTCAGGAATTTGATGACCATGAAAAAGCGGCATACGAGGACCGTACGTTCGAAAAATACGAGCGATGCGAGTCGAGATTCCATGCACATCTCGATAGGTTGCAATGAGTGTTTCCGAAAAACGCTTACCTTCGTTAAACGATCCACGCGGATTGAGATGATCAAGAACGCCAAGCGTATCCTCACTAATAGGCACGTCGGTCGTCTGAGCGCCATACACCGTTGCTGATGAGGCGAAGACAACTCGCGAACGATACTTCACCGCAAGCTCAAGCATATTTACCGTTCCTACCGACATGCAAAGTGCCGCCGCTTTACGAAATTGTTCGTAATCATGAATGGTTGTAGGCATGGCAAGGTGATAAATCTCTTGCACACCCAAGAACTTAACTTTAAAGGAGTCAAGCTCGCGAAAATCTTCAAGATTAAGCTCTTTAGTGATATCGGCTTTTAAAAACTGAAAATCGGGATTTCTTAAAAGACCGTCAATATTCAGCAGGTTTCCTGTAGAAAGATTATCAACGCAAATCACGCGATTTCCCTCGCGAAGCAACGCTTCACACAAAAACGATCCAATAAATCCCGCACCACCTGTCACGAGAACATTTTTCTTGTCCATATAGCTTATTTTACCACGCGGTCACCCACGAAGATGCTTGGTTGGGCAAAGGAACCGATCCCATGAACTGTCCACGAGGCGACCATATCGCCACAGGAGCTTCATTGCGTCTTGGCCTTGTGACAATATCCCAAATTCCATCAACGTCAATATCACTCACCGCTAGCGAAAGCCCCGAAGATACTTCGCCAGAATCCACTGCGGAAAAAATTCCCCAAAGCGCTCCTGAAGTAGTAAAAATCCGCACATCACCGGGACCGCCATGCGCACCAACAACCACCAATTCATCACGAAGATCTCCATCAAAATCTGCGGCACGCACCAAAAGCCCTCCATGCATCGCCGCATCGTATGCAAGAAAATCGCCCTTCAATGTTCCATCCTGATCGTACACCTGTATACGAGGCTCGCCTTCTTGTGCAAAGACTACAAGTTCTTTATCAAAATCCCAATCGATATCAGCAATTGCAACACCAAGATGAACATCGGGTGCAAAGCCCTTTACGGGAAAGGATCCCAAAAGCTCACCCTGTTGAGAAAACCAGCGCACATCAGAATTCGCCGAAGCACCAACAACACCTGCGATGTCTTCAACTTCATCACCATCAAGATCACCAAGCGCAATGGCAACTCCATCATTCAATGACTCGGGAAAAGCTGAGAATTCTCCCCGAAAAACTCCTTGTGCGGTAAATACTCTTACCGTACCATCTCCCCCAATCGCATGCGAAACCACAACATCAAGTTCACCATCGTTATCAAGATCATCAAGTTCGGCAGTTATTTCACCAGAAGACGCAAATGGAGCAAAGGTCGCATACACGCTTCCATCAACACGGAAAATATCCAGCAATGTTCCCGAAGCGTCTTCCCTGCTCGCGGCAACGTACGAAGATTCCTGATCTCTCAAAATACTCTCCGTAGCTACTTCCTCAACCGTGCGCACAGAAACCCCTTCAGTTCTTGCAATATCTTCAGCGATTTGAAGTGTACGAAGCGCATTCACTCGCCCAACACCAAGCTCCCCACGAAGCGACCCTGTCGCATACAGCGGATCAACGCCAAGCTTTAATGCCGCACGAACGCCATCGGGAGAAAGCTCGGGATACCGCGCACGAACAAGCGCCGCAACTCCAGAAACAATAGGACTTGCCATAGACGTCCCCGACCATGGCCCCTCAATTTTCCCCGACGTCTCACTGGTAAATGCAAGACCGTAAATATCTTCACCCGGAGCGGCAATATCTGCACATGAATGTCCGTAACTTGTAAAATCCGTCGCAGTATCTTGTGCTGTTGTTGCCGTAACGCCAATAACCCAATCCTCCTCCTCGCTCCGAAGACATGCAGGATACACCGGAGCATCATCAACATCACGAGCGTCATTCCCAAGCGCGGCAACAATGACAATGCCCGCACGATACGCATCACGAACCGCATCGCGCATAGCGCCGTGCCCTTCATTTCCCGCAAAGCTCAAATTTACCACATCAACACCCACAGACTTTGCATACGCAAGCGCACGAACAACATCATCTTCAGAGCCAACACCATCATTATCAAGAATGCGCAAAGGAAGCAGGCGAACATTCCACGCAACCCCCGTAAGATCTTCGGCATTATCACCCACAGCTCCAATCATGCCCGCAACAAACGTTCCATGCGTTGCAACGGTCTCTTCAGCGTCATCAGGAAATGGCGTCGCGTCGTTATCTACAAAATCCCAACCATGTACATCGTCAACATAACCATTGCCATCATCATCTTGTTCGTTGTCGGGAATTTCCCCGCTATTTGTCCAAAGATTTTCAACAAGATCCTCATGAACTGGGGAAATTCCTGTGTCAATTACCGCCACAATAACCTCAGGTGACCCCGTACTCACCTCCCACGCCTCTTCCGCCTGAATATGCGGCAAATACCAAAGCAGTGAATAATTTTCATCAGAAGGAACTTTTGCAAGTACGCTTACGGGAAGTAATGCCACACCGCACAAGAGAAGACAAAGAAGCGTACGCATAGAGTATGCGTAGTATGCCACGTCTTACGCGTACGTGAGCAAAATCTCTCCACAGAAAAAAACACCCGCGCATTGCGCGAGTGTTGTATCTACTTTGTTTTGCACGCGGTGAGCATGGCTTCTTTTTCTTGAGTGATTTGGTCGCGGATATCTCCCGGCTCCTCGGAATCTTCAGCAACCTCGTAGTGATCCTCTGCTTTATCGCACATACCCGATTCAGCGTACCACTTACCAAGTCCTAGCATAACAAAGCGCGTTCGACCCAGTTGATCGCGAGCATCATCATACAAGCGCTTTACGATATCTTTATCTTCAGGAAATCTTGCTTCAAGAAAATCAATCGCCGCACGATACATACCCTCACGAGGGTCAAGTTCAACCGCACGAAGAAGCGCCGTCTTTGCACGATCGTTATCACCCATCAGTGCAAGCACGTTGCCATACGCATTCCACGCACTCGCGTAAAGACTATTGTACGCAAGGGCTTCTTCAAGTTCGGTGCGTGCAAGTACCAAATCACCAAGTAATAACGCATCATTGGCAATGGAAAGATGCAGATCATTCATAGGCTCTTCTCCGGAAGCCTTTGCGGCCGCAAGCGACGCCTGTGCGGTAGCAATGCGTTGACGAGCAAGCGCGCGAGTTGCCTCATCGGTTTGCACCTCGAGTGTTGTTGTAAGACCTTCGTACGGCGAGGCAGGGCGCTGTGCACGATACATGCCAATGCCCACCCCCAAAAGAAGAAGTATTCCTAGACCACCCGCAACAACCATGCGATTTTTGGTTTTCTTGAACATATAGAAAAAGTATAGGTCAAACTCTCAAGAAAAACAAATTCCCCCCGGCAAAAGCCGAGGGGAATATTGCGTTCGCATCAGGTATATGAGGAGAAATCCTCACATCCTTATCTCACTTAGAACTGTACGCCGGATGCACCGGAGAAGTCCGTGATGTCAACGAGGTAAGAACCCCAGAAGTCATCAGCGGTTGCACCTGCATCACCAGATACACCGTCGTCCTTCCAGAACAAGCTGGATGGGAGACGACTTACAGCGGTACCGCTAGTAACGGCAGCCGTTGCGGTGTTGAGGTATCCGCGAACAACCGTAAGGTCATCAGCATCACCATCTACACTGGTTACGAGCATTACTTCGCTACCAATCTTGATAAGATCACCAGCCATGAAAGGATCAGAGTCTGCAACACTTACCGTGTCAGCAGCTATCGTCGCATTAGCATTAGCTGTAGTTCCTGAAGAAAGGTAAGCACTTACGATAGGATCGGTAGCAACTTCTACGAAGATGCTGTCATCCGTATCTGCTCCCGTAACGTCAACGTTGAGCGAGTAGGTTTCAGTTTGATTAGCAGCAATAACCTCTGGATCAGCAAACTCAACCTGTACAAATGCAACGTTTTCATCTTCACCATCACATTCAGAACCATCTGCCAAAAGCAAGGTCCAGGATCCGTCAACATCAAGTGCGCTGTTCATGTCTGCGCGGTTGTAGATATCGAAGTCAGCAGCATCTTGTGCAGAGCACCAGAGCCATCCTTCAGAAGCTACGTCGCTTGCAGAAAGCTTGAAGATCATGCTATTAAGCACAACATCTTCACCTGGCGCCGCACTGACATTGAAGCGCAAAACCTCAGCACGTCCAGAAGCAACTGCGCTTACAGGAGATGCAGAAGAGCGAGCGATTGCAAGGTAGGATTCCTTTACCACGAAGGTGGGCACGCCATCGGTTCTATCGTCACCAATTGCCGACATATCGTCATCATCAAGCGTTACACCAGATCCCACGCCAACTGCCTTGAAGTTGTCGTCACCCGTCGTATCAACAAAGAGACCCATACGAATCTTTTCGTTTGACGTTGCAGAACCACCGGATACGCGGTCAGTTCCAGGAATCGTTACCATAACCTTTACATCCGTAGGCTTCGTTGCCGAAACTGGGATAGAAAGACCGGAGAAGCGAGCTTCATTGCCGGACATGGTTGCAGAAACGTCCGTTCCGGAAGCCATTCCTGTCCATGAAAGACGGACCGAGGAAATGTTGTTTGCGTATGCATTGGAGTTCGCAGATGCACGATCGTCCTCAGCCTGCTCTTCAGAGAAGGTAAGGGTCTTAATCGTGTAATCCTCGTTCGTTGCCGTGAAGCGGTAAACCGCTACAAGAGCCTCAGAATCGGTAACGATAATATCAGCATCAGGCATTGCCGCCGCTACTGCAACAGCAAAGGATCCGCTTTCTGCAACGGTGACTACCGTAGAAGGCGTTCCTGCGCCGTTTACATCAGTTCCAGATGCGTCAAGGGTGTCTCCCTTCTGATCGTATGCAACAACATCAGCTGAAGCATTGTCAATATCGAAGGAGAAGTCTGCGTCATCGGTTTCCGAAGGGTTTGCAAAGTTACACTTTACGGTAAGCGTTGCAACCTCAGAAGCGTTGAGCATCCAATCCATGCGATCGAATTCAACGTATTCACCACTGCTTGTAGGAGCCTCTGGTCCACCAACAAGGGTAGATCCATCGTACAACGAACAAGATTCAATGAAGTCGTTTACATCAGCAGAGGTTTCTCCTCCAAGAGTAAACGCATCATTATCAACATTGTTTCCGTAAACGGAAAGCGTGACATCGGTAACCTTTACCGAAGAAGCATCACCAGCAGTGAACGTGAAACCAGCAACCGCGTGATTGTCAGTTCCCTGTACCGTTGTTGAGTCAACTGGGGTAGAAGCCAAAGCGATTGCAAGAGAAGCCGCGCGAGCCGTTTGGTCGTAACCAACGATATCGGAGCTTGGAACAATGCTTGAAGTTGCAAGGGTATCACCGTTTGCATCTTCAATATCGAGAGAGCTCGTCTCAAGCGTTGCAGAGAATGTCGTTCCCGACACTACAACATCTTCAACCGTTGCGCGAACGGAGAGGTCAAGCGTTTCGCCTGCATCAACCGTAAAGTCATCGGTGAATGTGAGAGTTTCCGACATGTCTTCATCGGAAAGCTCAAGTGAAGCACCAACCGTGCGACCGGTCTTAGCATCAACAACTTCAACATTCGTAAGAAGAGCATCAGCTCCATCAACAAGAGCCGCGCTGGATTCGATAGTGATATCCATCGACTTTACCGTGATATCTTCAGCGGAAGTGATGGAGAAGTTCAAAAGTTCCTGATCTTGTGCATCAACTTGAATGTCGCCTGCAGAAGGACCGTTGAAAGCGATAGTTACATCACCTCCCTCGATCACACTGTAGGAACAGTTGTCGTCAGATGCTTCACAAGAAGAACCATCGTAGTTTCCTGCATCAGAGATATCCGTCGTCATGCCGAAACCGAAGTCGCCACCAATAGCAACAACGTCGATTGCGTTATCTACGAATACCTTGATTTCATCATCAGCGCGACCACCAACGTCGGCGGTAAGCGTGAAGATGTTGCTGTCACCTTCTTCGATAGCAAAAGCTTCGTCAGAAAGGTCACATACAACCTGATCAGCTGTCGTGTTTTCACACGTTACAAGCTTCTCAGATCCGTCCCAGAGAACGAAGTTGCTGTGATCTGCAGCATCTTGAACCTCAAGTGTGATGAGTTCAACATCTGCATCTTCACCGTCAGCCTCGATTTTGAATTCAGCAATTTCTGCTTCCTTCGAACCGATTGCTACATCACTGATGGTTCCAGAGCGCGTGATTGTCACGGTTCCAGAGTCACCACCACCGATCGTGAATTCGTCACCAGAAACTGGGAAGTCACCATCGACATCGCCGGAGGTGCTTACCATGTCTGCGGATTCGAGTTCAAAACCGAATGTAGAAGCAGCATCAGCACCGGTAGCAACGGTTACCTTTGCGGTAAGCGTTACAGATTCACCAGCATCAATAGCAACATCCAACGAGTTGAAGGTTACTTCGCGAGTGGAAGAGTTTACCGAGCGAGCTTCAGTCAAACGAGTATCACCTTCGTAAAGGTATACGGATTCAACGTTGGAAGCGTCTCCAGCACCCGTGAGGGAGAGAACTACGCCGTCAAGCATTGCATCTTCGTTTCCAGCTTCAACGTCGAAAGAAAATACTTCAACGCCGTTTGCACCCTTTGTAAGCGTGCGGCCGCGAGGCATTGCAGAAGCTTCAGAAACGGTAACGTCTCCGGAGTTAGCTGCTGCATCTTCTTCCGTTTGTGCAACGTCTACAAGAGACGTGAGCTTGGAAGAAACTGCATCACCAGCGGAAAGGTCGCTGTCGTCAACGTTTGCACCGTCCAAAACGAACTTGGACATAAGTCCGTTTGCGGACATACCTGCAGACGTAACTTCGCGCATTTCACCATCCCAAGAAAGGTAGGTTTTGCCATCTGCATTGTAAAGAGCACCTTCGTATGCGGTAGCTTCCATAAGAGAAGTACCAACAGAGTAGTCTGCGAAGAATACATCTGCTACGTCAACGATGCGCTTGTTCCAATCAGAACCTGCGAGATCTTCTGCGACATCAGCAGATTCGATCCAGTGAATCATACCGTCGCGAGCAACAGCGTAAACTTTTGCATCGGACTGTACCTTGATCCACCAAGAACCAGGGCGCATAACAACATTGCTAGAGCCGAGGGTGATGTCAGAAAGTGCACTATCGGAAACGGTCTTTACACCGTTGAAATCCGAGAACCATGTCATGAACGTCGTTTCGTTAGGGAAAACGTAGCGCATTCCGTCGTAACCGTAGTAGTATACAGCGGAGAAGGACGTTCCCTTGATGAGGTCGCCAGCGGATGCTGCGCTCACCGATGCAGGGGAAACAAGAACACCTGCACCTACGGAAAATGCGATCGTCGCCGCTGCTACTGCTGCGGAGAAAACGCGCTTACCCGTGTTAAGAACTTGTTGCATAAGCAAATTAAGAAAGCTCTGTAACCCTGAGCAAAGGGAAAAAGTGAAGAGAAGGATATCTTCGACCCTGCGGTCTCGACCTTTCATGAAGATATAGGGATGCGAACGCCATCCCTTTGCAAAAGAGAATGATTTCTCTTTTGGGAAGGAGTGGCGTCAGTATTACGGTTGCTGTTCAGTAAACGCTTGCGTGATCTGCTCTTCTAGGTGGAGAAGTTGTGCTTCGAGGCCACCCATGCGATCGCTCATGGCCGCAAGGCTTTCAAATGCTGTGCGAACACCACCAGCGGCAAAGCCATTCATGGTGTCGGAAGTTTCTTTTTCCATAGCATCGAGCTCGGTACGCATGCGTGCGAATACTGACTTGTCGGGGAAGATGATACCAGATTGCGCAAGAAGTTGCTTTTGCGTTGTCATGAGCGTTTCGAGAGTATCGATACGGTGACGGAGAACGGTTCGTCGAGCTTCATTTTCACCAAGGAGATCTCGGAAAAGTGATCCGGTTTCTCGTGTACTGAGTGAACTTGGAGATTGTTCATGTGCATCGATGACCAAGGTCGTCGCGGCGTCTTCAATGGTCTGTGTGGATGCCTGAACATTATTCACAATAGCGACATCTTCCTGAGTTCGGACCTGCTCGACGGGACGAACATCTTCTTCAAGTGAAGTTTGCGGTGCAGAAGGAACAGGAACTTCAAGGAGTGTATCGGGGGCAAGATTTTCTGCAGTTGTTTTAAGAACCGCAACCGTACTTAGCACCTCGGAAGCAATTGCCAGCACTTCAGGCTGATTACTTTGCTGAAGCTCGTGAAGATCTTGCGTTGCTGAAGTGATTTCTGATTGATACGCCGCAACGGTTTCGGAAATGCGAGGCGCGCGATGAGGTTCTTGCTGAGCCACTTCACGCAGAGCAACAACCTCTTCAAGGCGACGCTGAGCAAACTCCGTGTGAAGAATCGCTCGACGATCACGAGAGGCAAGCTGAAGTTGCGCCTGTTCGGTGATTTTCTTGACGTTATAGAGCGTATCCCCCGGCAAGCTTTCTTGAGCGGCAGAGGTTGTCATCCAACCACCTGTGAAAAAGACGATGAGTGCAGAGAATGCCGCAACCGGACGAGAGATGTACGACTGGAAACGTAACCAAACAAATGGCGACGTTGATGGAGCTGATTCAAAGACCGCGGCAGGAAGTTCAGCAAGGAGTCGTGCGCGAGCCTTTTCGTGTACCGACGCAGAAACAGCACCCGCTTGAGGGTGTTGCTTTACACTGCGAAGATGTACACGTGGGAAAAACACAGAAATGTCTTAAAGGAGATATTTTTTTAGCGATGCAGTTGCGCGGTGAAGGAGTACGCGAATGTTGTTTGGTGTCTTTGTAAGCGCGTGAGCGATTTCTTCAATATCCATTTCGCTTAAGTAGCGCATAACAAGAACTTCCTGATACTCCCCCTTTAACTGCCTAAGTGCCGCAAGCGCACGATCATGTTCTTTTGCGGCATCTATACGCTCGCCGGGTTCTGGAGTAGGATCGACCAGTGCCTCGGCGACGTCGTCGGTGAGTGCGTCTGGTCGTTTCTTTCGATAAAAGTCCGCAACGAGGTTTCTTGCAATGCGAAAGAGCAATGCATTAACATCCTCTACCGCACTTGCTGTCATGTATTCCCATGCGCGAAGAAAGGTTTCGTGAAGAAGGTCTTCAGCGTCTTCTTGGCGTGGAAGTTTAAAGAACAGAAAACGTCGTATACGATCCGCGTACAGGTTATACAATTCGCCATATGCTTGGCCGTCGCGCGCCGTAAAGACACGGTCGGCAAGATATTTTGTACGATATCCTGACATGAGGGTAGACGAAGAAGAGCAAAATTTATTACACTAGTCTACAGAAATTAGCCAAAAAATGCAAGATTATGCCCGTCAACGCACCCATTCTTCTTTCGGTCGCCGAAGCGGCAAAGTTCCTCGGATTAAGCACACGAACCATCCGAAGAGCAATTTCGCAAAACGCGGTCACCTATATAGTCGTAAAAGACCGCTACCGCATTACACTCCCCTCGCTCTTACGATGGGCGCTTGGTACGCCAAATGCAAAAAAGAAGCTCGAAACCGCAGGATTTGGCTCATTTGTCGCATCGTGGAAGCCCCTTGCTGAACCCAAAGAAAAAAAGAAAAAAACCCCGTAATGGGGTTTTTCTTATGCCCAGCGGTGAAAAAGGGCGGTAACAGCCTCGCGTAACTCTCGCAACATCACTACGACAACATGCTCTTTCTTGCGGTAAACTGCAATGGTTTTACGCGCGATGTCATCCCAGTGGAATTCAGCCTCAACAAATGCGCGAGCAGTGCGTCCAAGAGCGGCCGCGCGAAGAGGATCCTTCGCAAGATCGTTCAACGCCTCTGCCCATGCGGAAATATCCTTTACTGGAACCGCAACACCCGCCTCTTCTACCAAGGGAAGGTTCTCGGGAATATCAGAGGCAAGAACCGCCTTTCCGTAACTCATGGCTTCAAGAATGGCCAGCGAAAGCCCTTCGCGCTCCGAAGGATGTGCAAAGAATGCCGCACCCATGTAAAGCGCCTCCAGTGAAGCTCCCGTTTGGAATCCTGTAAATACAACGGAAGGATCATTTGCCGCGAGCGCATGGAGGGTTCGCACGTATGCATCGGTATGCACACCATCGCCCACAATAACGAGTTTCATATCTCGCAAGGGACTTCCCGAAACTTCGCGCGCCTTTTTCCATGCAGGAATAAGTGTGTGAAGTGATTTTACAGGAAGCAAGCGACCCACTGCGAGAACGTAACGCATAGAGCTTACGCCAAACGGATCAAGAAGTGCGGGGTCCAAAGAAACACGACGCGGCAAGATACCATTGGGAATATATACTGCCTCTCCCCCGCCACAAGATTCGGCAACATACGGCACGAGCGTTGGACTTACCACGATGGTGCGGTGAGGAATATGTACCGCCGTCCACTCACCAAGCCGCAACATAAGACGCGCGAACAATCCCCATTTTCCATGCGTTCTGTCGAGCGAATGGAAGGTCGCGATCACTCGTGCACGAGGCGCGAAAATACGCGGAAGCCACGAAAAAAGCGACGGGCCAACTGAATGAAAGTGATAGACGTCTGGTCGAATAAACAGCAGTGCGTGAAGCGTTGCAAAAAGCGTATGCACTGCGGCATCAAGATTTTTTGTAGGAATTGTGGGAACCGTCACAAGGCGCATGCCGTTATAGGTCTTTGGCGCATGCTCGCCCATGTACCATGCGCGAACATACACAAGAACATCGTGCCCCATGCGAACAAGCCGAGATCCCAAAAGATCGACGTGGGTTTCAACACCTCCGTACTTCGTTGGAACGCCTTTTGTACCGATCATGACAATTTTCATAACCGCCAACCTTAGCAGAAAAATGACGTTTCGTCAATGAAAAAGTAAGAAAAAGTGACATATTTGATAAAACAAAAAATCGCTGATATTAGCGATTTTCTTTTGTTATCCACAGTTATTCTTTACTTTTTACGACTTTTTACTGATTCGTTATATATACGCTCCAGCTGATCTGCGTGATACTGCGGGTCTCCAAGCTCACGCGCACGCTTTCTGCACGCATCACGCAAGCGACTTAGCCTCTGCGTGTCTTGCTCGGATGTCCAAAGCAGTGACGAAATAGCTTCTTCCCAAATTTCTGGGCGATGAGGACTGCAAACATAGCCAACACCCGGCGTAACAATTTCCTGCAATCCCCCTCTGCCGCTTGTAATTACTGGGGTTCCCAAAGAAAGCGCTTCAAGCGCCGTAAGACCAAAAGGTTCCGCGGTTCGGGAAGGAACCAAAACCGCCGAAGCCTCCCGCATAAAACCCCACACTTTCTTTGCGGGAAGCACGGGAAGAATTTCGAGATTCTTTGGCGGATGTGTAAAGCCTCCCCGCTCCCCCGGACGCTGACCGATAGCCATAAAACGAACATGAGGCATTCGGCATGCAAGGTCGGCAACAAGATCGCTCCCCTTGTTTTTCTCGAATCTCCCCACGAAAAGTACGTATGGTGCATGACGAGGCTCAGAAGATGCAAGTTCGGGCGCCTGAATAAGTACTCCCGACGGCAAAGAAAGTGCCTCGATATGCGTACGAGGATACGCATCGCGGTAGCACTGCGCCATGTACTGCGATGCCGTGAGCATATGCGTCACTCCACGAGTCCACAAACCGAGCATTCGCTGTATTCGCACGAGTATCTCAAGTACACCGGTTGCAACATACGACCCCTTGATCCAACGCGATTGCGCAACTTGTTGCAATGATGGATGTGGTGGCAGTGGCTCGGATCCATCAAACCACGCATAGTTCGCTGAAAGATATCCGTAATCGTGGCAGGTAAGCACCACCGGAACACCTTCTTCGTGTGCCGCGGCAAGTACCGAGGGCGAAAGATGCGTATAGAGGTTGTGCGCATGAAGAACGTCGGGACGATATGCCGCAAGCAATCGCTTTGTTGCATGATATGCGCGAGCATTCCACCATGCTGTCGCTATATGACCAAGCCTATCGGCATATGAACCAAGATGCTCTGTTGCATGAGAAGGAATGGCATACGCAGACCATGCATCATGAACACTGTGCGCGTCTTCCATGGCCAACAACGCCGTAGTGTGACCCCGACGCTCCATAAGCGTACGGGCATCGCGAATATATCGACCGACGCCATCATGCTCATGGGCGTATTTATGTACGTGAAGAATTCGCATATGCTACATCTCCTTTTTAGCGGCAAGGTGGTATGAGCCATCACGAGCGGCTACAATTCCCGCAAAAATCCAAACGTAAGGAGCCAGCGTGCGAACTTCAAAAAAGGTTGCAAGCGAAGCGTTAAGGGCAAATGCGAGGAGTATGCCAAACGTTCCTGCGGCAAGTGCTCGGGTATCCGCATCAGGATGTTCCCTCGCGACACGCAAACATTGCATGACGATAACGCCATAGAACCAAAGATACGCGCCAAGACCAACCGTTCCCAACTCCCCCCATAAACTCATCCAGTTGTTATCGATGAATCCCAAAGATCCATAAACACCAAACGGCAACCCAAGTGCATCGTAGGCTTTGGTATTTTGAAGCGCGGCCGCAACACCTCCGCCGTAATATCCGGGGCCAACGCCAAAGAGTGGCGATGAAGGCACAACTACCGCTACAGTTTCCACAATCCAATACAATCGACCGTAGCCAAGATACTCTCCCCTCCATCGTTCGTAAGAAAATGCCTCAAAGAAACGCTCGGCAATGCTTTGTCGTGGAGTATCGACAAGTTGAGTTACTGCCAACTGGGAAAATCCCACATACGCAAGAAGGACGATCGGAGCACACGACGCGGCAATGGCAACTCGACGATCCCGGAACACGAGCAGGGCTACCGCAAGGCTTCCTAAAATCCAACCAAACCATGATGACCTTGAATACGTGAGCACAAGTGCGGGAAGCGCAAGTGCCACAATGACTCCCGCGGTATACCACGAGACTCCGCGTAAGCGTCGTTCGTAGAAAAAGGCAAGAAGCATAATGCATGCGGCGGCAAGAAATGTTCCCAACTGATCATATCGACCCATGGTCGCAAAAACTCGTTGCCCGGGATCCCAAAATTGCTCAGTACCCAAGGTGAGCTGAATATTTCCAAGGGTTCTGCGCTCGGATGGAAGCAAGAAACTATCTAACTCCCCTCCCGTTGCCGCTTGTAGTAGCGCAATCGAAGACTGGCAAAGCACCACCATTGCCATAGTTATCATCATTCTACGGATCCACGCCTTCGTTGGCGCGATATATACCATGACAAAATACAGTAGAATGAACCGAAGAATTTGACGAACTCCAAGGAGAGCAACTGTGGGTTCAGCGACATTTGTTACCACCGATGCGGCAAGTGCAATGAGAAAAAAGAAAAATGGTACATCTGCAGGTGTCGACCTCCACGGAGTGCGGTGCATCCACGCATGAAGAAGTACTGTTCCTGCGACAATATAGATAATGCCCTCAGAGGCATACCTAGCGAGGACATAAAATGCGTCGGGAATCCATTTAAGAAGAAACGGCTCAAAGGGAAGGTAGGCAAGAAGAAGCCAAATGATGGCATGAGGCCTCCACCATGCCGCAAAAACTACTACAAGAAACCCGATTATTCCAAGCGCAAGTGCGGGAGAAACAACAACCGCAAGAATACCCGCGCCGCTAAGAAGCACGGTCATGAGTGCAAGTAGGTAACGTGCACCTGTCTCGTTTGGCGTAAGAAGTGCCCGAAGTGTGTACATGTGTACAGTATACCCCGCTTTCTTTAATAACGTTTTTAAAAGAAAAACGGGCAGGTCTCAATAAAGAGAACCTGCCCGTACGTACCTTCTCTCCCCCAAGAGAAGGTTTTTTGTCCCGTTTATTCCCCCGGGACCACGGGGGTGGTGGAGACCAGCGAGTGCTAGTACTCCACCACACAGTCACACCCCTCATCGGGGGCTGGGGTTTCAGCCCCGCTCCACGAGAGGAGCTCTCCCCCCATACCAACACAGGAGGGAGCCCAGGGGGCGGCCGCGCAGGCCTCCCCCTGGTTGTTGTAATACGCCCAGGAGGAGACCGAAGCCCCCTCCTGGTAATAGTTACAAAACACCTCGCCGCCGCCCACCGTGGCGACGAGGGTGGTTCCGGTGGGGGGGATCGCGCAGAGCGACTGGGGGTCAAAGACCCCCGAGTCGTCGGCGTCGGCATCCGCATCGGCGTCAGTGTCAGCATCGGCATCCCGCGGGGGGCGGGAGCCGACGTCGGGGGTGGGGTTGGGGGTGGTTTCGGGGGTGGCCTCAGCGAGGCACCCCCAGAAAACAAACAAGGCAATCCCGATCATGGGGACTCCGATTTTTCCCATCCGCGGAATTGCGGACTGGGTAGAAATCACCGTGCAAAACTGTAAACTATTCACAGTGTCGCTCGGTGGTGAAGGACGTGGAGCATCTCCACATTTTTCATCACCGAGCGATGTTGCTTATTGCTTTGTGAACGTTCAGCGTAACGAAGTACTGTAGCATATTTTTACGTTTTTGTCAATGCCAAGAGTCTTCGCCTGCAATTTTTTCCTTTATTTTATTGGTTGTTTTGCGTATTTTTCAAAACGAATTACGCGAATAACAAAAGTCTCTTTTTATGCAAAATTGGTTTTTTTCTTTTACCAATATTGCACCGTAGAGCGTTATAACAAGAAAAAACCACCATACGCTTAGAGACAGCGTATGGTGGCGAGAACCATGGGGGGAGGCTAAAAAGCCCCAACCCCCACGGTGACGGCTCCCGTGGGGACAACGTCCCCCCGGGGAGTGAGAATCAATGCCCCCGAGAGGGAGGCGAACGCCTTCCCCCTCCAGAGCGAGAGGCCGACGCGGGCCGTCGGCCCGCGGTAAACATCGGTAAACTCCCCCCAATCGGGAGAGGCGCCGATGCCAACCTCCCCCCAGCCGAGGCCGACGCGGGGCGCAATGCCCCAGTCCCCTTGGAGGGGGAAGTACCTTTCGGCCTCCCCCCCAGCGAAGATCATGGCGACCCCGGATCCCCACGGGAAGGCTCCTTCCGCGAACACCGTGGGACCGAAGCCCCACTTGCTAGCCTCAATGAACAGGGACGCCTCCGCCCCAAGGCCCGCGGAGCCCCCCCGAGCTCCGAGGAGGAAATAGATGGGGGGGCCGGAGTCAGTCCCATCGACCTCGTCCTTCAGCAAGGCCACCGCCGCCACGAGCCTGGCGGTTGTGGCCTCGAGGGCCGTGAGCCGCCCCGCCATGGCGGGGATTTTCGCCGTCGCCGCCTGGAGGGCGGTCATATCCGCCTGGAGGGCAGCCAGCTGCCCCTCCAGATCCGAAATTTCCGCTTTGGAGGCCAACTTCCAGGCCTCCAACTCCTCCTTGCGAACCGAGGAGGGGGGGGTGCGGGGAATGCCCGCCAGCTTTCGCTGGAGGGCTAAAATATTCTGATCGAGGCATTGGACTTGCTCCGACGCAACCAACGCCGAACAGGCGGCAGAAGTGGGGATGGCGGAGTCGGCGGCAAAAGCAAGGGATGCGAAAAAGAACATGTGAACCTCTCTTTTCTTTTCTTTGAAAGACCAAAAAAGACCTGCTCACCATGAGCATGCCTTCTTGAGCGAGATATCGAGCATGTATTGTGGAGGAGGAAATACATGCGACCTCTCGCTCAAGAAGGCATCATCTTGAGTGAACGAAAGACTTTATCATAATTTTCAACTTCTGTCAAAAAATAACCTGCTTACTTGGCTTTTTCTATAAGAAAAACCCGCAGGTGCAACAACTGCACTTGCGGGTTACGAGAGTAAACGGGAGCTATTCGTCTTGTCGGGGGAGACATGAACCTCCCCCCCAGTGACAAATAATTCGAACTCCTTCCACATCCGCGGACGAAACCGCGGTTTCATCCCAATTGGGAGGCTCACGCCACCCTTTTGCGGCTCGGACCCAGACAGAGTCCAGGAGGGCCTCACCCTTCACCCGACACTCGCCGTTAATAACAGCGAGATCGTCAGCAGCGTCCACTTTCGAGGGAGTGATAACCAGCGCTGCCCCCCCAATGAGGGGAACCACGAAGTACGAGGGGGTTCTGCCCCCATCCACTGCCCACCCCCCCTCGCAATCAAGCGGTGGTGGGGTGGCCTCCTCCTTCACGTCACCCACACCTCCCCCCCCCTCTTCCGCGGATGGAGCGGGGGTGGGGGTGGGTTCGGGGGTGGGGGTGGGTTCGGGGGTGGG
>CAZORP010000002.1:0-34733 GCA_964582615.1 uncultured Gammaproteobacteria bacterium
AGTTCCAATGAGCCAGGTCACGCTCTCGCGCCTGGTACCCGTCATAGCCTTGGTGGTCCATTACACCGCCAACTAGCTGATGGGCCATAGGCCTCTCTTGAACCGAAATTCTTTCAATGAAGGAAGCATAAGCCCCTTCATCAATATCGTGTATTAATCCGCCTTTCGGCGAGTTATTCACGAGTTCAAGGTAAGTTACCAATGTGTTACGCTCCCGTTTGCCACTAATATACTCAAGTATTGCTACAAAAATATATCCGTTCGACTTGCATGCCTTAGGCACGCCGCCAGCATTAATCCTGAGCCAGGATCAAACTCTCAGTAAAAATTCTTTCCGAAGAAAGAACTCTGTTATGCAAACTTTCGTTTGCTTGGGGACGTTGTAATCACACAATTGTTTATGTGATTGCATCGTTGTTAGGTATGAAGTTGTGAATGTTCGCATCAGCTGAAAACTTCATTCAGTGACGAGCGGCAGTTTATAGGACTCTTAAAAACCTGTCAAGTCTTTTTTCTCCCCATCTTGGGGAAGATTCTGGGGATAACTTTTTTTCACCTTATTTCCTCGCATTTTTGCCTCATCATTTCGCCACTGAGCAATGCGCTTATGGTCACCAGAAAGTAGTACCGAAGGAACGCCCGCTTCTTGCTCTGACACCCCCCTCCAAGGCATTGATGCAAAACGATAAATCTCCGGCTTTGTATAGTGTGGATATTCTACCCAACCCTCCGTGGTATGCGATTCTTCGGTAAGAGTTTCAGCATTTCCAAGCACTCCAGGAATATTGCGAGCAATCGCGTCCGCCATCATCATCGAAGGAAGCTCACCACCTGTTACAACATATGGGCCAACAGAAAAAACTTCATCGACAAGAAATTCTTCAACGCGATAATCAATTCCCTCATAACGCCCACAGAGAAAAATAACCTGATCGTAGCTCGCTAAACGCTCCGCATCGCGCTGGGTAAATTGCACACCCGATGCGGCGGTCATTACTACACGCACCTTTGGTTCCTTGCGAGAGAACCATCCTTTTTTTAAACGAACCTCACGAATAGCCGCGTCAAATGGCTGTACCATCATCACCATGCCAGCGCCGCCACCATAGGGTGTATCGTCAACTTTATGATGCTTTTTATCGGAACTGTATTGGCGCAAATCGTGTGCATAAAGCGAGAGAATCCCTCGCTCCTGCGCACGGCCCAACATTGCTGAAGAGAAATATGCCGCAACAACATCGGGAAGAAGAGTGAGAACATCAATACGCATAGAAAACAAAAAACGTGCACCTGTATGGTAGCACGTTCTTTTTTGAAAAAACCTTAGAAGGTTAGGCTGTCGACAGAGAAATCTTCCGTGCGAGGAGCGGATCCTGCGGGAGCACCTTCCTCAGGGCGACGGCGTCCATTATCTGGAGCATCAATGCGGAAACTAATGCGCATATTATGCTTCGCCCCAAGCGTTGCAAGGAGCGTGCGGATAGCAATTGCGGTTTTTCCCGCCTTTCCAATAACGTATCCGATATCATCAGATGCGGTATGCACAGTAATGAGCACGCCCTGATCATCAACCTTGCGCTCGGTCGTAACCTGATCGGGATTGTTGACCAAATTTTTTACAATATACGCTACAAATTCTTCATCGAATTGCATACAAGTATGAACAGCGGGAGTTAAATGCGCCGGTGCCGCTTACTTTTTCCGGTCGCTCAAAGGGTAGTATACAAAGATTTCTTAAAACGCAAAGTCCCCCGTGTGGGGGACTTTACTATGCTGCGGATTTCTTTTCTTCAGCGATTTTCTTTGCACGTGCGGCGGTAATGCGCGTATGCTTTACCTTTTCAGCCTTCACGATACCAAGATCAACAAAGAGGTTGTGTACCGTTGGAGAAGGTTGAGCACCCTTGGAAAGCCAGTATTCGATGCGCTCCTTGTTAAGAACTGCATCCTTTTTTTCAAGGCGAGGGTTAATATTTCCCACAACTTCAACTGCAGGAGACCATGGATCATGCTTTTTATCTTGAACAACGAGGCGGAAGAAGGGCTGCTTCTTCTTTCCCGTGCGAGAAAGGCGGAAAACGAGCATAGGTAAGAAAAAAATTATGGGAATATTCTAGCCAAACACCCTATCTTTGTCAAGGCATGGGGTGGCAAATTTAGGAAATTTTCTCTATCCAAGACAACATCGTCTCCACACGATCGGGCTTATCTCGACGATAGGAAAAATACTTCTCTGAAGAGCAAAATGTGCACTCTTTCGGTAAAATAACGCGATATACACCGCATGCACGAGCCTGATCTGCGGCCATACTCCAAAGATCCGCGAATACTCTTCCTTCATGACGCGTTGATTTATAGTCACGAAACGCATCATAAAGCTCCTCAGTGATCTCAAAGTGGCAGGGGCCAATACTCGGACCAACTTCCATAACAATGTCATCTGGAGATGAGTTGTATGATGTCATCATGTGACGTAAGAGTTCGGGGATTGTGCCGCCAACAACCCCGCGCCACCCCGCGTGTGCAATACCAATTACCCGCTGACGTTCATCAATACAAAAAACTGGCAAACAATCTGCCGAGGTAATACCAAGAACAACTCCAACATCTCCTGTAACCAACCCATCAACAGCAGGAATAACACTGCCAATACAGGAAGTGTCAACACTCGCTACCGCCTTTCCATGCACGAGACCAGCGGTAACAAGCATAGATGAAGCAATGCCCTCACGACAAAGGTACGCCTCTCGACGCTCTTGTGAAAAAGCCGCCGATAGCGTCATCGAACCATCAACCCGAGAAGACATCCCACACCGAAGCCATGTGTACGTATTCAGCGGAGACTGAGGATTCATACCTACTTCTTCACAGCGCGAATTGCCATGAAAAGAGGAATTTCATTACGTGAACGATTCTCCGTTCGAGCACGCTCACCAGACTCACTTCGACGATCAGAGGTCCACTCTTCAAGAGCATCAATAACGAACCCCGACTTTGCAAGCGCAGAAACGTAGTCTTGAAGGGGGTGATGATATGAGAACGTGCGTTCGCTTCTTTCGCCCTTTCCAGGATGCGCGAGAATGGGAATTTCATGCTCAATCATATAGCCATCAATGCGACGATACTGCATCTTCTTACTCTCATCGTACCCCCAAGAAGTTTGACGAGGAGCTCGCATGACCGGATGATTTAACACAATAGTAAGCGTCGATCCCGCACGAAGTACCTTTGCGGCATTCATAAATACCGACATCATGTCATCGATATTTTGAATAGCGAGAATACACGTTGCGCCATCAAATGAAGCTGGGGCAAAATAACGCGCAAAATCTTTTGCATTTGCAACGCGAAACACCGCGCCGTGAATGCGCTTTTCCTGCGCCTGACGAACAAGTGAAGATGAGATATCAATACCGGAAACCACACCTCCGGCGCGAGCAACTTCTCGAGCAAATGACCCTTCTCCACAAGCAATATCAAGATAGGCTTTTCCTTTTTTGGGAGATAGCAATGCGAGAGTCTTTGGAAAGACGATGGTGGTCTGATAGGAATCTTCTTCCTGAACGTGCTTTCCATACCACTTCGCAACAGGTTCCCAGCTTGTTTTTTCGCGAGAATGTTGAAAATCTTGAGAATCTTTTCGGAAATGAGGGGATTTTTGACGGTGAGAAGCGCGGGGGGATGAGGTTTTTCGAGGCGAAAATGACATACTCATGTGAGTCTATCATGGTTTCCAAGCAAAAGAAACATCATTGTATTCTTCGGTCGTATACACACGAATTCCACACTCGTGCCAAAGGCAGAAGTACGCAATACCAACGTCGAGAGCTATTTTCGAACAAATCGTGCAGTAAGGCTCTCCAGAAAATAGCATCTCACCAGCCTCACTGACTGACGCAAAATAAAGAGAAGATCCCGAAATTTCTTGAGGAAATTCTCGAAGCGCGGCAAATATCGCCCGCCATTCAGCGTGAACACAACATGTTTTATCACTTTTAAAAGCATCATGAAGCTCACCCCTTCGATGACATCGACGCTGATCCTCGCTATGAGCAGGAGGGCCATTCACTCCCCTTCCGAGAATTTTTCCAGAAGACGAAACAACAACGCTCCCGCACTTGCGACGAGAACACGTTGCCTCGCGTGCCGCCTGTACAGCTTCGGAAAAATAGCGTTCGTGATGCATACTATCTACGAGCAGAGTCTCCCTGGGCGATATCTTCAAGTTTTACCGAAAGCAATCTACTTGTACCCTCACCACCCATAGTAACTCCATAAAGCGCATCCGCCTTTTCCATAGTTGCACGATTGTGAGTGATGACGATAAATTGCGTTTTTTTACGAAGTTCTGCGAGGATATTTGCAAAACGAACCGTATTAGCTTCATCAAGCGCGGCATCAACTTCATCAAGCACAACACACGGAGATGGATTAGTCGCCATAACCGCACACAGAAGCGCAATCGCTGTCAGTGCGCGTTCCCCACCTGAAAGAAGCTGAAGATGTTTTGGAGTTTTTCCAGGAGGTGCCGCAACGATATCAACACCCGACCAAACTTCTTCATGAATTACATCCTTGTCTAGTCCATCGGAAGTATCTTGTTCTGTTTTTTTTACGCGATGGAGCGCGCAAGTTCCTCCCCCAAAAAGTACCGCGAAGTACTTTGAAAATTCTTCTTGAAGAAGTGCAAATGCCCGATCGCTTGTCTGGGCGATTTCCTTATCAAGCTCTCCGATGATTGTTCTTGTTGTCGCAATCGCCTGACGGGCGTCAGTGCTTTGCTGAGAAAGAAAATCCGCTCGATCACGAGCTTCTTGGTACTCCTTTACAACCTCAGGATCAATACTACCAATACGCGCGAGACGATCACGCAATCGACGCATCTCTTCGTGAAGTGCCGGATTTTCCTGAGGGTTCCAAGATCCCTGCTCGACAGCAAGAATGTCTTCTTCACGAAGAGATTCACGCATCTCTCGAAGGAGTCCTTCACGATATGCATCATCTCTTGCACGAGAAAGTTCGTATGCATGAAGCCGCTGTTCCACCTGAAGCACACGCTCATTAAGCTCTCTACCCTGTCGCTGAAGCGCAACAAGATCATCGGTTTTTTCATCTCCGCGTTTTGCCTGCACGACACGAAGTCGTTCTTCCGCCTCGTGTATACAAGACTCCGCGCGCGCAATATTCTTTTGATGAGATTGCAGTGCAAGAGCATCTTCCTCTTTTGGCTCGTAAGCTTCCGGTATTGGCTTTACCAAGTGACGATGAAGACTCGCGAGTCTTTCGTCGAATCGCTGAACCTCTCCAAGAAGATCTTGAAGCGTAGAAATGTCGCCACAGGTTTTGAGTTTAGCATGTGTTTGCGCGTGAATTTCACGGAGATTTTCCACCTCTTTAACAATCTCCTGCAGTGGAAGAGGTGACCAGGAAGACTCTGCTCGTATACGCTCTAACGCGATGCGCTGTTCACACACGGCATATTCACGACGAGCCTCGTGCAAGGCGTCAAGACTTTGCTTATACGCAAGTTGCGCATCACGAGCCTCTGCATCCTGCGCAAGATAACTGCTCTTGCGAGCATCTTCCCATGTACGTAGTCGAACGTCATACGCCTCTCGCGCCTGCAAGGCTTCACTACGCTCTCCATGAATCCTCTCCAAAAAAACGAGATTGTCCCGCTCTTTTTCACGAGATTTTTGCCACAAGCTTCCATAGTAGGCACGTGCGGAATCATAAAAACGACGCTCAACATCGTCTCGTTCTTGGAGATTTTTTACCTGACGCTGAAGAAGCGCAACGCGAGGCTCGAGCTCTGCAAGCACCATCTCAACTTCAGCAAGATGCTCAGAAGCTTTCTGAAGTTTCAACATCGCCTGATGGCGCTTCATGTGAAAACTTCGAACCCCAGCGGCATCATCAAAAAACGCCTTTCGCTCCTCGGGAGAAGCAAGAAGAACGTGATCGATGGTTCCCTGACCAATTACCGCATAAGATCGCTGACCAACCCCAGCCTCAGCAAGAAACATTTGTACATCCTGAAGTCGAACTTCTTCACCTTGAAAAAGATATACGCTCTCTCCGTCGCGATAGAGCCGGCGTCCAAGCATAACCTCGGAAGCTCCCCCGGCAAGATGCTCGGGAACATGGGAAAACGTAAGAAGAACCTCGGCAAATCCCGACCTCCCCCTTCCCTCAGCACCGGAGAAGATGACATCCTGCGCCTCTTTTCCACGAAGAGATTTCAAAGACTGCTCACCAAGACACCAGCGAATTGCGTCGGAGAGATTTGATTTTCCAGAACCGTTTGGACCAACAACAACGGTTAAAGGCCTGTGGTCAGACGTGGGCTCTGGAAGGTCGAGAATGGTTTTTTCAGCGAAGGTTTTAAAGCCCTGCAGGGTGATGCGCGAAAGGTACATAGAATCTTGACGTTTTCTTATGAGGATAGTACGGTTTTCTCTTCTATGTCGCAAGAAGTCTTCCAAAAGCTTCGTGAGTATATTTCCGGCGCACAACACGTTCTCATTATGACCGATGAACGTATTGATGGGGATACCCTAGGCTCAAGTCTCGGCCTATTTCACACTCTTCGAGCATCAGGTAAAACTTCAACGATTTTTTCTCCAAAACCTCTTCCTGGAACCTTTTCCTTTCTTCCAGGAAACGAACACATTGTCAGAGATCGCGCAGTTGTTCAAGATGCGACCATTGACCTCATTATTGTTTGTGATAATTCCGATGGAGTCTATCTTCCGCCACTTCTTTCTCAGCGGATACGCCACGTCCCACTTGTCTGCATCGATCACCATGCAACAAACCCTCACTACGGAACACTTAACCTCATCGAAGAACACGCTCCATCTACCGCGGACATTGTCTATCGCTTTCTCAAGTATGCCGGCTACCGCATACCCCTTTCGGCGGCACAATGCTTACTTACCGGCATGTGCACGGATACGCTCTTATTTTCAACGCAACATACTACGGGATACGTCATGCGACTTGCTAGCGAACTTCTCGTGCAAGGAGCAGATCTTGCTCCAATTCTTCAAAACACCCTCTTTAACAAAAGTCTCTCCGCGATAAAACTTCGAGGCATTGCGCTTGAGCGATTAACGTACGATAGCCAACTTGAGGCGTGGTACACGGGAATCACTGAAAAGGACCTTGTGGATACAAAAGCCGAGGAGGACGACATTAAATCGCTCTCAGAGTATCTTAATGAGGTGCTGGACCCCTCCCATGAAACCGTTATCGTGTACTACGAAAAACCAAATGGATCACTCAAGGGCAGTGCACGAAGTCGGTCGAGAAATATCGCAAAAATCGTCGAGGAGCGCTTTGGCGGAGGCGGACATCCTCTTGCGGCGGGTTTTGTTCTTCCCCACACCCGCTTTCAACAACACCATGATGGCGTCTGGAGACCAACCGAACAAAATGCGAACATTAGCTAAGAAAGTGACTTTCCCACAAGTTCTATCGCGTTTTTGCATGTTCTCGCTATACTCAAACAAGTCCGCTTTCCTCCTTCTCTTGCGCGGACACCGCCCATCGAGTCGGCCTCCCTCTTGGGTGCCGACGACTACCAATTTCCAGCAGTTCCCTTGTAGGAACTGCTTTTTTGTGCTAACATTACCCGTTCCCCACAAACAAGGAGGTGTGCGTGCGGGATTTTCTCTTCTTCTGGGGAGTCTTTCTCCCCGGAAGTTTCTTCCTCCTCACCCTCTTTGGAGGATCGCTTCCCATTGTGGGGAGCCCGATCCGAAGGATTGGGTGGGGAATTCTCTCTGCGTACTTCCGCGCCTGGAAGTACGCAGGCAAACTTCTCATCGTCCGCCCGGCCAAGGCGCTGGCTGGGTGGACAAAAAAAGCAGCCGTCAAGCGCTATCGCGCCTGGCGGCTCGCAAAAAGGCGGTCTGCGAAGGGGAAAGCTCCCTAACGCGAACCGCCATCTACCGAGAAGAGTGATCTTCTCGGTTTTTTATTTCCACGGAAGATCTTGCCATCTTTTTTTGGCTCATGTACACTACACTTCGTTCGCGGGTATCGTATAGCGGTTATTATCTCAGTTTTCCAAACTGATGATGTGGGTTCGACTCCCACTACCCGCTCCAAAAAAACACCTGATTCGTCAGGTGTTTTTTTATTTATGAAATCCTCAACTGCGTTGCACCGACCCATGCAATAGCAAGCGCATCAGCGGCGTCGTCGGGATTCGGCACTGTGGGAAGTCCTAAAATTCGCGTAATCATTTCTTGCATGGCGCGCTTCTTCGCCGCTCCATACCCCGTAAGCGCCATCTTTACCTCAACAGGCTTTACTTCATACAGCGGGATGTGCGCTTCGGCGGCAAGAAGTAGAAGAATGCCGCGAACCTCTGCTACACGAAGAGCGGTAGTGGTGTTTTTTCCAAAAAATAACGACTCAATGATAATTTCCTGAGGCTGATATCGCACCAAGAGCGTTCGAACATCCTGCGCGAGTTCACACAGGCGATGACTTGGACTATCCTCCGGTCTGGTCGTAAGAACTCCACAGGAAACGTATGTCGCATTTGCTTTTACAATGCGAACAACTCCAAACCCCAAACGTCCATACCCCGGATCAAAACCGAGCACCGTCTTCTCCATAGAAATTTAGTATACTAAAAGTATATGTCCTCTTCGATTTTCCAACGTATCTTTCAAAAAATCCCTCAAATAGAAGGGCTATCTTCCCACGATCGAAGAGAGCGGTTTCTTACTGAGACAAGAGATCAGATCATGCGAGATATAGCGCTCATCGAGCAAATAATACCCCTGATTCCAAATGATTTTCTAGGTGTTGATGTGGCCCCGCAAAAAGAAACAATCCTTGCTGGTGATGATCTTTCTTTTATAAACAAAGAAACCGTAAGTCTCATCAGAAGAAAAGAAACTCTCGAAAATCTCCTCAAGGCAAGATTAATGATTCTTGAAAAACAAGGCGGTTCACAAAAAAAATTTCGACAAGATGCTATCTATTCACAATTAGAACGGTCCATAGAATCTGTCGAGGAAAAGCTCGCGGATCAGGAAGATGCGGAGAGAATCTCGCGCTTTTTATTCTGGAGAGACCTTCTCATAAAGCGACAAGAATCCGTTGCCAAGATACATACCAGTATCGATGGAATACGCAGTTTTGAACGCCATACACATATCCGAATATCACCAGATGACGTGCTTCACTATCAAAAAAATGCTCTGTCAGTCATTTTTACCCTAAAAAAAGAAGCATTTGAAAGAATTTCTCACTCTAAATTTGATCGAGGGTTATTTTTTGATAAAACCCCCTTCATTCTTTTAAAAGAACTTCCTCAAGAAAAAAGTAAGAGTATAGATGCTACAAAACTTCATGAGTATGGACATATCCTCATCGAGAACGCACCTTGCCACGGTGATCAGTTTCATTTTTTTCACATAACCGCTCTTCTCATTCAACTCACACAAATAAAGAACCTTGATAAAAGGCTTGAGGATGTTTTTTGCAAAAAACTCCTTCGCGAACTCAAAACAGTAATCAATTTTACTCATAACGAATTTATCGCCGAGCTTAATGTAGCAATTAAACTTCCAGAAGATGTTTTAAGAAAAAAACACTGGACAACAGCCGAAGACCTCATGAAGCAATTTTGCGAAGAACTAAGTTCATGGTCGCACAACGAACAACTCCCAAGTATCATTCGAGACATACTTTCGTCGTGGGTTCAAGGCAATAAATTTAGCCAATTCATAAAAGAAAAAAATTCCGTTATCGACGCTATCGCACTTGCAAGAAGCTACGACAACCCCCAAGCTCTTCACTTCGTTCTCGCGGCGGCCATTGTCCTTCCCGTAAAGTCATATCATCACATTCCTAAACTTCTTAAACAAAAATACCACCCCAAGTAAGGGGTGGTATTTTTTACTCTTCGCGAGTTTCTTTTTGTTCTTCACCAACGCTCTCTCCAACCTGAGGTCCACTAGCCGCGATTTCTTGCACAAGAGTTTCATCTCCCTTTGCAAGCTCACGAGAAGTCTGCTCTTCGAGCATTACTTCATTTCCAGCGAATCCCGTTCCCGTAGGAATGAGGCGACCGATGATAACATTTTCCTTAAGACCAGCAAGACCGTCAATCTTTCCTGTAACCGCGGCGTTAATAAGAACGCGAGCAGTTTCTTGGAAGGATGATGACGAAAGCCATGACTCAGTGGAAAGAGAAACCTTCGTCACACCAAGAAGCAACGGCTCACAGGAAGGAACACGTCCTCCCGTTGACTCCATGCGATCGTATTCATCGAGATACGTCGACTTTTCAATAACTTCTCCAGGAAGAAGCTCAGAGTCTCCTGTATCCGTCACACGCACACGACTCAACATTTGACGAATAATGACTTCGATGTGCTTGTTGTTCAACTTCTGACCCTGTGAGGAGTAGATGAACTGCATTTCTTTTGAAAGGTAGGTTTGAACAGCGTACTGACCCTTTGCTTTAAAGAGCGCCTGAAGGTCCAAGTGACCATCCGTCAACGCATCACCTGCGTTTACTACGTCACCATCCTTCACGTAGAGGGAGTATCCGTGAGGAATAATGTACTCACGAACCTTGTCCGCATCATGAACGATAGTTACAACGCCTCGACTTGTCTTTACCGTACCTGCAACTTCAGTTGCAATCTTCTCTCCAGAGGTCTTTTCTGCAATAGCGTCACCTACGCGAACGCGATCACCATCAGCAACGAGAGCCTTTCCTCCGCGACCGATAACATAGTTCTTCTCATCACTTGCCACGTGGCGGATGCGAACAATTTTTTGACCAGGTGCAGTATCGATGATTTCACGACCAGTTCCTACTTGGGCAACCGTTCGGGAAGCCTTTTCGATTTCAACCGTTCCTTCAACTTCCGTCATCACCGCCTTACGCTTTGGCAAACGTGCCTCGAACAACTCTTCAACGCGAGGCAAACCTTGCGTAATGTCTTTTCCTGCAACACCTCCCGTGTGGAACGTACGCATGGTGAGCTGTGTACCAGGTTCACCGATGGACTGTGCTGCGATAATACCAACCGCAGTTCCCATCTTTACCAACTTATTGTGCGCGAGGTCGTATCCATAACACTTCTGACATACGCCGCGACGAACCTTACATGTCATCACCGAACGAACATGAGCTTCTTCGATTTCCTTTCCAAGCTTCTTTGCGGCACGAATGTGGTTTTCGGTAATAAGCTCATCCGTACGAACAAGAGGCTCGTCAACACCTGGCAAGAAAATGTCAGACATTGCAAAGCGTCCCAAAATACGAACTGCAATAGGCTCACCGATCTCGTCAGACTCTTGGCGCGTAATGCGTACACCAACTTCGTCTCCACAATCTTCTTCACGAACCACAACATCTTGCGCAACATCAACCAAACGACGAGTAAGATAACCTGCGTTTGCGGTTTTAAGTGCCGTGTCGGTAAGACCCTTACGTACACCGTGCGACGAGATAAAGAACTCAAGCACCGAAACTCCATCTTTAAACGAAGACTTTACCGGAAGTTCGATGGTGTCTCCAGAAGGAGAGCTCTTCAATCCGATCATACCAATGGTCTGCGTCAACTGCGCGATAGAACCACGAGCACCAGATTCAATCATGGTATATGCAGAACCCTTCTTTGGAAGAACCTGCTTTGCGAGATCGGAAATGCGATCCTTAATTTCCGTCCATACCTTAATAACCTGTGCGTGACGTTCGCTTTGCGTAAGAAGACCTTGTGCGTAGTAATCTTCAATTTCAAGAATACGACGATCTCCCTCGGCAATAATATCCGCCTTTCCGGGAACCTCAGGAAGTCCTGACATGCTCCAAGAGTAACCCATCTTTGTCGCGTAAACGAAACCGAGATCCTTCAAATCATCAAGAACACTTGCGGTGAATTCCTGTCCGTAAAACTCGAGGGTATCGCGAATAATGTTTGCGATCTCTTTCTTTCCAACGATCTTGTTCTGGTAACCAATTTTCTCTGGGAATTTTTGGTTGACAATAAGGCGACCAGCGGTTGTTACCAAGCGCTTGCCATCAACAGGAACGCGAATCCATGTTTGGTACGTGATAACACCTTGAGAAAGTGCGTAGAGAGCTTCCGTTGCACTGGTAAACGTCTTCATCTTCTCCTCGTTTGGTTCATCAAACGTCATGGTGAGGTAGAAGGTTGCCCATGCAATTTCTTTACCCGCAGTTGCTACAGGACCTCCAAACGAAGGCTTGAGCAAGTTACGAATAGAAAGCATGACGTGCTCTGCCTCCCAACGAGCCTCTGCGGTAAGTGGAACGTGAACAGCCATCTGGTCTCCGTCGAAGTCTGCGTTATACGCGTCACAAACAAGAGGATGGATTTGAATAGCCTTACCTTCAATAAGACGAGGTCGGAAAGCCTGAATACCCAAGCGGTGAAGCGTTGGAGCGCGGTTGAGCAATACGTAGCTTGCACGCGTAACTTCTTCGAGAATGTCCCAAACTTCTGGACGATCGCTTTCAATAAAGCGGTTCGCCGAACGAATGTTGTGCACGTATTCTCGAGAGATGAGTTTGGAAATGACAAATGGACGGAAAAGCTCCAATGCCATCTTCTTTGGAATACCACACTCATAAAGCTTGAGGTGTGGACCGACCACGATAACCGAACGTCCCGAATAGTCGATACGCTTACCGAGAAGATTTTGACGGAAACGACCCTGCTTTCCTTTGAGGAAGTCAGCGAGAGATTTAAGCTGACGCTTCTTTCCTGTTGCGGCAAGAACGGTCTTCGCCTGACGAGCAGAGTTATCAATAAGAGAGTCAACCGCTTCTTGAAGCATGCGCTTTTCGTTGCGCGTAATAACCTCAGGAGCATTGAGTGCAAAGAGGCGGCGCAAGCGATTGTTACGGTTGATGACACGGCGATACAAGTCGTTCAAGTCAGACGTTGCAAAGCGACCTCCATCAAGAGGAACCATTGGACGAAGATCTGGTGGGATGACTGGGATAACGCGCAAAATCATCCAACCTGGAGCAACCTCGTTCTTTTGCAGTGCTCGGAAGAGCTTCAAGCGACGCATAATACGGTCGCTCTTTGCCTGAGACGTTGTGCTCTCAAGCTCTTCGCTAAGCTTTACAATAGTCTGTTCGACGTCAATGCGATCGAGAAGTTTTACGATAGCCTCAGCTCCAATTCCCGCATCAAAAATATGTCCGTAACGCATGGACCACTCGTGGTATGTCGTTTCAGAAATAATCTTAAGCGGAGCGATTTCTTTCAAATCCTTATCTACTTGCAAGAAATCCTTTTCAAGCTCTTCGAGTTTTTCAGCGGTTGCCGCTTCAATGCGAGCAATTTCCTCTTGCAATTCAGCCTTGTTTTCAATGCGTTCATCAGCGCGCTGTAATTCACGCTTGTGCTCACCTTCGATAGTGCGCTTCTTGCTCTTATATTCTTCGCGAACTTGCTCAAGCGTCATCTGACGAGCGTCCTCATTCACATCCGTGATAATGAACGCGCCAAAGTACACGACTTTTTCCAACTGTTGAACACCAAGATCGAGCATGAGTCCAACCTTGGAAGGAACTCCACGCAAGAACCAAATATGCGTCACAGGAGCGGCGAGCTCAATATGACCCATACGTTCGCGACGAACAGATGACTGCGTTACTTCAACACCACATTTATCACAAATGATTCCCTTGTAACGAATTTTCTTATACTTTCCACAGTAACACTCCCAGTCTTTAGAAGGTCCAAAGATTTCTTCAGCAAACAAACCCTGCTTTTCAGGCTTCTGTGTGCGGTAGTTAATGGTTTCTGGTTTGGTAACTTCACCGTAGGACCATGCACGAATAACATCAGGGGATGCGAGCTTGAGGCGAATTGCATCGAAGTCCGTGGACTTGAGCGTATCAAAATTCATTGCCATACGATTAGAAATTACTCAACTTTCTTACCATGCTTTAACAACTCAACATCCAAACCAAGACCCTTCAATTCACGAATAAGCACATTGAACGATTCTGGGATGTTCACCTTCGTGATGGACTCTCCCTTGATAATCGATTCGTATGCCTTTGCGCGACCAGGAACGTCGTCAGACTTAATGGTGAGAATTTCTTGCAACATGTGTGAAGCACCGTACGCTTGGAGAGCCCAAACTTCCATTTCTCCAAAACGCTGACCTCCAAATTGTGCCTTACCTCCAAGAGGCTGTTGCGTGATAAGCGAGTATGGACCAATAGAACGAGAGTGCATCTTATCTTCAACCATGTGGTTGAGCTTGAGCATGTACATCACACCAACCGTTACAGGACTTTCAAAAGCCTCTCCCGACTTTCCGTCAAGCAACGTTACTTGACCTGTTTCTGGATATCCAGCCTTGCGAAGCTCTTCTTTAATAGCCTCATCTGGTGCTCCTGCGAAAACCGGCGTCGCAACACGATAGCCAAGCTTTTGAGCCGCAAGTCCAAGATGAACTTCAAGAATCTGTCCGAGGTTCATACGTGAGACAACACCAAGTGGCGTAAGAATCACATCAACCGATCGGCCATCTTCCATGAATGGCATGTCTTCTACTGGAACAACAATGGATACGACACCCTTGTTTCCGTGGCGACCTGCAACCTTGTCTCCAGCTTGAAGCTTACGCAAGTCAGCAATCGTCACCTGAATGGTCTTAATAACTCCCGGCGGCAAGTTGTCACCATCTTCACGAGAGAAAACCTTTACATCAACAACCTTTCCTTTTCTTCCATGTTCAAGATAGAGCGATGAATCGCGAACTTCACGAGCCTTTTCTCCGAAAATTGCACGCAAAAGTTTTTCTTCTGGAGAAAGTTCCGTTTCTCCCTTTGGCGTAATCTTTCCAACAAGAATATCTCCGCTCTTTACCTCCGCACCAACACGGATAATACCCTCCGCATCAAGGTGCTTCAGCTTTTCTTCGGAAACGTTTGGAATATCTGAAGTTACCACTTCAACACCAAGCTTTGTATCGCGAACATCAATCGTGAGGTGTTCCAAGTGAATGGTTGTGAAGTAATCATTCTGCACAACGCGCTCAGAAATGATAACCGCGTCGTCGTAGTTATATCCGTGCCAACTCATGAAGGCAACCATCATGTTCTGACCAAGAGCAAGTTCCCCGCGAGAAACTGACGATCCATCAGCCAAAACATCACCAGGCTTTACGGTAACACCAGGAACGACCGCCGCCTTTTCGGTAATTGGCGTGGAGTTGTTTGAACGAATGTATTTGTTGAGACGATAGGTTTTTTCACCAAGCGTTTCGTAACGAACCGTAATTTTTGCACCATCGGCAACAATTACCTCTCCCGCATCTTCTGCGAGAATCACGTGACCAGAGTCACGAGCGGCACGATATTCAACACCCGTTCCAACAAGTGGAGCGATTGGGCGAATAGTAGGAACCGCCTGACGTTGCATGTTTGTTCCCATGAGCGCACGCGTTGCGTCGTCGTGCTCCAAGAAAGGAATAAGCGATGTACCAATGGAAATAATCTGGTTAGAGGCAACGTCCATGTACGTAACCTCCTTCGCTGGAACAAGCTTTGGCTTTCCGTAGCGACGAGCTTCAACGTAGTCATCAAGGAAATATCCTTCATCGTCCAAGCGAACCGTTGCGGGACAGGTAACATTCTTTTCTTCGGTAAATGCATCGAGATATACCACCGTTGACGTCGCACGAGGACGTCCATCTTCAAGAACAACCTTACGATAAGGAGTTTCCACGAAGCCAAACGTGTTTACACGAGCATAACTTGCCAAGTGTCCAACAAGACCGATGTTTGGACCTTCTGGCGTCGCGATAGGACAAATACGTCCATAGTGTGTGGTGTGCACGTCACGAACTTCAAATCCTGCACGCTCACGGGAGAGACCTCCAGGACCCATCGCAGACAAGCGGCGCTTGTGTTCGAGTTCCGCGAGAGGATTCGTCTGATCCATGAACTGAGAAAGCTGAGATGACATGAAGAATTCACGCACAACACCAATAACAGGACGCGCGTTGATGAGTTTACCCGGCGTCAAGCTGTCGATATCCTGCATGGACATGCGATCCTTCACAATGCGCTCCATGCGAGACAATCCAATACGCAAACGAGCTTGAAGAAGTTCGCCAACCGAGCGAATACGGCGGTTTCCCAAGTGATCAACGTCATCCGGTTCGTTTTGTTCGATGTTCAAACGAATGATTTCGCGAACAATGTTCACCAAGTCTTCACGAGCAAGAATGCGACGCTCTTCGTTGTTGACATCACCCTCTGGATTCTCAATACCAAAGCGAATGTTAAATTTGTAGCGACCAACTGCTCCAAGATCGTAGCGATCGAAGTTGAAGAACATTGCATGAATCAATGATCGAGCATTGTCCGCCGTTGCAAGATCTCCCGGACGAACACGCTTATAGACCTCTCGCAAACCTTCTTCTTCATTGGTTGCGATATCTTTTTGCAATGTTGCTTCGATGTAACTTACACCAGGATGTACGTCGACATCCTTGAAAAGAGCAAGAATTTCATCATTTGTGCTAAATCCGAAAGCACGCAAAAGCGCCGTTACTGCAACTTTACGCTTACGATCAATCTTTACCCACAAAACATTCTTTGCATCGGTTTCGATTTCAAGCCAAGCTCCACGGTTTGGAATGATCTTCGCACCGTAGTGACGTCGTCCACGAATACTTTCCGCGGTAAAAAATGCACCAGCAGAACGAACAAGCTGAGAAACTACCACGCGCTCAACGCCGTTGATGATAAACGTTCCACGAGGAGTCATGACAGGGAAATCTCCAAGATAGATTTCCTGCTCCTTCATTTCATTGGTTCGCAAGTTCTTCAAGCGAGCCTTCACGCGCATTGGAGCTTCGAAGGTAACGTTCTTTGCACGACTCGTTACTTCATCAAATTTAGGGTCGTCAAGATAATACTCACCAAAAGAGAGTTCGAGATCACGTCCAATCGCGTCGCGAATGGGAGAAATTTCGTCAAAAAGCTCACGAATGCCCTGATCCATGAACCACGCGTAGGAAGCCTTTTGTAGCGCAATCAAGTCAGGAAGATCGGTAGCAACGTTAACACGCTCAAAAAGCTTGCGCGTGCTCGATTGCGCCTGAAAAGCCGTGGGTTGAGCCACTGCAGTACTTTTCTTGGAAGAAGAACTTTTTGCCATAGATGTACGGATGCCAAGGCGAAAACGCAAAAACACATCTTGAAGATTCAAGATGGCCTATTTTGCACACTCGCTTTGGACTGTGGCCGTGAAAAGGGAAGGAATTCCGCTTATGACAGCGCACATTTGGCGTTCCGTCATGCCAAACGAGTCAAGAATTTAAGTGGGCACAGTCTATCAAAGAGCATGTACTTTCGTCAAACAAATAAAAAACCACCCCCTTTGATGCAGGACAAGAACGCAAACACGAAAGAAAGAGGTGCGCATGACAACAAGTGTCGCGCAACATTTGGTCTTGTCCCGCAAAGAAGAGGGTGATTTTCCCTGCAACCCTACAAAATATGATGATTTTTGTAAATATCTTATTCTTCCGAGGGTGTGGAAGCTTCTTGATCTCCCTCCTCATCGGCGGCTTTCTTTGCAGGAATCACCCCCTGTTCTTCAGCTTTTTTGGCGGCAATTCTTACTGCTTCGGTAAGTTTTGCGAATATTTCAGGATGTTCTTTGAGGAAGGTTTTTGCATTTTCTCGTCCAACGCCAAGCTTTTCCTGTTCAAAACCATACGAATTTCCTCGTTTTTCAATGACACCCATCTCAACCCCAACGTCAAGAGCATCTCCTGTAAGAGAAATACCCTCATTATACATAATATCGAACTCACTCGTTCTAAATGGAGGTGCAACTTTATTTTTTACAACCTTGATTTTAACGCGATTTCCAATGATTTTTTCACCCTGCTTTATTTGCGCATTTCTACGAATTTCAACACGAACTGAAGCGTAAAACTTGAGCGCATTTCCTCCCGGGGTAGTTTCTGGATTTCCAAACATGACACCAATCTTCATGCGGATTTGGTTGATAAAGATAACCACCGTTCCGGTTTTTGCAACGATTGGCGTGAGTTTACGCAACGCCTGACTCATGAGGCGAGCCTGAAGACCCATGTGCTGGTCTCCCATTTCTCCCTCGATTTCAGCTTTAGGGACCAATGCCGCAACGGAGTCGACGACAATGACATCGATAGCATTTGATCGAACAAGCGTTTCTACAATCTCAAGCGCCTGTTCACCGGTGTCTGGCTGGGAAATGATGAGATCCTCAACCTTAACACCGATGCGACGAGCATAATCAGGATCAAGTGCATGCTCCGCGTCAACGAATGCGGCGACACCTCCGCGTTTTTGAATTTCCGCAACAACATGCTGGGCGAGAGTGGTTTTTCCAGAAGATTCAGGACCATAAATCTCGATAACTCTACCGCGTGGCATGCCACCAACACCAAGCGCCATATCAATAGAAAGGCATCCGGTGGGAATAGCATCAACGTTTGTTGCCTTTGCCTCGCCAAAGCGCATGATACTTCCTTCACCGAAACGCTCTTTGATATGCTCCATTGCTTGCATCGCCGCGGCAAGACGAGGGTTCTGTACTGCTTTTGCCATAAGAAAAAATAAGAGAGTAAATGCGGTTTTTCGAAGTACCGAAGAAACGAACAAAAACCGAACATAAGTTTACTCTATTTATCCATTCGCGGAAGGGGGAAATATTTACTTATCCACACGAGGAGGCTCGTAAACTACAACGCGCTCAATATTTTTCTCTTGTGAATACCGAGATCGCGCATGAACACTTATGACATTTGGCCCAATACTTAGCGAAACTTCCCCAGAGAATTTCCCATCTTCGGAAAGTGGAACTTGGTGATCGTTAATCGTTACCACGATATCTCGCTCAACAACCTCACCTTCTACGAGATAGTACGGCGTATGCACAATTTCTTCTTGGGCAGGATGTGAGAGTGCAACATTTGGAGGTCGAAATACGACCGCGATCTTGGTGTACATCAAAAAAAGACCCCCCACTAGCAAAAGAGCAAAGACGACGAAGGTTACAATGTATGAAAATGGAAAAAATACCATCGATCGAAGACGAGTTCTCGGGAGGCGGTGCGGCGCAAGAAGGTCAGAACGCGCAACTTCAAGCGCGAAAAGCTCAAGAAAATACTCTTCATCAGCGCCAAGATAGCGAGCGTATGCTCGAATAAAATTTCTCGTGTAGAGGGGGTCGGGAAGTTCGTAATATCTCCCCCACTCAAGAGCCTCAAGATATCGGCGCTGAATACGCGTAGCCGCAACAAGCATGTCCATTGTGACCGCCTGCGTTCTTCGCAAAAGGCGCAAACGCTCTCCAAGCGTTCGCGCCTCACTTTCAAGCGATCGGCGCACGAAAACCATATGCACCGTTGTACCTTTTTTTACGTATCGCGACGAGAGGAGTTATCCGCATCAAAAGATGCATCATCTTCATCAAGCGATGCCTCGTCAATATCTTCTTGATCCCAGTCTCCAACATCTTCAGGACTATCACCTTCAAAAGAAGGCGCCTCCTCATCCGAAATATCTTCACCTTCATCAACCTGAGGATCTGCGGCGTGCGGAGGCCATGCGGTAACAAGCACCTCACGAGGCTTTGCACCATCTGCGGCACCCACAATTCCCATATTCTCCAAAAGGTCGAGAATGCGGGCGGCTCGAGAATAACCAACCTTCATGCGTCGCTGAAGATACGACGTTGAAACACGCTGTGCTTCGATAGCAATACGGATAGCCTCTTCAAGCAAAGGATCTCCATCGTTGCCAAATGCAACACCGCCGGAACCATCACCTCCCGACTTTCCTTGTTCGGTAATTTGGTAGTTATAGTCGGGCGTACTTTCTTTCTTAAGAAAATTCACCACTTGCTCAATTTCTTCTTCTGAAATAAATGCTCCCTGAATGCGTTTTGGCTTGCTAAGCTCCGCATTATGAAGAAGCATATCTCCTTTACCAAGAAGCTTTTCTGCTCCTGCAACGTCAAGAATGGTCTTGGAGTCAACCTGAGAAGCAACGGCAAATGCAAGTCTCGTTGGAATGTTTGCTTTAATTGTTCCTGTGATAACGTCAACCGATGGGCGCTGTGTCGCAAGGATGAGGTGAATTCCCGCGGCACGAGCCATTTGAGCAATACGAACAACCGTCGCTTCAACATCGCGCTTATTTTGAATCATCAAGTCAGCGAGCTCGTCGATAATAATAATGATTCTTGGCATGCGCTCAGGCTGTTTTGCGTTGTAAGAATCAATATCTTTTGCATTAAATTTTGCGAGATAGTCGAGACGACGTTCCATTTCCCGAACAGCCCACTTCAGTGCATTAACTGCCTCTTCAGCTTTTACAATAGGCGGAACAAGGAGGTGAGGTATTCCCGCGTAGACACCAAGTTCAACACGCTTTGGGTCAACCATGATAAGTTTAAGATCATCTGGTCCATTTTGATAAAGCAAAGAAATGATGATCGTATTCAGACATACGGATTTTCCACTTCCCGTAGCGCCAGCAACGAGCATGTGCGGCGCGCGCTCAACCTGAAGTACGGGAACACTTCCTGAAATATCACGACCAAGAGGAACGCCAAATGTCGTTTTTCGTTTTTCAAAATCTTGAGATTCGAAAAGTTCACGAAGTGTTACGCGAGCGATGCTGAGATTGGGAACTTCAACGCCAACAAGGGATTTTCCGGGAATAGGAGCCTCGATACGTATAGGATGTGCCGCGAGAGCAAGAGCGAGATCGTTCTGTAGCGCAACAACACGCGCAAGTTTTACACCTTGTGCTGGGCGAAAAGCGTATTGAGTAACCGTTGGCCCAACACGCACCTCGCTCATCTCAACATCAATGCCAAACTGCCGAAGTGTCTTTGCGATAATCTCTTGATTTCGATCGATATCACCAGCTTTTGCTTCGGAACGACGATTATCAAGAAGATCAAATGGAATATCAATCGTTCGACGGGGTGCGGTGGAAGTAACAACCTGCTCACCCTCTTTCTGCTGTGCTTGCAACATCTGAAAAACCTTAACCGCTTTAGCAGACTTCTCTTCTTCGTGAGACGCTTCTTCGTCCTCAGTTTCTTCAGGAACATCGTCATGAATGTCTTCTTCCCGAGCATCCTCCTCCTGCACTTCATCACCCTCCTCCTGCGAAGATTGCGACTTCTTGCGAGATTCACGAGAAGGTGCCTCTTCATCGTAACGAACCACCTTCGTACCCTGAGCATCCCCGTCCTCATTATTTACCTGGCTTCTCGCGCGAAGCATGTCAAAAAATGGCGCAAGAAGAATTCCAAGAGGAACGTTAACCACCATAATTGCGCCTATTGCAACTGCAACAACAGCAAGAAAACTTGCAACAATTGCCCCAAACGAAGCACCTATCCACGATCCAAAAACAAGGCCCATAACCCCACCCGCATGACGCAATACCTCACTTGAGGGATTCTGCACAAAGAGAACGTGGAGTATACCCGTTACTCCAAGTGCAATCATGAGAATTCCTGCGAGCATTCTTGGAGCAAGAACCCGTCGCTCTCCAAGAATAACATCCATACCAACTCCAAGAAGAAGGAGCGGGAAGATGATGCGAGCCATTCCCGCAAGCGTCGCAAGTCCATCATCAAGAAGGCTACCGGCACTTCCCGCTAGTCCAACAAGCGCAAGAAGCATGACAACTCCAAGTGCAATAACAAGTACCGCGAGGATGCTTGAAATAATGCCGCCACGTTCTTCCTGAGTATCTTCAAACACCTCCTCTTCTTCTTGTTTCTTTTGTTTGCGCTTCGCCATAGCACAGACATTGTAGCAAACAACAAAAAAACACCCCAACATCTGGGGTGTTTTTCTTATCGACTAATACGTTCAACGTAATCTCCGGCTTCGGTGTTTACCATGATGACATCGCCCTGCTTAATGAAAATTGGAACACGAACCATGAGTCCGTTATCCATTTTCGCATCTTTCATCACGTTTCCAGATGCGGTATCTCCTTTTACTGCGGGCTCGGTCTCTGCAACGGTATACTCGATCTTCAAAGGAAGCTCCATGGAGATAGCCTTTTCTCCATGCATGATGATAGTTACATCGAGTCCCTCTTTGAGGTATGCGGAATCCTCCCCCACAACATCACGACCAATAGCAACCTGTTCGTACGATTGACCGTCCATGAAGGTCAGGGTGTTCTCGTCGCCAAAAATGAACTGCATCTTCTTAAATCCAACCGTCTCAAACGTGAGGTTTTCAGAAGACTTAAAGTTATTTTCAACAACCTTTCCCGAAGAAAGTGACTTGATTTTGGTGCGAACAAACGAGCTTCCCTTTCCTGGGGATACGCGCTGAAATCCAACAACAACCCAGAGATCATTTTCGTAATTAATAACCGTTCCCTTTCGAATATCATTAGGTGATGCCATAAAAATACATGAACAAGTTAGATGAAACGCTCTGACGGTGGAAAAACGTGAATGGAGTCAATGTCATTTACACCAAGGGCGAGCATGACCAAACGGTCAACGCCAAGAGCATTTCCATACGTTGGCGACGCAATAGAGGATAGCCGAGCAAGAAGGTCTTCGTCAATGGGAAACACCTCTTTTCCAAGCATTTCTCGCTCTTTCGCCTCCTCGATAAAGCGCCTTCGCTGTTCCTGCGCGTCCACAAGCTCGGTAAAAGCATTGCAAAGCTCTATCTCTCCTACGTATGCCTCAAATCGCTCAGCATAGGTTCCGTCCTCACTGACACGCGAAAGTGACGCGCAAGGCACCGGAAACTGATAAAGAATGTGCTGACGCTTGTGTGGAGTATTGGGAAGTACAGTCGCAAAGAAGATGTTATCAATAACTTCATGCAATGGATCGGTATCCGCGCCATGAATCCCCTCTTCACGAGCAAGGGTGCGAAGCCTTACTTCATGCTCTTGTGCAGGGACAAAGCCGTGAACTCGTGTAAAATTCCCTACATAACTTACCCTATCCCACGGTTCAGACCATCCCAAGACACTGTTCACAAGGTCTTCAGTTTCTTGCATGCACTGCACGTAGTCAGATCCCTGACGATACCATTCAAGCATGGTAAATTCAATACTCCACCGCTTTCCAAGAAGCTCTTTATTGCGAAATACCGGGGTGATGGAGTAAAGCGCCGGAAATCCCATGCCAAGCATTTTTTTAAGAGAATATTCTGGACTCGTGATAAGTCCAGCGCGAATCTCGTGAAGCCCTCCGTTGAGCGAACGGACCGTAACACTCAGCGGATCAAGATTCGGTTCCATTCCTGGGGAAGCAACAAGAAGCGGCGTATGTGCCTCGGTAAAGCCTCGGGAACGGAAAAACGCATGAATAGCATCACGAACTCGATTCCACGTTTCAACTCTGAGTTTTGCATTTTCGTAGTGCATAGTTTTTACAAAAAACACCCCAGAATAGGGGTGTTTTTCTTATCGAACAACGAATGGCAAGAGGCCAATAATGCGAGCGCGCTTGATTTCTTGCGCGAGTTCTCGCTGGTGTCCAGCGCAAACACCGTTACGCTTGCGAGAAACGATCTTTCCAAAGGAAGAGATGAATCGGCGGAGAACATCGGTATTTTTGTAGTCGATGACAACTTCTTTCTGCACGCAGAAGAAGCAGTGACGACCTTCGTGTTTTTGCAACATAAAGGAAAAAGATTAAAAAGGAATGTCTTCAAGTTTTATTTCATCATCAGGATTTGCCGCAGGAGCATCGGGAATTACTGAGGAGTTTCCCCCAAAGCCACCCGAGACTGGAGCTCCGGAACGATCGAGCATGATCATGTTTTCCGCAACAATTTCAGTGCGGTATTTCTTTTGACCATCCTGACCATCCCATTCACGCGTCTGCAAGCGACCGTCGATATACACTTTCTTACCCTTCGTAAGGTATTGCCCACAGATCTCTGCAAGCTTTGCCCACGTAACGATATTGTGATACTCAACCTGATCTTTTTTCTGACCAGAAGCATCAGTATATGAACGGTTTGTTGCGATACTGAAGGAGCAAACGCTCTGACCTCCCGCGGTTTTCTTCAACTCAGGCTCACGCGTCAAGTTTCCAATGAGCATGACCTTATTGAGGGTACCTGCCATAGCTTACGCTACGTTTTTTACCGCATCAGACTCGAGAATTGCATCGAGCTTTCCTGCGATTTCTTCGGTAGCAGAAGACTTTTCTGCCTTTTCCGACTTTTGCGCACGATCCTCTCGCTCACCTGCGCGACGACCCTCTGGGGTAAGTGGTGCGGTGTAGGAAACAAGCGTGAATGGAGCTTCAGGCTTGCCATCTGGACGAGCGATGGTGATGTGACGAACAACTTCCTCAGCAAGACGGAGCGTCTGATCGAGTTTTTGCATCTTTTCTGGAGCAAGCTCAACGTAGAAAAGAACATAGAAACCGTGGCGCTGGCGCTTGATGGCATACGCCATCTTTATTTTTCCAAGGTTTTGAGAAGAAACAACGTTTCCTCCTGCATTTTCTGCAATTTTCGCAATATTTGCGATAGTTCCATCAACTTCCGTTTCACTAATGTGTGCGGGAAGAATGGTCATGATTTCATACAGCATAGGCTGACTTGGCTTCTTTTGGAAGCAATCTCAAAGAGATCATGGACAAGAATAAGTGTGCAAAGAGTAGCGAAATTGTGGATATTCGTCAAGCAGTGTACAGTAGGTGAATCTATGAAATCTTTCGCTATTCTCGGCGCTCACGGAGCCCTTTCTTGTGAAGAAATCCTCTCCGTCACCGGGCATCTTCCAGCGGCAACATCTTCTCTTTTTGCCCTATATCATGAAGATTTTTACGAACCAACACGCCTCATTGATCGCCTTGGAGGAACCCAAAAACTCGGAACTATCATTGCTTCATGTGGCTATGCAGATGCAACGCAGGACTATTTTCTCCCCATCATGAAGCAAGCTCTTCTTGAAAAGACCTCAGGAAAAGCAATCTTTGGGAAAAGCACCTACGGATCTTCTTTGGCGATAAAAAACTTCCTCCCAATTCTTGAGGGAATCGACATGAATCTTAAAGAACTCCTTAGGCAGGAGGGGCGAAGTGCTCGAGCGTTGGTAAAAAAAGAATCCGTCTTAAGTGCGGCAACGCTTCTTGCAAACCACCTTCCAGAAAAAGGCTGTGAATTCGTATTTCTTCTTTCCGAAGAAAAAGTCTACCTTGGTATTACTTCTGGAGTACAAAACATCGATACTTGGGTTCTCCATGACCGTGGACGCCCAAGAACAAATGCAAAGCAAGGCATGCTTCCTCCAAAGCTTGCCCGCATGATGCTAAATTTAACAGGAGCTAATTTTGAGACATCAACGGTTCTTGACTGCTTCTGCGGAAGTGGAACGGTGCTCATGGAGGCTGGCGTACTTGGAGCTCGACACGTTTTTGGTAGCGACATCGAACCCATGGCAATTCACGATACAAAAGAAAATCTCCTCTGGGCAAAAGATGCCCTTGGAATTCATCCAAAAGTATCCCTCATTGCTTCGCCTGCAAAAAACCTCTCAGGCCACTTCCCTCCCAATGCAATCGACACTGTGGTAACTGAGCCATATCTTGGAAGACCACGACGCGGAAATGAAACGAGGGAAGATTTAGAAGCGACCGTTGCATACCTTTCGACGCTTTATAAGGAGAGTTTTTCCGGAATTCGCTCACTTGTAAAAACAGGAGCGCGAATGGTTATCGCATCTCCTGTTCATTATCTTGGTGACGAAGCCTTTATTATTCCACTTGCCGATATTTTATACGAGTGCGGATTTGAAGAACTTCCCTTCTCTCAACCCCTTCACTATCGTCACGAAGGACAGTTTGTGGGCCGAGATATTCTACGCTTTACCCGCAGAGCCTAAGTGTACAAGCACTACAGGAAATAAACTCCCCCTATCCTCCAATGCGGAAGTGACACACGTCGCCATCACGCATAACATACTCTTTTCCTTCAATGCGAAGCTTTCCTGCATCACGAGCTCCAGATTCTCCACCGCATTGAACATAATCTTCATACGCAATGACCTCTGCGCGTATGAAGTTTTTTGTAAAATCAGTGTGAATGACTCCAGCGGCCTCAGGAGCCTTTGCTCCACGACGAACCGTCCATGCACGCGTTTCCTTTTCTCCGGTAGTGATGAAGGTGATGAGATCGAGAAGCTCATAACACTTCTTAATGACGCGATCGAGACCCGATTCCTGCATGCCAAGCGCGGTGAGCATTTCCTTCGTATCTTCCGGAGAAAGTCCCGCGAGCTCTGCCTCGATACGAACCGATACAGGAACCGCCAAGCGATCCTTTCCAAGAGGAGAGTTCCACAAAGAAACATCCTTAGCATCCTCCTCATTCACGTTCACGACATAAAGGATTGGCTTTGTTGTAAGAAGCTGAATTCCTCGAACCGCTTCACGTTGTTCATCGGTAAGCTCAACCGTCCTTGCAAGCTTTCCCTGCGCAAGCGCCACCTGCCAAGCTTCAAGAGCACTCAACTGCGCCGCCATTTCTTGAGTTTTTCCGGACTTCATCTTTCCACGAAGGGTATCGAGAATCTTTTCAACGACTGCGAGATCGGCAAGCGCGAGTTCAAGCTCAATGACCTCAACGTCACGCATAGGATCTACCGATCCATCAACGTGCACAATATCGTTATTCTCAAATGATCGTACAACGTGCGCGATCATGTCGACTTCGCGAATGTTGGCAAGAAATTTGTTACCAAGTCCCGCCCCTTCGTGAGCGCCCTTCACCAAACCTGCAATGTCAACAAATTCAATGGCAGTTGGAATGATCCTTTCAGATGAGGACATGGTCGAAAGAACCTTCAAACGCTCATCGGGAACTTCAACAATTCCCACATTTGGCTCAATGGTACAGAATGGAAAATTTGCGCAGTCAACCTGCTTTTTTGTAATTGCCGTAAACAGGGTGGACTTTCCAACATTAGGAAGTCCAACGATACCAACATTTAGCATAGATGGCGGTTATGATACGTCACTTTCGCTAAAAATGCAACGCTAAAACGATACCTGCTCTGATGCAAACGGCGACGTTTCATCTTCGGGAATTGGAGACTTCTCGCCATCTTCAAGGCGCTGTATGCGCTCAAGAACAGAGGAATTTTCTGGATTTGTCTTTTGCAACTCTCGCATGTGCTTTAACGCTCCATCGATATCTCCAGCGTCTTCAAGGATAAGTGATAGATACCATCTCGCGTTAGCATATGTTGGAGCGATGGTAAGTATTTGTTCAAGAAGCACCCTTGCGTCGGCATGCTTTCCTTGTCGAAGATACACCATAACAAGTCTCATTGCCGTTGCGACATCTTGAGGATTTTTTGTGACAACCTCACGATACAACAAGCTCGCATCATCAAAGCGATTCATGCGTTCATATACCGTTGCGAGATGATATGTTGCAGGAATATAGTCGGGCTTCATCTTTTTCGCATCAAGAAAAGCCTTTTCAGCAAACTTCAACGCCTCATCAATCTCTGGAGATGATGCCGCTTGATTCTCAAGATGAAGGCGGAGGTATTCTGACTGAACCGTATAGGCTCTTCCAAGGCCAACAAGCATGCGAGGATTTTGCGGTGCAAGTTCGTGAGCACTTGAAAATGCGGCAATAGCAAAGTCATCAGCGCCATCCATAAGAGGAATGAGTTCACGATATACGTTTCCTCGAGTCTCCCAATTTTCCGCACGGGAAGGATCAATGTCAGTTGCATGTACTGCGGCGGCAAGTGAGGCGCGAAGAACCTCTTGAACCTGCTCACTTGGAGCCTGTTCTTGTATAAGCTCAGCCGCCCGAGCAAGAAGCAACATGCTTAGCTCTCGAAAATACGTTGGATCCCATCTATTCCAACGAGTAGCTCGCTCCATCCAAAGCAATGCGCCGTCCTGCGTCTTTCCAGATCCCTGAACTTCTTGAGCCTTCTCATAGGCATACACCGCGCCAAAACGACACACTGCAACAAGAAAGCTTGTTGTAAAAATAACACCAACACCAAGAAGTAGAGGCTTGGACATCTTCAGCACTCCTCCACTTTTTACGCGAGATGCAAGGAGTCCAACTACAGAAAACCACACAACAGTCATTGCAACATTCCACGCATAAATGGTCATCCAAAAACTCAAAAGAAGAAACATTGCAGGAAGAACATTGTCATTTGGCAACCTTTCTTTCTGGTCATAAAAACAAGCATAACAACCAACAGCAAAAAGGAGTCCAATACTGCATATCATCCAGAAGCCGCCTGTAACCGCGAACGTCATCACCTGTGAAAATCCATGATCAAAAAAGACATTCCAAAATGGAGTCATGTTCACCGAACTGAGTGTATAAAGTGCATATGCGGGGGCATATCCACTACCACCCAATCCAAATAACCATCCAAGACCATGCGACCAAACTTGCTCAACGATATGCCAACTCATCCCCCAAGAAGGCACGACCTCGTCAGGAATTTTTGGAAAAGGAAGTGCAAACTTTGGCAGGATCCATCCAAGAAACGAGACCGTGATCGCGGAAAAAACTTGCAACTTTGCATAGCTTCTTCTTGGAAGAAAAACATATGCAAGAACTTCACTTATGACAACTAGAAGCCACATCGGCCACGCATCTGAAAGTATCGCGCACATATACAAAGGGATCCTTCCCATGGCACGAATAACACCCGTTTGATGACGATCGGCAAGAAGAAGTAGTATCGCAAAAAAACATCCGATCATCTGAGGAGTTCCCATGGTCACTCCATATCCCGACGATGATCCTGTCAGCAAAAGATATATCCACGTAAGAAAAAAGTATCCCCCACACACTTCCCATAGTGGAGCAATGACGCGATCAAAAAATCGAGAGGATTCTTGAAGGCTTAAAAATAACACAGCAATGCTCGTCCCAATACCAAGCGTTACAAGACTTTGAGAATCTCCCCCTAAAAGTCCCGTGGCATGAATGGGAAACGAAACGGATCCTAGCGCGGAAAACGCACTACCGACGACAACGGCACAAAGCCCAAAAAAAGCCCATCGTGAAAAGACAGGCGTATCACGATCTTCACGATGATAAAACATCCCCAAGAGCAAGCCTGCAACCGTGGTGATACCAAAAAAACTTAGTACCAATATTCGAAAAATCTCTCCGTACGCACTTGCCGACGGAAAGAAAAGGAGTGGCAGTATGCCAATTGCCACGCCAAGCGGAAGAAGGCGAGCGTCGTTACCCCACGCACGAAGCCAATGCATATAAAAAAGTATAACGTACTCTAAGAAAAAAACCACCCCAATATCACGAGGTGGAAAATTTTTTTCTAGAGTATCGTTGCAGTATCTTCTCCCGCCGAATCTCCTTGGGAGTTTTGTGTATCCGTCGACGGCAATACTTCTTCTTGAGGAACTTCTTCTACGGGTACTTCATCAGTAACACTTACATCATCCTGGGTATCGGAAGTGTGTTGATCGTTCTCGGGAACGCCCTGCTCTTGAGTAGGATCATCAAGCATAACGTCATCTTGAGGCTCAGAAGGCTCACCAGACGACTCACTCGGAGCTTCTTCTAATTCCAAGTTTTCTTGTTGTGGAACTTCTTCTATAGCATCCTCTGGAAGAGACTCTTCAGGTGCAAAGAATTCTTCATCGACACGCTGTCGAAGATATTCAGGAACTTCGTTGTGAAGATATCCAACCACAAACCAGTCAACAAGAACACCCTCAGACGCTTGTGTGTCACGAATGGTGAAACCATTCCTATTGCGATTTACAACGTAAAGAGATCCCGTCATGCCTTGTGGCGTAAGGAATGCTCGATAGAGATACTCTTCATCTAAGAGATTGCTAAAGTTACTTTCCACATCAGAAAAAAGAACCTGCGCTGAGCCCTGATGAAGCATGACCGTTCCCGACAGTTGAAGCGTGCGCTCCGGTGAGGTTGCCGCGTACGTAGTAACCGATCCACCGGTAAGATTCTTTACGACACGAGCAAGATCTCCTGTGGTGAAAAAATTTCCCTCACTATCAATGCGCCATGCATCAGAGATTCCCGCTATTGTTCCAACGCTCAAAATATCACCTCCCATCATTGTTAGGGAGTCACTAATGCTCAGCGATGCGAGCGTCGCATTGGAAATATCTGCACGAGGTGTTGATTGAGATTCTCCCGCCTGTGACTTCTCAAGAACGATATCAAGAAAACCTTCTCCCCCATCCCAAGATTCAAGAGCGTATCCAATTGAGGCTTGCTGTTCCCCTGTGTACTTTGCAATAAATCCGGGAAGCGACGCAGGAGCAACTCTCTCTCCAGCCACAATAGAGCCACGCTCTCCCGAAACTTTTACGCGAACCTTTCCTTGAAGCGCAACGGGATACGATCCGCTTTCAGAATCTCCCCGAGAAAGAAAGCCTACACGATCGGTAACAACACCCATTGCCAAGTCTCCTTCACGAGCAGGTACAATGCCACCGCTTGAAGAAATTGCAACAATATCACCAAGCTCAACGGGCGTATCAGCAAAAAACATTTCACCAAATCCCGAGGAAGGAGCTTGATAACCGTAGGCGCTTGTTGCAAGATAATTTCCTGACAATCCAAGACTCGCAAGAGATGATCCATGCTTAAATAACAACGCTCCCGACAACGAAAGATCTCCTGTCGTTCCAATGGCAAGCAAACTTTCACCTTGCTCGTTAGCAAAAACAAGTCCTGCTGAACGCTCATCATCTTCAAGATGAAGTGAAATAGACGAAACTCCATCTCCACCGAGGAATGCAAGCGCTCCCTGGGTTCCAATATCAACACCCTGAGGAGCTTGAAGCGTTCCGCTATCCGTAAGGAGATTTCCACCGTACCACATCGGCTGAACTAACACGCGAACAGTCCCCTCATTTCCCACAAGAGGTTCAAGAGCGCGTCCAACGATATACGATCCGCCAGAAGCTTTCATGGCGTAACCTGGTCGAGTTGCAGATACCTGTAGTGCGTCACCAATGGCAATAGGTCCTGACTCTGCAGATACTCGTGTTTCAATCTGTCCAACGAGTCCCACAAGTGCGTAGCTGGGATTGTTTTCAAGATTTCCTTCAGCGCCAACGAAGTTGTTTCCGATAAAACCTGGATTCGTTGAAACGACACCAACAATCGCATCACTCCCCGGAGCGCACCGCTGAACGCCCTGCGCCTGAAGAGGGTTCCAACAAACAAGATCATAGTCTCCAAGAGCCGTATCTTTCGTTGGAAAAAATTCAGCGTAGTCAGCTCCAGAATTGTACGTTGCTCCATCGCCAAAAAAATCTCCATCGTTTTCGAAACGAAATTCCGTATCACGCAAACCGTCGCTATTGTCAGAATCAGAACGAATGAGAATAACCTCGTCATTACTTGCAAACTCTCCAACGTCAATAACAAGTGCCTGTGCAGTTGGAGTCGTCGTCGCATCCGCAACTTGCAACTGCGTAAGGTAAAGACCAACGGAATTGCCACCTCCTGCGTTTGAAATATTTACAGCTCTTCCATCGGATCCTGCACTTGTCTCAACTTGATCAACTTCGAAAAGAATGCCGTCAAAATCCCCTGCACCAATAGAATCTCGAACGATTCTCATGCCGTATCCCGTGGTGAGCTCCTGGGAACGAAGGAGAAATGTTGTGTTTGTTGTTTGAGCTGATGAGAAAATAAAATTATCTTCTCCTGTAAGATCTCCAAATGTGCTATCGCCCTGCGTGGTAAACGCTGACATAAAGGTTACCGACGAGTCGTCAGCGAATGTTGCAAATGGAACGCCTTCATTTTGCACAATGAAATCTCCCGAACCTGCAAGATTAGTTACAACATTTCCTCCGCCAGAGTTTGTAATGGTGTATGCAGGATTATCTACACTGTCGAGTGTATACGTGTATGCACCAGTGTCGCTGAGCGTGAGAAATGTACTTCCATTGTCTTGAAAAAGGATGTCGCCCGAACCCGATGCGTTAACGGTAAATAAAAGATCTCCAAGCGAGAGCGTGGTATTGGCATCAAGTGTTGTATTATCGGCAATCTCGGAAAAATCAAGACAATCAGTACATGCAATATCAGAAAAATTTCCGACTCCAGCATCGGTAATTGACCAAGATCCTGAAGTTATTTCTACGGTCGTCAATGCATTATCGTTACCTATACGCACACTGTCATTCGTCGTTCCTTCGGTTGCGATTTCAATATCATTTCCTATATCCGCAACAACTCCACCAAGATAGATCACCGAAGATCCTTCGCTGTTATCAAAAAGCGATGCAGTGGCCCCCCAAGATAAGAACGTTCCGAGACTGCTTTCAAAGCCATCAAATAATGCCGAGCCAGAACCAGTAGCATCACCTTCAGCATCAACTCGAAAACGGGAAGATCCCCCAACTCCAACACCAAAGATTACGTCACCCAAAGAAACATTTTCTGCGGCAGGGTTAATATAAAACGCCGCATCAGAAACAGAAGATCCAAGAGGATTTCCCGTAACGAGAAGATTTCCCTCGCTAGTAAATGCGACAAGCGCCTGCTCAAGCGATCCAGCGTCAGAGAATGTGAGACCGTCCAAAAGATGTGCATTGGTTGCAAATGGCGTTGAAGTAATACGCTTACGTGGAGTGAGGGTTTCTCCATTGATGGTAACTTGAAGATACACCTCGGAAGATTCTCCAAACACCGAATCCCCTAAAGCCGCATACCCCGAGGATGTATCTCCCAAATCCTCAGAAAAAAGCCCGTCGATAAGATCAACACTTCTTGCAAGAGATGTTGCGCAAGATGCCGATGAATTCGACCAAAGACATGTACCTCCATCCTGAGCATCGTATAGTGCAAATACCATACTCGCACTCTCGTCAGCAACAGGAATTCCATTGGACGTAAGCAGTCTTCCCTGATAGGTAAAAATATTTTCTGGAGCGGCGGCATGCACGGGAACTGCAAATAACGCAACGCTTCCCATTGCGCAAAGTAGACTGGAGATATTACGAATTTTTTTAAAAAAATTCATGAGAGGAGTTAGGCTGTTTTCTGCTTACGCAAGGAAAGATCCTTTCCAAATAACACCATACCTTCACCACCCACCTCGACATCGTTAAGTGTGGAGGTTTCGTAACCTGGAGCACTGCAAGAAAGGATGTACTTCGAAGCTCCAAGCGAGAAAATATATCGACCCCTTGCATCGGCAAGTGTGGTGTCGATAAGTTTATTATACTTCGGTTCAAAGAGTCGTATGACCGCGTTTCCCACAGGCGCGCCCGTTACCGAATCACGAACAATTCCATATTTTGGAACTCCTGATGTTTTCGTATACGAAAGAAGCGCTCCGTAAATAAGACTCTGTACTGCAAAGAGTGACCCGGAGAGTATTCCGGGATCAACAACCGCAACCATACCAGAGAGAATAACACTACTTGGTGCGAGAAGTTTAGCAAGTGATTGAAGAATATTTTTTTGTCGAATTTTCTTTGGAGTTTCAAGGAATTCCTCGGGGTCAAGTGCAACAGCCACACTTCTTGATGCATATTCCCCACCTTCTCCGATAATTCCTTGCGTATAAATATCAGAAAAATTTCCATCGTTACGGACATCTTTTAAATACGTACTTGGAAAGAGAAATCCTCGACGGATGGCTTGAAGTGTTATGGGAATTTCTGGGGCTATATTAAGAAAAAATTCACCCTTTGCATTGGTTACAGCGGTTTTTAGGAGACGCTTTTCCTGAGCATGAAATGCGCGAATAGTCACCAAATCAAGTGGCATTTTTTTCATGCTGTGAAATGCAACTCCCAACGGCTGTTTTCGTTTTTTCGCCAAAAGAAGCGCCGGCTGTGTAAAAAGCATGCGTAAAAATGCAAAGATGTTTGACCAACCGACCACCGCAAGAGAAGCGCCAGATGCCGCTAGAGCAGTGACACTTCCGCCAACAACGAAAACCTGTTGAGCATCTTCAAATATCCCAGAGGAGCTATCGGGTGCCGGTTGAGTTTCTATTTTTTCAGAAGGGTTTTGCCGATCTATCTGCACAGGAACTTCCTGTAGTTCTCGTTCGAGGAGCACGTCATCGGCAAAGATACCATCGTTATTTACCGTATACCAAGCCTCGCGGGTTCGATATCCATCTTTTTCAAAACGAAGATGATAGACCCCCTCTTTAAGGTAGATACCAAGGAGACCACCATCATGAGACGATCCAATGTACACATCTCTTTCTACGTCATACACGCGCACATCATCAAGCGGGACAGCGATACCATTCTCCTGCGTGTATGCGAGTCCCCACGTAACGTACGACATCTGAACATCAACAACGCGAGATTCCTCAGAAGAGGCATCTCCTCTAATGCTAAGGATATTCTTCGGGAGCTTTGGCGTCAGAAGAAACGTCCATACACCATCCGTCTCACGATACGTGGCAAAGCCCTGTACATCTCCATATGTAACCAGCACATGGTCATATGCGCGATTAACGTCAGGAATCTGCACCTCCAGAGGAACACCATCAAGAACCGAAATGTTTTCCTTTACTAACGTCGTCGATCCGGAAGGAAAAAGAACGGTTACTACAGGCTGTGGTAACGGTACTTCATCCTGCGTATCATGAGCGGAGGTATTAGCATCAGAGGATCCTCCACCTTGTTCTGATGAAGTATCTGAGGTGG
>CAZORP010000002.1:34833-102887 GCA_964582615.1 uncultured Gammaproteobacteria bacterium
GATCGGTGGGATCGGTGGGATCGGTGGGATCGGTGGGATCGGTGGGATCGGTGGGATCGGTGGGTGTCGTACCATCTTGATTTCCACCGGAAGATCCGCCAGAACTTCCGCCGCCACCCCCTCCGCCAGAGCCACCACTCCCTGGAAGAGTAAACGAAACTCCGGATGCATCACCATCATGAATAGCAACCGCGGCAGAACCGGAAAATACTCCAGAAAAACCAAGATAATATGTGCCAATATTTTCCGGCTGTTGGATTCGGTGAGAGCCCACGCCAAACGCCGTGGTATGCAAGCCAATTCGTAGCTCAAGTCCCGAACCTCGAGAAATATCTCCATACTCCTCGCAGGAGGTGAATGTTAACGTCCCACCCGATCGAGAAATACTCATCTGTTCGGTGCCCGTACATACATCACCCGTCACCATCTGCGTATTATCAATAAGTACATCAACATCATCTTCATCGATTCCATCGAGGGACATTGCCTCCGGGAAAACTACATAAAGAGCTTCCCCTGAAAGCCAATCTTCATCAGAAGGAACATCGAGCATGATGGTGTAGTTTGAAAAAGCACCCGGAGCGGCATTTGTTGTGAGTGCGTAAATATGCAAAAAAACTTGCGCCTGAGCAATTGGGGCAAGAAGAAGTGCTACGAGGGTGAGTGTATAAAAAAGCGGCTTCACGTGGATAGTATACCTCGACGGCGACGAAGTAGCGTAAATACAAATCCCGAGAAAAACAGTAAAAAAACAAGCGTTAAAACACCTGCCCCAGGAAGTGCATACGTTTTATATTTTGCCGATGTAGAAAAATCTCCCTCAACACTTTCAAGCGAATACCATCGAACTCCACCGAAGCTCCAAAAATCCTCATGGTAATGCGGGATACGATCTTCAATAATTCTCGTTGTTCCAACGGGAATTCTTCCTCGTAGTGGAGCAAATATCGATCGATACATTTCATCTCCCGAACTATTTCGAATAACAAAAAATGTCGTTGGACGAAGCACTCCTCCGGCGACATGTGTCATCTGTGCACGTACAATAAAATGCCCTGCATCTTTTTTTACAGAAAATGCATCGATGCGAAATTCTTTTTCATAGACCGTGCCATCATCAAGAAAGATATATCGCAAAATTGCATCTGAAACTCCCGGACCGGAGAGTTTTCTTTTAGCAAGCAGTCCAAATACATATCCCTTACCAACGACGGTCTCGGGAGCCGCATGCACACTACATGTTCCATCTTCTTTAGATGCTAGCATGAGCTTTTCTGGACTCACCCAAATGTCATCTCTTTGTATAGGTGTAAATGTTTCCAATTCACCTGAGGGTGTTAGCGTGACCTCAACTAAAGTACAGGATATCTCTACCGCATCAGACTCAGTGTTAGTGACAATAAAATCCTGCACAACTTCTTCGTGCGCCACAAAAAGATCCGCAGATTCTGGAGTTACCTGCATGGCAAAGACCCTACAAGGAATATGCAAGAGGAGGATACTGCTATACAAAATCCACTTCTTCATAGTTAGTAAGATCCCGTAAATAGTACCGTTACCTCACTACCATAAGAACCCGACTGCTGATCCCGAGAAACGCCAACTTTGAGTGTAAGCGCATCGCGCGAAGAAAATGACACTCCATCGCGAGAGCCAATGAGCGCAGGAGACTCTCCAAGAGCCGCATCTTCACTATCAAATAATGAACCTTCAAGTGATGAGTCGGTTGAACGGGCTCCATATTCTGAAGACCCCTGAGATACCTCTCCATCGGTAACATCGGGAACAACATCACCATCGTCCGTCCGCAAATCTCCATCATCAAAAACATATACCTGATATCCCTCCGGTGTGTCAGAAAAAACCTCCCACGCAATAATTCCCGTACTGACACTTCTTGGCGTTGGCGTTTCAAGTGGCAGTGAAGAATCCGACGATGTTAGTCGATAAAGTACATCATCACCCTCTCCAAGACTAAGTTCCCCCTGAGAAAAGCTATCAACAGTTATGCGATCACCGTCTATAGAGAGAATTTTTCCAAGAGAAACATCTTGAGAAGCACCCTCGTGCGCAACGGCGGCGATATAGTCTCCCTCGCGGTATTCATCAGCACTTGTTACGTCGATTGTGGTATCAGTCATAGAGAGGATGCCGACCTGGGAAGATCTGTCCTGCACATACACCGAAAACGTGACCACGGGGTCAAAGATACCTGCTCGAAAGCCTTGTGCGAGTCGATATGAAGAAGATGAAAGATCGGATCCAGAAAGAGCCTGAAGCGAGGCTCTAAGATCATAAGAAGACGACGTTCCGCCTTGAGAACCCGAGGAAATACTCTCCCACTGTACGCGATAATTCTCAGACGACATTTCCGCAAAAGCAAGGTGTACTGGGTACCCAAGAATCGCCAGAAGCCCGTATAACGCGAAAATTATAGAACGACGCATAGGTATTAAGTATAAATCCTTTTTTTTCAAAAAAAAGCCATATTTTCTTTACTGTGGACAGTATTTGTCAACGCAACCTTTGACAAATGAAAAATGTTTCACGTGGAACATCATTTTCATAGCTAATATTAGCCATGAAAAAAATTCTTTTTTTTAAATGCCTTCGCGCGACATCAAAATGTTTCACGTGAAACATTTGGCGTTTTTGGCATATTGTAGCTAAGATTAGCGGAGAAAAAATATCACCAGATCACGACAATGTTTCACGTGAAACATCCCCCCGGATTTTTCTTGAGTCATAGAAGAAGCTCAGTGTTTCACGTGAAACATCACGCTTATAGAAAAAGTTATCCACACCCTGTCCACAGCATCTGTTTCACGTGAAACATCCCTCACACAAGCCTCATGTTTCACGTGAAACATTTGGCGTTTTTGGCATATTGTGGCTAAGATTAGCAAATAAAAAATAACATGTTTCACGTGAAACACGTTATTTCTTCTTTTTTGCACCCCCTACTGTTTCACGTGAAACATTGCCCTTGCTAAAAGTTATCCACACATTATCCACAGTTATACACATGATTTTGCGCATGCGTTGGTGCGCAAATGTTTCACGTGAAACATGATGATCGCTCTGAATTTAGACGCATCCTCCAAGACACGCAATGTTTCACGTGAAACATTGCACTTTTATGAATTCATAAAACACAAACTCCACAACGCGAGAACTTGAATGTTTCACGTGAAACATCTCTCACAAAAGCCTTATGTTTCACGTGAAACATTTGGCGTTTTTGGCATATTGTGGCTAAGGTTAGCAGAGAAAAAATGTCATGTTTCACGTGAAACAAAAAAACCTCCCCGAAAGGGAAGGTTTTTTGGTGGACCTCAGCGGATTCGAACCGCTGACCTTTGCAATGCGAATGCAACGCTCTACCAACTGAGCTAGAGGCCCGTATGTTTCACGTGAAACATTTGGTGTCCCCACCCGGAATCGAACCAGGATCACAGGCTTAGGACGCCCATGTTCTATCCAATTGAACTATAGGGACAGGGAAGTTATACACAATGTTTCACGTGAAACATTGTTTTTTTGGCTAATATAAGCCATTTTAAGAAAATACCCTGTGTTCGGTTTTTGTTCGTATACTGGTATACTACCTTACACCGAACGACGCGAGTATACTAACCTTTGTTTTCTTTGGTCAATATATGGATCCTCTTTTTCTTGGCTTTTTCTTCATCATCACTCTCGGCGCCCTCGCAACGCTCATCATCCTTACACTTCGCCAGCAACGCCAGGCACCGCAAGAGCTTCAACAATCCTTCTCCCTTCTCAAGCAAGAACTCCTTGAGATGAAACAACTCGCAGGAGATCAGCGGAAGGAACTTTACGCCCTGCAAACCGAGGCAAGAAAAGAACTTACACAGCACATCACCATCATGAACGAACAGGTCGGTCGAGGACTTTCCGAATCCCACCGCTCAATGCAAACGCAGTTCTCTCAAACCTCAAAGCTTATTGAAGACGTCACACAAAAACTAGCGACACTCGACAGTACCAACAAACAGGTTCTAGATTTTTCTTCTCAGCTCCAAAAACTTCAGGATATTTTGAAAAATCCAAAACAACGAGGAATTCTTGGGGAATATTACCTTGAAACACTCTTAAAAAACGTCCTTCCTCCAGAAAGCTACGCCATGCAGTATAAACTTGGAAAAAATGGGGAGGGGAAGGATCTCATCCCTGATGCTGTGGTCTTCGTAAAAGACACTATTATTCCCATCGATTCGAAGTTTTCCCTAGAAAACTACAATCGCTGCATTGAAAGCGAGCAACCAACCGACAAGGCGATGTACGAAAAGCTCTTTTTGAAAGATATTAAGGGAAGAATCCAGGAAACCGCGCAGTATATTCAACCAGAAAAAGGAACTACCGATTTTGCGTTCATGTTTATTCCACACGAAGCTCTCTATTACGACCTTCTTACAAATAAAATAGGGGGATCGGATGATGAAAGTGGTGAGAACATCCTCCAACGAGCCGCAAGTAAGTACCGCGTTATCCTCGTATCTCCCACAAATTTTCTCGCCTATCTACAGACCATCCTTCAGGCGCTTAACGCTCTCAAGATCGAAAAAAACGCCGAGGAGATTAAGAAATACGTCAAAGATCTTCATCGACATTTCTCTGCATTTGCCGATGTTCACGATCGCATGGGAAAGAATCTTAGCACTGCCGTAAGTCAATACAATCAATCCGCCGATGAACTTCGCAAATTATCACGCGATGTTCTCAAAATAACTTCAGGTGAAGTTGCCGAGCTTCCCGAAATGAAGAAACTCGAAAAGCCGGAACTTGGCGAATAAAAAAACTCCCCCAGAAGGGGAGTTTTTCGTTACTTAACCAAAGCGTTTAACTTCTTTGCTGCACGGCTCTTGATACGTGCCGCGGTGTTAAGCTTAACCACCTTTTTGGTTACCGCCTTGTCGAGAGACTTGGTGAGATCGCTCATAAGCTTTTGAGCTTCAGCGAATTGCTTTGCTTCGAGGAGCTTGCGGAATGCGCGACGAACGTAGCTGATGTGCTCACGAATCGCGGTGTTGCGCTCAGCGCGAACGATGCTTTGGCGAAGTGCCTTTTTAGCATTATTCAAATTTGGCATAGAAAAGTGTTGAAAGGATAGCCAAATTCTTTAAGCTCGTCAACTAGGAAGCTTTTCTTATGGAAAGAAAGAGCGCCGCGAGTCTTCTTGCGAGGATGTCGGCATCACCACCATATTTTGCTGAGAGATCCCACGAGCAGACTTCCGCATACGCGCTCTCAAGACGATGAATATCAATAAATTTTGCAGAGGTTAGCGCTTTTTGAACAACAAATGGGTGGATATCGAGAATCTTCGCGATATCTTGTGGCGAGTTTTTTTCTTGAGAAAGTTTTACAACCTCAAGAAGAACCCTTGCGTGACGCAAAAAACCACCAAGAAGGGCATATCCATCAGATCCCGAGGAAAACTCTCGTTCCAAGCGATTAAGGAAGCTTGCAGGGGTATCCTGCGTGCTTGCATCCATAAGCCCAAAGAAATCTCCCGTTATCGTTCTTGGCGAAAGTCGCTCACACATTTCTGTCGTACAAGCACCTCCACGCGCATATGCGGAGAGCTTCTCAATTTCATGCGCAAGAAGCTCTGTCTCAGTCCCTACGCGATCGATGAGCATTTGTGCAACCTCTGGAGAGCACGAAGATCCAAGCGCCTGCATTCTTGCCTGAACCCACGCCTTTCGTTCCTGTGAAGTAAGCTCCTCAATGGGAAACATCTTTTGTCTATCGCGAGAAATATCTCCCGCCATCCATGCCACGAGCGGCATTTTTTCTAAGGCTTTTTTATCTTCGTACTCTACAAAACAAAGAACCGTTTCAATATCTTTTCGAAGAAGTGCCTCTTGCCAAAATGGAAGATCCGCCTTCTTTACTTCATCAAGAAGACCAAAGAGTACGACGTATCTTTTCTGCGCTAAAAATGGTGCGGCCTGTATACGCAACACAATTTCTTCTCGTGAAAGATCTTTGCAAAAAACCCTTTCGCCATTAAGGCGCTGAGGGTCATATTTTTCAAAAAATTTTTCAAGAAGATCGTCTGCATGTCGACGAACACGGTAACGATCCTTTCCAAAGACAAAGAGAAACATAGCTACTCAATCTCTCCCCATGATCGGCCACTTGCAACATCGACCACAAGAGGCACTGAAAACTTTGAAACCACCTTGCTCATACTCTCGCGAACAATCGCCTCAACGCGATCCCTGTCTTCCTCGTGAACTTCAAAAATAATTTCATCATGCACCTGTAGAATAAGTCTTGCTCGCAAACCCTCAGCTAAAATAGTGTTCACACAAGAAATCATGGCCATTTTCATGATATCAGCCTGCGTTCCTTGAATGGGCATGTTCATCGCCATACGCTCCGCCGCGGCAACAAGCTGAGGAACTCCCGAAGTGATATCAGGAAGATATCTTCGACGGCCAAATATCGTCTGAACGTATCCCTCCGTACGCGCCTTGAGTTTCATGGCGTCAATGTAAGATTGGATACCGGGATGAACTGCAAAGTACTTGGCAATAAATGCACGCGCCTCTTCAAATTGCATACCCGTTGATTTTGCTAGCGCGCGTGGACCTACACCGTAGAGAATGCTAAAGTTGATCGCCTTCGCGGCGGCTCGTTGCTCTTTTGTTACTGCCTCTTCAGAAATATTCCACACCTCAGCGGCCGTTCTTCGATGGACGTCAGCGCCATCAAGAAAAGCACGTATAAGAGCTTCATCTTTTGCGAGTTCAGCGGCAAGACGAAGTTCTATTTGAGAATAGTCCGCAGAAAGAAGAAGGTGTTTTTCGGGCGCAATAAATGCATGACGAATGCGCCGTCCAAGCTCAGTTCTTACAGGAATATTTTGCAAGTTTGGATTTGAGGAAGAGAGCCTTCCCGTAGCGGCAATTGTTTGATTGAACTGCGCATGAATTCTTCCGTCTTCATGAACTAATTGCGGGAGAACCTCGATGTACGTAGAGGAAAGCTTTGCGAGCTCTCGATAGTCTTCGATGCGCGCAATGATGGGGTGCAAATCCCAAAGTTTCTCAAGCTCAGGAGCCGCAGTGGAAAATCCTGTTTTAGTTTTTTTAATGCCCTTTGTAGGGAGTTGGAGTTTTTCAAAAAGAATATCCGCAAGCTGTGATGGGGAATTGATATTAAAAACACCCCCTGCAAGTTCGTGAATTTCTTTCGTTAAGCGATCAAGTTCATGAAGGCAGTGCTGAGAAAGCTTCGAGAACATGCCACGATCAACAAGAATTCCAGCCCTCTCCATACCGTAAAGAACCGAGATGAGCGGCATTTCAGTCTGAAGATAGAGATCCTCCATACCTTGCTCGTGAAGAAGCTCTCGAAGAACTCCCCCAAGACGCGCAAGTCCAAGAGACTGATCATGAAGAGACGACACTTGAATGTGCAGATAGTCAAGAATGATTCCCTCGAGAGGAAAAGTTCTTCCCGATGAATTGAGCATGTACGCTATAACCTCTGTATCGTAAAGGCGTTGATGTTCTTGAAGAATCTTCGAAGAGACATTCGCGAGATCGAGCGCCCGAAAGAACGCCTTTGCCCCATGAATAACAACGTTTTCTGCTTGCCCAAGAACGCGCAGTGCCTGCTCGATAATTTCCAGCGATGGGTGCTCAGCAATCCATAGGCGCTTACCATCAGAGAGCATGAGCGATCGAAATACGCCACCAAACATGTCAGGTTGCTGAATATCTGCAAGAATACTTATCCATGGACCCATGACCCCCTCAGGTGTTGCAACGGTAATGGCTCCAATAGCATCTGGTGATGATGATTTTTTTTGGGGAACCTGCTCTTGAGTCACCACCGCTTCATCCGAACTTCCTCCATACTTCTTTTCAAGCGCAGAGAATGCGAGGTCGGAAAAAAGTGCACGCAAGCGAGCGGTATCTTTCTCTTGAAAAAGCGCGCGATCAAAGACACCCTCATCCAGAGGAACCGTTCGAACAACCTCAACCATTCTACGCATGAGACGAAGATGATCTTCATTTCCAAGAATTTTTTTTGCAAATTTTTCAGGAACTTCCCCGCGTTCAAGAGCAAGGAGAAGCTCCGTTGTTGTACCAAATGTTCTTACAAGTTCCTGGGCGGCTTTTTCTCCCAATCCTACGATTCCGGGAAGATTATCTGAGGAATCACCCATAATAGCCTTCATTTCAGGAAGCAGACGAGGGGAAACTCCGTACTTTTTCTCAACTTCCTGCACGTTATAAAGTACGGTCTGTGAAATTCCTTTCACAAAAAAGAGGACGTGAACATTTTCTCCAACAAGTTGAAGTGCATCGCGATCTCCCGTGACGATATATACCGGCATTTCCTGACCACGATAGTGCTCGGCGAGTGTTGCCAAAACATCGTCAGCTTCAAAACCTTCGGCGCTTACGGAAGGAATCCCATACGCTTGAAGGACCTCTTGAATGCGAGGAATTTGCTCATAAAGCTCATCAGCCTTTTTTTCTCGCTGTGCCTTGTAGGGAACATAGAGCTCGTGACGGAATGTTCCCCCGGGAAGATCCCAAGCAACCACAATACCCGAAGGGCTGTAGGTTGAAAGAAGCCTTTCGATGATCATCGTAAAGCCATATACCGCATTAACCATACGCCCATCACGCGTTGTTAGCGGAGGAATAGCATGCCACGCACGGTGAAGGAGTGCGTTTCCATCAAGAAGGAGAAGGGGAGCTTGAGATGCCATATTGGCAGGAGCATAACAAAAAAGAGAATTTCTTGCCTCTTTTTGGAAAAGTATGCTACCATCTTGCTCGGTAAATGCCATGGCGGCTATAGCTCAATGGTAGAGCACTGGGTTGTGGTCCCAGCTACACGAGTTCGATCCTCGTTAGTCGCCCCAGAAAAAACCCTCGATGAATTTCGAGGGTTTTTTCTTTAAATTTGGCAAACATCATCCACCGATAACGTATTATTGGTTATCGGTATCGAATAAAAACAAAAGCGCACCCGGTAAGAGCGGCGAGCCGGATGGCTTCTGCCGCGCGGGTGCGCGAGATGTCTACTCGACGATGGTGTAGCTGACCTTGTTATCGATGCCCGACCAGTCCCAGACGATGTTGCCCGTGGTAGCATCCGTCCACTGCGAGTTGCCGAGGATGATGCTGATCGTGGATCCCACGGGGATGGTCTCGGTCGCAGTGAAGTCAAACTGGATGATCTTGGTCGTGCCCGCGCTGACGTGGATCGTGCTCATGTTCCCGTTCACGCCGTTGAGCGGCGATCCCTGGTTGCTCACCTCATCCTTCCATACGTAGATGAGGTTGTTCACTTGCTGATCCAGGTCGTAGGGGCTGAACGTGATCCCGTCCGTGACGCTGGTGAAGTACATGGGGATGTTGCTGAGAGCGAGGTCGTCGATCCAGCAGACACCCGCTTCACACACCGAGTCCTGGACTTCGAACAGCGCGAGGTTCAGGTCGATGTCCCCGCACTCCAGCGCCGTCACCGCGATCTGATAGCGCGCCATCTCGCCCTGACGGATCTCGACGGCTGTATCGCCGATGTTGGAGAAGACCGCGAGCGATTCGGTCTCCACGTCGGGATTGGCGTACGGCTGGTTAACCAGGAAGCCGCACTCGTCGGAGGAGACGGGCTCGTCGCTCGCATCCTCTTCGGTCGTGGCGGTGTCGGTGGGATCCTCGGCTTCCACGCCCTCCTCGTTCGTCTCCGGCTCGCCACCGGTGACATCCGAGTTGGACGTGACGGGGGCGGCATCCTCGGTCTTCTGCGGCGCGAGGTTGTACTCGGAGCAGGCGGCGAGCAGGGGGAAAGAAACGGGGAGAATGGAACGCATGATAAACTCCGGGGGTTGAACCCAAGGGCGAAATGCCCATCTCTAGCCACCACAACATGGTGAATACAGATGGACACATTGCCTTAGGACCTCATCCCGAACTAGAAAATATAGCAAAAAAATGCACTTTTGTCAATCAAAAATATCGTAAAAAAACTAATAACTGATAACGTTTTTCATAAAAAAACACCAAAAAAATTTGGTGTTTTGTGGTGCCTCGGGCAGGAATTGAACCTGCGACCTTGAGCTTAGAAGTCTCCTGCTCTATCCAACTGAGCTACCGAGGCAAAAACAGGCTGAGTGTACGTGGTTTTTGCCAGGAGTACAATACCTCCATGCTCACAACCGCCATCATTCTTTTTGGGGGACTTTTTGGCCTTGCGTTTCTTGGGGCACGTTTTCATGTTGTGCCTATCGCGCATTCGGCAATCTTCATAGCACTCGCTCTTTGCGGAATTGTCATCACATTTTCTCTCGCGCAAAAAAAATCTCGCACCATCCTTCCCAAGCAAAAATCATTCAATCCCATGGAAAAAAAATCCCAATCCCAATCCCAATCCCAATCCCAATCCCAATCCCAATCCCAGTCCGACGACCACGATCCATACCTCACCGATCTACTTGCACGCTTTGCGCGGCACCACGAATCTCAAGAAATCAAAAAAGAAGGTTAGTCCTTCTTTTTTCGTTCAGCATCATGAAATGCCTGATGAATTCGTTTAAGCTCTCGGTCAGTGACGTGCGTATACACCTGCGTTGTCGTGATCGACTCGTGGCCTAACATGGTTTGAACCGCGCGAATATCCGCGCCGTTACGCAAAAGATCCGTAGCAAACGTATGTCGAAGCGTATGTGGAGTTACCGGCTTCGTAATGCCCGCCATTCGCGCATAGCGATCAACAAGACGCTGTACCGAACGAGGTGTAAGCGGCTTAGAAACGTCTCCCGCTTGAGATCCGCGACGCGCCTTGTCGTGACGAACAAAGAGAAAAGGCGCCACATCATCACGCTTTGCAAGATATGTTTTAATGGCATCCTTCGCCTCTCCTGAGAGAAATACAAGGCGGTGTTTTTTACCTTTTCCAAGAACGGTAAATTCATCTCTCTCGAGGTTAATATGCTCAATGCGAAGTCCCGCAAGTTCCGAAACACGAAGTCCAGTAGAGAAAAAGAGCTCAAGAATGGCGCGATCACGATAGCCAAGAATCGTAGGGTCTTTCGACGGCTCATCAAGAATACGACGAAGTTCATCGCGCTCAAGAAACTCCACACTTCGAGATCCCTGCTTTGCAAGTTCGATTTTCTCGGGAGAAAGGGTTTTAACGTCGCGCTTTGCGAGATATTTTAAAAATGCCCGCAAGGCAATGAGGTGATAGTTTTGCGTGGCCTTGGCAAGCGAAGCGTCTTCACGACCAGCGATGTCTCGATTTAAAAATAAGCGAAAGTTTCTCACCATTTCAGCATCAATTTCCAGCGGAGCAGGGGACTTTGCCCATGTACTAAAGCGGCTCAAATAAAACCCGTAGTTTTTTACGGTCTTTTCCGAACGCCCACGCTCGATTTCGAGATATTCAAGAAATTCTTTAATAAACGGCTCAAGACGCTTTCCCATAGGCTTACAGTATAGCACTACGCGTCGTAAAAGATTACCGACTTGAAATATGCGGAAAAATTTGCTAGGGTTAGCTACGGAGGTGCAATGTCTCAGACCGAGAGGGCTCTAGCCCTCATCGTGGCGGTCGTTTGGCTAGCGATCGCCGCATTCAACGCGGCCGCGGGGGTCTCGGTTGGGACCCTCGCAAAAAACGTCGCCAAGGCGATCGCCACAGCCTTGGCTTTTTTCTTCGCCCTCACCTTGAGCGCCCTCGTGGCGTATGGGGTGGGTTACGAAGGAGTTTCCTTCTTTGGTCACCTGTGGGTGGCCAAAGAGATCTCGTGGGAGGCGGCCAAGTGTGGGACGGCCGTCTCCCTCATCACCGCCCTCGTCGCCGGCGTTTACACGCTGGCGACGATCGCCGGGTTGCTCGAAAGAGTGCCCGGCAAAAGCTTCCCGTCCCACAGGGAAGCCTAGGGTCTCACCCGATGTCGCATCTGCGTCATCGGGTCTTTTTTATTGACGTTTTTTCTTTTCTTTTGTATACTCTTACCGTCATTCTTATCATGATTTTTTGTCTTGGTTTGGGGGTTGAGCTCCCTTTACTCAGCAAATAATCCATCTATGTCCTATGCTCGCTAAAGAAAAAAAGGCAAAACTTATTAAGAAATTCCGAACGCACGATGCGGACACGGGATCCCCTCAGGTACAGGTAGCTATCCTTACCGAAGAAGTAAAGGAGCTTACCGCGCACCTCAAAACTCACCGCAAGGACTTCAGCTCTCGCCGAGGATTGCTCAAGAAGGTCGCAGAACGCCGCCGCTTGCTCAAGTATCTCGAACGCGAAGATGCAAAAGCCTACGCAGAACTCATCGAGGCCTTGAACCTCAAGAAATAGTAGAAGCCCCGCTCTTTGCCGAGTGGGGTTTTCTTCATATTTACCTATGTTGCAATTTTCTTACGAACACCGTCGCGTTGGCGTTTTTATCGACGTGCAAAACATGTATTACAGCGCAAGAAATTTATTTACTCAAAAAGTGCATTTTGGAAATATCGTTCGTGAGGGCGTTGGAAAGCAAAAACTCGTTCGCGCCATCGCATACACTATCGCTACAAAACAAGGCGAGGAAGCGCCTTTCTTCGAAGCACTCAGCGGCATGGGGATCGAGCTCATGACAAAAGATCTTCTTGAGTACGAAGGAGGTCACAAGAAGGGGGATTGGGATGTCGGCATGACTATTGATATCGTTCGCATGCTTGATATGCTTGACGTCGTCATCCTTGTTTCAGGTGACGGCGACTACGTACCTCTTGGAGAATACGTTAAACAACGGGGAAGAATTTTTCACGTCATGTCGTTTCGCGAGTCAACATCGGGAAAACTTGTTTCTTGCGCAGATATTTATACCAATCTCTCGGAACGCCCAGACCTTTTTCTTCTTCGCGATCACCGTCGAGGATCTTCACGAACATCTCAAAAAAAATCTTCACCTCCTAAATCACCTTCACAATCACCTTATGACTCAGAAATCTTATTCACGTAACTGGGGAGGGAAGACGCTCACTATTGAAATTGGCCGCCTTGCAAAAGCCGCAAATGGAAGCTGTGTTGTTCGATACGGAGACACCGTACTTCTTGCAACCGCCGTCATGGCAAAAGAAGCAAAGCCAAATGCGGGTTTTTTTCCTCTCATGGTTGAATTCGAGGAACGTCTTTATGCGGCGGGACGCATCAAAGGATCTCGATTCATCAAGCGCGAAGGCAAGCCAACCGACGAGGCTGTTCTTACTTCACGCTTTATCGATCGCGCAATTCGCCCTCTTTTTGATAAGCGCATGGAAAACGACGTACAAGTCATCGTGACCGCGCTCGCTTTTGATGGAAAAAATGACGCCGACATTCCTGCACTTATTGCGGCATCATGCGCACTCCACATTTCTGACATTCCTTGGAATGGACCTCTTGCAGGGGCTCGCATTGCTCTTGGTGATGGTGAGAAAATTCTCAACCCCACCTATGAAGAGCGCGCTCGTTATCGCTGTGATATTGACGTTGCAGGAACAAAAGAAAAAACCATCATGCTCGAAGCATCTTGCGATGAAGCTCGCGAGGAAGATGTTTTTTCCGCTATTGTTTTTGGGCAACAATCACTGCAACCCGTCATTGAACTCATTGAAGAAGTCCGTCGCGACGTAGGAAAAGAAAAAGCTGATATCTTCCGCCTAAAAACCGATGCGCAACGCAGTGCCTTTGAGAAAAAGACCGCGGTCGCCACAGCGCTTCGACCATTTCTTGTTGAGCGCATTCATGAAACATTTTTCAACGTTCCTCATGCAACAAAAGCTGAGCGATCAGCAGCAAAAGATGCGCTTAAAAAAGCCTCAGCAAGTCATCTCACCGAGCTTGGCTATGATGATGAGGCGATAAAAATGGGGCTCAGCACGGTAACCGAAGTTCTTGAAGCCGAAATCACTCGACGAATTCTTGATGAAGGACGCCGTGTTGACGGAAGAGGCCTCTACGACATTCGACCGCTTTTTGCAGAAGCGGCAGTTCTTCCCTGCGTTCACGGATCTGCACTTTTTGAGCGAGGAGAAACGCAAGTGCTTTCTGTGTGTACGCTTGGTGCTCCGGGAGACAAACAGACTCTCGATGGCATGGAACTTGTTGGAGAAAAGCGCTTCATGCATCACTATAACTTTCCACCCTATGCCGTTGGCGAAGCAAAGCCTGTACGCGGAACGGGACGTCGAGAAATTGGCCACGGAGCACTAGCAGAAAAGGCCCTTGCCTTTATGATTCCCGAAAAGGAATCTTTCCCTTACGCAATTCGCGTCGTTTCTGAAACGCTTGGATCAAACGGTTCAAGCTCCATGGCTTCAACCTGCGGTGCAACGCTTGCACTCATGGATGCTGGAGTTCCCATAAAAGCTCCTGTTGGCGGCATTGCCATGGGACTTGCAAGCGATGGATCTCGCTATCAGGTCATTACCGATCTTCAAGACCTTGAAGACGGTGAAGGTGGTATGGATTTCAAAATCACCGGAACAAGAAAGGGTATTACTGCAATTCAACTCGATACTAAAACTGACGGACTTCCCGAAGAAATTATTCGAGAAACCCTCACCCGTGCACACACCGCGCGCATGCAGGTTCTTGATGTCATGCAACAAGCCCTCACAGCTCCCCGTGCAGAGCTTTCGCCGAATGCCCCTCGCATTCTTCAACTCACCATTCATCCAGACAAAATTCGTGAAGTTATTGGATCTGGAGGAAAAACTATCAACGAAATTATTGCAAAGACAGGTGTTATCACCATCGACATTGAGCAAACTGGCTTGGTGATGATTACTGCCGCAACCAAAGCATCTGCTGACGCGGCATATACTTGGATATATAATCTTACACGAGAGGTGACCGCCGGCGAGCTTTTTCAGGGTAAGGTTACAAGAATTATGGATTTCGGAGCCTTCGTTGAAGTTCTCCCCGGAAAAGAAGGGCTCGTTCACATTTCAGAACTTGCACCTTGGCGCGTTGAAAAGCCTCAGGATATCGTCACCGAGGGCGCTCTTGTTCACGTAAAAGTCCTCGAGATCGACGAGAAGGGGCGTATTAATCTCTCAATGAAAAAAGCTGAAGGAAATACCTACACCGACGAAATGCGTGCTAAGGCTCAAAAATCTCCAGCGCCACAAGCACCAAAGCCTGCACCACGGCAAACGCCATAACTATAACCTGTGATTTCTCACGCGAACATTCCCCTTGCAACACCTTCAAAAACCCGCCAGTTACCCTGGCGGGTTCTTTGGACGTTTGCACTCTTTTTCGTGAGCATGTACTCCGGCTTTACCTTTGCAACATGGGTTCACGAAGGATTTTATCTTGCAAGAGCCGAGGGATCATCTGGCGTGAGCGCGCGTCTAACGCCAACAACAAAGCTCTGGATCGCTGAACATCTTGGCGGATATATCATCGATTCATCATGTGCATTCAATCTTCCTCATCTCCTTTCAAAAAGTTCAGCGTCTCGCATTGTCGTTTCTTCCGAGAACAACAACATGAACGTATCACTCGAACACACAAAAGAAATACCGTGCACCACAACGCCACAAAATGACTCATGGTCATCGCTTGGAAATACCTCATTGGTGCATATTGAAAATTCTTTCTCTCTTCCCAAGAGAACTCCTTGGCTTTGGGATGCTCAGGGAAACACGTTACCGCTCACACTTCTGCGCGAAGGTGTAAGCTTTACGACTCCAGAACTATCAAAACGGCACATGCTTGCCCCTGCAACGTACCTCAATGAAGCGTTGCCATTTTCTCAAAACATCTCTCTTCCTTCGCTACAATTCATGACACCAAGGCTTATGAAGGACCACGAAGGCATGATGTTTTCTTGGCGAACATCGGAAGGTGATTTAGCCTACGGTTACACATTCTCTCCACCACTTGAAGAGCATGAGGCTACCGGGGTTTGTTACGAACTTCTTGGAGCTCAAAAAGAAGCTTCTACATTCACAAGAACCGACGGTGGATCATTCTTCGCAACAACCTACGAGGATCTCTCATTTTTACAACCCTTTTCAAAAGAGCAACCAACCTCGCTCTACGGCGCAGATGGAAAACCCGCGTGCTTTCTTTCGTATCAAGAAGGGATGACAACAATTTCATCTTCTGAAATATCCTGGAGCGTGCAGAGTGCTCGGTGGCAAGGCGCACTCAAGCAGTCGAACACTCTTCTTTCACCACAAACACTCTCAAATTACGGATCAACATTTTTGCGCACAAAAAAGAGTATAAAAATTCTGGAATAATGTTGTGCTATACTTTTCTTATCGTTCTTTTTCAATATCGTTTGGTGTGGCGATGATTATTCACTCCTCCTTTCGTGAAACTCATTCGCACGCAAAGCTCCTTTGAAGGATACGACATATGAATTCTGTGGCACTCTAGGAATATCTCACCCTTCTCACATCGCTTTGCGATACCATCCATGATCTCCAAAGAATATTTAGATGTTGTGTAGGGCGCAGAACAGCGTTGTGCACCATACCCAACATCCACTATTCCTTGGCGCACATGAAAAAAGAAGAAAAGGCTCTTAAGAGATTCGCGCCGCAAAGGCCATCTTACTCAGAGTGTCCCTTTTCTTTTTTTTATTATTGCGTATTATATAAAAAACTATGGCATCTCAAGCTCTTTCTGCAAAATTTCTTGAAGAAATTCGCACACTTCTCACCGAAGAACAACGCCGACTCGAAAAAGAGTTAGCAAATTTCACGCACCGTGACCCCGAAAAAGCAGGAGACAATGACTTTGGCGTCGACGAGGGGGAGAATGCCGCACGTATTGCTCAACTCGGAGACGATATCTCTCTCGAGGAAGAGCTCAATAAGGCAGTGAAGGATGTTGAGAGCGCTCTTAAAGCACTTGACTCTGGAGAATACGGTCGATGCAAATACTGCAAACAGATCATCGACGAAACTCGACTTCGCATCCGCCCAACATCAACATCCTGTGTTGCCTGCAAGCGAACCCTCACGCAAGAGTTATAAGCTCTTTGAAAAAGACTCTCTCCAACACGGCGCATATCTTTGCGCCGTGCTTTTCTTTTGCATCGACATCGTTGCAAAATACTTCTTCTTCACTCATCAAACCTTTATCGTAGGTGGAGACATTGTAAATCTTTCTTATTTTGCAAATACAGGAATCGCCTTCAGCCTTCCTCTCCCCAGAGAAATAACCCTCGTACTCACAGGAGGCATCCTTCTTCTTGCGCTACGCTATATCGTGCACCACCAACCATCACGAGAACATCTTGGCATCACCGCGCTTTTTTTAGGATCTCTGAGTAATTTTGGAGATAGAATACTGACCGCATCAACAACAGACTATCTCATTTTTTTTCAAACATCAGCAATAAATATCGCGGACATTCTCATTCTTTTTGGAATTGCAATTTTTGCGTGGTACCATCGATCTACAGACATTCCCAACGCCCAATAAACTCCCCAAACGTTTATGGGTTTCTCTTCACTCTCAAGCATTGCGCTCTTTGGCATGCGTGGTGAGCTTGTGACTATCGAGTGTGACATTGCATTTGGACTTCCAAAATTTTCCATCGTGGGACTTCCCGATGCAGCCGTACAAGAAGCAAAAGAGCGTGTGCGAAGCGCTCTGACAAACAGCGATCTTCCATTTCCAAAAACAGCAATCACCGTCAATCTCGCACCTGCACACGAACGAAAGCAAGGATCTCATTATGACCTTGCTATTGCACTGGCAATTCTCCAAGCGCAAGGCACAAAATTTTCCCAAGATTGGAAAACCTTTTTTCTTGCAGGGGAATTGAGTCTTTCAGGAAGAATTTGCCCGGTACGGGGAATTCTCCCTCTTGTTCTTGCGGCAAAAGAGCGGGGAATGACATGCATTGTTCTTGCAAAAGAAGATGCAGAACTTATCTCTTACGTTCCCGGAATATCCACCTATCCCTGCGAAACTCTTCGTGATGTAGTTAATCTCCTCACAGAAGAACATCTCCCACCACCTTCTCTTGCAACAAAAACTCCCAGCAACATTATCGCACTACAACATCCATTCTCACATATTCGAGGACATCGTCTTCCAAAGCGAGCATTAACCCTGTCACTTGCAGGAAAACATCCCATACTTTTTATAGGACCTCCCGGAAGCGGAAAGACTCTTCTTGCAAAAACCGCCCAAGAACTCCTTCCGCTTCTTTCGCTAGAAGAAGCTCTCACCGTTGCATCGCTACACTCTCTTCAAGAGCGAGGCGGCATCTCAGAGCTTCACCTCAATCGTCCATTTCGCTCGCCACATCATCACACCAGCATCGCCGCACTCATAGGGGGTGGGTCCCATCTTGTTCCAGGAGAAATCAGCCTTGCGCATCATGGAATTCTTTTTCTTGACGAGCTTCCAGAATTTCCACAAAAGACGCTTGAAGCACTTCGACAACCGCTAGAGGCTAAGGAGGTGCACATTGCTCGCGTTCGAGGACGCGCATCATTTCCCGCAGATCATCATCTTATTTGCGCAATGAATCCCTGTCCTTGTGGGTATTTTGGCGATCAGGAACGAGCGTGTTCTTGTGATAAGAAGATGGTTTCTCGTTATCAAGAAAGAATATCAGGGCCACTCCTTGATCGCATCGACATCTTCGTTGACGTTCCACGTATATCGTCACAGGAGCTTCTTTCACTTCATAATGAAGACGAGGGCGCTTATCCTTCAAAAGAAGATTTGGAGCGCGTATATCGCCAACAAGAGCATCGCCTTCGTGAGTCCGAGGGGAAACTTTCAACGTATGAAGCACTGTGTCAAAAAACACCTCAAGCAACCTCGCTCTTTGAACGCGCCATCGAGCGCTTTCAACTCTCAGGAAGAGGCTATCGACGTCTTTTGCGAGTCAGTCGAACTATCGCCGATCTCGAAGCGTCAGAGCAACTCCTCCCCGATCACGTCAGTGAAGCATTAAGCTATCGATCACGACTTCTCCAGCGAGGATAGTTAGCGTCGAATGTAATCCGCCGGGTTAAGGAACTTCTTCGTAGCAATATCGATAACCTCAAAGTGCAAGTGAGTTCCCGAAGAATTTCCCGTCGATCCACAGCGACCAAGTGCGTCACCTGCGCTCACTTCATCTCCCGTATGCACATAAAGCGAGTAGAAGTGTCCGTAGCGAGTTTTAAGACCATTTCCGTGGTCAATCTCAACCGTATTACCGTAACCATTTCTCACGCCCGCATACGTTACCGTTCCATCAGCCGCGGCGTAATTATCATTTGTTGATGTTCCGTTTGCATGACCATCGCAGTCAATGTCGTAGCCCGTATGCTTCCATCCCAAACCACGCACAATGTAGGACAAATCCGTTGGCCAAACCATGGACATTCCCGATCCCGGCGTACGAGTTCCGCCACTTCCCGAAGGTGCAGAAGTAAAAATATCTTTAATTGTTGTCGTTGCAACCGCCGTAGAAGATCTTGGTGGAACACTTGTTGCAATAGGTGATCCTCCAGGAATGATAAATTCTTGACCAATCTTCAAGGCATCCGAGGATGAAATGTTGTTGTACGCAAGAATTGTCGACGTATCAACGCCGTATTTTTTGGCTATTCCCAAAATCGTATCACCACTTTTTACCGTATGTGTAACGCCGGAAACCGGAAGAATAGTGAGTTGTTGACCAAGTTTTAGTACTGACTTTTGCGTTAAATTATTTGCCCAAAGTAGAGTATTAAGTGAAAGTGAGAATTTTTTTGCAATACCCGAAAGCGTGTCTCCACTTTCCACGGTGTACGCGATAATTCCCGTTCTTGGTGCGGCTACCTGAGTAGCCTGTGAAGAAGATGCGCTCGTCTCACGTATACGCATTTTTTCTTGCTGTTCAGGTGAGAGTATCGCAAAGTCGGTAACTACGCCTTCATCTTGAAGATCTGTGAGTGTCACCACCTCAAGGGGCGCCTCAGCACGAAGAACAACATCATCCTGCATGGTCATATCGTGGTACTCACCAAGAGCCGTAACATCAACAACTTCATCAATAATCTCCGCGGGACGATCAACGATGAGTGCATAAAGAATACTCTGCTGACCAGGAACATCCGATTCAGCTCGAGCTGTGTAGCGACCAGAATTCATCGTTGCGGTAAACACCACAATAAGCACCATCATCACCCACAAAGAAAATCGATTACTTACCAAAAACATCAAACGGTGCTTTACGGGGCGGTACATGTGCATCATTTTCCGCTGTATAAGAAATACTCCTCGATATCCCGGGACAAGAGCACGAAGAATTACCCTACCAACCCAGGTGATACCAGGGCGAACTCTTCTTGCACCTCGAAGTGCCAAAGACTTTGCCTTCAAAATACCCCCAACAACGAAACGACCCAAACGAACCGTAAGCGACGTAGGCTGTTGCATACAACAATCATCATACCGTTTTTTTAAAAACCAAGCAAGAAAAAATGCCTAAAATTCGCCAATATTAGCCAAAGAATTTGACGGTTTTTTAGCCCCACCGTATACTTCGCGAATATTTATCTCTATGTCCTACACCATTGAAAAAACCGATAAGCAGTCTGTAAAAATTCACGTTACAATTCCCAAGGAACACGTCGTTGCAGGCATGGAACACGCCGTTGAGCATCTTGGAGAATCAATGACCTTTCCTGGATTTAGAAAAGGACACGCTCCCGCGCATCTTGTTCGCGCAAAAGTAGGAGATCAGGCACTTTTTGACCACGCGGCAGAGGAACTTATCAATGCGGCACTTTCTGAAGCGCTCATCGCAGAAGATCTTGAAATCGTTGGATCTCCATTTTTCTCCGCAGAGAAGATGGAGCCCGGACAAGAAATGATCTTCACGGCAGAAATTGCACTCATGCCAAGCGTTACCAAGCTTGCTGACTATAAAAAGCTCACAGTAAGCGCAGAGTCGGTAGAGCCCTCCGAAGAGCTTATTGAACAAGCACGCCGCGATCTTCGCACTCATCGTCAACAAGAAGTTCCAGCCCAAGAAGGGGAGGTTGTTGGAATGTCTCACAAGGCTGTTGTTGATCTTTCCATGAAGAAAGATGGTGTTGCTGTTGAGGGTGGTGATGCAAAAAATCACCATATCTACACACCAGAAAAACACTATATCCCGGGTTTTGTAGAAGCGCTTCTTGGTGCAAAAGTTGGCGAAGAGCGCACCTTTAACCTTCCTTTTCCCGAAGATCACTATCAAAAGCACCTTGCAGGAAGCACGGTTGAATTCACGGTAAAGGTCAATAACCTCTTTACGCTCACGACTCCAGAAATCGATGACGCATTTGCGCAAAGCCTTGGACTCGCAAATGCTGCAGATCTCGAAGAAAAACTTAAAGAAAACCTTCGCCAAGAACGTCAAAACGAAGAAGATCGTCGTCAAGAAAAAGCTGTGCTTGAGCTCCTTGCAGAAAAATCAACATTTGAAGAAATTAACGAGCTTCTCGTCAATCAAGAAATCGACAAGATGGTTCATGAGCTTCGCGAATGGGTAACGCAAAATGGCATGGAATTTGATGAATACCTAAAATCCATCAACAAGAGCGTTGCTGATATGAAGCTTGATTTCACCCCACAGGCCATCACACGCATTAAGGTTGCGCTTGTTCTTAAGGAGGTTGCAAAGAAAGAAAAAATCTCCGTTGAAGAGTCGGCAATCGATGCAGAGCTCGACCGCATTGCGGCGCTTGTAAGCAAGGACCCAGAAGCGAAAGAACGCATCTATGCTCCTGCGTATCGCGCACGCGTCGAGCATCAACTTCTCAATCGTTTGGTTATTGATTTCCTTAAAAAAATCATGATCGCTTAAGAAAAAACACCCTCGTCTTTCGGGGGTGTTTTTGTTATGCTAAACATATATGCTTCCAAATATTTCCTCCATGGAGCGACTGCATACATCAGTACTGTTTACTCATGAAAAAATCTTTCTCATTGAATACGCTTTTCTCTACAGCAGTCCAGCGCTTATAGTCGCAAAAATTGTAGCCTTTTTTCTTGGAAGCTTTCTCATTATCGCGGCACTCAATCAAGCTCCAGAACTTTTTCATCCCGCTTTTATCATACAGTTTCTACTCTTTGTATCGAGTATTTTTTTTATAAGATACCTTCAGGAACAAGTTCATCTTCGTGACAGCTATGGAGGACTTCACCCAAAAGACACCGTTGCCTCCATCGATCGAAAGACCCGTGTAATGACTCTAGAGTGCGGTGGAAGAATTACCCAGGAACCGCTACCATTCACCGAAGATATGCTCAAATGCATTCATCGCGTAAAAAACGGAAAAAGTTGGCAACAACTCATGCTTGAGTTTGGCTGGCAAAGGCTTTATCTTGGTTACTTTTCAAGTAAAAATGAGGCCGAGAACATGCGTGTAAAAATACTTAATCTTCTTGCTTAGTTATGCGATTTGGAGCTCATGTTTCTGCGTCAGGTGGAGTTTGGAATGCACCCATTTCCGGAGGAAAGCTTGGATGTGAAGTTATTCAATTTTTCTCACGATCACCACAATCTTTCTCCGCAAAACCACTCACCGAGGAAGACTGTGAAAAATTTTCACAAGCCATGCGTGCGGCAAGTATTCAGGATGCGTATATTCACGCACCGTACATTATCAACTTAGCCTCAGGAAATCCAAGGGTAAGATTTGGCTCGATAGGCATCCTCAAAGAAGAGCTTGCTCGAGGAAGTTCCCTCGGAGCGCGTGCGGTAATGTTTCATCCAGGATCTGCAAAAGATGTTGGCGAGGAAGAAGGTAGACGCATGGTTGTTGATGGACTCAACCGCATTCTCGATGGCTATACAGGAAGCTGCCAACTTCTTCTTGAAATCTCCGCAGGAGCTGGAGCGGTTCTTGGAGATACTTTTGAAGACATCGCCGTATTTCTTCACGAGCCAGAACGTGGAAAAGATCTTGGCGTCTGCTTTGATACGCAACACGCCTTCGCGTCTGGATACGATCTGCGCACGCAAGAAAGCCTTACAGAGACATTTTCAACCTTCAACAAGCTCATTGGGCTTGATCGCCTCGTTGCGAGTCACTGTAACGACTCAAAGGTTGAGTTCGGCTCACATAAAGATCGACACGAGCACCTTGGTCATGGATTCCTTGGCAAAGAATCTTTTGAATACCTCGTTCGACATCCAAACATTCAGCACATTGACCTTATTCTTGAAACGCCTTTTGACGAAGAAGAGGGCGAGAGTGAAACTTCAACAGGAGATCACGGCTCTCGAGAGGAGGATCTTGAACTATTAAAACGATATCGAGAATCAAATGTTGCGTAAATATGCGCTTTGTTGTTCATGTAAAGCCCGGATCTCACCATGATGCCGTTGAAGATCTTGGAAATAACACCTACAACGTTCGTCTTCGCGCTCGCGCGAAAGATGGCGAGGCAAATGACGCACTTCTTCAAGTGCTCGCACATCATTTTGCATGCGCGCCATCATGCCTGAAGCTTCTCAGAGGTAAGAAAAGTCGCGTAAAGCACCTGCTCCGCTCCATATGACAAACCTTGCCCAACTCAAAGAAGAAATTGCTCGCCTAGCATCACCTGAACAAGCAAAGAGATCTTTGGTCTTTTTTAAAACCGGACCGGGAGAATACGCCGAAGGCGACGCTTTTCTTGGCATCACCGTTCCAAAATTGCGAAAACTCGCACGAAAAGCAGATAGGCTCTCTTTGGACGACACCATCTTACTTCTTCAGTCTCCATGGCACGAGGAACGCTTCCTTGGAGTTCTTATACTCATGTTTCGCTATACACGAGGTTCAAAATCCGAACGAAGTCACATTCTCACCATGTATATCAACGAGCTGGGAAAGGGAATTAACAATTGGGATCTCGTGGACGTAAGCGCGGCGCATATTCTTGGAAATGCAGAACTCGGAACTGATCGACGTCTCATATACGCCTTAGCGCGCGAAGAAAATCTCTGGAAAAAACGTGCGGCGCTTATTGCGACACACGCCTTCATTCATCTGAATGACCTTACCGACAGCCTCATTCTCTGTGAAGTTTTCATTCGAGACCCTCGCGATCTCATGCGCAAGGCTTGCGGATGGACCCTGCGTGAGGTTGGAAAACGCGATATAAAGCTATTAAAAGCGTTTCTCCGAAAGCATTTTTACCATCTTCCAAGAGTCACTCTCCGATATGCTATCGAGCGCATGTCTAAAGACGAACGAGCTTCTTACATGTCTCGACCTAGGGTTCGTCGTGTCCGCCAGAAGCCCACGGATGACAACGACATATTCGCCAAATTCCCCGCATATATCCAGGCACCACACCATATTTCCTCACCGCCCGCACGGCGTACTCGGAACACGTCGGGTAAAAAGGGCAGTACCCATGAGGATATAGCACTTTAAGCGGTCCGTGATCGTACGAGAGTGTTTTTTGATAAAGAAGAATTGGCAAAACCGCAACTTCTCGAAAAATGTTCATATCCTAGCGCAAGAGCCCCGCTTTAGACAGCACCCCAGCAAGACCTTCTCGTCGCTGTGCTTGCGTCATACTTTTCGCAGAAATACCCACAAGAAGCGCAATGTCGGCACATGCGAGCCTTGGTAAAAACTCCTTACATAGCTCTCGATATTGTCTACGCAAATGATTTCTCACCACAGAACGCTTATCAACCTTCGTACTAACAACAATGACAAATCTTGGAACACCTTGTTCATGAACATGGTATTTAACACCGCAAACACGATCAAAAATCGTCTTCTTCGATCGTAGAAGACGGGTTATATCTTGCTCAGACCCAATTCGATGTTCACGAGAAAACATAGTATTATTGTATCAAAATACTCCGCTTTCGCGGAGTATTTTTTCTAACGAGGTCGCGCAGTAACCACAAGGCGCTTACGTCCTTTTGCACGGCGGCGTTTGAGAACATTGCGGCCGTCCTTGGTTTTCATGCGTGCTCGGAACCCATGAACCTTCGCGCGACGGCGTTTCTTGGGTTGATATGTACGCTTTGGCATAAAAGTACACGTAGCATACGCTTCACAGTCACCAATGTCAACTTATTGGCTTAAACTCGCGAACAAAAACGGAGCTTTGGGGTGAAGTTATAGGAAAAGAGAAAAAAACTTGTTATGCACAAGTTATCCACAACCCCTGTGGAAAAGGGTAATTTTTAGCTAATCTTCGCAAGATTGTACCCTGTGGATAAAATGGGTATTATCCTCGCAGTCATCTTTTATTCCCCCGCTAGAAAAAGGTTCTTCGATATGAATACTCACGAGCTTTGGGAGGCCGTCCTTGCAGAACTTGAACTAAAACTCAGTAGAGCAAATTTTACCACATGGTTTAATAAGACCTTTATCGCCGAATACCACATGGGGGATGTGGTCATCGGAACGCCAAATACTATCAATGCGTCTTGGCTTGAAAAGCGCCACCATAAAGACATCATTAATGCGATTGAAAATGTCACCAATCAGCCCGTAAGAAGCCTCGGTTATCGCGTTGAAACAAAAAGCACCGGTCCTCAACCGCTTGTTCTTGAGCAACAAAAAACCACACCTCAAGACCTTGGCTTTAGCACTGGTCCCGATATTCCACCACCATCAGGAAATATCGCCATCAATCCTCAACAAACCTTTGGAACATTCGTGGTAGGAAAACAGAACGAACTCGCTCACGCGGCGGCACAAGCAGTTGCTTCGCATCCCGGAGGAACCTACAATCCTCTTTTTATTTACGGAGGTGTCGGACTTGGAAAAACCCACCTTCTCCACGCAATCGCTAATGAAATCCGTCGAAAGTGGCAAAGTGCCCGCATTATGTATGTTACTTGTGAGCACTTCACAAATGATTTTATTCACTCCGTACGATCGGGAAAAGGAAAGGAGTTCAAAGATCGCTACCGCAACGTTGACCTTCTTCTTATTGATGACATTCAGTTCATTACAGGAAAAGAGGGGACTCAGGAGGAGTTTTTTCACACGTTTAATGCACTTCATCAAGACAACCGCCAGATCGTCATTTCTTCCGACAGGCCTCCGAAATCCATCGCGGGGCTCGAAAAACGCCTTCAGTCTCGCCTTGAGTGGGGAATGCTCGTTGACGTAGGAACTCCAGACCTCGAAACACGCATCGCTATTCTTGAGAGAAAATGCTCAGAAAAACAAGCAAATCTTTCTTCGGACATCCTTCACTATATCGCAGGAAATATCGTTTCAAACATTCGTGAACTTGAAGGGGCTCTCAATAAAATCATCGCCGTACACGAATTTCGAAACATGCCACCAACACTCGAATCCATAAAGCCAATCATTGCGAGCTTCGAATCTGAAAATATTAAAAAAACCGTTACACCAAAGCAGGTTATCAGCGTTGTCGCAGAATATTTCGATATCACCACTGATGATGTTCTTGGAAAAAGCCGCGAGAAACGCCTCGCTTTTCCTCGACAAATCATCATGTATCTTCTGCGAGAAGAGATGAGTTCCTCCTATCCAACCATTGGAGCCGAGCTTGGCGGCCGTGATCACACGACCGCCATGCATGCCCATGGAAAGATTAAGGAGCTTCTCGAGGTTGGGGACGAGAAGCTTATCAAAGACCTCGAACTCATTCGCCAACGTCTTTACATGGGTGCTTAACTTATCCACAACTTCATCCACATGTGGATAAAACGTTCGGTTTTTGTCGGTGTGGATAACGTCGGGATAAGTCTCTGGATAACTTGTGGGTATGTCTGTGGGTATCTTGTGGATGAAGTGTGGAGAACTTTCACTGGGATTTCCCTTCGAAAAGGTTATCCCCATTCTCCACAGAGTTATCCCCCAAGGGTGTGGAAAACTTTTTTAAAAAATCCCTTTATTCCGTGGGTTTTTAAGAAGTTATCCCCGCTATCCACAAGCTTACTATTACTATCTTTATTTATAAATAATTAAAACCTGTTAGGCTAGGCACAGCACTTTCCTTATCAACCATAAACCGTATTCTGTGAAATTTTCCTGTACAAAAGATAACTTCCACATCGGTCTTGCACTTACAGGTCATTTAGGTGCAAAAAATGCCAACCTCCCGGTTCTTAACAATATCCTTCTCCAAGCAGAAGTTGGTGGAGTTCGTCTTACGGCAACAAACCTTGATATTACGGTCTCATGCACAATGCGAGCCAAGGTTGATCAAGCGGGATCCTACACACTTCCCGCAAAGCTTCTTACTGAATACGTTGGCCTTCTTCCGGATGACCGTGTAGATGTAGATCTGCTTGATACTTCCGTTTCTCTTCGTTCAGCGGGTTCGCGAACAAAAATGCACGGCCTTTCTGCGGCTGAATTTCCTGCAATTCCTCGAGTAAGTGGAGGTACGGTATATACCGTTGCAGCACAAAAATTTGACGAAGCTCTTGGGCAAACGCTTTTTGCAGTTTCAACAAGTGAAGCTCGACAGATTCTCACAGGAGCCTTTTTGCATTTTCACGGAGATACAAAGACGGTAACCGTCGCCGCTACGGATAGTTATCGCCTTGGCGAAAAGAGCGCCCCGCTTGTCAGTGAAACACTTGGTGAGCGAAAGGTTGTCGTTCCCGCTCGAACACTTTCTGAAGTTCGAAGAATTCTCAGTGTGCTTCGTGGAAGTTCTGAACCCGTTGAGACGATTGATGTTGAACTTACGGAAAATCAAATAGCATTTCGTTGTGGAACGGTTGAACTTTCTTCAAGAACAATTGATGGCGTCTATCCAGACTATCGTCAAATTATTCCAAAGACATTTACCACGGAGCTTGTTGTTGAGAGGGGTGCGCTGATTCAGGCGGTAAAGCGTACGGCGCTTTTTGCGAAAAATGGACTCTTTGATGTTCGCTTTGAAGTGGTTCCTGATGAGAAAATTCTTCGTCTTACAGCAAATGATGTTGGTCGTGGAGAAAATGAAGTGACTATTCCCGCGGAGATTGTGGGAAATGCAAACGCGGTGACACTCAATTTCCGTTATCTCCTTGATGGTGCGCTGGCAATTGGTTCAGAATCTTTGCGTATAAAGATGATCGATGCAATGAATCCTTGTATTCTTCTTCCGCAGGGTCAGGAAAAGGCTGAGTACTTCTATATCGTCATGCCAATTCGACAGTAGGTTTACTTTTCGTAGTAAATTTCAATAGCAACAGATTTTTTGACGCCAAACTGGCGAGCTTCTTGGTAATGCTCCATCCAAATGTCGACACGTTGCGTGTAGCGTGCATTCATGCGGTCCTCGACGATAAAAACTTCATCACCAAAGAGCTCGGGAATTTTGATATATGTTCCAAGTGGCACGAAATTTGCCGCAACAATTCCCCTGCGGGTCGTTGATCCCATGGCGGTAATAAAAGGCGTGTCGTCGGTTTGGTTGGGGAGTGAATTGTAGGCGGTCATGGCCACATGCATGACTCTATCAGGACCTCCCTTAAGATTATTTTTTGGCAAGCGACCAAAAGATGCGGTGGAATTTTTTTGTGCGTCGGTAAGGAGGGATAGTGCCGCATGTTTTGAAGTGTCTTCGGAAAGAAGTGGGGAAGCGCTTGCGACATTTCCAAGGAGCGATCCTCCGGTAATGCAGACCGCAAGTGCAAGAAGAGCGAAGTAATTTTTGGTAACCGTGAAAGCTTTTTCCAAAAAATGTTCGTTTTTCATAACGAATAAGTATAGCGTAAAATACCCTTTTTGTCAAGGATAAAATGCTAAAATTTGGCTAATTTTAGCCAAAAATAGATCACATTTCTTTTTTCGTTTTTTCGGGGTATGATGGATTCACTGTATGTATCGCTACGCTCAGGGAAGAACCCCTCAACGCCAACTTTCACTTCGCGCATTTCGTCGATGGTTTTCTAAAATCGACAAAAAAGCCCTGACGCTTTTTCTTGGACTACTCACCCTTGCTGGAGTGTTTCTTGGGGGAATCGTTCTTCTTGGAGTTTTTGCTTGGTATTCTCGCGATCTTCCTGATCCTCAACAGCTTATTGATCGTACGGTTGCGCAGGCGACCAAGATTTACGATCGTACGGGAAAACACCTTCTTTATGAGATTTACGGCGATGAAAATCGCACGATTGTTCATCTTCAACAAGGAATATGTGACCCTCAAGATCCAGAGCTTACAACCGACACAGAGGGAATACCACTTATTCTTTCTCAGGCGGTTATTGCGGCCGAGGATAGATCTTTTTGCACGCACCACGGATTTAGCATTAAGGGTCTTTTGCGTGCGGTGATTTTCATGGGTGACCGTGGGGGAGGATCGACACTTACACAGCAGTTGGTAAAAAACGCACTGCTATCAAACGAACATAGGATTTCTCGAAAAATCAAGGAGCTCATGGTTTCTCTTGCGCTTGAGAGAAAATACTCAAAAGACCAGATACTTCAAATCTACTTTAATGAAATAGGATACGGATCGGTGTATTACGGCGTTCAATCAGCCGCTGAAAATTTTTACGGAAAAAAAGTAAACGAACTTACGCTTGCTGAGGCGGCAACGCTTGCGGGAATTCCTCAGCGACCAACGACATTTATTAATAATCCAGATCTTCTTAAAGAGCGTCGGGACTGGATTCTTTCAAGCATGGCGGAACTTGGGTATATTTCCGAAGAAGCCGCACGCGCGGCACAGGCTGAATCAACACCGATTCACCTTAAGAGCGATGCATCGTTTGTCGCGCCGCACTTTGTCATGTGGGTTCGCGCGATGCTCGAGGAGCAGTTTGGAACGAGTGCCTTGGAAACGGGTGGCTTGAAGGTCATCACAACGCTTGACTATGATAAGCAGGTGATCGCTGAAACCGCAGTTAAGGATGGCGTTGAGGCTCGTGGTGAGACGTATCAGTTCTCAAATGCAGGACTTCTCGCGCAAGATCCAAGAACGGGTGAGATTCTCGCTATGGTTGGATCCCCTGATTTTAGTAATGACGCCATTGATGGACAGGTTAACGTCACCCTGCAGAAACTTCAGCCGGGATCGAGTATTAAGCCGATTATTTATACCGCCGCGTTTGAGCGAGGTTTTACGCCAAACACGGTTCTTTGGGATGTAAAAACGGAATTCGTGACAGAAACTGCCCCTTACATTCCCCTTAACTACGACGAAAAAGAGCATGGACTTATTTCATTGCGCGATGCACTGCAGGGGTCTCTTAACATTCCCGCAGTAAAGGTGTTGGCGTTGGTTGGTATTGATGATGCAATAGCTTTTGCGCAACGTCTTGGATATACCACGTTTACTGATCGTTCCCGCATAGGTCTTTCCATGGTTCTTGGCGGAGCTGAGGTGACGATGCTTGATCATATTGGTGGATACAGCACGTTTGCGTCAGGTGGTGTTCGTCGCCATCCTCAGGCTCTTCTGAGAGTTGAAGACGCTCAAGGCAATGAACTTTTCGCACTGAAAGACAAAGATACCGCGGGGGAGAAGGTTCTTGATGAGCATATTACCGCAATGATTTCCAATGTGCTCTCAGATAATGCGGCCCGTGCCTATGTATTTGGACCAAATAATTATCTTGTACTGAGCGATAGACCAGTTGCCGCAAAGACAGGAACGACAAATAACTATAAAGACGCTTGGACGGTTGGTTACACACCCTCGCTTACTGCGGCGGTGTGGGTTGGAAACGCATCCGGCGCGCTTATGAGCAAGGGTGCTGATGGATCGAAGATTGCCGCGCCAATATGGAATGCTTTCATGAAAGAGTCGCTTGCAGGGACTCCGGCTGAAGCCTTCCCTGATCCTCAGATACCAGAGACTGGAAAATCAATTCTTGATGGAAAGCTTCAGACGACAAACGTTACCATTGATAAGGCCTCCGGAAAGCTTGCGACAGACCTCACGCCAGAATCGTTTAAAGAAACACTCGCATGTGGAGAGTTTAAGACAATTCTTGCGTACATCGACCCTAAAAATCCCCTTGGAGATCCTCCCGAGCACCCAGAAGAGCACGAGCAATATGCCGCTTGGGAACATGGTATTGAGGACTATATTGCCCGTCACAACGCAGAACTGAAGCCTGGTGAGGCTCCCCTGACAACATGCACGCCTCCCACGGAAGAGGATGACGTCCATACAAAAAGAAATGAGCCAATGGTGAAGATTCTTAGTCCTCAGAAGGGGGATACTATTGGTGAAGTTCTGACGGTTTCGTACCAAGGTGAGGTTCGAAGAACTTTCCAGAGAACAGAGTTTCTTTTAGATGGAGTTTACCTTGGTCAATCAGCATCGCTTGATAGCGCAACGCTTGAAATTCCTTCATGGGTGACGCAAGGTGAGCATACACTCTCGGTTCGTGTTTATGATGACGTTGATAATGTTGGTGAAGCTTTGGTAAAAATCTCGATTGAAAGGTCTTCATCTTTTGATGGTCCTCGTGTAACAAATCCTTTTCCCGATCAGGTTATTCAAAGAACAGATGATTTTCATGCGTACACGATTGCTGTAGAACTTCCTCATCCTGAGGAATATACGTCACTTACTGTGCGTGCACGTCATGCGCAGACAGGAGAAGAGGTTATTCTTGGATCATACATATCGCCAAACGCAATACTCTCAGTATCTTGGGAGCTCCCACAGAATGCTGGAACGTATATTCTTTCTGCGGATGCAATCTCTTCAAAAAATGGAGAGGCGGTACATGCAAAGCCTGTTGCGGTTACAGTTCGTAAATAAAAAATCTCCTCAGATGAGGAGATTTTTTGGAGGCCACAGCCGGGCTTGAACCGGCGAATAGCGGTTTTGCAGACCGCCGCGTTAACCAACTTCGCCATATGGCCGAACCAAAAGGAGTGTAGCAAATTCTTTTTTTTCCGTAAAGAAAAAAGTGAACGAGTATTTGCTATACTCAAGAACATGAAAAAAATCGAACAGTCACCAGTTCCTCTTGCAACTATTCGAAACTACCTCATCCCATCATTTTCTGGAACCTCAAAAAAATACGTGGTTATTTTGCTATTTTTGACAATTTCTTCACTTTCGGGACTTGTTGAGCCGCTTATTTACGGAAGAATTGTTGATGAGCTCATTGGCGGAGTGCAGGGTGAAGTTGGTGATCTTTTTATGGCAACCCTTCCGCTTCTTGGTCTTTGGATAGGGTGCGATCTTCTTCAGGGTGCAACACGTGAAGGCGCTAATCTTCTTTCGTGGAAAGTTGCTGATACAGTATGGGGTCATTTTTGGAAGGTTACCCTAGGAAGGGTACTGTCATGGGATCCTCAAAGATTCACCATGCTTCCCGCCGGAGCACTTGCAAAACAGTTAGATAACGCAGGGAATGCGGTTTGGCGAGTTTCGGGAACAACCTTACAGAGAGTCGTTCCCATGGTGCTTACCGCGGTAGTTTTTATTATCGGTGGCATGATGTTTGATTGGCGAATGACACTCGCGTCGCTTGCGGGAATTCCACTTCTTTTTTTCATGGTTTTTGTCGCGCAACGAGCGGTTGAGAAAAAACAAGACGCAATGAGTGAGGCTTGGGAGAATTTTTTGCAAAAGTTCGTTGAGATACTTGCAAACATCGTTCCCATTCAATCATTTGGAGCGGAAGATCGCATGGCTCAGATGCACATGCACATTGGTGACGAGGCGATGTTGCGACAGCGAAGGGTGAATGCACTTTGGGCGCTTCTTTCGTTTTCGACGTCATTCGCAAGATTCTTTGCCAGGTTTATTCTTCTCACGGTTGGCGTTTGGCTTATTGCACGAGAGGAGATAACTATCGGTGTTCTTATTTCGTTCATGGGAATGTTGGATATTGTGCTATCACCGTTTGAGCATATGCTCTCGGATCTTATGCGATCAATGAGTGAAACTCGTTCCGCGTTCGCGAGAGTACTCCCAGAACTCATGAAGGAAAATCTTATTCAAAGTCCTGAGACTCCAAAAAAGCTTCGCGGCATTCGTGGTGAACTTACCTTTGACCATGTTGGATACCGCTATCCCGAAAAAGATGAAGATGCACTTATAGATATTAATCTTGAAATTCCTGCGGGAAAAAGTTTGGCCATTGTGGGAAGGTCGGGAAGTGGAAAATCAACGCTGGTAAAGTTCATCAATCGTTTTCTCGATCCAACAACCGGACGGGTGCTTTTCGATGGAAGGGATATTCGGGAGTTTTCTTTGCAGGATGTGAGAAAAAATATTGGATTCGTGCACCAAGAGTCAGTTCTTTTTAACGAGTCTCTCTATGAGAATATTCGTTTTGCAAAACCTCGCGCAACAAGAAGAGAAGTTGAAGAGGCTTGTAAAAAAGCTCAGGCGCACGAGTTTATTTCGCGACTTCCCGATGGTTACGATACGGTCATTGGGGAAAGGGGTGTTCGTCTTTCTGGCGGCGAACGACAGCGTATTGCCATTGCACGAGTTCTTCTTGCAAACCAGCCGATTCTTGTTCTTGATGAATCAACAAGCGCACTTGATTCGGAAACTGAATTTGCACTTCAGGAAGCTCTGAAGAAGGCTATGGAGGGAAGAACGACAATCATCATTGCGCATAGACTTTCAACCATTTATATGGCCGATGCCATTGCGGTTCTTGAGCGGGGTAAGGTTGTTGAATATGGAAATCATGAGGAACTCCTCACGCGCAAAGGTGTCTACGAACGTTTGTGGAGCATGCAAAGTGGCGGATACATCACCGAATTATCATCCCTCGAATAAAATTCTAATAATCGACTTTTCTTCCATTGCGATGAGATTTTTAGGAACAATTTTCTTTAGTGACTTTTCAAGGGACTTTGGGATAAGCTCCTGAAAAATTGGTCGATGAATTTCTGGAAGGCAAATAAGAATTTCCTGAGCCTGCTTCTTTGAAATTACTTTTTCCATGTAGGAAAAAAGATTTCCAAAAAAGGATCGCAAAGCGAGATCATCTCCAAGAGTGTCTTCAGATGTTGTTATTGGCTTTTGTTCATCAAAAGCATGATCGTGTGCAAAAAAACAACGAGCGCGCTCATGATTGAGGATCATTACAAGGGTTTTTTGTGGGAAACCTGAGTAATGGTCAGAGATGTGCATAGCGTTATAAAAATAATAACGAAAGTTTGGAAAAAGGGGAAGGTGTCTCATGAAAAGAGAGGTATACTAGGCTTGCTATGGCGATAGAGAAAGAACTCGAGGTCTATGTTCGCGAAGTTGTCTTTGGATTAGAAGATAGCTTTGTTTCAACCATGGGCACACTCTCTGGAGTTGCTGTTGGCAGCGGTGACCGTCAAGCGGTGCTTCTTGCAGGGATTGTAGTCGTTGTCGTTGAGGCGCTTTCTATGGCGGCGGGCAGTTACCTTTCTTCAAAGTCCGCAAATGAATTGTATGAAGATCGTTTGCGAAGAGATGGTATTCGTATTTTAGACGAGCGATTAAGCGACAAAGAGTCGTTGCGAGATTTTTTTCTACGAAAAGGTTTTTCAAAGAAAGAAGTTGCGCTGGTGTTGAAGACGATGGTGAAGGAGCGTGCGCTCTGGCTTGATGAAGTCGCTCGATCATCTTATGAAACCGCTCCAGCACTTCATGAAAATCCACTTCGTGCGGCGTCGATCATGGGAGCATTTTATCTTTTGGGAGGATTTTTGGTACTCCTTCCGTACGTACTCCTTCCGCTTGCATATGCGCTTCCTGTGACGCTTTTATTTACCGCGGGACTGCTGTTTATTCTTGGTGTATGGAAGGCGAGAATTTCAGGAACACGAGCCTTGAGCAGTGGTCTTGAAATGGTTATTGTCGCCTTTTCTGCGGGTGTCATTGGTATGATTGTAGGAAGATTGTACGTTGGAGTTTCTTTGCTATGAACTCAGCGATATTACATGGATGTGTTCGAGAGATGCCGGAAATTCCCACGGATCTTATTTGGGTATCTCAGAAAATCTCCTCTCTTCGTGAATTGAGAGGGTCTGTTGTTGTGATTTATGTTTGGAATGCAAGTACGTTTGCGTCGTACGATCTTCCTGAGCGCATGGAGCGCCTGCATGATGCGTATAAAGATCGAGGTGTTCAGGTTATTGGAATTCACGAGCCAGAACTTCATCGGGAACGGGACGTTGAAATCGTGAAAGATATTTGGAAGCGTCACGAACTTCATCATGCGTGTGCACATGATGAAAAAAGAATGGTGAGCAGAAGATTTGGCCAACGAAGCCCACTTCGCTTTATCGTTCTTGGAGTTGATGGCTGTGTGGTGTATGAACACGCGGGTGATCGTATGAATGCGGCGTTAGAGCTCGCTATTCAAGAGGCGCTTCCACGTGCTTCATCAGAAAAACTTCCTGCACTTTCTTACGACTCAGCATTTTCTGGGGAACATCTTTATCCATCACAAGCTGATGACTATCTCGGATATCTCCAGTCTCACTACGAAGTTTCAAAAGACTTTTTTCCTCAGCGAGTGTGCGCCTTTACTGACTCTGGCAAAGATCGCATGGCACTGCATGGTCACTGGAGTGTTCGTGAAGAATGTTGTGTGCATGAAGTTGCTACGTCTGGGTATCGCGAGTATCTTCGCGTTCGATATCGAGCGCTGGGCGTTGCTCTTTTTGCAGAGTCAAAAAAATCCGCCCTTCTTGAAGTAACACAGGGAAAACTCCCTATATCGCATGATTTTATTGGAAGAGATGTGGTGGTAAAAAATGATAAGACGTATATTCAGGTCGATAGACCGAGGTTATATGAAATTATAAAAGCACCTGTATATCACGAGGGAAGTCTTGAAATTCTCGTTGCAAACGCTGACGTTTCCCTGTACGTTGTCCGCTATAGAACCGTCGATACTGTTGTATGAAGAGAATTTATCTTGACTACGCCGCCGCGACCCCTATCGATCCACGCGTCCTAGAGGTCATGTTGCCATTCTTTTCTCAACACTTTGGAAACCCCTCAAGCATTCACAAGGAAGGGGTTATTGCTCAGGAGGCCATTCGTTGTGCGCGTGGACATGTTGCGACGCTTCTTCGTGCTCGACCTGAAGAAATTATTTTTACCAGCGGAACAACCGAGTCAATCAATCTCGCCATGCAGGGATTTCTCAAAGCCCACGGGGGAGGCGTTGCACGATCGTCGTTTGAGCATCGCTCGGGTTTTTCCTCGTCACATGCAAAGGTTTTTTCTTCGGTGGATGAATTTCAAGATTTACTTCAAGGTGGAGTGAGTCTTTTTTCCATGCTCTGGGTGAATAATGAAACAGGTGCTATATCGCCAATTCACACCTACGCCCAACAGCTTCAACGAACCGCTAAGCGTCTTGGCGTGAGGGCTTTTTTTCATGTTGACGCGGCTCAAGCAGTTGGAACTGAGGATATTTCTTGTGAAAAAACTCCCTATGATTTCTTAAGTTTTGGTTCTGCGAAAATTTACGGACCAAAAGGTGTTGGAGCGTTGTTTATAAGAAAGGGGACGCCATTTTTCCGTTTGTGGGAGGGTGGAAATCAAGAACAGGGACTTCGTCCGGGAACTGAAAATGTTCCGGGAATTGTTGGTTTTGGAGAGGCGTGTCGTCTCCTTACACAAGAGCGTCATGATCGAAGGATAAAACTTTCGCATCTACGTAATGAATTTATCTCTCATCTTACAAAACATGGTATTCGTTTTCGAATAAACGATGGAGAGCATGAAAGTCCTGCCATTGTAAGCGTTACATTTTTTGGAACAGTAGCCGAAGAGATCGTTCTTCGTCTTGATGCGGTTGGGGTTGCGTGTTCTGCCGCGGCCGCCTGTAAGCGGGCGGGTGAGCGAAGTGCGGTATTGCGTGCACTTGGAATGCCCGAGGAGGAAATTGGCGCGACGGTGAGATTTTCTTTTGGTCTTGGCCTTTCTCTTGAGGATATTCAATCTTCCGCCATGTTGACGGCTCAAGTTGTGAAACGTATGCTACGGGAAGATGTATGAAATACCGCATTGTTGTAGACCCTGATTTGTGTATCGGTGCCGCAAGTTGTGCAACGCTTGCGCCTCTTGCTTTTGTGATGAATGGCGAAAATAAAGCAGAAGTTCTTGATCATGGAAATGATCATGGAATCCCATCTTTTTCTCGAGAAGTTGATTTGTCTGAGGATGAGCTCGAGACGGTTATCATGGGTGCCCAATCTTGTCCTACGATGGCAATTGAGATTTTTGATGCCGAGGGAACGAGGCTTTACCCGTAGTACATGAGAAAGACCGTAGTAATCGTTGGTGGAGGAATTGCAGGTGTTACCGTCGCTGAAACGCTGAGACTAAAAGGCGGGGATTTTCGTATTCTCATTCTTGAGAAAGAGTCTGAGCCACTCTACTCGCGAGTACTTTTGCCGCACTATATTAAGGGCGCCATTCCTCGGGAGAAGCTTTTTTTAAAAAGTTGGTCTTGGTATGAGTCCATGGGAATAGAATATCTTCACGGTCCATCTGGAACGGTTGAGAAAATTCTCGCTCAAGAAAAAAAAGTACTGCTTTTGGATGGGGGAACTATTGATTTTGACATTCTCATCCTTGCAACGGGAACCTCTCCAAGAATTCCCGAATCCCTGCCTCCTCGCGCGCATACACTATTTACACTTGCCGATGCAGAATCCTTGAAAGAGGATCTTGAACGTATTCCTCGCGGTGAGGAGGCACTTGTTCTTGGTGGAGGTTTTATCGCTTCAGAACTGCTCACGATTTTTGCAAAAAGAAACATTCCTACAAAACTTATTCTTCGTGGATCAGGCTTTTGGTCATCCATGTTACTTCCCGAAGCTCAGGAGTATGTTTTGGAAAAAGTTCAAAATTCCGGGGTTGATATTGAGCACAATCAAGGAAATGGTATGTTGTTTTCCCATGAGCGAGGAGTTCGTTTTTTGGGAGAGTTTGGGGATGAATTTTTTGGATATTGTGCAGGAGTTGCAATTGGTGCGTCTCCAGAGCTTGCACTTGCACATTCTGCCGGAATTACGTGTACTGAGGGTGTTGTAACGCAACAGGGAAAAACATCTTGTGAGGATATTTTTGCAGTTGGTGATGTCGCAGAATCTTCCGAAGGGTATGCGTGGGCTCCTGCTCGATTGCATGGAAATTGGGCGCACGCACAGCAAGAAGCTCGCGCACTTGGAGCCTATCTTGCAACGGGAGAGTGGCTGAATGTGCCAATCTCTCAATACAGTACGTCAATGGCCGGTGGTCACTTTGCGTTTCTTGGAGATACAAGAAAGGTTGTCGCCGATGAACTTCGAGGGTATTTTCAAGGAGGCGGCTATGTGCAGGAATTTATAAAAGAGGGTATGCTCGTTGGGTGCGCACTTCTTTGGGATGTTCGCGAACGCGCGACCCACATGGCTCGCCTCGGAAAGCTTGTGTAACGTTATGCATTATCTTGACTCTGAAAAATCTTATCTCCTTCACGATGCTGACGATGTTGGTTTTGGTATAGATCGTCTTTCTGAACAGCTTCGCATAGCTTGGCATGACGCCCAAGCCCTCATATTTCCTAAGCGATACGCAAAAAGTACAGGTATCGCTTGTGTTGGTATGGGTGGTTCTGCGCTTGGAGCCGAGATGGCTGAAATGGTTGCTCTTAAAAGAGCAAAGGTTCCCATGGCGATTGTCCGAGACTATCAACTGCCTGCATGGATACAGCAAAAAACTCTTGTTATTTTAGTGAGTTTTTCTGGATCAACTGAAGAGGTTCTTGCCGCCGCAGAGGATGCCTTGCGAAGAAAATCAAATATCGTAGTTGTTGCCACGGGAGGGCCTTTGGTAATGTGGGCGGAAGAACAGGGGATTCCTGCATACACATTTTCTCCCGGAGAGCTTGCAAAACAGCCGCGCTTTGGAACAGGATTTCTTTTTGCGGGAATTCTTGGAATACTTGCAAAGAATAGCCTTATTTCCCTTAAGGAGGACGAGCTTCGTCGTGGACTTTCTGCGATGAGTGAAGTTACCGATCTTTGCGCAAGTGACGTAGGATTTTCTGAAAATCCTGCCAAGCAAGTTGCTGATGCACTTTCTGAAAGAGAGGTCATTGTGTTTGCCGCCGAGCATCTCTGCGCACATGCGCACGTGCTTGTAAATAATCTTCATGAAACTGCAAAACAACGAGCGGTAGTTGAGCTTCTTCCCGAGGCAAACCACCACCTTCTTGAAAGTTTTTCTCATCCACAAGGGAGTGCTGACCGTACGACTGGGCTTTTCTTTCACTCAGAACTTTATCACCCGCGCATTCGCCGAAGAACGGCGCTAACCGCTGATATTCTTGAAGAGCGTGGTGTTCGAGTTGTGGATTACGTTGCTCGTGGAAAAGATTTTTTTGAAGAAATGTGTGAAGTTTTGCAGTTTTCTTATTACGTAGCGTGGTACACGGCGATTCTTCACAAAGAATGTACGACGGAGATTCCTTACGTTGATGCCTTTAAGCAGGCTATGGCAAAAAAGGGGTAGTATGTTTTTTGGGAAGGATACTCGGGTTGCGGGGGAGCTTGATATCGTCGCTCTTCAAAGAGAGCTTCCCTTTGTTGATCTTCACGGATGTACATCGGAAAATTTTTCTTGGGACCTTGATCTTGCGTTATTTCGAGAGAAAGAGCGTTACTTGAGGGTTATTTTTGGTCATGGATCGGGGATTCTTAGAAAAGCAGTTCTTTTGCACTTACAGGATTTAGCCGAGAGAGATCGTCCATTTCTGCGTGGTGTCATGCTTGAATCACATGGGGGAAGTTGCATTGTTGCGTTGTAAATTTGTCAGAACTTCAAAAATACCGTACCCTAGCTCGTGCTTGGAGAGGTGGCAGAGTGGTCGAATGCGCTAGACTCGAAATCTGGTGTAGTCGAAAGGCTACCGCGGGTTCGAATCCCGCCCTCTCCGCCAGGACAGTGTTTTATCAAGAAACTCACGTGCGTTTCGTGCACGTGAGGCGTCTCTAGAGCCTTGTCCTAAACAAAACAACCCTTTGCGGGGTTGTTTTGTTGTATTGGAAGGTGCTTTACAGAACAGAGGGTGACGGATATGGCGGCTGGATATGCCTATGGCGTATATCGGTACTTTCTATTTGCTATACTTTTATAAAATAGTATGCAGGAAAAAGAGAGAAGTTCGAAAAGATTTGAAGTCAAGCTTGGTCTTCAAGAGGTTGCTGAAAATGAGGAAGAGCAAAAGCTCAAAATAGACGGCTTAGTTGATGCGTTATTTTTAGCCATAGAAAAAAATGACCCCTATTTCCAGACATCGTTTGCACGATCGGAAATGACACACATAATGAATGGACTATTTTCCCCTCGAGATCGGGAGTATTTTCTTGTTGGTGTTCTTAAAAAAAATCCTGAGCTTGCGTTGGGTTTTGGAAAATTTTTTCAAGAGTCCGAATCGATTGTATTGAAATATTTATGTGATGAAAATCTTGATGAATCGACAAGGTTGAGAATTTCTGAAGCGGCAATCGGGGCCTTTGATGTTATACATAACATACGTCTTTTAGAGGCTATCGAGAAACAGCTTTCATTTGAAAGTTTGTGGAGATTTAGGAAAAAATTTGGATATAGCGACGAATCTTTTGTGAGAATGCATGGAGTTATTAGTTTTATTAGGAATAGATTTTTTTCTGATATTCCTTCTTGGCTAAGAGAGGAAATAAAACGCAAATCTCTAGAGGTTATTGTCTATTCAGATGAGTTTATATTTTGGGAGATCATGGACAATCTAGAAAATATCGGAATTTCTCACGATGAAATTTACGATAAATTCGCTTCAAAGGGAAAGCTTCATGTACTTGCCCCCTATGTAAAACTCTTCTCAAGAGAAAAGCATGAGGGCATCCTTGAGTCATGTCTTAAACACGATAAACATTCTCTTAATAAATATTGGCAAAATTTTTATATTCATGATTTAAGAAAATTTCTTAAAAGAGTTCTTGATTTAGACTGTGAGATTTTTGGATTTGATGCGCGTAGCTTCTCTTCGTTCTTCAGTCGGCGCCAAGAATTTTTTCACGAAGAAGAGTCTCATGCGGAAGGTTATTCGCATGATCTTCAAGGTGAATATGAGGCTTGTATAAATTTTTTTATAGAAAGCTCCTTGCCAAAAGAATTCTTTGAATTTTGCAAACTTCAAAAAATTCACATCCAAGAAGATTGGATTAAAAGAATTGCAGAAAAATATAAGGGGGATTTATTCATTATCCAAAATCTTCCCATGTTGCGACATATTAGAAAACTTCCAGAGATTTCTTCTTTGTCAATTCATGAATTTTTAGATTCGTATTTTCGCTATAATCTTGGCGAAGCACCGATTGTAGAGATCTTCTTAAGAAGACATGATTTTCCAGAATTAGTCACTAATGAAACATTTCTCGCATACTTTGGTAATACGAAATTCTTTTGGAAGAATTTTGAAGCGCTTGATATTCCAAATAAAGAAAAATTTTTACGAGTATCATACATAAGCGATGCCTTACTAGAACATTTTGAAGCTTTGAATGAGCCTACGAAGAAAATTCTCGTTCGCAATCTTCTAGATGAATGTTTGCATCACCAAGGCCTGATTAATATCGAGAATTTTTTTCAAAATGAAGAAAAAAGAAAATACCTCAGCGACAAGGATATTGTTGATGTTATTTTCGGCAACGATACTCGTTTTTACTGGAGCCAAGATTTTCTTCAAGATTTATTGATGAGTCGAAGGAACTCAAAAGAACTTGCGCAGAAGATTCTTGAAGGTAATCTTTCTGAAGGTCGTCAAGAAGAAGAGTGGAATGCTTACACTATTAATTTTATACTGACAAATTTTGAGGTAAAAATACATGATAAGCCTTTTCTTTTTTGTAAAGAAAATATTGGTAATTTCTTTTCAAAAAAAACCTATCATGCAGTTAAAGATATTTTTCTTGGAAAAAAAGATTCAGAAGCTTGCGCGGATTTCTGTATCACCGAAAGCGGTGATAAAGCACTTCTACAACTTCGAAAAAAAATTCAAGAGATGAAGTTGCGAATGTATAATCCAAATTTTCTTGATAAAGACCTTTTTGAAAATAATGTCTATCTTGAAATTTTTAAAAATGCGGTAAGATTTTCTGAGGCACAATTTCATGGCGATAATCCCACGATTCATAGAATTATTTCAAATTTTTACAATGCAGAATCTTTAGGTGAAGTGAAGTCCCTTGATCCCTATTATCAATACAATTTATCAGAGAAGGTAGAAAGGCTTCGTACTGTTAAAGTTGAAGATTTTTCTGATGGTTCACGAGTTCGGTATGGGTATCTCAAAAGTCGCATTATGGCGGCGGGTGAATTAGCAAAAAGGAGTGATATTTTTTCTTTTTCAGTGAAAAAAATTGAAGAAAAAATTTCTCATGAAATCAAGCGTCTCAACGATCTTCTTGAAAAACTAAAAAACCCCATCGCTCGTGAGAATGTTTTTAAAAAAATTCTAGATTTACAGAATATCAAGCTAAGAAGTTTGGAAAGTTTTCAGGAAAATTTTCACAAGATCTGTTCTGAAAATATTGCCAATGACGATGTTCTTGAAATGCTTTTTGCGTATGCGCTTCGGAAAGTGCCAGACAACCAATCTCCGCTCATCGCTTTGCGAGGATCCAAGAGTCCTAGCATCGAGGATATGAGTCGAGTTGTTGAGTTCTGCGAACATGTTGTTGTTGATATGGTTTGGAAGAGATTTTTTACTCAAAAAGAGTATAGAAAAACACTTTTTGGCATAGCTAATTGCAATGCACTCACAGACGAGATTGTTCGTTCGCAAAATGCCGAGTCGAGGGGTTTTATCGATATGGAATTCTTTGCTACGAGAGGGATTCTTATGGAGTTTTCTGGTCACTTCTCCGATGCATGTTGGGCTGGAAAATATGGTAGCATCGCCAAAAATTTTCCTAACATGTTTACGTCAGTTTTTGTACAAAATAAAGGAACGAAGTACGAGCGTATAGTCGGATGTTCAATGTTTATTGAAACGGTTGCCGTTGATGGGACTCCGCTTCTTGTTATACGAGGACTAAATCCTTTAGAGAATGTTATTAACCACCTTTCAGCAAGGAGTTTTTTCACGGCATTTATAAAATATGCAAACGAACTCGCTCAAAGATCGGGAAGGGTCTTGGCTATTGTTATTGATGATCATTGTGGAGGATCGTCTACAAATAGACCTGTCATGTATGAGCTTCTTGCGAGTTTGCGAAGTTCGCTTGAGAAGGTGACGCTCAAATCGCCTCAAGATACCACGTTTAATGGTTATAACATTGTTAACGAAACATATTTTGTTTCAGAGGAACTCCTAGGGGATCAAAATGACTATTCTTATGGTAGAGAATTTCCTGGATTTGGGAAAATGAAGGAGATTTTTCCTAAAGATTTTTCTCTAAAACCTCAAGCTCGTTAAGGTATTTAGGCGCTTTTCGTGGTGAAGATTTTGCGCTGAAGCTGGGAGATGATGGGTGAAATCCGAAAATTCTTCTGGAAATCTGATAGACATATTTGCAGCGAGTCTTTATAAGGCAAGATGAAATCTTGCTCTTGCAGGTAAGAGCTTGTGTATCTATGCTTGTGGTTGAAATGGTAAAATGCAAAATTAATATAAATATTGAAAAGTTTTTTACACAAAAATAACCATGAATCATCCCCATAAAACATCAGCGGAAATAAGATCTTTTCTTCATGAGTACAGTCTTGAAAAGATTTGGGAAACGCTCACGCCGCTTGGAAGAAATGAATATCTTTGCTGGATTGGTTCGGCAAAACAGGAAGTAACTCATCTCAAGCGACTTCATCGTTTAAAAAGCGATCTTCTTTCAGGAAAACGTCGTCCTTGTTGTTGGCCGGGGTGTCCTCATCGAGAAAAGAATGGAACATAAAAACCAGCAAAATTCGCTGGTTTTTATAGAGTAGTAACAGGAATGTGACTAGATGATCATCCAGCCGCCATCGCATCCATGTCCAAGGATTGGGAAGGAAAACATAGGTTTTTGTTTAAAAATAAGTGTGGGATAGTAACGCGAGTATCGTAATATGGGAAAATATCTATCGTCAACAATGAAAAAAACCAGCAAAATTCGCTGGTTTTTATTATGGACGGAAGTCTGGCCAATCACCGTCAATGTCCCAAAGAATAGGAATGAAAATCATATGTGGCTAATATTAGCAAAAAATAAACCTATTGTCAAAGATTACCAGGTTGCTACAAGGCTATTTCCCCAAAGCGTGGCACCTTTTCTTGTGGCAAAAGTTCCTTGATCGCGAAGCTCTCCGGTAAGTCCTTGCATGATACGATACTTTGTTCCACAACCAATAAGTACATAAGACGTCGCCTGTATGGGGGTCGCTACACACGCGCCAAGGTTTTGCGGCATGGCATTGTAGCGAAATACCGATGTATCGCGATAGTGTACAAGAATGGAGCCTTGATACATAGAAAATCCTACAATCGCTGTACTGGTTTTTGGATCTTCGAGAGAATATAGGGGATGAAGGCCATTTTCTTGGAGAGTATTCCACTCATCAGATCTTGCATCGCCATCATTGTCGCTTCCATCTCCTGAAAGTTCAATTTTTGCCGTATCGTAAAGATCGCTACTATTGGTTACGTAGCCTTGCGGAGGTGTGTTTTGGCAAAACGATCCCGATTGAAGAAGGTTTCCATAGCCGTCACCGTCACCATCCCTATAGTAGGTGACATTTGTTGCAATGGTGGCGTCGTTATCGTTGCAGTCATACGTCGCTGACACACCGTCCCCATCGGCATCAACAGGTGCAACGCATGGTGTGGGAAAATCTTTATACGTAAAAATATGACCAGCGTCATCTGCAATGGTAACGGTTGAGAGTTCGGTGGTGCAATCGGTGACTACGGCGATACCTTCTTGGTCTGAAGACGGCATAGTGTATTCGGCGACTTCGTTTCCTCCCGTTGGGGAATATTCTTGAAGCATGTCCCAGCTGTCGTACACGCTGAAAATGCTTTGTGTATCAGGGTTGTAGTCAATCCCTGCGACATCAGTGTAATCCACTGAGGTCACGATGCCGCCTTTTGCGGTTACACCACCCTGAGCGTCGGGAATAAACGCATAGAGATTGCCATCATTTTGCCACCCACAAAGAAAAATTCCTCCCATGGGAGTTGTACCAAAAGCATGCTGTCCATCGGGGATCCACTCAAGTCCCTCAATGCCAAGGTTATTTGCATAAGAGAGATATGGACTTATATCCCACGTGGTTCCAGAGATCGTTTCGGTTGTAAGTGAAAATGCATGAATGACGTTGGTATTTTCATCGACAAGATAGACGGCATCACCCGTGCGTTCGGGAATAGCGACTCCCTCAAGATTGAGTCCGGTATTCCAAATATGCTCTAAGGATCCGGTTTCGGTTATTTCCGCAAGATTTCCTCCGTCATCAGCAACGAAAAACGTTTGACGGTCTTTGTGCCAACTTATGCCGCTTGGTTCAAATCCACTGTCGTAAGCGAGAATATCCTGCGATATGTCGGTTCCTGAAGTGTCCCACGTTGGCCAAGCTGATGGACTTATGGCTTGTGCGTGAAGCGTAGGAAGTAATGTGCAGAGTGTCAGCAAGAAAGATGTCACTCGTGAAAAATGAGAGATATGCATAACTGATAAGCATAGAGTAAAGAGTCCGCTTCGTCAAAATTTTCCTCATCAAGATAATCAAGTACAATACGAGCACTATGCGTATTCGTAAAGCAATTATTCCCGTTGCAGGCATGGGCACGCGATTTCTTCCCGCAACAAAAGCTCAGCCAAAAGAAATGCTGACCGTCGTTGATAAGCCGGTTATTCAATACATTGTAGAGGAGGCGGTTTCTGCGGGTATCGAAGAAATTATTTTTGTTACAGCACTTGGAAAGCGTGCGATTGAAGATCATTTTGATAGAAATTTTGAATTAGAATTTCGCCTCGAGCAGAAGCAGAAGCTCCGCGAGTTAGAAGGCATTCAAGCCATCGGAAAGCTTGCTAAGTTTGCATTTGTTCGTCAGCAAACTCCCATGGGCGATGGTCACGCGCTTTTGGCGGCACATCCTTTCATAGGAAAGGATGAGGCTGTTGCAGTACTTTTTGGTGATGACATTATCTCGGGGGAGGTTCCCGCTATCGGTGAAATGATAGAAGAGTTTGAGCGTCGTGGATCTTGTAATCCCGTGGTTGCACTTCAGGAGGTTTCTCGTGAGGATGTTCGTCAGTACGGTATTGTTGATGGTTCTCGCGTGAGTGATGATGTTGTTGAGATTCATAAGTTCATCGAGAAACCTTCTCCCGAGGAGGCTCCGTCGTGTCTTGCGGCGGTTGGAAGATACGTGCTTACACCCGAAGTTTTTACTCGACTTCTCACGCAGTCTCCCGGAAAGGATGGAGAAATTCGTCTCGCGGATGCTTTTTCGGGACTTCTTCGCGATGGACAGCAATTGTGGGGGAGAAGATTTTCTGGAAAGCGTTACGACTGTGGGAACAAGTTGCAGTTTCTTATCGCGCAAATAGAACTCGGATGTCGCCATCCTGAACTTGGAAAAGATCTTTCCGCATACCTTAAAAACATGAGCGGTGATTGCATATGACATTCTGGCTCTTGTTTGCGCTTTTTTTGTCCGTTGGAATGTTTATTGCCCTCGTTGGACTTTTTCTTTTATGGGCGATGAGTATTCTTGGTTCGTGGAAAGCGCCCTACGTTCCACTGCCAAAAGAAGCGCTTCCCGGCATTGTGGAAGCATTATCCATAGATCCCGGAAATGTAGTGTATGATATAGGGTGTGGCGATGGTCGCATTCTGCGTGCTTGCGCGGAACGATCTCCTCACGCAACGTATAAGGGTATCGAGCGTGCGTGGTTTCCTTACCTCATCGCGCGCCTTCATCGATCCCATCCTTCCGTTCTTTTCGTCCGGGGTGACGCAACGCTTGCGTCATTTACAGATGCACACCGCGTTGTGCTTTATCTGCTTCCCGGGTTCGTAGACGTCATTGGTGAAAAAATCCGTAGAGAATGTGCGCCAGGAGCGCGTGTGATTTCGGTGGATTTCCCCATAGCGTCATGGGTACCGGTACAGGTCATTGAACAGCGCCACCTGCCGCAGCGTATGCGGGGAAGACTCATGTATGTGTACATCTTGGAAAAAGATTCAGCGTAGCCTTACATCCATTATTATTGGATGTTCGTTGTTTGCCACCCTGGGAGCAGGTTGTGGTCAAACCTCGCAAAAGCCAGGATCTGCCGAGAAAGTGACACTTACCTATTGGAGGGTCTTTGATGGTGATGATGCGTTCGATGAAATAGTGAGTGCCTACGAGGCATTGCATCCGTACGTTACAATCGACTATCGCGTATTGCGATACGATGAGTACGAGAGTGCGCTTCTTCGTTCTTTGGCAAAGGGTGAGGGTCCGGATATGTTCACGGTGCACAATACGCACATTGGAGAGTATCGCGATTTGCTACTTCCCATGCCTGCGTCGGTTACGGTAAAGACACTTGAAACGGTAGGAAGTTTGCGAAAAGAAACCGTCCTTTCAGAGAAAAAGACAACCATGCCTTCCTTGCGAAGTATTCGTGAGAATTTTGTGGATGTCGTTGGTCAAGACGTGATTTTTTCGGAAACTGATGATTCGGGAAAAGAAGAAGAGCGTGTTTATGGTCTTCCTCTTGCACTTGATACACTTGCCTTGTATTACGACAAGGATTTGTTTAATGCTGCTGGAATTGCTGAACCTCCTGCTACGTGGTCGGATGTGAGTGATGTTGTCAAAAAAATGACAACCTACGATGATAAGGGCGAGGTTGTACAGTCTGCTCTTGGTATGGGTACCGGTGAAAATGTGGAGCGATCTGCCGACATCATGCAGGTGCTCATGATGCAGAATGGAACGCACATGGTTGACGATCGTCAGCGCGTTGCCTTCCATGAAATTCCCGATACCATTGCAGATGGTGTATATCCTGGACTTGATGCAGTCCGTTTTTATACAGACTTCGCGAATCCAGTAAAAGACACCTATACATGGAACGATACATATCCTCGTAATCTCGAAGCTTTTGCTTCAGGATCTACGGCGATGTTTTTAGGGTATAGCTATCATGCTCCGCTTATTAAAGCGTTAGCGCCGGGAAAAAATATTGGCATTGCAAAGCTTCCTCAGATTGGAAGCGGTGCTAAAGAGGTAAATATTGCAAACTATTGGGTTGAAGGCGTTTCTCGTTCAAGTAAGCATCATGATGAAGCTTGGGATTTTCTTGCATTCGCAACCAGTCAGGACCATGTTCTTTCGTATCTTCAAGAAACACAGAAGCCTACCGCGCTTCGCGCACTCATTGATGATCAAATTGAAGATCCTGTGCTAAATCCGTTTGTGAGTCAGGTTCTTACTTCTCAAAGCTGGTATCACGGTAATGATGCCGATGCTATGGAGGAGGCTTTTATTCAACTTGCTGAAATGGTACTTTCGGGAAACCGCAAGGCTGAAGACGCAATACAAAATGCGGCAAAAATTGTTGCCCAGACGTATAAGTAGTATGCGTACATTACCTTCAAGACTTGCAGGTTTTGCCATAGGATCGTTACTCGCCGTATCAATACATACGCCTGTTTTTGCGCAGAGCAGCTCGGGTCCTATTGAAGCGAGCTATCAGAGCATCATGAAAAGTGGGATTATTTTTGGAAATATTTGTAGTGACGCACCTCCGGTTACAGGGGCCGATTCTTGCGCATGTCGTTCTTCTGGTCAGTGCTCCCTCACCGACCTTCTTCAGGTTGCGGTGAATATTATCAACTTTATTTTAGGAATATCGGGATCTGTAGCGCTTGTGATGTTTGTTTATGGGGGATTTCTCTGGGTTTTTGCTCAAGGAAGATCCGAGTACATAGCAGAAGGACAGGCTACGCTTAAGCATGCCATTCTTGGACTTGCGATTATTTTTGGCGCCTATGCGCTCATCGCAATGACGCTACGCATGATAGGAGGACTCGATCCTTCAGGTGCCAGCCTCGAGAGCACTATTCAAAGTCTTGATGTTGAGGAAAATGGTGCCAAGCAGCCGCTTAATACGGACGAAATTTTTCAGACCACTCAATAAACAAGCATTATGTATATACGCAAAATTCTTTCTCCGCTCATATCAGGAGTGCTCATTCTCGCACCTCTTATAACACACGCCGAGGTGGTGTACCTTATCAATCCACTTGGAGAAACCGATCCTCGTATTTTGATTGCTCGCATTATCAAGGCAATTCTTTCAATCCTCGGATCTCTTTCTCTTCTTATGCTCGTGTATGCGGGTGTCCTTTGGATTACCGCTCAGGGTGATGCTAAGAAGGTTGAACGCGGAAAGCACATTATGACATGGGTTGTTGCAGGAATTGCGCTCATTGCTGGGTCGTATGTCATTGTAAACGCACTCATCGCGGCATTTACGACAGCCGCATAGAGGGCAACCTTTCCTCAGGTTTTCAACAGAAGAAAAAAAGAAAGTGGTATACTCTTGAGGTAATTCTTTTTTCTATGATGAAACGTCTTTTCCGCTTTTTTGTTAGCGCCGCACTCGGCGTTGCTTGTGCGCTTCCGTTTACGCGTATCGCGGCTCCTGTTTATGCCCAGCCTCTCGAAGCTGAAGATTTTCTCAATGAAGATTTTTCTGATGCCACGGGACTTGGTCAGGCTGATCTTCAAGAAACCATTGGAAACCTTATTCGTGTTGCTTTGAGTTTCTTGGGTGTAGTTGCGGTGTGTATCGTGCTTTATGGTGGATTTAAGTGGATGACTGCGGGTGGTAATGACGAAAAGGTTGGGGAGGCAAAGCGTTTAATGATCTCTGGACTCATTGGTCTTGCAATTATCATGTCTTCTTACGCGATTGCAAGCTTTGCGATTACCTCTATTCTTGAAGCTACGGCATAAGCGTGCCGCATGCAGGTCATGTATGTCGGTAAAATCTCTTCTTTTCTGTGTTGCCATTGCCGTGCTTACGATGCCTGCATCGGTCTACGCACAGCTTGGAACGCAAGATACGGGACTGCAGGCTACGGTACAAAGTGGTTATGGCGTTTCGGGCACTATTATTGGTCTTCCGGAATTTATTGGAAAATACATCATCAATCCGATACTTGGGTTATCGGGAACGATCATCTTCTTTTTAATGGCGTGGGCAGGATTCCTCTGGATGACCGCCGCGGGAGATACCAAGCGTGTTGAAAAATCAAAGATGATCCTTTCGCAGTGTGTTGTTGGATTGGTGATTCTTGTGGGTTCCTACGCGCTGACAAATTACCTTATCACAATCTTTGCGTAATATGACGTTGCTGAAGAAAGGATTCCTCGTTCTTGCCCTTACTTTTGGAATTTCTCTTGGTGGAGGGGGTATCGCGCATGGTGTTGATTTAGGGTGGGGAAATCTCAATGAATCTGCAAATGAAGCTGGTTTGAGCGGTTCGGATAGTTTGACGGATATGGTGGCCCTCGTTATCAATTCTGTTTTGAGTATTTCAGGTGCACTCCTTTTTATCTACTTCATCTACGCAGGATTCCTCTGGATGACCGCCGCGGGAGATACTAAGAATGTCGACAAAGCAAAGACCATCATGCGCAACGCTGTTGTTGGACTGGTTGTCCTCATGGCATCGTATGCACTCGCGCTTTTTGTTGCTAAGTCGCTTGGAATTAAGACTACGAGAATGACTGAGGTTGCCAGTGGTTCTGGACTGTCAACGAATGGAGAGCTTGTTCCATTTGTTGGAGATCTTATTGCAAAGCTCGTTTCATTTGCGGGAGTCATCGTTTTTATCATCTTCATTTACGCAGGATTCCTCTGGATGACCGCCGCGGGAGATACTAAGAATGTCGACAAAGCAAAGACCATCATGCGCAACGCTGTTGTTGGACTCGTGGTGCTTTTACTCGCATATGCACTTACGGATTTCGTTGTGACACTTCTTTCACAGGCAGAGGTTACATAGTCCTATCCACAGGATCGTGAATACAGAGAAAAACATGTTACAATATCCCTATAAAATATTTTATGAAAAATTGGAAACATCTCATCGCAGGCGCAGCGCTTGCAACGGCACCTTTAGCGGCTACGGTTCCAGCTTTTGCGGTAGGCAACATTGACCTCAATGATCAGCTTTCAAATGTTAACGACAATGCTGGATTCAATGATGGTCCTCTTACCGACACACTTGGTTCGCTCATTAATGTAGCACTTGGACTTCTTGGTATCGTCTTCCTTCTCCTTACGCTTTACGCTGGATGGCTTTGGATGACGGCGGCGGGAGATGCAAAGAATACCGAAAAAGCAAAGAATATTCTTGTTACCGCAGTTGTTGGTTTGGTTATTCTTCTCTCCGCATACGCAATCTCGTCGTTCGTTATTGAAAATGTTACCAACGCAGTTAACGGAGCGTAATACGCGTTCAGTAAAAAAACTGGCATCATGCCAGTTTTTTTGTTGTTGAAGTTTGTATAGCTAGCGCAAGGAAAAAGAGTGTGAGAAAGGCAAGGTCGTTCTTAAGGAAAGGAACGTCAACGAGTCCGTGAATGAGAAGTGTGAGTATTGCAGGAGCCCATAAGGCGCTCTCAGGAAGGTCTTTTGTAAGAAATATAAGACGCACAAGCCACGCGGAGATGCAAAGAAGAGAGAGTGCTCCAAAAAGACCATACTCAACCCAAAAGTTTAGGATCCAAGTGTGGGGATATTGAAAGAGCTCATACTCCTTGGCGATGTGGTAGGGAATAAGTGCTGAGGGAAAGTTTCCTATTCCCGCACCAAGTATTGGGGCGTCACGAAGAAGGTTAATGGTCTCTCCCCATTGAGACCGTCTAACCATACCGGAGTCGTCACAAAGAAATATTTTTGCTCGGATATCTCCAAAGAGAAGACTCCCACTAAAAAGAAGAAAACCACTCAAGAGTATGAGTTGCTTGTGGCGTTGTTTTTTTGTAGACAACCAAATCCACACTGCGAGCGAAAGAATGATTGCAAGAATTCCTGCTTCGGTTTTTGCAAGCACTACGCCAAGAAACATCCAAAGGCTTGCGAGTATGAGAAGAATGCGTTCTCGTGTGATGTTGTTCCTTATCGCGAGCGCTATTCCTGAGGCAATAAGAGGCGATAGGAAGAGTCCAAGAGCATTGGGGTAGGGAAAGATGCTTGTACTGCGTCGTTCTGCGAGCCAGGCGATAGGAAGACTTGTTCCGCTTATATATTGAAAAACTGCAAAGGCTGTTAGTACACAACCGCAGAGCATGAGTGAAAAAAGCCCATATCGACGATCTTCTTGATGTATGAGAGTTGCTCTAACAATAAAAAGAAACAGCGTCGGTTCAAGAAGATAAGCTCTCCAGAGCCCAAGTGACGAGAGAAGACTCTCTTGAGGAACAATGAGAAAACTCGTAAAAAGAGGAATGATTATAAAAAGTAGGGTGGTACCCATTTGTCGAAGTATCTTGTTTTTTTGAGGATGCTTTGCGAGATCTATCATCCAGAAAAATGTGAGAATAAAAAAGATTCCCTCAAGAAATGTTGTTGGAAGTGGTCCAATATTGTAGCGAATGAGGTAAGTGGGAAGTAGGCCGAGAAAAAGTAAGACTCCATCGCGAAGGCGATAAGCTGTGACAATGGCAAAGCCTAAAAGGCCAAGCACTATAAGAAGTGTCGTCATAGATCGTGAGCATTTGCGAAGAAGAGTTTTTTGTATTCTCCAAGATAGCGCTGTTTAAGTGTTCCAAGAGCAATGGCGTAGCTTGCGATGCCAAAAAAGAATAGTGGGAGGATGGCGGTTGGAAAAAAATATTGCCCCGCCAGAAGAATAAGGGACATGAAGATACTTGCTCGTAGTGCGGGAAATATCACGCGAAGAGAAAACTTCTCTTTCCAAGATCTTCGAATAGTTACAAGTGCAAGTAGTGCTATGGAGAATTCTGAAAGAAGCGTAACAAGCGAGGCTCCCCAGGCTCCATACGTAGGGATGAGCCATACGTAACCAAAAAGCGCACCAAGTGCAACGGCAATGTAGCACCATGTCATGCGATGTTGCTCTTGTACTGCAACAACAACGTGTCCAAAAAGCGTTCCAAAAAACACGCATACTGCCGCGGGAACAAGGACGTGAAGAAGTTCTCCTGCAAGAAAAAGATCAGATTTTAGTACAAGCATGAGCTTTGGTCCGAGAATCCATCCACCAAAAAGCAGGGGGAGGCCAAGGAAAATAAAAAGATCAAATGTTTTCTGAAGGTACTGGGTGAAGCGCGTGGTATCACCTTCTGACCAAAGTCTACTTAAAAGAGGAAGAAGAAGTCCCATAAAAGTCATGGGAACCATGGTGAGAATTTCAACGACTTTATATGCCGCGGCATATTGCCCGATCTCCTCACTTGTTCTTCCAAGAATCCAAAGAAAAAGAATGTCTCCCTTGAGGTAGAGAAGGTTGAAGAATATGGAGATGGCGATGGGCCAACTTCGGTAGATAATTGAACGCCAGAGTGATATTTCGCAACGCGGACGAAGTGGGGTAATGGTACGTGCGTAAAGAAACATCACAGAACACTGGGCTAGTGAGCCAATGGTAAATGCCAGTGTAGCAAGAAGAAGCGATGGATGATACGCGCCAACAAGAATAATTCCCCCAAGGCTGAGCGCTCGATTGAGCATCTCAGCAAAAACCGGAATACCAAGAGAAAGCCGTTTTTGAAAAACGCCAAGGAGCATTTGTCCAAGGGATCCAAAGAAATAGGTTAGCGATGCGGCGATAATAAGAGGGAGGAGTTCTTGCTCGTTTTTTGCAAAAAGAAAGAAGAGAAGTGGTGCAAGTGACATGAAGACTCCCGCGCTGAGAATACGAAGACCGAAAAGATTTCCAAGAATACGTTCTTCGTCCGCACCCTTTTCTGCAATCATCTGCGCTGTAGTGATAGTGAGACCGAAGTCAACAACAATGGAAAAGAATGTAACGTATGTGAGCGCTGTGGAAAATATCCCGTAACCTTCTGGGTGAAAAATCCGCAACATGAGAGAAAATGTTGCAAGTCCAAAGAGTACGCCGAGAAGCTTCCCGAAGATGTGAAGGAGTGAGCTTTTTGCAAGGGATCCCATAGTTCTTGGTATACTAGCATTATATGCGTTTTTGGACACGTTTTTCTACGACGGTGAGTATCGCAGTGGCACTTCTTTCTGGAGGAATATTTCACGTTCCTTTTGTGCAGGCGGCCGCACTTGAGGCGGAGTCGTCAGCGGTGCTCGATGATGTTGATGCGATTCTTGAGCCTGGTCAATTGGTAACGGTAAAAGCAAATTTTACCAATACAGGAACGTTGTCTTGGAAAAACGATGGTCAGGGATATGTTTCGTTGTACACTTTTGAGCCAAAGTATCGCATAAGCGCATGCGATCCGGGAACGTGGCTTTCGCCGGAGCAGATTCGTCGCATTGAGCAGGAGAGTGTTCTTCCGGGTGGTCGCGCGTCAATTTCCTTCGCCCTTCGTGCTCCTCAAGAGGAGGGGGATTATACGGAAACATTTTCGCTCGCCTCGGAAGATACGGCATGGATTTCCGGGGGAGTTATAAAAGTTTCTTTCACCGTGAAAGTTAAAGAGAATACGTCAAAAGAAGAAGTTACCACAACGCAAACGCAAGAGGTTGTACAGGAGGAGAAGCTCACGTCGGCGAGTTCACTAGCTTCTGTGCAAACCGCTCAGGTGAAGGCGGGGAAATATCTTGCTGTTAATTTTCTTTTAAAAAACACGGGAGAAACATCTCTTCGCGATCTCACGCTTCGCGACACCTCTTCCTACTATATCCCAAGGACAAATGAAGATCTTGTTTTTGGGGGAGATCAGCGTTCTCCTTCGAGAATTCTCGGCGCAATAAATGATGAATTAGTTCCGGGATCGACACTTGCGATGACAGGAATGATTTTCTCTCCCGAAATAGAAGGAGAGTATCGCGTTCCCTACGCATTTTTCTCGGAAGGCGAGGAGATTCCCGGATCGTCGGGTGAAATTATCCTTCGAGTAATTGAAGGCGATCGCGCTCGCGGTGATGCGCTTCCTAGAATTCGAGAAGATGTAGCGACTGAAGAAGTCTTCTCCCAAGAAGAGCCTGATATTCGTGTTGGCGTTCTTCTTGTTGATGAGGAGACGAATTGGGAGGTTGTTATTGGATCTTACGAGTCCGACGTTGATGTGTATACAGCCACAGGTGAGCTTCTTCAGGAAATTCCCAAGGGAACTTTTCTCAGGGCGGCGTATGAGCACGGAGCGTATGTCTATGGATCTGGAGGCTCCGCCAAGACGACGTCATCTCCAATAAGATTCATTCCTCGTCAAAAAAACGCCGTTCTTGAAATTAAGAATTTTGACAGAAGAATAACTCGCGATACGCAATACGCAAATAATACCTTTAGAAACATTCTTGAGCTTCGATATAACGAAGACAAGGATAGAACGTGGATTATCAATGAGCTTCCCATCGAATTCTATCTTCGCGGACTTGCTGAAACTTCAAACTCATCTCCTGAAGAATTTCAAAAAGCTCTACTTACGGCGGCAAGAACCTATGCGTACTACCACATGCTTAATCCTGGAAAGCACGCTGCTGAGGGGTATCACGTTGATGCATATCGCGATCAGGTGTATTGGGGTTACGGACAGGAAGAGCGAAATCCCGGAATAACTCAAGGCGTCGAAGCTTCTCGAGGGACGTTGGTGTTTTATGGGGATGAGCTCGCGGTGACATCGTATTTTTCTCGATCCGATGGAAGGACGAGGAATTGGAGCGATGTTTGGGGAAGGGACGTTCCCTATGCAGTGTCAGTTCCTGTTCCTTGCGACGTGGGAAAGACCCTCTGGGGTCATGGTGTTGGAATGTCAGCATCGGGAGCGATTTGTATGGCAAATGAGGGAAGTTCCTGGGAGGATATCCTTCACTATTTCTACACCGGTGTTACCCTCAAAAAGACTTGGAAATAAAAAATACCGCCATGAGCGGTATTTTTTATGAGCTGTGCTTGTGTTCGTGTTTGCAAATGGTAATGAGTTCGCCGATTTTTATTTTTATCGTATCGGGATTGTCGATATTTTTAAAGAGGAAGCGCTCTCTGCTTGCCGCGGTTTGAATGTAGACGTTTCCAAAGGTGAGGAATGTTCCAAGGAGTCCGATTTGTTCACTGGTAATGTCTTGGATTTGTTTAAGATGAACTTCTGAAACAATGCGATTAAAAAGTCCGTGCTGTTCAGAGTTGATAATGCGCTCATTGGTAACAATCCAGACATCAAGCCAGTAGTCGGTTATTTCGGTGATGGTTACCGTTGCAACGATAAGAAGGTAGCTTCCTAAAAGTGAAATAACAAGAGGGTAAAAAATATGGTGCGTGATGAGTATGGAGTCAAAGAAGACAAGTGTTCCTCCAACAAATACCGGTGCAAGAAAAAGAATTCCTGAAACACTTATAAAACGCAGAACATCAATCCAGTGTCGACGAAGAAAGAGCTCAACTTTTTCTCCCGGACGGCCATTGGGAAGGCTATTAAGATGCATCATAGACCAAAGGAAGAAGACCGACTTGATGTCGGAAGAAGTTCATTAAGAGAAAAAGATCCATCCCACGAAATGTTTCCTAAAAGAAGGAGTGTTCCAAGGAGAATTACCGCGTAAAGAGCTACGTAAAGCATGATGAGTGAAATTGTGCCCCAACCCTCAATGCCATACCTCCAAAGGTGAAAAATGTTGAAAAAAAGAAACACGCCTCCAAAAAGCGCTGCTGCCGCAAGCGGAATGAGAAGGACGATATAGGGAATATCCATATGAAAAAGTATAGCAGGTTTAAACTTCGCGAAGTTTTCCAAGGTGCGTATAGGCTTTTGAAGTCGCTACGCGTCCACGAGGGGTTCGCTCGAGAAAGCCTATTTGTAAGAGGTAAGGCTCGTAAACTTCTTCAATGGTTGCGGGTTCTTCTTGCGTTGCCGCCGCGAGCGTTGTGAGTCCAACGGGTCCTCCTTGGAAATGATCAATAAGCGCAAGGAGCAATCGACGATCGGAGATGTCGAGGCCAAGCGGATCTATCGCTAAAAGATCAAGTGCGGTTTGTGCAACTTCTCGAGTGATGATCCCGTCATTTTTTACTTGGGCAAAATCTCGAACGCGTTTAAGAAGACGGTTAGCAATGCGAGGAGTTTTTCTTGCGCGTTCCGCAATAGCTTGCGCGGAATGATGATCAAGTGAAAAACCAAGTAGTGCGGCGCTTCTTGTTACAATGCGCTCCATGTCTTCATCGGTATAAAACTCAAGTTGAAAAATGCTTCCAAATCGATCGCGTAGTGGGGCTGAAAGTAATGAAAGTCGCGTGGTCGCACCCACGATGGTAAAAGGCTCGAGAGTGAGTCGAAGTGTTCTTGCGGTTGGTCCTTTTCCAACGACAACATCAAGGCAAAAGTCTTCCATTGCTGGATACAGAACCTCCTCGATAGCCTTATTCATGCGATGAATTTCGTCGATAAAAAGAATATCGCCACGTTGCAGGTTGGAAAGAATAGCGGCGAGATCCCCCACGCGTTCAAGTGCCGGTCCGCTAGTTACTCGAACAGTGCTCTCCATCTCTCGTCCAATGATATGGGCAAGAGTTGTTTTTCCAAGTCCAGGATTTCCATAGAGAAGAAGATGTTCAAGCGGCTCTTTTCGGCTCTTTGCAGCGGCTATGGAAATATCAAGATTTGCTCGAAGATTTTTTTGACCAATAAAATCACTTAATCGCTGTGGTCGAAGGGTGATCTCTTGTTGTTGTTCTTGCTCTTGAACTTCTGGAGCGATTTCGCGCTGAGGTTCTTGGGGGGGTGCGTGTTCCTCGATTGCCATAGGAGGACATTCTATCGGTTTTTGTTCGGTATGCCCATGAGGGTTGCGGAAAAGCGTAAAACATGAAAAAATACCCATCGTTAAATGATGAGCCGGGGTGATGGAATGGTAGACATAGGGGACTTAAAATCCCCAGGCAGAAATGCCGTGCGGGTTCAATTCCCGCCCTCGGTACCAAAAGCGTCTTTACGGGCGCTTTTTTATGTAAGAAAAATTTTGCTAGACTGTGGTATCTATGGAAAAACAATTTCGTCAGAATGCGGCGGTGATCATTATCAATAGCAAACAGCAGGTACTGCTTTGCGAACGAGGATTTCCTGGATATGCTGAAAGAACTTTGCAAACCGTGCAAGGTGGTATTGATCCTGGAGAAACGCCGCAAGAAGCGGCTGAGCGAGAGCTCTGCGAAGAGCTTGGTGTTACTTCTCAGGACTTTGTTATTCTCAAAAAACTTCCAGAAACATTTTCGTACGAATGGCCAAAGGAGTACATTGAAGAGTCTCGAGAAAAATATCCAAATAATCCCTATATCGGACAAGAACAGCATTTTTTTCTTGCACGCATGAGGGATGATGTTCACTTTAATCTTGACGCAACACATCGAGAGTTTGATCGAGTGTATTGGGGGAGTGCAAAAGAGCTTTATGAGGGCGTATGGGAAGCGAAGCGTCCGGGAATTTCCGCGGCATTACGTGGATTTGGCCTTATGGAGATCTCGGGATAATCCAAGGTTTGGCAATTGATTGTCCAAGCCAAGATTCCGTTTTCCTCGTAAGAAGCTCTTCGTTGTCAAGAAAGACCTGACGATTCGCAATGGTGAGCGGAAGAAAAGTGACATGAAAAGCGTCTTCGTAAATAGTAACGTCAGCAAGAACACCGTGTTGCGTTTCGTATGAAAAGTCCTGATCAAAAAGAAGGTTTCCAAGAGAGTAAATAACAGGAATTCCTGAGCGAACCTCACTCTGCTGAACGACGTGTGGGTGAGCTCCGATGATAAGATCTGCTCCTGCAGAAATCCAGACATCCGCGGCGTATTCTTGTGCTAAGCTCGGCGCGTTCTCGTACTCATTTCCCCAGTGAGGGAAGACGATGACAGTGTCTCCACGCTTTTTTGCTTCTTGAATTTCTTGAGAGAGATTTTCCGGATCTTCACCAAATGCATGAAAACCAATAAGTGTTATAGGAATTTCAGCATCAATATGTGCAGTAAAGTCTTCGCTTCTGAATGGATCGCCAAAGGGAATGACACCTTGTTGTGCCAGTGCCAAGCGAGTTCCCTCGGTGACCTGATCTCCAAAGTCATCAGCGTGATTATTGGCAAGTGAAAGATGGGTAAAGCCTTCGCTTGCAAGTGACGGAAGATTTTTTGGAAGTGTATCGAATGCCATGACATTGGTTTTTTCAATGTGATACGCGTCTCGCACCGTTCCTTCGAAATTTGCAATAATCGCATCGTAAGGTTGGGTAATAGCAAACTTTTCCCATGGATAAGAAGAATCGTGTTCCTCGATGCTCCACTCTACGGCTCGTGCGAGCATAATATCTCCTCCAAAAAGAAGATGAACTTCTTTTTGCTTATTAGTCAGCACTTCTGCCCCAATAAGAGGCTCTGGTGGAGTGATGATCTTTTCCGGTGAAGAGTTCTCAGTAAAAGAAGTGGAATATGTTCGAGAAAAGAAAAACGTCGCAAAGAAGCCCAGAAAAGCGATACAGCTTATTGTGAAAAATGGCCACAAGAGCCAACGTTTGACGTTTTCCATACGAGGACGTATAATATGTCACGAATTGTTCATGTGCAAGCATGAATATTCTCGAGCGGTAGTAGTTCAGTGGTAGAACGTCTCCTTGCCAAGGAGAAGGTCGCCGGTTCGACCCCGGTCTGCCGCTCCAGAAAAACCTTTCACTTCGGTGAAGGGTTTTTCTTTTTTGAGAAAAAAATTTTCAACAATAAAGCATTTTTCATGAAAAATCAAGGCATGCTATTCTGTTGAAGACTATGATTTCCATTCTCTTATCAGTTATTTTTAGTATTATTCTCGGATCTCTTTGGTATTCTCCAGCTACTCCCATGGGAACATACTGGATGAACGTGATGGGCTTTTCTCGTCCAAAGACCATGACCTCCGAAGTTAAAAAGAGCATGTACAGGGCATATCTCGGGTCCATGCTTTCCTCAACGATACTTTTCACTGTATATACAACACTTTCCCGCATGATTGGATCGGTGACATTGGAGGAATATCTTCTACTTGCGGGAATGTTGTGGATTGGATGTTTTGTTCCCGCGTTTGGCGGAAGTGTTCTTTGGGAGGGGAAGCCTTTCAAGCTCTATGCGGTCCATGTTGGATACTACCTCGCCCTTCTCCTTGGATGCGCAATAATTACGGCGGCGTTATAAGGAAAGAAAAAAACCACGAGACGATGCTCGTGGTTTTTTATTATGCTACCGATGGAGCGCCTTGCTCTTCGCGCATCTTTCTATACACCCAACTAATGCCGGATTTGTTTCCCACACGAAACTGATCTCGAGCAACCGAGAAAACAAAATTTCTCAGTTCAACTTGCATATCTTCTGGCATATCAAATTTTCGCATGAGAGCTTCAAAGTTGTCTGAAATTTTTTCGTACCAAGATTGTTTTTCCATAGAGAGATTAAAAAGAAAAAAGATGTCGTTTATTTCTGAATACCCAGTACCCACCAGCGCCAAGAGTTCCGAGAATTCCTGATCCGCCAAGTGCGAATGAAAAGGGAACTGAGGGTTCTTTGGCGTGAATTTCTTCAGATGGTCTTAAGGGTTGTGCCGGTGTTTGTGATAGTGATCCTGTTATTTTTGAGATTATAGGTGAATGTTCTTGTTTGGTGATTTTTTGCACATCATTAAAGGATCTTGGAAGAAGAATAAGCTTTCCATCTTCATGGCGAGATATTCCAACGATATGAAATCGATCGCCAACGGAGAGTCCGCTAAACGCCTTTGTCTTTGCGTCATCTCTTCCAAAGAAAGTGTCACCTTCGGTGGTGAGAAATTGAAAGAGCCCATCTTCTTTTCCCTGAAGAGATCCTTCCGCAAAGAGTAATGATGATTCGTAAGATGTGATTTTTGAATCTTCCGCAATCGCCTCGGATGCGGTTTCGTGAACGATGAAGATGTCATCTGCTGAAGTTATGACAATTCTTGGAACATCCTCCTGAAGGGTGATTTTTCCTTGAACGCGAAGTGTCATTTCTTGAGTGATTGTTGGCCATGAGGCTTTGTAAAAATATACCTGTATACCCTGAAGGTACATTGTTCGTTTTCCAAAGATTCCGGGAACCGCAAGAACATTTCCTTGGTAGCTCACAAGTTCTCCTTCGGCAAGTGAAGAAATTTCCTCGCGAAGAATTGATCGATAAGATGAAGGGATTTTTTCTTCATCACGTTGTTTCTCCTTGACTGATATTTTTGGTGATTCTTTTACTTGTGTGAAAGATATTTCCTGAACTTGAGGTGCTTCAATTAGGGATGTTTTGGTCTGAGAATGATTTGCTCCTGAAGAAGTTTCTTCAGGGGAAGGAGAAGCTCCTTGAGTGGGTGAAGGCTCGTTGATGGATTCGGTGATCGTGGTTTTGATGATTTCATACGTGGGAATCATGGGTGATTCGTTTGATTTCTCTTCTAGTGAAGAAGTTGTTTGAGTTTGTTGTGTTGTGCAAATATTTTCTCCCTCGGGAGTCGGCGTGAGCGGCATTTTCCAAGCATCATTACAGCGTCCTGCGGAAAAGCCTTTTGGTGGTGCGGGAAAAGTTTCTGTTCCGTACGTGAGGGTAAAGAATACGGTTCCATCAATAGTTTTAAGCTGAAGAGTATCTCCGTTGTTGTTAAGTTTTCCTTTTGGATTTCTAAGAAGGAGAAGGTGATGCGCGGGAAGCATTTCTTCGATAACCGTTTGTTTTCCTGAGCCTTCTTCAAACACAACGCTTCCTGAGGGAACATCTGCATTACCGGTATTTTCTATCTCAACCCATTCATCTTCCGAGATGGGGGAGCTAAGAAATTCTTGAATGTGCACGCCAATAAGCGAAATGATTTCTCGTGGCGACGGTGATGGTGTGGGAAGTGGGTGTGGATCATCTTCTTGCATGGGTTCTTCCGCGACTTCTTCCGATGAAGTTACTATCAAAGGTTCTGGAAGAAGAAAATCCTGCATTGACGTCACTTCCTCATCTTCAGAAGGATCTTTTTGAGGTTCTTGAACGAGTTCCTCGGTGAGATCTTCTTCGTGAGGATCTATTGCACTATCGAGAGAATCTTCTTGCGGGTCATATTCTTCGATAGTTGCTTCGGTGTCTGTAGAGGCCTCCTCCCGAGTCTCGATTTCTATAAGCGTGTCTTCTGTGGAGGGTGTAGCACTCCCCGGAACCTCATTTTCTGAGGATGAAGGCGTCTCTAAGGTGGGACTGTTATTTGCAAGAGAAGACTCCTCAGAGATCTCGGCTTCCGCGATCAAAAAGAATTCTTCAGGTGGAGCTCCGGGTGTTCCGCACCACGCTCCATGCAAATCGTCGTAGCATTGTTGCGATGTTTTCCACGCTCCCCATTCTCCTTGCTCTGCGCTTGCGTGAGGATTTGTTCTCCCAAAACTCGGGGTTGTGTAGGTAAAGCTATCAAGAATATTTCCTTGAACATCTTTGAGCTGAAGATTTCCCTGTGTATTGGGAATACTCAAATGTGCAGTAACAAGGTTTGGCGCTACGCTAAGTACACTCTTAGCGTCGCCAAGATTGTAATTGGCGACAAGAAATACTTGATGTGAGTTAAGTTCGTAGGCGGGAAGTACGAGAGGATCACTTCCTGATGCGCCAGTCACAACAATGCCGTCAAGATTTATGGCGCTGTTGGTTGGATTGAAGATTTCCAACCACTCATCGGCGGTTGATAGAGGAGATCCTCCCCATGCGACTTCTGAAAAAATGAGTCGGTAGTCTTCTTTTTGGATTTCCTGCGCACGTGCAGAAAGAGCACCGAAGAAGAGCATAATGCTAAGGATTCCTGTGCGAATAACATAGCTCATGGAATTAAATACAGGTGAATAAAACGACGTCGTGCAAAACAAAAACTCCCAAACATCGCAAAAATTGCGACGGGGAGTTTTGTCTGCCAATCTACATTACCACGGTATTCTTCCGCGCATGGATGCCTGTGGAAAAGAAAAAACCGACCCCTACGTGTAAGGGTCGGTGCAGGGTGCGGCACCTATGATGGCCTCTATCGCCAAGGACGCTGGTGTGCCCTTGGGAAGGTTGAGCGCCTTTCGTGTCGCCGCGCATCCCTCAGATCAATGTGGACCGTCCGTTCGACGACGTCCACACTGTCGCTTGCCCTAGCCTCTTCGAGCAAGCGGAGAAGTCCTTCGCCGTCGCCTCGTATGACGACAGCGATGACGTGTTTTTTTCCATCACCGCCTGTGAAGGCGACGATGATGGAGGTGGTGCCTTGTGTCCGCGGTGGGTCGGACATTTCTCTCCTTGTTTTTCCCGAAATTGAGAAAAACATCACAGGTTAGCATATTTTTTGCTTTTTTTCAAGAGGAGCCTAAAAGGTCCTCGATAATAAAAAACAACAAAGACATTCTTTGTTGTTTTTTTGGTGGGCGAGAAGAGACTCGAACTCTTATGCATTACTGCACATGCTCCTAAGGCATGCGTGTATACCAATTCCACCACTCGCCCATGGGTTTTATGAACATGTTCATGGTATCGAATCTCGGAAAGTTGTGCAATAATCTCACTATATGGCTGATACATTCACTACGGTGACAAAGAAGGGGTACGGACAAAGACTTGCAGAGTCGGTAATGGGAGTTTTTTTGGGAATAGCCCTGTTTTTTGGATCGTTTGCAGTACTTTTTTCTAATGAGGGACGCCAAGATCTTGGGCGTATTGGGGAGGATTTTCTTCCTATTCAGCACGAAAGTGAACTTGGGGGCGTCTTGGGAAAAGGCGTTTCTTTTTCTGGAGAAGTAACAACGCAGGAGACGCTTCGTGATAGCCTCTATCTTCTCCCAGGATCGTATCTTGTCGTAGAAAGAATTCCTGAAATTTTTGCTTGGCAAGAAAATGCAACAACGCACAAGCAAGAGGCGGTTGGAGGAACCGAAACAACGACAACGACATATACGTATACAACCGACTGGGTAACGCATCAAACGCCAACAACAAATTTTGCTCAACCCGTTGGTCACGATCAGGGTTTACAGCAGGAATCTTCCGAGCGAAAACTTGCAGAACGTGTTGTTATGGGGTCTCGTGACCTCTCCCTTGCGGATGTTACACTTCCCGACTTTCAGCCGCTTGTGCTTTCCTCGGAAAATATCACCATTCCCGATCGTGCAGTTCTTGCGGGAAATATGCTCTATCTTCGTGGTGCCGATCCTCAGCATCCAAAAGTTGGAGATGAACGTGTGCGATTTTTAGTACTGCCAAGTGCCATGAGGGGAACCTTGTTTGCAGTTCCCTCGCAAACAAGCTGGGAGCCATTTGTAAAGAATGATATTCGCTTGTACCGACTTTTTTCAGAGTCAAGAGAAGGGGCTCTTGCGCTTATGCATGGAGAATATCAGCATACACTTTGGGCATTTCGCATTCTTGGTTTTGTCATGATGTGGATGGGTCTTGGGTTAATGCTTGGGCCGCTACCTATGCTCCTTGCATTCTTTCCCTTTGCAAAAAATCTCGGAGGAGCGGTGGTGTTTGCAGTTACGGGGGCGGTCGCGCTCGTTCTTTCCGCAATCACCATACTTATTTCGGCATTTCTTCACAGTATTATCGCCATCGTGACAGTTGTAATATTGGTCGGATTAGGTTTTGGCGGAGTTTGGTATCGTCAGCGCACGGCTAAATAATATGAGAATTCTTGGCGTTCATGGATTTCGCTCATCTCCACATCAGCATTTTTGGCCATGGCTCGTGCGCGAGCTTCGTGCGCAAGGACACGAGGTTATTGTTCCGGAATTACCAAACCCCGAAGCTCCAGATCCTGACGAGTGGACTAAAGTAATGCTTGATGCGGCGCGTACGTTAAGCGACCAGGATATTCTTATTGGTCACAGTCTTGGCGGAGCTTTAGCTTTACGCTTTCTCGAAGCCGCAGAAGCTCGAACGGTGCCAAAGGCGTGCGTCCTCACATCCTCTCCCTGGCTTATTACTGATGAGCGTTTTCGTGGCTTTTTTCTCTCCGAGCTCGATCATGATGTGCTGATGTGGCGAGCTTCGCGCTTTGCGGTGATACACGCCAAGAACGATCCAGTAATACCTTATCGTCATGGAGAAAAGTATGCCGAGGTTTTTCATGCAAAGCTTTTTCTTCCCGAAGACGGCGGACATTTTAATGAACAAGAGTCTTATCCCATCATCCTTAACGTTCTCGAGGATCTCATTCGTGAGCCCATCGTATTCTCCCCAGGAAAAACACTTCCCGACGACTACGCAGACATTGTGCTGTAAAGAAAAAACGCCGAAATGGCGTTTTTGTTTATAGCGGCTCATCGCGATGATACGTTGATCCGTGAATGATGCTTAATCCCCGAAAGAGCTGTTCAAGAAGAAAAAGATGCGCAAGATCGTGTGTCGTGGTCATGGGTGAGAGGGAAATTTTTCTAAAGGGAGATTTTTCTTGTTGTGTAAAGCCATCGGGGCCACCAAGAATGCAGGTAAAAGTTTTTCCTGCATCGTTATATTCCTTAAGAACTTGAGAAAACTCTCGAGATGAAAAGAGTTTTCCAGCTTCATCAAGAAGGATGGCGTCGGACGGGGCTTTTTCAAGAAGAGCCTCTGACGTCTTATAAGAACGAATCTCAATGCTCGCGTATTTTTTTAAAGATCGAAGAAAGTTATCCCCAAGTTCACGAAATGCTCCCTGAGGAAGCGACCCTACGGTACACAGAATAATACGAAGCATAAGAATAAATTTTAGCTAAAAAACGATGTTTTTAGAAGAGCAAAGTTTTGCACAGGGAGAAATGCTTGACAAGTTTTTTTAGAGGGGATACTATTCTGCCGCACATTCACAACTTCATATCGAGACGAAATCAAATGCATAATTTGCAATTCGCCAACCCACTCGAGCACAAAAAAGTTGTGCGTAGACAGTGGGTGGAGAGTAAGGGTGTATAGGTGGATGGCTTGACTGTATGTGCCGATGAAAGACGTAGTAGCCTGCGATAAGCTTCGACGAGGTGGCAAACAACCGTTGACTCGAAGATTTCTGAATGGGGAAACCCTATCAGGGGAATGCCTGATAATTGCCAGCTGAATACATAGGCTGCCAAAGGGAACTGTGGGAAGTGAAACATCTCAGTACCACAAGGAAAAGAAAAGAAAGGATACGATCCTCATCTTGCTTCTCGATGCTTCGAGGAACAAGATGACGGACCGTTTCTACATTCCCAAAGTAGTGGCGAGCGAAATGGGAGCAGTTCAAACTTCTTATATGAAGTCCGTTAACGCTTACTTCGGTAAGATAGACGCGACGAAAGGTACCAGCCGTTGTCTAAGAAGTGTTGTAAGTCATATCCGTTTCTTTCTGGAAAAAGAAGTTTTGTCTATACGTGTATTAGCAGAATCAACTGGAAAGTTGAACCATAGTGGGTGATAGTCCCGTAAGCAAAAATACGACGTATACAAAATGGGTATGTACTTGAGTACGGCGGGACACGAGAAATCCTGTCGGAAGCAACCACGACTATGTGGTAAAACTAAATACATATACAGATCGATAGTGAACAAGTACCGCGAGGGAAAGCTAAAAAGAACCCCGGAAGGGGAGTGAAATAGAATCTGAAACCATACACTTACAAGGAGTTGGAGCCTGTAGCAATACGGGTGACAGCGTTCCTATTGAAGAATGAGCCAACGACTTATTGTATGCCGCGCGGTTAAATCCTTCGGGATGGAGCCATAGTGAAAGCGAGCCTTAACCGGCGTCCGTGGCATGCAATAGACCCGAAACCCGGTGACCTAACCATGACCAGGATGAAGTAGCTGTAACAGGCTATGGAGGTCCGAACTCACGTGCTGTGCAAAACACGGGGATGAGTTGTGGTTAGCGGAGAAATTCCAATCGAACTGGGTAATAGCTGGTTCTCACCGAGATAGTTTTTGGACTAGCGTCGGTTAATAATGTACTGGAGGTAGAGCACTGATAGGGTTTGCCGCCGCAAGGTAGGTCGCCCTGCCAAACTCCGAATGCCAGTACATGTTCCCGGCAGTCAGACCATGGGGGCGAAGCTCCATAGGTCGAGAGGGCAACAGCCCAGATCTCAAGCTAAGGTCCCTAAATTGCAGTTCAGTGTAAAAGGTAGTGAAGAGACTTATACAACCAGGAAGTTGGCTTAGAAGCAGCCACCTTTTAAAGATAGCGTAACAGCTCACTGGTCAAGTTTCTTTGCGCCGAAAACGTACCGGGGCTTAAACTGCATACCGAAGCTGAGGGTGCTTACGCATTTGCGTAAGCGCGGTAGGTGAGCATTTCCATCGCGCAGAAGTCGTATCGTGAGGTACGGTGGAGCGTTGGGAAGAGAGAATGTTGGCATGAGTAGCAGAAAGAAAGGTGAGAATCCTTTCCGCCGAAAATCCAAGGTTTCCACGGCAACGAGAATCGACCGTGGGTTAGTCGGGAGCTAAGGCAAGGCCGAAAGGCGTAGTCGATGCACAGCTGGTTAATATTCCAGCACCAGGATAGTGTTCTAAAGGGGGGACGTTTGTATGAGATTCCCGCGTCCTATGGCTATGACGTTGGGGGATGCTCGTGGTTTGGTAGGTAAATCCGCCAGACAATACACGGGTGTTCATCGCAAGCTTAACGAAAGTTAAGCAAGGGGAAAGCAATACGAACCAAGAAAAGCCTCTAGGGTTAACACTATGCTGCCCGTACCGTAAACCGACACAGGTGGGTGAGTGCGAAAACACTCAGGCGTACGAGAGAAGTATCCTTCAGGAACTAGGCAAAACAATAGCCGTAACTTCGGGATAAGGCTTGGTTGCCCTCGGGAGAGGGCGACCCGCAGCGTCAGATGTCAAGCGACTGTTTATCAAAAACACAGGCCTCTGCTAAATCGCAAGATGATGTATAGGGGCTGATGCCTGGCCAGTGTCCGAACGTTAAGGAAGGGGGTTAATCGCAAGATGAAGCCTCTGACCGAAGCGCGGATGAACGCCGGCCGTAACTATAACGGTCCTAAGGTAGCGAAATTCCTTGTCGGGTGAGTTCCGACCTGCACGAATGGCAT
>CAZORP010000003.1:0-81095 GCA_964582615.1 uncultured Gammaproteobacteria bacterium
GAAAAAAGTTCATTCAGGCACACGCGCATCAGGTTAATAATCTCGACATCTAGCATGACGCAAGGTGAAAAAAATGCGCTCCTTGCCGCAATCCCCTCGCTGGGAATTCTCCTCGCCGCACTTCTTGCGTATTTCCTTTAATCACGTATACTATCTCTGAAAACCCCCTTTGAGGGGTTTTAAGATACCTTTTTTATGCTCTCTCTTCTTTCTTCTGCACCACGTCGCGCCATGACGTATCTACGCGAAGTTCGCAGTGAAATCCACAAAATTGCATGGCCAACCCAACGCAACGTCATGATTTACACCGCGTTCGTCTTTGGAACCTGCGTAGCTCTTGCAGTCTACTCGGGAATTGTTGATTTTGGCCTTACCGAACTTGTAAACTTCATTATTACCCGCTAAGTATGGCAAAACAAACCGCGAATTACGGTCGACGCTGGTACGCAATTCACACGTACTCAGGATACGAAGAAGCTGTTGCCGACGCACTCAAACAACGTATCGATACGCTCGACATGGCAGAAAAGATCTTTAACGTCATGGTACCGAAGGAAAAGAAAATCAAGATCCGCAATGGCGTTCGCAAGGTTCTTGAAGAGAAGATTTTCCCCGGCTACGTTCTTGTAGAAATGATCGTAACTGACGACTCTTGGTACGTTGTACGCAACACGCCAAACGTAACTGGATTTATTGGAACAGGAAATACTCCAACTCCTATCGAGCAACAGGAAGTTGACGCACTTCTCAAACGTGTTGGCGCATCTGAACCTGAATTCAAGATCGATATTTCCAAGGGCGATATCGTAACCATTTCCGACGGTCCCTTTAAAGGACAGAATGCAAAAGTTGAGGCCGTTGATGATGCACGCGGAAAGGTCAAGGTCTTTGTTTCAATGTTTGGTCGAGAAACCTCTCTCGAACTTGATTTCTTCCAAGTTAAAAAAGCTTAGATTCATGATAAACTACCCTCATCTTACGAGGGTAGTTTTTTATTATGTCCGAATCTCTTCAAAAACCAACATCAGAAATACCCGAGCTACAATTTTCTCGAAAACTTGCAGAGCACAATCTTACCGATGCATATCCTGAAGTTTTCAATAGTTTTCTTGAAAAATTTTTTTCACACCACCAAAGCCCCCAAAAGGCCGAAGTAATCAGAGTTTATCTCGATGCTTTTCGCGAGTATAGCGGTAGTAGAAATATCGAGGGTCTAAAAAGTCTCCTAAGAGGCGAAAGATTTTGGGATACACTCGTGGTTAACAAGGAAGACCTCATAACCGCATGCCAGGACATCTTTATTCTCGCCGATATCCTTAAACGATATACAACATCTTCCAGAGATTCCTTTACCCTTACAACCACCGAGGAGAAGCGTGGCTAGCATCACACACCGAACGCCTTCGCATGAACGCTTTTCCTAATACCATAGAGCAATCACCGGAACTTCAGCCACAAAAAAAGCGTGGAGGACTTCTAAATCTCATAACAACAGCGCTTAAAAAAATTCTTTCCTAGCACCCCTATGAAAAAAGAGCTTTTCCCCGTCAAGGAAACACCTTCCGTGGAAACATTCCACCCGAAAAGCTTCAATCAGTCACTTGCAGATAGACATCCAAAAATTTTTAACAGTTTTTTGAAAACATTCTTTCAAGGAGAACATGAGCAAAGCTTGGTGTACAAGGATGCTTTTTCGGAATGCTATGACGGCGTATCTAAAAGCCTCAAAACACTCATACAAGAGGATCCCCGTTGGGACGACAGCGTATCTTCGCGAGAGGATCTCCTGGAGGCGTGTGAGAATATTTTTATTCTAATAAAAATATTCGAACGTCATCACTCCACCAATCTCCAACGATCCCCCATCGAACTTACACCTATAGAAATTCGCGCCATATATACCCTCGAGAAAACGTTTTTCTTTTTTCCCGCCATATCACAAGCTTTGGAGATCTCGGAAGAAGACCCTGCTTTTATCATAAAGACCTTCTTTCAAAACTTTCTCAACAGCAAATGCCAGCATCACCGAGAATATGCGGCGAAGCTTTATCAGTGCAAACCCGAAGAGGTAAGTACAACGCCCGAGGAATTCTTCAAGGGAAGCAAAGTGCATGTTGGAAACCTAACCATTACCGAAGATGTTCTTACGAGAGTGTTTCAAGATCTCGATTCAGCCCCTCTTGAAAACTTAGAAAAAAACCTTGCCGACGTATACTTGGGAGATGTTTATTTTTCCTGCAACTCCATGGAAAGTTTGTTTCGAGATGAGAATATTGAAAATCTCCTCAATAGCATCTTCCAAAATAAAACCTTCTACGGATCCGTCACCATCTTTCCTCACAGTGCGAATGCTCGAAATATCGGCTTCCGCAAAGGACTCTCTTGTACCGTATTTGGAAGCAAGATTGTCCTATATTCGGGAGTGTATTTTTCACAACAACTTTCCCTGAGCGGCCTATGCCAGCACATTGACCTCGACGGTGTTCACGCGTATTACGGATATCATCACGAATTTAACCCTAATGATTCCCTTTCTCTAAATCTTAAAAATATCTCCACGCACAACCTGCGTCTTCATCGCGGATTTGATATTTCAGGAATTCGTAGCGTCACTTTTCCCCAAAAAATAACTTCAACCGTTGTTCTTTCGCACGACTATCTCAACAATCTCCCACCATCCACCGACTTAACCATCGTTTACACACAAGGTGAGTCACCAAAAAATCCCCTGACTATCCCAGAGGAGGTTACACAGTTTACGGCATTACAAATAACAAACCTTGACAACATCGCACTTCCCCAAAATCTCGAACGGCTCTGTCTGAGCATCACCTCAGCAAAAAGAGTACTTTTTCCACCCCATCTGAAGATACTCGATCTGTACCACCTCGACACCTTTGAAGGGCTACTTCTTCCACCGCATGCGCAACTTGTCTATAACGAACCCATGAGAAAAGAGCTTGAAGAAGCCATGAAAGGCGGACGCGACATCCTGCAGGAATGCCGTGATGCGTGGCTTGAAGAGTATCAAAGGACACGATTCCATGGCGTATTTCCACCAGAAGAGGGCACACTGCCAAAGTCCATCCCCCTTCTCATGCCAACTCCCCCGGAAGAACCGAGTGTAGTCAAAAGAATCGTAACTTCAGCAAAAAACTTATGGAACAGGTTCTTTAGAGAGAAAAAATAGCAATGACAAATCTCACTCACTGCCTATGCGCGATCCTTTTTCTCAACCAAAAAAACCAGAACAGCTTCGCTTTGAACATTCAGACCATTCCCCTGCAAATAAACATCCTGAAATTTTTGAAGGATTTGTTAAGAATTTCTTTAAAGGCGCGGACGCTGAGATGGCCGCCGTGTACCAAGATGCTCTTATTGAGAAATTTATTAAAAATTCAAAAATCTTTACAAACTTCATTTTAGGAGACCCCTTCTGGACGAATTGGGCCTTTTCTCGAGAAGATCTCATTCAAGCTTTTGATGACATCTTTACCTTGGCAAGTATCTTTGAACGATACAGATCTTCTAACCTCACAACAACTCAATTATCACTCACAGAGCAAGAACTTCGCGCGATCTACACCTACAAAAAAACACTTTTCTTCTTCGATTGTACATTACAAAAAAACGTGCATTCGAGTGCACGCGAAAGAATGAGGAACTTCTTCTTAAATTTTATCAAAAACCAACATCAACCGCATAAGGAAAATATTGCCAAGATTTTTAAATGCAAACCCGATGAGGTAAGCACTGATCTCAACGGTTTTTTTCAAGGAAGTAAAGTTCACTTTGGAGATCTTGCCATCGCCGAAGTCTCATTGGTAAACAATAATACTCACGCGGAACATTCCTCTACCTATAGACAAAAAAGCCCATTTGCACGCACAATTCTAGGAGATGTCTCCTTTGCCCCCAGGGGGTTACTCAATGAGAGCATGCGTATTTCTGCAAGAGACCTTTTTTCTGATGTTTTTCAAGATGCAATAATTTACGGATCTTCGAAAATAGCATTCAGCTACCCGTTCGAGACGTCTTCAAATCTCTCAAGACATACATCATTCACACTTTTTGGCCAATATCTCGATATCTCATTTTCTTCGCAAGCGAAAGAAATGCTCTCTGTACGGGGCTTTTGTTCAAACACCACTCTAGCACTTTCTCTCCAGCATGAAGGTGCGGTTTTTAATCTACAAAACTTCTCGACACACTCACTCGCATCCCTCACAACGTTATCACACGTCATTCTTCCAGCGAGCACCGTAAATAATGCTGCCATTCTCTTTGAAAAGAGTAACAATCTTCCAAAGGCAAGGAGTCTGTCAGTAGTATTTTTTGAGGAAAGCCTCAGCGAACCTCTTAATCTACAAAATAGCATCACAGAATTTCACGCCGAAAATCTGCATGATCTTCGAAATATCTCACTCCCATCACAACTCGAGAGTCTTACGCTTGGAATTACGCAAGCAAAAAATGCATTCTTTCCCCCTTATCTTAAAAAACTAGACCTTCCCAAGCTCACAACCCTTGAAGGTCTCTTACTTCCACCACACGCAGAATTCACATCTAATACCGCCATTAAAACACTCATCTCAACAGCGAAGACACAAGGCAGGGATATCTTACAAGAGTGCCGAGATGCATGGATGAAAGAGTATCAAACAACGAGATTTGATGGGGTCTATCCAGACGAGGAAGGCGCCATACCTGAACACATTCCACTTCTCCAACCTTTACGCTCAAAACCCGGGCAAATATAAGAATATCTGCAAGCCCCGGAAAGACTTTCTGGTTGCAACGTAATATCTTGACGTTTTTAGCTAAATCTGGCATACTTTTGCCACTTATTCACGAGGTGGTTGCTCCTTTCTTTGGAGATTCCACTGTAAAAAGTTCTCGTTTCTTATGGCAAAGAAAATCAAAGCCATTTTGAAGGTGCAGGCAATTGGTGGCGCAGCTACCCCAGCACCACCACTTGGTCCGGTACTTGGTCAGCAAGGTGTACCAATTCAACAGTTCGTATTGGAATTTAACGCCGCAACGCAAGATCGTCGCGGTGAAGTCGTTCCTGCGGTTATCACCGTGTACGAAGATCGAACATTTTCGTTCATCCTCAAAACCGCTCCTGCGTCTGAACTCATTAAAAAAGAGCTCGGAATCAAAACAGGATCCGGAAAGCCAAACCAAGAAAAGCTTGGAAAGCTTACCAAGGAACAGCTCAAGCGTGTTGCTGAAAAGAAACTTCCCGACCTCAATACCAAGGACGTTGCAAAGGCAATGAAGATCATTGCAGGAACTGCACGTCAAATGGGTGTTGATGTCGAGGTATAATCTTCACATCACTCATCATCCTTTCTCTATGGCACTTTCATCATCTCGCCCGGGAACGTCACTCATTCTGCGCATGTACTTTGCCGTCATCGCAGCAGTAACGCTCTTTACGCTCATGTTTGGTGCCATAAACCTTCTCACCGTTGGCTTGCGAATGATCATTCCCGGAGCAAACCAACCCGAGTGGGGCCTCGAAGATTGCAACATTACTACCCCACGGTACGATGTTCCAACCGTCGACGGCGAAAGTGTTCCTGTAACTTCTCCAGAAGAACTCAAAGCATCATGCGAAGCACGAAATGCGGATGTTCTTAAAAACTGGAAGAGTCAACAACTTAGCGAGCTCGTTCAAGATATCGCGCTCTTCATTGTTTCGCTTCCTCTCTTTGTCGTACACTTCCGAGTTGTCTACAAAGACTGGAAAAAGGAACACGAAGATTAATCTTTACGTGGGAGTTCTCAAGAACGCTATAACCACCATTTTTCTATGCACAGCAAACGTTTCTCCGCCCTCAAGGCCGCAGTGGTACAAAAAGTTTCCCCAGAAAAAGGCATTGCTTCAGTAAAGGCAAATGCAACTGCAAAATTCGACGAAACTATTGAATTGCACTTCTCTTTGGGTATCGATCCAAAGCAGGGCGATCAACAGATCCGTGGAACTATCACGCTTCCTCACGGAACGGGAAAGACCAAGCGCGTTGCAGCATTCGTTGACTCGGCAAATGAAGCCGCAGCAAAAGCCGCAGGTGCTGACATTGTTGCAACTGAAGAAACGATTGATGAAATCGTTCGCACAGGAAAGATCGACTTCGACGTCGCTGTTGCCGTACCTAGCATGATGACAAAGCTCGCTAAGGCGGCAAAGGTTCTTGGTCCTCGTGGTTTGATGCCAAACCCTAAGACCGATACCGTTAACCCCAACGTTGCAAAGATGATCGCTGAACAAAAAGCAGGAAAGATCTCTTTTAAAAACGACAACACGGGTAACGTTCACATGATCGTTGGAAAAGCTTCTTTTGAAGAATCCAAGCTCATTGAAAATGCTCTCGCGGCAATTGACGCTGTACGTAAAGTAAAGCCTCAAAGCGCAAAGGGTATCTACTTCAAATCCGCAACGGTGACTTCCACCATGGGACCAGCCGTACGTATCGACGTCGCGTAAAAATCCCCATAAAAACAGCCTCATTACGAGGTTGTTTTTATTTTTCTCCGAAACACTATTTTCCTGCAGGAGGTGGGGATTTTTTCATTGTATGAAAAGTAACGGTTTGCTAAGGTTCCGAACAATATGGACTTCTCAACGCTTTCGGGGGCATTAGCGTATCAACACATTCGGTCACTCATTGATGCTCGACATATCTTTGGAGCATCGCCAACACACCTTCAGCCCTCCTCCCTAGACCTCAGCCTCTCCCAGGAAATTTACCGCATGCGAGGATCGTATCTTCCAAGAACTGGTGAACGTGTCCGCACCCTTATTAAAGAAGGTTCTCTTTACGAAACCTCATTTAATGAACCCCTCGAACTCAACAGTATCTACTTAGTTCGCCTTAACGAAACCCTCGTTCTTCCACCTTCCATTTACGCTTTTACCAATAACAAGTCCTCAACGGGAAGAGTCAACCTCCAAACACGCCTGCTCCTCGATGGCGTAAGCGCTTTTGACAGTATCCCCGCAGGTTACACCGGCGAGCTTTGGCTTGAAATTATTCCAAAATCTTTTCCTGTAAAACTCTGTCCCGGGGAACGACTCAATCAAATTCGATTCTTCGCTTCAGATACACGACTAAGCACCGAAGAGCACCTTCAATTTCATGCCGAAGAAGGATTTCTCTTTGATGCTCAACAAAAAAAGGTCTTCTCACCTCAACACGCACGAGCATCAGGAATCACCATGTCAATTGATCTTACATCACAAGATATCATTGGCTACGTATGCAGACCAACAAATGGGAAGGTTCTTGACTATCAACGAAGGGACTACGCTTCACACGACTTTTTTTCTCCCATTTTTCGAACAAAAAAAGAAGAACTTGTTCTTCAGAAAGAAGACTTTTATATTCTCGTTACCAAGGAAGGTATTCGCGTACCTCCTCACTACGCCGTTGAGATGGCGCCGTATGACGTAGGAAAGGGTGAATTTAGAAGTCATTATGCGGGCTTTTTTGATCCCGGATTTGGCTATCGTGCAGATGGAAGTGTCATGGGAAGTCCGGCAGTTCTTGAAGTCTTCACCCATGATAACGATTTCATTCTCAGAGATGGCCAGCCGATTTGTACTATGGTGTACGAAAAACTCTCCGCACTACCTGAGGTATGCTACGGAGAGCAGGGTTTGGGAAGTAACTACTTTGCCCAGCGAGGACCAAAGCTTAGTAAGCATTTTTCCTCCTAAGCAAGGCCTTTTTCAAGAAGCTTCTGCGACTGACGAGCTTCTGCGGCGGCGCGTGCCCAAGGATATTCTTGATAATCAACAAATTGCAAAAGACCAGCATCTTGTATCCATGGCGCACGTTCATGGATACTCGTTGTCATTTTCTGACATATTCTTCGATAGTCAGGATGGCCTTGAGGGATGGTTCGTAGCTCAAGAAGATGCTGTGCTTCACGAAGAGAAAATCCCATGGTAAATCGGATATGATGTCCAAAAAGCACGCAATACTGTGCAAGTTCCGCACCAAAATCCTTCTCAAGTGCGCGATAGAGCTCCTTAACTTCAGCAACAAGAGCCCAAACCTCTCCCCCACGACCAAGAGCCTTAATATCTTCAGGAAGTGTGAAGCCTAAAAATGGCTGAAGATATTGGCGCTGTTGCGTGAGAATTCTGTGACGATGGAGGTCACGAAAGACTCCAAAATTTGCCACAATATCAAATGTGCATGCATATCCATGTTCCCATCCTCGACCATAGCGATCTCGTCGAGAGGTACGAGAAGAGAAATCGCGAAGACGCTGAAGAAGGATCTCTACGGTGTCTTTCTTGAGACGCTCCACTATTTGAGAAAATGAGACTCGTGCAAAAGGAAAGTACAGTGATGCGAGAATGTGTGCCATACCATCCCTCCCCGACTGTAAAAGATTTGGGATATCCAGAGGAACAACCTCTTCTTCAGCGTGTTCAGAAAATATCAAGAACTCGGGATAGTGCTCAAGAAGGTGATTTTTTGCAACTTTTTCTTCATTTTTTGCAAGAATATCACCATTAGGAGATGCTCGCTTAACATACTTTGGAATAAGCTCGTTAAGTGTCGAGTGAAGACGCTGTCCAATATCTTGGTACTCGTGCATATCTTCATGACTATATAGCCGCTTAAGCAGGTGTTCGTACGTGCGACCATTTGCCACCATGGCAAGATTCGTCAGCGTTGCGGCGGGAAGCACGACACGGGCAGTATCACATGCTCGCGTCTTAATATCGAACTTATATACTCGTCGAAATTCCTTTTGTTCTTTTTCTTCGGTCAAATCTGCGAGTTTATAGAGCGTTTTATCTTGTGGCTTTACCGCGTACTCAGCTTGATCGAGAGGCTTAAGTGTTTCGTAATGCACCACTAATTCATCAACAAGCTTGGTGTACAACAAGAATGCTCGATCGAGCACGCGCTCATACGCTTCCCCGTGCGAGGAAGCCATAATGCGGGGATCTCGATAATACGCAAACTTTCCCGTGACTAAATCACGATCATTGTACACGATATATCGACTGGACTGCTCAATAAAGCTTCCCAATCGACGATCTTCAATGAGTTTTGACGCGAGATTACTTACCGAGTTAAAAAGCACCGTTGCCGTTTCAAGCTCCTGAACCGAATCGTCACCGTACTGCAAAAGAATGCGTTCAATGATTTCATCAAGCTTTTTTACCTTCAACTCTCCAACGGGAATACCGAGCTTTTCACTTTCTTCAGGAGTTTGCACGAGAAACTCATTAACCAATACGTCAACGACTGTACCCTGAGCACGAGACTGTCGAGCAAGCATGGCGCCCGTCAATCCCGAAAGCTTCTTAGTATTTACCGCGGTAACCGTGCTTGTTGGCGTAATAAATGCCGCCGAAGCCGCAAGATCGTATCCTTGCTTCTTGAGTGTTGCACGATACGGAAGCGTGACGCCATCGCCATACGCAACAACCTGCTCCTGCTGAATGGATCCATCTTGCAGATAGGTTTCAAGGGCAAATGTAGCTAAACGATCATCTTCACCAATCTTATGAACGCGAGAATTTTCATGAGGCATAGAGCATGAGTTGTTGCGACTGTACGAGGAGCCTGTCCTTCGGTCAAACCTCTGTGTGGATAGGACATTGCAAAAGTTTCCTTACCTGAGAAAATATCCCATATGGAACTCCCCTTTCGTCGTCTCTCGCCCCATGCATCTTTGCCAACGTATCAAACCGAAGGATCTCTAGGTTTTGACATTGCAATCCTCGAATCCGTCACCTTACAACCTCAGGAACGTGCACGCTGTAGAACCGGACTTTGTGTTGCGGTACCAAAGGGATATGGTCTTTTTCTTTTTTCTCGATCAAGTGGCGGCAAACGAGGAATCATCCTCGCGAATAGCGTTGGTGTTATCGATAGCGACTACTGCGGGCCAAACGATGAAATCCTCCTTATGCTGTACAATATTTCTCAAGAATCTCTAACCATCCAAGCTGGAGAACGCGTCGCACAAGGCGTTCTTCTTCCCGTTGCACAAGCTCGTATCATCGAGCCAGAGTCGTGGGAAGCCAACCGTGACCGTGGAGGCTTTGGAAGTACCGGGCTACTATGAAACATCTCATGATTGACGGCATTGGTGGAAGCGGAAAAACGACTATCGTTCGAGCTTTTGTAGAACATCTTAAACAACAAGGAAAATCCGTTTTTATTCTTGAGGATTTTGAAAAACAACACCATGCCCTACCCCAAGAACACGACTGGGAACACGCCGATGTACTCTGGATTGCAGAGCCAACAAAGTCATGGACGGGATCAGCGATTCGAGGAGAGCTTCTTCGTAAAGACCTTCCCTACGATCCAAAGCTTGTCGCCATCGCCTTCGCCGTAGATCGTGCCGCACTCTACACTCGCATCGTACTTCCAGCACGTAATCGCGGAAAAATCATTCTTCATGAGCGAGGAGTATACACCTCAATCGCCTATCAGGGAGCAATGCCCGGAGGCTACTCTCGGGACGCTATCGCTCAGCTTCCCGGAAACTCCCTTGCACTTGCCCATCCTCCAGAAATCCTTATCGTCTGCGATCCTGGCGGCGTTGATGCGGGACTTGAACGGCTCGCCATTCGAAATGACCATCGCCTTGGCGTAGCGGGAGAACGAGAACTCCTTCAGGCGGCACATACATGGTTCACAGAAACTGCCCCCACATATTTCGCACAAACTTCCTGTACATATCGTATACTCTCTACGGCACTCCCCAAAGAAGACGCAATCTCTCAAGGTATTACCCTTTTTTCCTCTCTTTTATGAAAACCCCCATCACACTTGGCAACCTCATCGATACCTCCTTCCATCATTACACAACCTTTCTCCCAGAACTTCTTGGAATATCGCTTTGGCTTCTTGTTGCACAAATTCCCAGCGCACTAGGAACCCTTCTAAGCTCAGAAGGTGTTGATCTTTCATGGATGACCATTGCGTCGTTTTCTTTAAACGCTCTCGGCTTTATTGGAACGGTTCTTGTAAGCATTCACGTGGGTGTCGCGCTCATTCTTGCCATCTCACAACAACGAACAGGTGTCCACATCGATCCACGAGCTATGCTTCGTGAAGCTTTCGCGAAAGATCTCTCCTACACCTGGGCATCAATACTCCAAGCCCTCGCTCCAATTGGAACCGTGCTCATTCCTCTTTGTATCGCTCTTGTATTGGGCTTTATAGCGAGCTCGCTTCCCACGAAAGGATCTTTCGTGAATGCCCTTGGCATTTTTAGCATCTTTGGAGGAATTATTGCTGCACTCGTAGGAGCGATTATTGTTTCTGTTCGCTATACATTTACTCCCTTTACCAACGTCATCGAAGGAAAGCGAGGTCTTGCGGCATTGCGAGGAAGTCGCGAGCTCGTTGAGGGATCCTGGTGGAGCGTTGCTATTAATACTTTTATTCCAAGTCTTCTTTACACCATTCTTTTTGCAACCGTCCTTGGCATTCTTGCGTGGATTTCGGGAAGCTTTGCACTCATGTTCTCTCAGAATAGCTTCCTTATCGCAAAACTCACTTCAATATTCAATTTATTCATCTTTACCCTAGGACAAAGCCTTATCACCCCCCTTCTTCTTATCACCTCCTTTGTTTTGTATGAAAACCGACGATCTCGCTAAGCGTGGATCAGGGATTCCGGGAACACTCACAATCCTTGAGCGCATCGCTCCCCTGATTAAACAGCACTACCTTCTCCTTGCGGGGTATTCAGCATGGTGCATGATTCCTGCGTTTGTAACTTTTTTTGGATCGTTTGCCTCGGAGAATATCCAAGGATTCCTTGAATCTTTAGCACTCATCGCCGACCTCTCACTTACCGCTTGGGTTACCGGTGCACTGACCATTATTGGCCATGCGGCACTCACCAAAGAGCCGCTTCCATCGGAAGAAGTTATCAGCTCAAAAACCCAGGAACACTACGTTCCTGCACTGCAAGGATTCCTCCTCACCACACTTCTTATACCCATAGGACTTCTACTCCTTATACTCCCCGGAATCGCCATCATGTTACTGACGATATTCTTCATTCCCGTTATCTATCTCGAACAAGGGCACACCTGGAAAACCGCGCTTCTGCGATCAAAAGATATCGTCATGCAGGCACCCTTTTCTTTTGCAATGAGCATGCTTGGCATGACACTACTCACGGGCACTGCATACATAGTTCTCGTGGGAATCTCCGGAATCTTGCTCACCTACGGACTTCATGTCCCATTTCTTAGCCTCCTTCAAGAGGCCGAGCAACCCGCATGGCTCTCACTGCTCCTGAACGCCCTATTCATTCCCCTCATGCCGTTTTCAGCGTTCTTTGTAACCGCTCTTTACGAAGAGGTAAAAAACCGATAATCTCGGGCCATATGGAGCTTATTCCCGTCATTGGAATTGAAACACACATTCAACTTGCAACTGCAAGCAAGCTCTTTTGTAGTTGCCCAAAAAGCGACGCACAACTTCCCAACGTTCACACGTGTCCCATTTGTCTTGGCCATCCAGGAACGCTCCCTGTAGTAAATATCGAGGCTGTACGATCGGCGCTTCGCCTTGGTCATGCCCTCAAGGGAAACCTTGCATCCGTACTTAAATTCGACAGAAAGCACTACACCTATCCCGATCTTTCAAAGTCTTACCAAATCTCACAGTACGATATTCCCATCATGGAACACGGAAGTTTGCATTTCATGGATGACGCGGGAAATCCATGTACTGTCACTATTGAACGCCTTCATCTTGAAGAAGATGCGGGAAAGAACATTCATGATGCTTCGGGGGTTACCTATGTTGATTTCTCGCGAGGAGGATCTCCTCTGTGTGAAATTGTCACAGGTCCAGACTTTCACAAGGCTGAACACGCTAAACGCTACGCGCAAGAACTTAGACTTCTTGCAAGAATGCTTGGCGTATCCGAGGGTGATATGGAAAAAGGCCATCTTCGCTGTGATGTAAATATTTCTCTGCGCGAACAACTGCCAGGAGGAACCCTCGGACCACTCATGCCAAAGACTGAAATCAAAAACATCAACTCCTTCCGAGCTATAGAACGTGCAATTCTTTACGAAATCGAACGGCAGACCGATCTCTGGAACGCAGGAACTCCACCCCTCCAATCAACAACGCGTAGCTGGAATGATGATGCAGGAGTAACCGAACTTCGACGCGAAAAAGAAACAAGCGCGGATTATCGCTACCTTCCCGAACCAGACCTTCCTGTACAGTCACTTGCTCGCCTTCGTGAAGAAGTATGCGCGCATACTTTTAAAACTCCAGAGGAAGCTCGCACCGACATGATGCGGACCTATGAAATCAGTCGAGATGACGCAGATCGTCTCCTTGAGCGAAAACCGTGGCTTGAACTCTTCCAGCAAACCGCACCACTGCTAAGCACGGATGCAAAACCGCTCCTTGCACCATGGATTCTCACCAAACTTGCAGGAATTCTTGATGAGTACAAAAAAACCGAGGAGGCGTTCCCTAAGCCATCCGAATTTGGAGAACTTCTTGAAGACATTGCAAAGCACACATGCACTCCAGCAAAGGGACGGGAAATTCTCGAATATCTCGTTCAACGTCCTGAATCACCTTACGCTCAAGCAAAATCAGCATGCGGCGTGGAAAAGCCGTCGCAGGAGCGCCTCCAAGCGACAATTCAGGAAGTTTTACACAAACATCCAGAAGAAGTTCTTCGCTACCGCCAAGGAGAAACAAAACTTCTCGCATTCTTCCTTGGTCAGGTTATGAAGGCAACCCAAGGCAATGCTCCGGCCCAAGAAACAAAAACCATTCTTCTTCACGAGCTAACAAAAACATCCTCATAAGAGGATGTTTTTATGTATTATCACGCAATTTATCAAGTGCCTCGCGAAGATCTCTCTGTTTAACGAGCGCAAAGAATGTTTGCTTGGAAGAAAGCCCTCCCCCCTCAAGAGATGCGTCAATCTTTCTTAGCTCAGCAAGAAGCATTCGTGCCGTGTCGCGCCTCTTAAAATCACCCACACGAGATGACGATGCTCTGTCTGGAGCATCGTGGAGTCCCTTGAGATTTTCTCGAGTTTCTTCTTCAATTTCCTGAACGGGAACCGTGGAAGCTTCTTGTCGAGAAAGAAGCTCTATATGCTGTCTGGCTTGCGCAAGACGAACATCGACATCACGCAATGCAAGCTCAATCTCGCGATATTTGAATGGAGAAAACCACGATGACGTAAGTGCCTTTCGCTTTTCAAGCCCAGCGCGCTCTTGACGAAGTTCGTCAAATCGTTGGGTGTAAAATACCAGCTCACGACCTCCAGACTGTTGCTCATGAAGTTTGCGAGATAGCGCCTCAACGTGCTCGCGAACAATGTCTGTCTTTTGTGTTGGGGTTGCAGTCCCTTGCGATGCGCGACGCTCGTAAGAAAGTTTCTTCTGTGAAGGTGTATCTATTTTTCCCGTAAGAAATTCTTCCTGTAGGCTATGAATTTTTAAATTCGCAAGTCCCAATTCCACACGATGCTTTGTAAGAAGCGCTTCGTAGTGATCTTTAAGTCGTCGCGTCTTTGGAAGGAATCGAGCAAACCATCCCCCAGTCTCTTGATTGCGTTCTTTGGTAATTTCGGCAATTGCACGCTCATGAACAACAACCGCTTCACGAAGCTGAGAGATCTCCAAGGATATCTCTCTCCGACGTGCATCTTGAGAATTCTTCGCCGACATTGCGCCGTCTATGTCGCGAATGGATTTTTGGATGCGTTCCGTGGGAGTAACTTCACGGCTCATCATTCCTTCGCGTGGTGCGCCTATCTTACGAGCATCTTGAGGCCTATTGCGAACAACTCCGCCATCACCCATGCCCTCCTTGTGATTGCGGTGGATATATAGGAGCTCCCACAAAGTCAAATCCTCGCTCATTCATTCCCCTGACATCAACACTTGCACCCTCTGGTATAAAAGGCCTGCCTTTGGGAAGAGAGTGCTCTCTCTTTTGTCTTTTCAAATCCGCACCTTCACCCAACATATGCTGTTGTTAAAAATTTTTCAAGAAGAACATCTGCTTCGTAGGCGTTTGCAACCCACGTAATTCGAGGATCTCGCCGAAACCACGTACGCTGACGTTTGGCATACTGTCGAGAATCTCGCTTTATTTGTAGTATAGCATCCTTTAGGGACACTTCCTTTCTTAGGAATGCACAGATTTGTCGGTAGCCAATTCCTGTCATGCCGGGTGCATCATCGCCGTACCTATCGCGAAGGTTGCGAACCTCATCAACAAGACCGCGGGCAATCATGAGATCTACACGCTCATCAATACTTGCATCGCTGAGGGTTTTTTCCTTATCAATGCCAAGAAAAAGTGAATGGTATCGCTCGGGATTTCTTGTTTGAACTTCCGCTAAACGCCTGCCTGTAACCCGCAAAATCTCAATTGCACGCTCAAGTCTTCTGCGGTTGTGCACATCAATTTTTTCAGCCGTATCAGGATCTCGTTCAGCGATTTCTTCAAGGAGCTCCTCATTTGTTTTTTCAAGAAGCTCACGTCGCAATCCAGGATCTGGAGGAGCGGCGCCAAACGAGGGTCTATCAATAACCGCGGCGATATAAAGCCCCGTTCCACCAACAAGAAATGGAAGCTTTCCGCGCCGATCCATGTCATCAATTTTTGCATCTGCGTACGCTTGAAAATCCGATGCGGTAAAAATTTCATCCGGATTACAAAGATCAAACCCCCAATGTGCAACGCCGTCAACCAAAAGTGGTTTTTCTTTCACAAGATCTTCTAAGCTTTCACCTCCCATCTTTCGAAGACCCTCAGGCTTTGCAGTACCAATATCCATGCCGCGATATATTGTTCGTGAATCCGCGGAAATGACCTCGCCCTCATGCGATCGGGCAAGTGTAATGCCAAGTTGCGTCTTTCCAGATGCCGTTGGTCCAACGACAACCACAACGCGAGGAAGTTCTGCCATATGCGCATAGTATACTGGAGATCTATGGTAAGAGAAGTACCCAACATACGATCACCCCGCGGCCGTGAAAAACCGGATATCGAAAATCAAACCATGCAGGACACCCACCTGCAACCTCAGGAAGACGCCTGGTTTTCTCAAGATCCCCAAGAATATCCGGAAGCTCCAGAGCTTCCCTCTTGGTACGGAAAGGATCAATTTGCAACACTTGCCGAAGAAAGTGGAAAAATTCTCAAAGGAGGAGCTCGTGCTCTCAACTTAATGCCCGGCAAGGAGCACGACGCCTACGCTCAAAACATCAAAGACCTTCCAAAGTCTTTTCTTGAAGCTCCAAAGGATATTCTCAAAGCAATTCATGCACGGCTATTTGAACAATCGCTAAATAAAACCCAAATAAAGCTTGGTGCCGTAATTAGCGAGGAGGTACGCGCAATAAAGCCAAAGTCAGAACTTTTAGGGCGCGTTCTTTCTGTCGCACGCGAGACTCTAAAAACTGCTCCAAGCTTTTTTGAGGCTAGTGGATTGCAAGATCTCGCACAGGAACACCTCCGTATTGGAAAGGGAATTTTTGGGGCAGTTTTTCAGAAAAATACCGAGGATCCCTATGTGCAAAAAGCTCGGGAAATTCCTGGAATGCTACGGGAAACGGCAAGAGATTTTCTTCCAATGCTTTTAGATCAACTTGCAAACGCACCGCAAGACCTTCAAAGAATATTTCAAGATCCACTAGCAAACTCTTCACTTCTCGAAGAACGCATGAAAGACATGCCGTCGGAAGAATCCTTCGCCGTAACAACTCCCGCAGAACGCACACTCGAAGAAACTCTTCACGATCTACAAACGTGCGCAGAAGAAACTCGCGCGCTTGCCATTGGAGTAAAGCTTGAAGCCAAGAATCTCGAGCTCGAACATACTCGTTTTTTCTCACGCCAATGCCGAAGCCTTCTTGAGCAACGAATGCGCCGTCTTATACATGAAGCAGGAGCATCAACACAACGCATACAAGAAACGTTGAATGAACTTGAAGAAAAGATTTCCTCAGCAACCGCTATTGAAGGCGTCGAGGAGGTGCTCATAAATCTTCAAAAAGAACTCTTGGCGCACGAAAAGCGCGAGGATCTTGCCATACGCTACTACGCTGAACATCTCTCCCAGCGTATCCTCAAACTTCCCGAGGGTGTGTTAACAAAAAAAGAGGCTTTTCTCTTTGCAGAAAAACTTCAAAACAATCCAAATCAAGAAACACTCAAAGAGCTTCAACAAAATCTCGAGGAATATATCGCTTTTCTTTACACACAAGAAACTTCAACAAAAACTCCCGAGGAGGTGGAACTCCTTCAGGAAGACCTTCAACGGAACATTGCGCTTTTTGAAACCATAGCAACCGCAAAACTTCGCGGAGCAAGCAGGCGCATTCAAGAACACCTCGCAACAGGCGCGAGAAATCTCATGCGTATCGCCTCATGATCTAGAACTTGAAACAAAAATCCCCACGTATTGTGGGGATTTTTTATGCGCGCACATCAGGAATGCAGGCCTCAGTCGCGAGAACGCGAGGAAGGTCATCCTGTGCAATAATTCGAGACTCCTCAACGCCAAAGAGCTTTACCGAGAAATCTCCTCCTTGCATCTCTTTTTCTCCCACGACAATCGTCCAAGGAACCTTCGCCATTGCGGCATTACGAATTTTCTTACCCACCTTTTCAGAGCTAGCATCCACCGTTACTCGCACGCCTTGTGATTTAAGGTTTTTTGCAAGATCCTGCGCGTAATCAATGTAACTATCCGCAACAGAAATCAAGCGAATTTGCTCTGGAGCAAGCCATAGCGGAAATACTCCTGCAAGATGCTCAATGAGCACCGAAGTAAAACGCTCAAGAGATCCCATGATCGCACAGTGAATCATGAGAATACCTTCCTTTTCTCCTTTTTCGTTAATACACGTCAAACCAAAGTTCTTTGGCTGATTGAAGTCAAGCTGAATGGTTGCAACCTGCCACGTTCTTCCAAGAGAGTCCTTTGCCATGAAGTCAATTTTCGGTCCATAAAAAGCCGCTTCGCCAACTCCATCGGTCCACGCAACACCCTTTTCATCAAGAATTTCACGAAGTGCCTGTTCTGCACGATCCCAATCCTCTGAAGATCCAAGATATTTTTCTGGATTCTCAGGATCTCGGCGTGAAAGACGTGGTACGAGCGAAAACCCAAAGGCTCCGTAGAAGCGCTGAATGATATTCCAAACAATTTCAGCTTCTTCTCGCACCTGACTTACCCGGCAAAATACGTGAGCATCATCTTGTGTAATGGAGAGAACGCGGGAAAGACCAGAAAGCTCACCGGACTGCTCATCGCGATATACCATAGTTGTTTCAGCATAGCGCACAGGAAGATCACGATACGAGCGAGGTTCACTTGCGTAAATTTGCGTATGGTGAGGGCAGTTCATTGGCTTCATGGCAAAAACATGCCCTTCTCGCGTCTCAATCTTAAACAAGTCATCAGCGTATTTTGCCCAGTGACCAGAAGTCTCGTAAAGATCCTTTTTGGTAATGTGGGGAATTGCTACACGCTCGTAACCGTATGCCTTACGAAGCTCCCAAACAAAGGAATTAAGCGTTTCACGCAAAGAAGTTCCCTTAGGAGTCCACAGAGGCAATCCAGCACCCACGAGATCTGAAAATACAAAGAGACCAAGCTCTTTACCAAGCTTTCGATGATCACGCTTTTTTGCCTCTTCGAGCATGGCAAGGTGCGCATCTCGCTCATCCTTAGTTGCAAATGCGATACCGTAAATACGCGTGAGTTGATCATTCTTCTCATTGCCTCGCCAATACGCTCCTGCAACTTTTGTAAGGGTAAAGCATTCAGGATCGATATCAGCAAGCCCATCAGCATGACCTCCGCGACAAAGATCAGTGAACATTCCCGAGGTGTACAACGTCAAATGTTGACCATCCTGAGAAAATTCATCGATCAACTCGAGCTTGTATTTATTGTCAGCAAATGCATCACGAGCTTCCGAGGGCGATACCTCGCGGCGTACGAACGCCTTCCAGCTTTTCATGATTTCACGCATTTTTTTCTCAATACGAGGAAGAGCCTCGTCGGAAAACGGCTCACTAAAGCGAAAGTCGTAATAGAATCCATCATCAATAGCCGGACCAATGGTACGCTTTGCATCAGGATAAAGTTCAAGCACCGCGGCGGCCAAAAGGTGTGCAAGCGAGTGGCGGAGATGTTGTAGTTCTTCGGAGTTCATAAAGATAAAAAAGCCCAATGCACCACATACGCGATGACATTGGGCTCCATAAAAATTATTTGGAGGGTTCCACCCAACTTCCCCAAAGGGGCTCTTGGAATTGTGGAATCGCCTTTCAGGGGGCGGTACTCCCCATCACCAAAGCGATTACACATTCACTATACACATCGGCAAAAAACCTCGCAAGTGGCTACCGCTACGGGGCAGTTTCCTCACCCTGAGGATCCCCACCTCCCTGCTCCTGCTCTTTAATTTCAATACTAATATGATCTTCGAGTGTTGGGACTCGCTGAAGCCAGAATGGTGTGAACGTAATAGCAACATCAGCAACAGCGTCCGACGATCGGAGCAAGGTGAATACCTCGTGGGGAGCTCTACCAATAAATCGCTCTTTCGCAAGCGTTGGAGCATCCTCAGAAATAAGCGCCTCCCCTTCTAGGTACACCGAAAGCTCAGCTTCACCTTTTTGAGTATCAACCGAGGCAATACTTGTCTGTACACCCTGATCACTGAGACGCTCCAAGAGAAAACCTTCCGGTATTCGCTTTTGAAGGAGTGATTTTGCGTATGATCCAACGAGATTCGTGTCATAAAAAACCCCCGTAACATCAGCGGTCATACTCAACGTAAAGCCACCAGCTTCAGAGCCAAGCGCAACGTCGGTAGTAGAAGAGACTTCATGGATATCGTATGTTCCTTGATTTACCAATTCCGCAGAAACGCCCTGCTGAAGCTCTTGCTTTCCCGCCGCAAGAATCTCTTCACGAAGAGCGAGCGTCGCATCATGAACATCTTGCTCAGAAAGCGTGCGAACATATTGCACGCCACCATGAAATGCCTCCTGAGAAACTCCATAAATAAGACTCTGAAGCGATGTTGCGAGTCCGGGGATCGTAAACGTTGTTGCGGCAATATCTCCAGAACTTCCCGCAACATCAGCAACGACAATAACAGAAATCTCCCCCTGAGCAGGAACGGTTACGTTATCCTTCAATCGAAAAAGAACGCCGTTTTGAGCAAGAAAACGCGTTGTTGCCACAAGCGGCTGGGGGCTATTTGTAGTATTTTTAACAACTACTGTTCCTGTTGATTTTCCCTCAATAGCTCGAGCGCCTTCTTGAGGAAGTGAAAAGTATCGCTCACGCGTAAGTGTCTTTTTTGCAACAAAGCCAGCAATTTGTCCATCGGAAAGCGGCTGAGTAACAACTTCAAGCGTTGCCGTGGTGGAAACCGATGTCGGCTTTGCGAAGACCGTAATGTTTGCTCGAGAAACTGAAAGATACAACACGACAAAAAGCATGAGAAACGTGAGGCCAACAAACGCAAGTGCAATTCGTTGATACATACGCAACGACCTTGTAAGCGGCCGCTGAAGCGATGGCGACGATACCATAAAAAAAGCCTGGTAAGGATTCTTGGTAAAGTATAGCATCTTTTTTGAGGTTTTCTTTTGTAAACCTATTTCCAAGAAACATTCTCACTGCCAAGGTGCGATTGTAATTCCTGCATAAGTAGCAGCGACGTCTTTACCTTGTACTCTGTAATAATATTTTTCGCCTCACCCTTAACCATGACACGAAGGTATACCGGAACATCTCCACTGTATTTCCTCAATGTTTCTCGTATCTTTGCAATGTGATCAGGTGTTGGCTGTGCGGGAAGCGTAAGCACAACCTCACGAACTCCCTGAGCTGACGTCGGATGAGCAATACTTGTCTGACGATGCTGGGAGGGGGCGTCATCCGTTGCCGTATATGACCCTTCTCGTATCTTTTGCTCTACCTCGGGAATATCCTTCTCCTCAAAAAAGAGGATGTCTTCAACGAGCAATGATCGCTCTTCTTTTTCCTCCTCTTCCCCACCCTCGCCAGAAACCATACGCTTGCGAAGCGAAACCTTTCCCGTCACTACCACAAATCCCCCCTCGTGCAACGACATGCGAACCCTTGCATACGTCTTTGGAAAAATAACCGACTCCGCAGAAAACGAAGGATCTTCAAGACGAACGAATGCCATCGGTTCGTTTTTTGCTTTGGTAAAGATCTGCTTTATCGCACCAATAATTCCCGAAACATGCACGATTGTTCCATCTTCGCCCGCAAGGGCTTCGCGAAGTGGCGTAATACCAGCCTTCGCAAAACGATCATGAAAGATACTTGCCGGATGAGCTGAAATGTACAATCCAAGAAGCTCTTTTTCCCAAGTAAGCACCTCACTCTTTCCAATTGGCATAGCTGGAGAAAGTTCAAGACGACGCGTTGCAAGCCCTTCTCCAAGATCAAACAACGAAGACTGATTACGCTGACGCTCCTGACTGACCTGCTTGTTAAACAATACGAGTGACTCAAGATTTGAAACCAACTGAGCACGATCACCAAAACGATCGAGCGCTCCGCATTTCATAAGAGCTTCGAGGGTTTTTTTGTTAAATGCATGCGACTGCACTCGACTCAAAAAATCCGCAAGATCCTGATAGGCCCCCCCGCGCTTACGCTCGCGAACAATTTCTTCTGCAATTTCGGTACCAACATTTTTAATCGCCATCAGTCCCCATCGAACATTTTTTGTCCCCTTCACCACCGCAAAGCCCGCAAACGATTCGTTGACATCCGGAGGAAGCACCGTGAGTCCAATGCGTGCACATTCTTCAACCTCAATGGTGATACGATCGATATTTCCCGCATCAGAGTTCATGAGCGCCGCCATGAAACATTCAGGATAATACGCCTTAAGGTACGCGGTTTGATATGCAATAAGCGCATAGCACGCGGCATGCGACTTGTTAAATCCGTACGCGGCAAAGTCCTCAAGCTTTTGGAAGATTTTTTGCGCAATATCTTCACGAACACCATTTTTTACCGATCCTTCAATAAATTTCGTCTTCATCTTCGCCATGAGTTCAGCGATCTTTTTTCCCATCGCTTTACGAAGACTGTCAGCTTCACCACCGGTAAATCCCGCCATGTCTTTTGACACCTGCATCACCTGCTCTTGGTAGACAGGAATTCCATACGTTTCACGGAATGCATTTTCCATGAGAGGGTGCTCGTAAATGACTTGCTCAATGCCGTGCTTACGACGAATAAAACTCTCGATAAACTGCATTGGTCCCGGACGATACAGCGAAACCATAGCGATAATATCTTCAAATTGTGACGGCTGAAGTTCGCGAATATATCGCTTCATTCCATCGGATTCCAACTGAAAAACTCCCGTGGTATCACCGCGTCCAAGAAGTGCGAAAGTCTCTTTATCATCAAGAGGTATGGTTTTCATGTCGATAACAACCCCATGAACCGCGCGAATAATCTCAAGCGTATCTTCGATGATGGTAAGGTTGGAAAGTCCAAGAAAGTCCATCTTCACCAATCCCGCGGCTTCTGCGGAGTTGAGTGAGTACTGTGTCACGAGCGCCGTATCTTCATGCTGACCAGCTTGAAGTGGAACGCGTTCAACAAGCGACCTGTCGCCAATAACAAATCCACACGCGTGTTGGGACGCGTGACGAGGATTTCCTTCGATTTGTATTGCGAGATCGATAACCCTACGCGCCATCGGATTACCGTCATACATAGCCTTAAGATCTGGAGACTCCTCAATAGCCTCCTGAAGTGGCGTATGCTTTCCCTGCACGGGAGGTGGTACTGCCTTAGCGATTTCATCCGCTTCTTTAAACGTAAGTCCAAGAACACGCGCGGCATCGCGAACCGCAGCACGTGGCATCATGGTTCCAAACGTAATAATTCCCGCAACCCTATCGGATCCATAGCGTTGCGTGATGTATTCAAGAACCCGACCACGACCACGGTCTGCAAAGTCGGTATCAATATCAGGCATCGAGATACGGTCCGGATTCAGAAAACGCTCAAAGAGAAGTCCGTAACGTAGAGGATCGATATCGGTAATGCGAAGCGCGTACGCAACAAGCGACCCTGCGGCAGATCCACGACCAGGTCCAACCAAAACATCATGATCTTTTGCCCAGGTAATATAGTCCTGCACGATTAAAAAGTATGATGCAAAACCCATGCGAACAATGGTGTCGTATTCAAAGGTAAAACGCTGAAGAACCTTTTCAGGAAGAGGATTTCCGTAGCGCTCTGCAAGTCCAGCAAGACACATTTCCCGAAGAACGTCATTATCAGTTTTTCCCTCAGGGATTGGGTAAATGGGTAGGAAGTTTTTTCCCAATTCAAGTGCAAAAGTTACACGTTCAGCGATCCGAACGGTTGCCTCAAGAGCTTCGGGAATGTCAGAAAAATACTCCATGATCTCTTCAGGAGTTCCAAAAGAAAGATCGACCTCTTCCGTGCTCGTTCGACGAAATTCTTCAAGTGTTCTTCCACGCTGAATACAAAGTTGAGCTTCATATCCCTCACGATTTTCAGGATCAAGATAGAATACATTCTTCGTTGCGACGAGAGGAACACCAAGTTCTTGAGAGAGCCTTCGAGATGCCGTATTGACATCCACCTGACGGGGCATGTCTGGATGCGCAATGACTTCAAGAAAGTAATTCTCTTTTCCAAAAATATCCTGATACTCACGGATGAGCGTTTTTGCCTTTTCCTCATCTCCATCAACAAGTGCGCGAGAAACCTCACCAGAAACTCCCCCAGAAAGTGCAATGAGCCCCTTTGCGTGAGATCGAAGAAACGCCTTGTCAACACGAGGCTTATAGTAAAAACCCTCAAGAAATCCCGCCGTAACAATTCGTGAAAGATTGCGATATCCCTCTTCATTTTCAACGATAAGCACAAGACGGTGAGGGCGATCATCAACCCTTGCACGCTTATCTGTCATGCCGTGCTGTGCAACATAAATATCACAACCAATAATGGGGTGAATTTCCTGATCTTTACAAGCTTTCACAAACTCAACTACACCGTACATGTTTCCATTATCGGTAAGCGCCAGAGCTTTCATACCAAGAGCTTTTGCTCGTTTTACAAGAGCCTTTGGCTTTGGAAGGGCTTCAAGGAGTGAGTAGTGTGAATGCGTATGAAGATACACGAAATCCTTGGGGTCCATAATCGCAAAGAGGGTACCAGAAAAACACAAATAAAAAAACCGCCCCAAACGGGGCGGTTTTTAAGGCTTATTTCAAGGTAACCTTTGCACCTGCTGCTTCGAGCTTGGACTTCATGTCTTCTGCTTCTGCCTTGGATGCGTTCTCCTTTACTGCCTTTGGAGCTGCGTCAACGATATCCTTAGCCTCCTTAAGGCCAAGACCGGTGAGCTCACGAACAACCTTGATCACGTTGATCTTGTTGTCGCCAGCGGAAGTGATTTCAACCGTGAAGGAAGACTTCTCTTCTGCTGCTGCGCCTGCTGCTGCAGCTGGTGCTGCCATCATCATTGCAGGAGCTGCTGCGGAAACGCCGAACTTGTCTTCGAGAACCTTTACAAGTTCTGCGAGGTCAAGAACCGTCATCTTTTCAATGGATTCTACAAGTGCCTTGAATTTCTCTGGCACTTCAACATTTTTCATTTCGGACATAAGAACGTATTAAGTGTGAACGAATTATGCTTGCTTGTCTTGTACCGCTTTAATAACGGTAACAAGTCCGCGCAAGTTTCCTGCAAGAACGTTAACAAATCCAGAAACTGGAGCGTTAAGTGTTCCAACCAATTGTCCAAGAAGTTGCTCTTTGGAAGGAAGATCAGCCAAACGCTTCACTTCATCACCGCCAACGAATGCACCTTCAAGAACACCTGCGAGCAATGTGACGGTTTGCTTCTCTTTCGAGAATTCCTTCAAAAGCTTCGCCGCTGCCACTTCATCGGTATACGATACCGCAACGAGAATGGAGCCATCGAGTGCATCGCGAGAAACCCCGCGAACGCCTGCATCTTCTGCAGCGCGAACGAGCAAAGTTTTCTTTGCAACGAATACATCGATATTTTTCTCCGCAGCTTTCGCGCGGAGCTTGTCTGCATCGGCCATGGTGTAACCCATTGCCTGAGAAAATGCAGCACCTTTCATACGCTTCAAGCGATCAGTCATCTTTGCAACGACGTCTGCTTTTTGTGCGCGTGTTTTTGCCATAAAATATGGGGTTATCTGAACAATCGACCTTTAAAAAAAGAAAACGGCCATGCGAAATGGTCGGGATCTCACAAAAACCGAAAGGTTTTAGCGAATTCTCGGTAGGAAATTATGTGTGTTTTCTCCACACGTCCTACTTTCTGCGAATTTCGATGGTGCCAAGAGTATAAAGGCTTTTCCATAGGACGTCAACCCCTAATCCATAACATTCTCACCGCAAAAAAATTCCCAAGATAAGCCAAAATCTTGACTTTTTTCAAAAAATCTGCTATAAAGAGGAGGTTTTTATTTTTTGCCACATCACCACGTGATGTGGCATTTTTTTGCTAATTTCAGCAAAATTATGAAATTATCGTCCCTTCACACATTCCCGCAGTAAGATACATCAACAACGGCTCCATTCTTGCACCTTGCATAATAAGCGCCCGCAAACCATGACGCTCACAAAAGCGTGCGGCGATGGGATCAAATGGCGCAGAAAGCCCAGGACTCCACGTCGAACCAACCATGCCTCGATAAACCTTCCAAGAAACTTCATCAAGCGGCGTTGCAGAAGGATCTTTCTTGGGATCGGCACTATACACCTTGGCAACATTTGAAAGATTGATAACCGACGTTGCGCCAAGTTTTTTCGCAATTCGACACGCAACATAATCAGTGCTCCACCCGGGCTTCCACCCTGCCGCAACCAATACCTTGCCTTGCCACAAAGAAACCTGCGGTGTTGCAAGAGGATTCTTTATTACCACAGGATGAGCTACATCACGAAGAATGGTGCGCAGAAGGTGGCCATTAAGTCGCGTTGCGTGAATACCAAGCCAATCAAGGTCATCGGGACAGAGTTCCTGAACCTCTCGTGCGGCATCGATGTAGACACGAGCTGTCTTCCCTCCCCCCGTTACAAGAACAAAGGTGTCTCCACGCTGTAAAGAGCCCAAAATGACATCACGAAACGCGCGTAAGAATGCGCTATTTGGTTTATCCTGAGGAACAAGTAGCGATCCGCCCACCGAGATAACATGTAAAGCCATAAGAAAAAAACGAGCTCTAGGAAAGAGCTCGTTCGTTATCGGAATGAAGAAATGCACCGGTAAGCACGCTCACCGCCCATACAAACAACGCCGCCATGAGCGCTGGCCAAAAACCAGCAATGCTCACACCTTTTACAAAGGAGCTCATGAACCACATGAGAAGTCCGTTGATAACAAATGAGAAGAGCCCAAGTGTCACCACGGTAAGCGGCAATGTAAGAACAAAGAGAATTGGACGAACAAGCGCATTGAGAAGTCCAAGTACCGCCGCGGCCACAAGAGCCGCATACCAAGTTTCAACAATAAAACCATGGATAAGCTGAGTTGCTGCAAGAAGAGCCGATGCATTAATAACCCAACGAAGAAGAAGCTTTATCATAGCGATGTGGAGGTTTCTGCCTGATCTTCCGAAGAAGGCGCGGAAGATTCATACGATTCTTTAAGACGAACAACAACATTCTCTACCTCTTCAAGTCTCGAACGACATTGCGCGGCAAGCACAAGCGCTCGTTCATATTTTTTTAAACCCTCATCAAGGTCAATTTCTCCGCGCTCGAACCACGCGGTAATTTCCTCAAGTTCATGAAGGGCATCGCGAAATGCTAAAGTTTTTTTTGTAGCCATAAACTAAAATTCAAGACGATGCTGTTTTGGAGTATGCGAAACGTTTGCAGTTGCACGTAGCGTACCTTCCGCAAATTGTAGCGAAAGATCCTCACCATTCGCAACTCCTTCGGGGGATGAGAGCACTTTTCCCTGTGCATTACGAACAATGCTATACCCTCTCGAAAGAAGGGCTCGGGGATTAACGCCCTCAAGCAAACGAAGCGTCCCCAAGAGCCTTCCCCTTGTTTCCAAGCGATACGTCGAAAAAGCCCGATCAATATGAGTCACTCTATTTGAGATGCGCTCGAACATACCAAGTCTTGCGCGATCAACCATGAACAAGGCCCGATCAATCGCCCCTCGATGCGCATGGATCGCTCGCGTGAGTCGAAGATGATTTTGTGCAAGATAGTGTTCAAGATCGCGCGAAAGCTCCCCCCTTGCAGGAACAAGGCGCTCAGCCGCATTGGAGGGAGTTGAAGCTCGAACATCAGCCACAAAGTCACATAGCGTTTCATCACGCTCGTGACCAACGCCAACAATGACCGGAATTGGTGAGGAAAAAATAGCTCGTACAACGCGCTCATCATTAAACGCGTGGAGCTCTTCAAGTCCCCCGCCCCCACGAGTAAGCACAAGAACTTCCGGACGCTCATCCTCAGAGAGTCGCGAGAAGTGCGCAAACGCTTGAACGATCTCCTCGACGGCATATTGTCCCTGAACATGAACATCCTTATGAAGTACCGTTATGCCGCCCATACGATCACCAAGAATGCGCAAAAAATCTCCGTACGCCGCCGCTTCTCGAGAAGTAATTAAACCGATACGTTCAGGAAATTTTGGCAGACTTCGCTTTCTTGAAGAAGAAAAGAGTCCCTCTTTTTCAAGAGATGCCTTAAGCGCAAGGTAAGCCTTCTGAAGAGCGCCCTCGCCCACCAACTCCACCGAATCAACGGTCAGTGAAAACTTTCCAAAGCGAGCAAACACCGAAGGAAAGCCAGCAACTCGAACTCTCATGCCATCCGCAAGCTGTGGAAGTCCCTTGAACGTTGTAGCAAAGCAAGGAACACGAGCATCGGCTTGCTCGTCTTTAAGCGTAAACGTGATCCATTTTTGCTGAGCTATTTTATATTCAGCAACCTCCCCCTCAATAAGAAAAGCTCCGCTTGGAATCATGCCGAGCGTGTCATTAACAAGCGTGAGAAATTGCTGAACCGAAAGCAGTGGGGGCATATTATTTTACAACAAGCACACGACGCAGATCCGGATTTGGAGCACCATCATGCCAATCAGCAATAGCTTTCATGATGCGATCGCGCGGATACTGATACGCTTCTCCGTGACGCGTTCCTGGATCATTGGCAATGAACGTTGTTGCCGTGTACCCACGCAAAACAAGCATGTGATACACGGGGCCCTCGCCCGAGAAAAAGGGATTCTGCAACTGCCGACCAAGCGCTGGAACGATAATGGGATTTCCTGCGGCTATGTAACGCGCAAGCGTTTCTTCGCTTGGATTTTCAAGAATCTCAACAGTTCTTGATGTTTTTTCCTGGGCAATTTTAGCAAGATCTTCAAGGGAAATACTTGGACCCATGCCAAGCGCTGTTTCGCGTGCAACAAATGACAGGAGAAGAAATCTTTCAGCTTCTGGATTTTTTTCGTAGGTAAACGTGGAGTCTTTGTAGGCAAGAACCATGGCAAGCGAAGCTTCTTCGCAGGTTTCTTCAGTGATGTCATCCCAAACTCCCGTTGGAGCCTGGACCATGAACGGAACATCAAGAAGAACCTCTTCAGGAATTTGAGGAATCTCCTCCACGGATTCACCACTACCCGTCTGAGAATCCTCCACCGCAACGCTTTCTTTCTCCCAAGAAGGATTCTCTTCTAAGGAAGGCTGTACGCTATCGGACTCTATTTTTTCTTCAGCAAGCGGTACAAAATCATCTTCTTGAGTAAGTTCAGGAAGTGAATCCGAAAGCTTTACCACGCGTGGCGTGGTAAAAAAGGCGTACATTTTAAGGACAAGGGATGCGACAAGCATGATGCCAAGACCAATAAGCGCGTGATTGCGCGAAATGGGGCGCTTTTCCCTTGGGGCAATTCTTAACATAGGTTATTTAGCGTGACGCTGGGCAAAACGCAAAACATGCAACGTTGCACGAACATCGTCTTCATTATACTGAAGAACATCTTCAAGCGCAGAAGCGTCCGCAGATCGCAACCATGACTCATACCACAAAACCGAATTCAAACCAGAAGCATCCTCCCTTCTCCACGAAAAACCCGAGAACTGAGCAATATCTTTTAGCGAGTAGAATGAGAGTGGAAAAATAAGCGATTCTCGCAAGCGAACAAGAAGATCAACACCCTGCTCTGCCAAAAGCGCAAGTTTTTCCTTATCGGTTCCATACTTTTCTCCAAGTTGAAGAAACGTGTCCTGTTCACTCCATCCGTAGTGATAGATAGGGTATCCAATGTACGACGACATGAACGATACAAAATCCTCCCAAGCTTTCTGCTCCTGGGAAGGATCTTTCGCGAGAAACGCTTTATATGTTGCCGTATCTCCATCAACAATAAGAACACCAAAAAGATAGTCGCAATCGCGCAAAGGATCGCTCTCAATATCCACCACAAGGAACGTTTCCGAGGCGGGAAGATCGATAGGGTGCAGAACATGGACACGTCCGGACACAAGCGAGCGCGCCTGAAGAAGAAGAATTTTTATACGATCACGCGTGATACCGGAAACTTTTCGAAAAACCTCATCCTCAGAAAGATCCGCAAGTCCCGAAACCGTGGAAATTCCCCCTTCTTTAAGGGCAGTTACTTCATGCTTCCAAACACGATTCAATCGAGAGAGATCGTCACATCCAAATGCATCCGCCTTGCACGCGGAAAACCAAGGCGACTGTTTGCAGTCCGACGTAAGAAAGTGAGGTTCTTCTTCGCCGTCAAGAAGCGCAAGAATGGCGTTCTTTGTAAGCCGGTAGTTCACTTCGTATTCATCAATATTGTACGAAGAAACCGTACCGTTTGCATGAAGAATGTAGCCCTGTACCGGACTCCTTCCCTGCACCTGCTTCAATGCTTCCGCATAAAAACATCCTTGCATTTTATATTCAGGCTTTACATGACGAGATCGCTTAATATCTCCCGCGACATAGTAGTGAGAACCGAGATCCGAGGCCCCTTCAATACGTTCAAGAAAATCAGGCTGAACAAGGTGCTGTTTAAGTGAAAATGTTGGGCGATAAATCGTCTGCACGCCCTGCCGCATATAGGCAAGCGTTTCTTGCATCGCGGCATCAACATCTTCCGCGAGTACCGTTGCAATTGAAGTTCCACGTGCACGAAGAACTTCTTCTTCTTTTTCAGGAAGAAGTCCATCTTCTTGCAGGCGTAAACGAAGCGCGTCCTCATCGTGCGGATGAGGACCGTGACGTATCCAAGAAGGACACTTGGTATATTGATAGAAACTTCGTTTAGTAAGCACGGGATTTATTCAGCATCCTCAACAACGACCGTCTGCATGACATCACCAACCTTAATACGGTCAACAACCTCCATTCCTGAAACAACTTCCCCAAAAATGGAGTAAGCCTTTGGGAGCGGAACATCGTCAAGCATCACAAAGAACTGACTTCCATTGGTTCCACGGCCACCACGAACACCAGCATTTGCCATAGCTACAATACCGCGCTTGTAGGTGTAGTCATCATCAACTTCATCATCAAATGCGTACCCCGGTCCACCCGTTCCATTTCCACGTGGATCACCTCCTTGAATAACAAAACCCTCCTCTCGGCGATGGAATGTAAGCCCATTGTAATAGCCACCCTCGGCGAGATAGATGAAGTTTGAAACCGTTACAGGAGCGGTTTCTGGGAAGAGACGGATAACGATATCACCGTATGTTGTTGTGATGCGAACCTGCTTATTTTCAATGCGATCAGCAGGAAGTACACCCTGAAATGTCCATGTCTGCATAGGTTGTTGATCACCTTCTTGCGCGGCGGCAGAAGATGGTGAAGATTCTTGTGGCACGGATGGTACCTCTTCTTTAGGAGAAAAGGCAACAGGACTTACCGAACATCCAGCCCCAAGAAGAAGAAGCGCCGCACCACTTGCAAACGATGCCCAAAGTGAACGCATACTTATTGACGATAATATTCTAATTTCTGCTCAAGAGAGCGAATTTTTGCAGACTGCACTCGTGTTGCGTACACCGATGTCACCAAAATGGTGGACAGCGAAAATACCAAGACAAGGAGAATTGCCGCGACCTCCATGCTTCCTACGGGAAGCGAGGAACACCCTGAACACTGTACGTGCTTTTTTTGAAGCACCGGATATACACCGGGTCGCTTCATGAGCGCCCGAGACGATGATCGTGATGATGGCATAAAAGATTTTCTCTCTTAGTATACACGAGGGTTTTTGCATGCATTCCAAGAATGCTCATAAATTCGCAACATGGTTATCATATCTCCGTTCTCGTTTATACCAAGGTCGGCACGATCTTTTGTGAAAAACGACTGTTGAACAGCGTCACTACACCGCATGATACGCGAAACATTTTTCCGTACAGGAAATCCATTGCTTGGCGTAAAAATGATATTTTCTTGAATTGAAAAAATGTGGTCATCAACAACATTCACAGGAGGAATGTTCATCGGCAAGATCTCTTCATATTCAAGAGCGGGTCCAATACCATATATTCCGGTTTGGCGAAGATCCGCTTCATATCCACCTGGAACGCGAGCGATATCAAGAGGCTCCCAAAACCCCTCATCATGAAACGTATACCATGAAATATCATCTCCAAAATCCCCCTGAAGACGCACCGTTGCGGAGCGAACGGGAAGATCATCCTGAGAAGATTCAGGATACTCAATACGATACACGCCTTGCATACCGCGCTCAAAACCGTCACCGAGATTATCAAGCTTTTCAATACGCATGACATCCTCAGTGTACCCCTCACCAAAAACAAGCACCTTCTCATCAGAAGACTCCGCCTCCCAATGTTCGGGGTCGGAAATAATAAGATGAAGACTTACAAGGGGAACGATAAACACCCACAACGCCCCCAAAAAAACACTCGTGACTTTCATGTCACTAGTGTACCTCGACTACGCGTCCGCCTCCCAAGGCAGTGTTGATATGCCGACACTTCCCGTTGAAACCATTGTCGCATACACGGGGCGACGAAGATAAAATCGCTCAACGATAGCCTCGGGACGAAAATCAAAACGCTTTGTTGCGATGGTAGTAAGATCACGACCATCTCCCCCAAGAACCTGCAGAGAAAGTGGCTCAGCAACGCCCGCAGTGTAGACAACCTGCACAAATACCTGATCGCTAAGCCCCTCACGAACGAATTGCCGCGCAACATATCGCGCCATGTATGTTCCCGATCGCGCAGGCTTGAGAGGATCCTTTCCCGCGAGTGCAACCCCTCCATGAGGGAGAAGCCCTCCATAGAAATCAGAAAGTACTTTTCTCCCAGAAACACCCGCATTCAAGAAAAATCCTCCCGATGTAAAAGGACCTGAGGGATTGATAAATACCTGGACCCCCTCAACGAAAGATCCTAGTAACGGCTCAAGAACGTGCGTGTAGAGCAGTTGACGCACTTGATGCGCTTCAATTTCTTTCGCATGAGAAGCGATAACCGTGACATGCGTCATGCGATGATCATCAAAAACAATCTGCACCTTTCCGTCAGGCCGAAGCCAAGAAAAGCGATGATCGGTCATACGAAGCACATCAATTCGCGCGGCAATGCTTCGCGCATACACCACGGGCATCGGGAGCATTTCTCGCGTCTTATTCGTTGCGTAACCATAGACAATCGCGGTTCCCTGAGCGCCTCGCGTTTCCGATCGCCCATGTTGCGGCTTGGGCTTTTCAATGTTTACAAAAAATTCGGGAGTATCCTCGTACCCAAGCGTCGCGTACGCCTCACGAACAACATCTCCAACCGCAAAATCAGCCTGAGACGTCACCACGCCGCCAACCATCACCATACCAGACGTTCCAAGTGCCTGTATGTCCATTGAAGAAAATGGGTCACGTCGAAGATACTCGTCGACAATTGATTCAACGAGAAGATCGCAGACTTTATCGGGATGGCCAAGGAATGGAACCTCGACAGCCTTTTTCATGCCCATAAAAGAAACTTGGCAGCACGGTAGCAAAAAACGCCCATATACGCACGCCAACCTTATCCACACCTTCAAGGTTACGTGTTCGTATTTTGTTCGTATACTAACGTTATCAAGCGGATACCAACCCTATGCTTCCCCCTCTTACAAAACAACAACGCCGTGTACTTACCACTATCGAAGCGTTCGTACAAGAACACGGCTACACACCTTCCTACCGAGAAATCGCCAGCATCCTTGGACTTTCCTCACCTGCCACCGTACATCAACACATTCGCGCACTCTGCGAAAAAGGCGTTATCAATACTGGCGATCACGGCATTGCTCGCTCTATTGAAGTTGTAGAAACCGAACCGCTTACCCCCGTCGCTATCATGCTTCCTCTTTCGGGACTTATCACCGCAGGAGAGCCCATAGAAGCTATCGAGGACCGTGATTCAATTGCCGTTCCTTCAGATTTTGTTGTTGACGCAATGAATTCTTACGTTCTCAAGGTTAAGGGAAGATCCATGATTGATGACGGTATCTTCGATGGAGACTATGTCATCATCGAACGCAATCCTTCCCCAAAAAATGGAGACATTGTCGTGGCCCTACTTGATAGTACCTATGCTACATTAAAGCGATTCTATAAAGAGCCAGGCCGCATTCGCCTTCAACCAGCAAATAGCACCATGGAACCTATCTACGTATACGGCGACATGAACATTCAAGGCATTGTCCGAGCAGTCCTGCGCAAGTGCTAAGCAACGCGCACCTCCTCTTCAATTTCAAGAAGTCGATTATATTTCGCTAAACGCTCAGAGCGCGAAGGCGCTCCAGCTTTAATGTATTCCGCGCGAACCGCAACCGCAATATCGGAGATCGTTGCATCGGGAGTTTCCCCGGAACGATGCGAGAGCACCACGTGATAGCGATGCTTTTGCGCAAGTTCTATAGTTTCAAGCGTTTCGCTTAGCGTACCAATTTGATTTGGCTTGATAAGAACCGCATTAGCCACACCTTCGGAAATACCCCTCTGCAAACGGTCAGGATTGGTCACAAAAAGATCATCACCAACAAGTAAGAGATCTTTTCCTAAACGGCGCGTGAACACCTTCCATTCGTCCCACGCATCTTCACTGAGCCCGTCTTCAAGTAAAAGAAGTGGGTACGACGACGCCCACTGCTCATACATATGCGTTAGCTCAGAAGCTGAAAGCGTCTTTCTTTCCGCGGCAAGAAGGTACGTTTCGGTTCTCCCATCAAAAAATTCGCTCGATGCGGCATCAATGCCAAAGCCCACTTGAGATCCCAATCGATATTTTGCTCGCTTTACCGCTTTGCTTAAAAACTGAAGCGCGTCTTCAGTTTTTCCGACTTCCGGAGCGTATCCACCCTCATTTCCCACATCAGTATCAAGACCTTCTTCGTGCAAAATATCCCCCAAAGCATGAAAGATTTCACTCCCCGCCTGAAGTTTTCTTGCAAATGACGTGAATCCATGAGGAATAACCATAAACTCCTGCATGTCGAGATTAGTATCAGCGTGACGCCCCCCATTGAATACATTCATGAGTGGCGTTGGCATGCGAAATCCCTTATGCGAAAGAGCAAACGCTTCGCGAAGATGGCGATACAGCGGAAGATGAGAACTCTTTGCCGCCGCATGGGCATTTGCAAGCGAAACTCCAAGAATTGCGTTTGCTCCAAAAATTCTTTTCTCAGGAGTGCCGTCAAGAATCCTCATCGCGTCATCAAGACCACGCTGATCTGCGGAATCCATCCCCTTAAGCGCAGGCGCAATGCGTCGATGAATATGCTCTATCGCCTTACGAACACCAAGTCCACGATAGCGACGCTTATCACCGTCGCGCAATTCATGCGCTTCGTGCGTACCCGTTGAGGCTCCCGACGGAACACTCGCCGATCCGCGAGCGCCACTTTTTAACGTAACCTGAACATGTACGGTAGGATTTCCGCGAGAATCTAGAATTTCTTGAGCGTGAATATCGGCAATGCGATCGACCATATCCTTACTTCAGGCCGTATCCTACGTAAACATCAATAACAACTTTATCTTCACCCATGGCAATATCTGGAGCGGTCGCTTCGGGAACTGAAGAATCTTTTGCGTACATATCAAACGAGGCGTACACAGGATACATACCCCCCGAGCTACTTTCGCTATACGATTGAACGTCGCCAAGTGATTGACCAAGATCGCGTGCAATTGCCTCCGCTTGGAGTCGAGCTCGAGCGATGGCTTCACTGCGAGCCTCGTTTTCAGCCTCAGTTCTATCTTCAGCTTCAAAACGAAGACTACCAACATTCGTTGCACCAAGTGCCGACGCCTGACGAAGTACCTCGTTCACCTTGTCCGCGTCCCGCATCTTTACCGTAAGCATTTGTGTTGCTTCGTAGCCAACAATCTCGGATTGTCCGTCAGTGTACTGATATTGCGGATAGACACTGTATGACGACGTCGCGAGATCGCCGTCGGTAATTCCCAAGTTCTTCACCGCTTCAGTGAATGACTTCATGAAAACATTCACCTTTTCTTGCGCGGCGCTTGGAGTCTCCGCTTGAATCGTCATACCAACATCAACTGTTGCAATGTTTCTTGCGATCGTTGCTTCTCCAGATGCATGAAGGGAGATCATTGGTGCTGACTGTGGCAAAATACCCACAAGACGGGCTTCTTGGTATTGGCGATATCCATACATTGCAAGCGCAAATACTGCACCGCAACATACAGCGCTCTTAACTACCAAAAAAAGACGGGATGACTCGCAACAAGAGAGAAGTTGAGATGATGATGGCATAGAAAAATTTTTCTCCATCATATCACGGAACACTATACCTCTTGGGCATATTCTGATAAGGTATACTTCTTCTATTACGTATGCCTGAGAGCGCCAACCACCATCACCACCAAACTCCGCACGAGGACCCCAAACACGAGAACCCCCTCACCCCCTCGCACGTGCACATCGCATCAGCGGACCTTCCCCCTCAAGAACCCAAAAAAAGAATTTTTGGTGGAAAAAAGTGGATAGGAATATTCCTTGGAATAACCTTCACACTTGGAGCTGGCATGTACGGGATTACGCACACTACACCAAGTGAAGTAGAGGGAAAGAGTACATCCCTATTCTCCTCACTCCACCACCTCGTAGGATCTTCATCGCGATCAGCAGACGCGGCCGCAGATGATCGAATCACTATTCTCCTTCTTGGCATTGGCGGCGCTGGGCACGCCGGAGGACAACTTACCGACACCATGATGCTCGCCAGCTTTCAACCATCCACGGGAAACGTTGGCATGATCTCCATTCCCCGAGATCTCACGCTTCCCATCGATGGTCATGGCTATGGAAAAATTAACGCCGTTCATGCTTACGCCGAGCAAGACGATACAGGAAGCGGTATGGATGCCATATCCTCAGTGTTGGAAGATATTTTTTCTACAACCATTGACTATACTGTAAAAGTTGATTTCTCGAGCTTCGAAGAGCTTATCGACGCCATTGGCGGTGTTCGCGTCTATGTTACACGATCGTTCACCGATCCCGAATACCCCATCGATGGCATGGAAGATGCCGAGTGTCCCCCATCCGAAGATCCAAGCGCATACCCCTATGCATGTCGCTATGAGGCACTTTCTTTTACACAGGGGTGGACGACCATGAACGGCGCAACTGCGCTTAAATACGCCCGATCTCGCCACGGAAACAATGGCGAAGGCTCTGATTTTGCACGCGCGGCACGACAACAAAACATCATGCTCGCGGTTCGAGAACAGCTCCTCTCGCTTGGAGTCCTCTTGAATCCCAAAAAACTCCAAAACATCGCAACAGTGATTGATAAAAATGTCAGTACGACACTTTCCTTCTGGGAAATGGTTGATTTGGCTCAATATATCGACGATATCAACACTACATCAATGGCAACCCATGTCATTGACGGATCCAGTGGACTCGTCTATAACAGCACCCTCAACGGAGCCTACGTTCTTCTCCCAAAACACGAGGATTGGAGAGACTTTAAATCCCTCGCTGAACACATCTTTACCGCAACAACACCTTCTTCAGGTAGCGCGCAAGAATCCCCATCGGGATCACAGATTCCAACAACGCAGGCAATATCACTAGCTACAGTTGCTGTCGAAAACGGAACACCAACTGCAGGTCTCGCGGCTCAAACCGCTCAGCTTCTTGAAAGCTCGGGCTATAGGGTAACCTCTGTGGGAAATGCCAAGGAAACTTCATGGGAACAAACCACGATTATTGACTTCAGTGAAGGAAAGAAATCCGAAGCGCTTGCCCAGCTTCAAGCCTACCTGCGGGCCGACGTTATCATGTCGAGTTCCGGAGCTCTTGCCGCTAAACACGTCATTCCACAAGTCATCTGGAGCACAAAAGACATCTCTGCCTACCGCGCAGATTCAACAACCGATTTCCTTATTATTCTCGGCTCTAACACCGAAAACTTCGTTCGATCATCATCATCGTATGCCTACTAATCCTCCTCGCATCGCCATTATCGGCCGCGCAAACGTGGGAAAATCTTCCCTCTTCAATCGCATGATCGAAGAACAGAAATCACTTGTATCGCAAATTTCAGGAACAACGAGAGATCGTTTCGAAGCTGACTGTATCTGGAAAGGCAGTGTGCTTCGTCTTATTGACACTGGAGGTCTAGACGCGAATGTTCTTGATGACGTCGAGAAACACATTGTCGAGCAAGCAGAAATCGCCATCAAAGAAGCTGATGCGCTCTTTTTCGTTGTGGACATCACCGTTCCTCCAACCCCCGTTGATTTTGCCATTGCACAACGCGTCCGAGCACTAAAAAAGCCCGTGCTCGTTCTTGCAAATAAAGCTGACAACAAAGAACTTCGCGCAAGTCTTCTAACGCCAGCATGGCGCGCATGGCCAATTGCCAAACCGCTTGCCGTGAGCGCGAAACGCGGAACTGGCGTTGGAGATGCCCTCGAAGAAGCAACCGAAATGCTTATAAAGGCGGGAAAGCCTCCCGTTGCAGTGTCTTCGGTGAGTCCTATTCGCATTGCTGTGTTTGGAGAACCGAATGTTGGAAAGTCTACACTTCTCAATACACTCATTGGCGAAAAGCGTTTTATTACCGCAAACATGCCACATACGACGCGACAGCCAAATGATGTTCTCTTCGAGCACGAAGGCGCGCTCTATCAGTTCATCGATACTCCCGGAGTTCGAAAGCACGCAAGCATGATGCGCTCAGGAAACGCGCTTGAACGTATTGGAGTTGATAAAACTCTCGACACCCTCGATCGTGCAGATGTCGCACTTTTCGTCCTTGATATTACACGAGGCATTACCGCGCAAGACCGTCATCTTGCAGGAATTCTTGCTGAAAAAGGCATTTCTACGGTTATCATTGCAAACAAATGGGATCTCATACCCAAGAAAACTCCAACAACCATCAACGACCAAGAAGAGATCGTTCGAGGATTCTTACCTCAGCTAAAGTACGCTCCGATTCTCTTTACCTCAGCACTCACTGGACAGCGCGCACAGGATGTCTTTGAGCATATCAACCACGTTTTTACAACGCGCTTCACACAACTCTCCGACGAAGAGTCAAAAGCGTTTATCGCAAAAGCAATCGCTCGTCATCGTCCAAGTCGCGGAAAGGGAGTCAAACATCCTCGTATTATTTCCTTCTTCCAATCACGAGTAAACCCTCCTACGTTTACACTTTTCGTAAACCTTTCACGAAAAGATTCTCTCGCGGATTCATACCTTCGTTTTCTTGAAAACATTCTTCGAGACGCTTATGATTTCACCGGAACCCCTATGCGCATTCGCGTAGAAACTGGAAGAAAATCTCACACAACGTACTAACCTTACCTATGCATCTTATCGTGGGCTTGGGAAATCCAGGAGCACTTTATGAAAAAACCCGCCACAACGCGGGTTTTCTTGCGCTCGACACCTTACAAAAACTCCTTCCCGAGGCATCTCCCTGGAAACAGGATGCTGGTCAGGAGGCATGGATAAGTCTCGCAACCATCGAAGGACATCGCGTTGCACTTATAAAACCAACGACGTTCATGAACCTTTCAGGGAGGGCTGTTCAAAAAATTTCCGCATTTTACCGAGTAAATCCTCAAGAAATTCTTTGCATTTCCGACGACACAACACTCCAGACAGGAACTTTGCGCATACGAGCTCAAGGAAGTTCCGGTGGGCACAACGGTCTCAAGTCACTCATCGCATCACTTGGAACTGAAACTTTCTGGAGAATCCGTGTAGGCGTTGGAAGCCCTCCTTCACACATTCCCCTTGAAACTTGGGTTCTTCAAAGATTGCCATCGGAAGACCTCGATCTTCTTCGTGATCGAAGTGAACTCCTCATAACATACCTCACACATTTTGTGTGTGGTAAGCTCACCGAGCAAACACTTCCCATGCCTCCAAGCTCCCCGCTTGCATGAGTTATCACCCACTCGACGCACTTCCCTTCTTTCCCCAGTGGTCCCCTCGGTTTTTACGAATTCTCAACCTCCATATTCCCAATTTACATCTCCTTCTTGAAGGAGATTTTCTTGAGCTTTCCCCGTTTTTTCCCAATGCCCACGATCTTTTATGGAATTTTCTCAACTGGAGAACGTGCGGGGGCCTTCTTGAGGCCACTGCCCATCTCGACCGCCTTTCCCTTACAGTCACCCACCGCGATAATGCGGCATTTCCGGAACTTCTACGAACCATTCACACGCCACCAATTCTTCTTTACGGAAGAACTCCTCAACCCAAAAAAACTTGGTACGCTATCGTAGGATCACGAGCGGCGACGGCATACGGAACCATGCACGCCTCTGCCTTTGGAGCGCAACTCGCCCTCCATGATATCGGCCTTATTACAGGCCTCGCACGAGGCATTGACACGGCGGCAATTCACGGATGCCTGAAGCAGGGCGGCACAGTTCTTGCCGTACTCGCAGGAGGACATGCACACATGAGCTCGTCAGAAAAAGCTCTCGCACAGGAAATAGAAGCGCATGGGGGCGCTGTTATTTCGGAACGACCCCCGGAATACGAGCCAAAGTCATACGACTTCCCCATTCGCAATAGGATTATCGCTGGATGCGCCGAAAAGATTCTTCTTTGTGAGGCAAAAGAAAAAAGTGGATCGCTTATTACCGCTCGTTATGGCATCGAAGAGCATCGCGACGTCTTTGTCATTCCAGGAAGAACAACGGATGCGGAAAGTCGAGGTTGTAACCTCCTCCTTCAAGAGGGCGCCAATCTTTGCCTTTCTTTTGAAGATTTTCTTGGCTTTTCCCCACAAAAAGAGCAAAAAACACCAGTTCAATCGCATAAAGAACCCCAAACCATGACCAGCGACCTTCATCACAATCTTTGGCAGGCGCTTTGCCAAAATCCCAAAACTTTTGATAGTCTGGTAGAATGTACCCGAGCTCCCGAAGGAAAAGTTGCAGGAATTCTTAATATTTGGGAAATTGAAGGGTCCGTCGCCTTGCGCGAGGGAACGTATCACTCGGTGTCTGTATGAGCATTCTCCTCATTGTTGAGTCTCCAACAAAAGCAAAAACAATTACAAAATTTCTTGGAAAAGACTACGAAGTCCTTTCTTCTTTTGGGCATATTCGCGATCTTCCTGAGCGATCTATTGGCGTTGCTGTGAATGATGGATTCACACCGACGTACGAGGTTCCTGTTGATAAAAAGCCCAAGGTAAAAGCTCTTCAAGATGCCGCAAAAAAAGCTTCAGTGGTATATCTTGCAACCGACGAAGACCGAGAAGGAGAAGCTATCGCATGGCATATTGCAGAGGTATTAAAACTTCCCATCGCCGCAACGCAACGAATCACTTTTCATGAAATTACCAAAACTGCCATTACCGAGGCTCTCACACATGCAAGAACGCTCGACATGAAGCTTGTTGACGCACAACAAACTCGTCGAATTCTTGATCGCCTCGTTGGTTACGAGCTCTCTCCACTACTTTGGAAGAAAGTCCGTCGAGGCCTTTCGGCGGGACGCGTGCAGTCGGTTGTCGTGCGCATGATCGTCGAGCGAGAGCGCGAACGACAAGCTTTTGTAAGTCAAGAATACTGGAGCATTGAAGGTACCTTCCAAAAAGATGGCGAAGTGTTTCCCGCAAAACTCCATGCGCGCGCAGGAAAAACTCTTGAAAAAACCGAAATCGCCGATGAGAAGACCGCGGAAAGCCTCGCGAATATTGCACGCGAAGGAATGTTTATCGTTTCCGCAAAAGAAACAAAGGAGGTTCAAAAGAAGAGTCCGACACCACTTACAACATCAACACTTCAACAGGAGGCCTATAATCGCCTTGGCATGAGCGCAAAGCAGACCATGACACTCGCGCAAAAGCTTTACGAGACTGGAAAGATTACGTACATGCGTACCGACTCCATGAATCTCAGCGACGACTTCCTTCAAGCTACGCAAGGCTACCTTCGAGAAACCTTTGGTGAGGCTTATGCAAAAGGACCCGTGCGCTATAAAACCAATAAAAAAGGTGCGCAAGAAGCTCACGAAGCAATTCGTCCAACGTCTCCAACGCTAACTCCTGAACTTTTTACCGCAGAGGATTCTGGCACAAAAAAGCTCTACGAACTTATTTGGCGAAGAACTATCGCCTCCCAACTCCCACCTGCAAAGATTTCTCGCACAAGTATTGATCTTTCGGCGGAAGATCTTACTTTCCGAGCGACCGGCGCATCGGTGGTATTTTTGGGATACATGAAAGTCTGGAAAGCCGCAGACGATAAGCTTCTCCCCTCGCTTGAACAGGGTGACATTCTTGGGAAACCTCAGGAGATTCTTGCCGAAAAGCACGTCACCGAACCACCTGCACGCTTTAGCGATGCAACACTTGTAAAAACTCTTGAGGAGCATGGTATTGGTCGCCCTTCAACATACGCACCAACCATCGCAACAGTCATTGATCGTGGATATGTTTTACGCGACGATAATAATCGACTGTATCCTGCGGATGTTGCGAGAATTGTTTCGGAACTCCTTCAAGAACACTTCCCTTCAATTGTTGACTACACATTTACCGCAGGAATGGAAAAACAGCTTGATGATATCGCTGAAGGAGAGATTGGTTGGCAAGAAGTTCTCGAACGTTTTTACACACCATTCCACGAAACCATTGCACAAAAAACCAAAGAACTTACCCGTGAAACACTTCAACAGTCACGCGTTCTTGGCAATGATTCTGCAACAGGACTTCCTCTCATACTTCGTTCGGGAAGATTTGGCATTTACGTACAGGTTGGCGAGGAAAAAGAAGAGGGGGAAAAGCCTCGTCGAGCAAGCCTTCCCAAAGAGGCACTCTTTGATACGGTAACCCTCGATGACGCGCTTCGCGCACTTGCACTACCGAGAACCTTGGGAATTCTCCCATCGGGAAATCCACTCATTGCAAACGATGGAAGATTTGGACCTTATCTTTCTGTTGAAAAACAATACGTCTCACTTCCACAAGGATACGACCCAAGAACTTTATCTTTTGAAGACGCGGTCAGGATCTTCACTGAAGGAGTTGAGAGGAAAGCTCGGGCGCAAACCCCACTTGCTCGACTTGGTACAAATCAGGATGGAAAAGAAATTCTCGTAAGGGATGGTCGCTACGGTATCTACGTTACCGATGGAACGATAAATGCCACACTCCCCAAGAATCTTTCCCCGGAACACATCACCCTCGCGCAAGCCGAAGAGCTTCTTGCAAAAAAAGCTAAAGCTCCTACAAAGAACTTGCGTGGAAGAAAAACAAAACGCACATCATCATGATGTGCGTTTTTATTACCTACCCATTATTCTGCGTCCGGAGCTGGCTCGATATAGCCCATCTTCCTCATGTCTTCTAAAGAAATTTTTTCACGCGTGAACTTGTCAAAGAATGTGATGTGAAGATCTCCTTCGCTATCACGCTCGGGAATCACCGCGATGTTGTCAATAGCCTTGCTAGAAAACCACGAATTGAGCAATCCGTCACGCTGAGCAATGGATCGAAGAAGTCGCGCGGAATTGTACCCATTACTCAATGCGCGTTGTTCGTCGCTGTTGAGACTTTCACGCATATCATTAAGCGTACGACCCAAAACCTGCGTGATGCCATCTCCAGAATCCACAACGTATTCATCCGGTATGTTAACAACCTCCGCACCATCAAGACCATGTACAGGGTCTGGAGAGGGTTCATTGGGCGTAGTGACTTCAGCGGCATAAGGACCGGAGTCCGACTCACCCGACTCACTCGATGACTCAACCTCAGGTTCTACCGAATCACCTGATTGATATTCTTTAGGTTCATAATCGGTGGGATCTTGAGGTTCGACAATAGGAACAGTATCCGCATCTTGTGAAAAACTATCACGCATCTCTTTATACGCATGCTCGATGCCGTTCTTCACATCACTTAATTTACTCTCAAGAGTAGCAACAACCCTTGCAATTCCGTCATCCAGATCTTCCGTCGCACTTTTATCAAGAATGGAAGGTAGTACAATACCCGCAAATCGTGCAAATTTTTGGAATGCAACAACTTGAGAAATCCTTCCGTTTCTTCCCTTGATATCAGCACTGAACGAGGTAAACCCTTCAATAATAGCGGAACGCAATGTTCCCATGCGAGAGATTTCTTTCTTATCAAATTTTTCCTGCTTTCGAGCTTTTTGATATCGATACGCAAGAGCAAGAGCGCCATATGCAGGCGTTCGCAGTGCGGTATATCCCGGAATAGCCCAAGTTATAAGCGTGTTGACACCTTGCTTTATTACCTGTTCACCAGAAACGCGGGTACGAATTTCGTGGTCGAGAATTCTCGCAACTTCAGCTTGATACGCACGCTCGCGATCTTCAAGATCCCGTATCGCCTCACTCCGCTGATGCCCTAATCTTTCAAGAATTTCTCGCTTTTTATTTTCTTGAAGGTATCGTGAGCTCTTAATGCGAGCTTCCATGGCAGAGAAACGGTCTTCAAGCTCTTTCACCTTCTTACCCTCAACATCATTAGACTCTACATCGGCTCTACCCTCGAGAACACGAAGAATATCTTCACGCTCTTGTTTTGTGTAGTGCATTTGTGTCAAGAAACGTGGAAGATCCGCAAAGAACTTTACACCAAGCGCCGTGCCAACACCTTGAAAAATCGTCGTTCCCACACATTTACGAAGAAACGCCATTCTACTCTCAGTATTTTCGGATTTGACGTATTCACCTTTGACGTGTACGCGGTACGCATCACTTTCAACAACACGTTCGCGAGCTCCCGATATCCACGACTTCATGCGATTAAACACTCCCGATGACGCCTCCTGCATCTTCAATACAAGACTTGGTTCAGGAATCGCCCCCGCCTCAGATGCACTCCGAAGTTTTTCACGCACCTTTTTTTCCACGCCGCGTACAAAAATCTGCGTGTGAGCAGGGTTTTCAAAAATAAAATCCTCCTTTATTGCAGTGAGTCTTTCTGAAGCATGCCTTGCCATTACATCTCCAATACTATTGAGTGCCGGAAGAATTTGAGCCTTACCGTGCAATCCTTGTAGTCTATCCAAAATATAGTCAAGCCTCGTCTTAGGATTTGCTGAGTAAAAATCTTGATGATGGGAGGTGTCAATAAACCCCATCCACACACGTTGATCAGTAATGAGCCAATACAAAATCGTCGCAACAGTATTTTGAGTCCTCTCATTTTCAGCACGCTTAAGAGATTCTCTATCTTTCTCTGTAGATTCAGGGAGAGGAAGTACCACAAGATTATCCAACTTATCCTCACGATTAGGTCCCTGATCCTGACCTTGTAGAGTTTGATTATCTCTTGTAGTTGAAACTGGAGCTTCAGGTTGAACGGGAAATCCTTCTCCAGGAGGAATGATGGGAATTCGTAACGCTGTTTCGCTGAGACGGGGAGGTATTGACTGGTCTGGAATAGTGATAGAATCGCCTTTATTCAAAGAGTCTTCTGATAACTCAGCGATTCGAGGAATTCGTATGGGAGAAAGTTTTTGATCCGGAAATTCGACCGGCCGCTCATTAAGTTTTAAAGAATCATCCTCTGTCTTGGAATGAGAATCTTGAGATATTTTTTTAAGCTTCTCTTTGGCATTGAAAAACATTTGCTTTCCTTTTTCTGAGAGGGACTCGGATACCAGATTTTCAAGTCCCACAACCGTTGATTGTTGACTCATTCTTCCGGAACGCACAATCTTTCTCATTTTTTCTTGAGATGACCACAAATCGTCCTCAAACATAAGCCGATTAATCATCCCCGCAACCTCTTCCCCCTCAGCCTTAGAAATTTTCTCACGATCCGGATTGATCGCGATGGGCTGTGAAATTTGTTTTTCTTGAGGGAGCGTTGCCTTCGAACTCGAGACCCGAAAAACTCTCTCAAGCTCACCTTCATACTTCTCAAGAAGCTTCTTGCCGTCTTCGGTAAGCGAGTCAGAAAGCACCTCTTTTATACGTGAAAATGGCTCATTCTGAATATCCGCAATAGACGCCTTGTAGGCGTTATCATTAAGCGTCCTGGCAAACTGCAAAAAAAACTTTTCCTTATCTTGAGAAAGCTCGTGAAAAAGATTTTTTACAACCTCACACTCAGCAAACATCCGCAGTCCTTTTTCACTAAGAAACTCTGACAAGCTACCTTTCAGATCGGCAATCGTGTTATGTGGTACCATAACAGAATCCTTCCCTTCTCGAATCCATTCCATCATAGTGCCTCGATCCCCCACCTCTTTAGCCTCTTTAGCCTCTTTAGACCAAAGATCATCATCCTCCATGAGTCGATTAATCATCTCTTTGAGTGCCTTTTTCTCCAAGAATTCCGCACCATCCTCATCAAGTTCAACATCAACAATAGAAGGTTTCTGATCGTTCTGACTATCCTGCTTATTCAGCATGCGAGCCTCTTCAATGATGATATTCTCCGGAGAAGGTGGAGCGGGTTGATCCCGATCTGAAATCATACCCTCCACAACGCTCTCACGACTACCTTTCCGCCTCTTTTCTTCCGACAGAGCCGCATTATCGAACCTGGTCATCAGATCATCCCACTCTGCTTGTGACATTCCCTGCCCCTGTTGGCTGGAGATCCCGCCCATCTCCCTAAGATTAGGCATTTGCTTGGTACTACCCGCAGAATGATCATTTCCTATTTCTATTTTCTCAGGCATACAATTAATTACGTTTTCCACCTGCTCTTTCAAGAGCATTAAGTTCATCTTCAAGCGCATCAAGCGATGCATGTGCCGCGTGAATAGTTCCCGCGTTCGCAAGATCTTTACGCATCATCTGCGCCTTGATTTCAAGAATGACATCTTCAAGAACTGACTGCTGTTGGCGGTTGAGATGCTCAAGAAGAACTTTTTCAAGAAGCTGTAACTGTTCAATGCTCATGCGAGGAACAAGCACCGCAATCGCTCCCTGCGTGTCCTCAGGAATTCCTGAGTGTTGAAGCAATTGAGCAAGGCGTTCTCCGTACTTTCTCGCATCGTCGAGAACGTTAAGTTGAGAAGATGATGACATAGAATGTCTATAGTGTAACACAATGCTCTTTACCTTTTTTCTCTGAGGGAGTATGTTTTTTTCATGCTTATACCATTGAACGATCTGCTCACATCCCTTGACGACCGATACACACCGGCCGATGTTGAACTAATCTCTCGTGCATACACCTTTGCGGAAGCGGCTCACTTTGGACAAACCAGACATACAGGAGAGCCGTATTTTTCGCATTGCACGCAGGTTGCAAAAAAGCTCATAGAACTAAAACTCCCCAGCAATGTCATTGCCGCAGGCATCATGCACGACGTTCCCGAAGATACCGAAAAAACCCTCGAAGATATTCGAGAAGCATTCGATGAAGACATCGAACACATGGTTGCAGGAATTACCAAGCTTGGAAAAGTAAAATATCGAGGCGAGGAGCGTTACGCGGAAAATCTTCGTAAAATGTTCGTTGCAATGGCGGAAGATGTACGGGTAATTTTTATTAAATTCGCCGATCGACTTCACAACCTCGAGACGCTTTATGCGCTTCCCGAAAATAAACGAAAGCGCATAGCGCAAGAGGTGCTCGAAATTTATGCACCCATCGCAAATCGCTTGGGTATGGGAGAGTACCGCGGTCTTTTTGAAGACTACGCTTTTAAGTATCTCGATCCAAAGGGCTATAGCTGGACACAACATCTTCTTGAGGAGCGCGTAAAAAAATTCGGGCCCTCACTCGATCGAGCACTCCACGCAGTGCAGGATGAACTCAAAAAGCACAACATTAGCTTTATTGATGTTCACGGACGCGTAAAACATTGCTATAGCCTTAAACGAAAGCTAGACCGCTATAAAGGTGACATGAGTAAAGTGTACGATATCGTGGCGCTTCGCGTTGTTGTTCCTGATATTCCTTCGTGTTACGCCGCGCTGGGAGTTTTGCACAGCATGTACACCCCGCTCCCCGGACGCATTAAAGACTACATCGCTCAACCAAAACCTAACGGCTACCAATCTCTCCACACAACGGTCTTTGACGATAGAAAAGCTATTCTTGAATTTCAAATTCGCACCCTGCAAATGCACGAAGAAAACGAGTACGGTGTCGCGGCTCACTGGAAATATAAGGAGGGAAAAACCGCTGATGATCGACACGTTCACTGGATGGAAGAGCTTGCGGTTATTCAAAAAGAACTCTCTACTGCTGACTTCATGAAAGAACTTGCCGACTTTAAGCTCGACATGTTCCGAGATCGAATCTTCGTCTTCACTCCACGTGGCGACGTCATCGATCTTCCCGAAGACTCAACGCCCATTGACCTTGCCTACGCTATTCACACCGAAATCGGCAATAAAGCAACGCAGGCTCGTGTCAACGGAGAGCTTCGCCACCTTTCTCACGCATTACGATCGGGAGATTTTTGTGAAATTATTACCGATAAACAACGAAAATATCCCAGCGAAGATTGGCTGAGCTTTGTAAAAACTCGTCATGCAAAACAGAAAATAAAAGATGCGTTAAAGGGCACTCGGCAAAGCCTCTGGTCTTCCTTTGTTAAACGAGCCGTTGGTGGAAAAAAAGAATAGCGATTCGCTATTCTTTTTCTTCTTCATGATACATACCTTCATCATCGCCACCCGAAATCTCAACATCTTTTCCAAGAATCTCACCCACCAAACGGCGAAGATCTTCTTTTGAGTAATAGGAAATAACAACTCGTCCTCCCCCTCCACGATGTTCAAGTGCAACTTTTGTCCCCAATTTTTCCCGAAGATTTCTTTCAAGCGCAAGAACGTTGGGATCTTTGATACCCTTTGTACGCTCGCCATGAAGGCGTCTTGTGGTACGAATTTCAGCTTCACGAACCGACATTCCCTCCCCCTGTAGCATTTTTGCAAATAGCGTTCTGCGTAGCGTGGGAACTGGCTCCGCAAGAAGAGTACGCGCGTGACTTTTTGTAATGCGACCCTCTTCAAGAGCTGAAAGCATGTCGCTATCAAGCTCAAGAAGACGGAGGGTGTTACTCACCAGCGAACGACTCTTCCCTACTCTTCGAGCAATTTCTTCATGCGAGAGACCATATTCATGCACCAATCGATCGTACGCTCGAGCTTCTTCGCTACCGTGTAGATTTTCACGTTGAATGTTTTCAATGAGCGCAAGAATGAGCTTATCGCGAAGAGGAAGCGCCTTTCGCACAAGAACGGGAACTTGAGTGAGTCCAGCTTTTTTAGCGGCACGCAAGCGACGTTCACCAGCAAGAAGCTCATAGTGACCCTCTGTGGTTTCTATAGCAACAAGCGGCTGAAGAATGCCATGCTCACGAATGCTCTCCGCAAGATCATCAAGTGCATCCTCATGAAAAACCGTTCGAGGCTGTTCAACATTTGCATGAAGCGCCTGAATAGAAAGTGTACGAAGAACCTGAGAACCCTCCTCGGAAGAGGTTTCGAGGGAAACGCTTGGAGTCTCCGATTCACGAGATGGAACACGTTGCGTCACCGCATGAAATGCTTGCGTTGAACTTTGTGAAGGACCAAGAAGAGCTCCAAGACCCTTACCCAAACCAGCGGGTTTTATTTTATCAGTCTGCATAGATATCTCTCACATTATGCCACAGGCTGATCATCCTGTTCACGCTCAAGAAATTCACGAGCAAGACGCTCATAAGCTTTCGCCGCTTTTGAGTATGGATCGTAGTGAAGAATGGTTTTTCCAAAACTTGGAGCCTCAGCCAATCGAACACTTCGAGGAATTACTGAACGATAAATTTTCCCAGGAAAGTGACGATACATCTCTTCCAAAACTTGACGAGAGAGCGTTGCGACAGGATTGAACATGGTAATAACCGCCCCGCGAATTTCAAGTTTTTCATTAAGATGCTGGCGAATAAGCTGTACCGTTTGGAGGAGCTGACCGAGTCCCTCCAAAGCGTAGTATTCAGCCTGCACAGGAACAAGAACGCTATGACTAGCAACAAGTCCGTTAACCGTCAAAAGTCCAAGTGATGGAGGATTGTCAATAATAACGTAATCGTACGACTCACTCAAGCCATCAAGAGCTTGCTTGAGACGTCGTTCACGATTAAACTCATTGACTAATTCCACCTGCGCTCCTGCGAGGTTTGGATTTGCCGCCAAGAGAAAAAGACGCTCATGAGGCGTATCAAGTACAACGTCACTCGCCTGCTTTGACCCCATGAGTACTTCATATGTTCCAAGAACATCATTGGGAGCATGACCGAGTCCGCTTGTCGCATTTCCCTGAGGATCAAGGTCTACAAGAAGAACGCGTTTTCCAAAATGCGACAAAAATGCCGCAAGATTCACCGAAGTTGTTGTTTTTCCAACACCACCTTTTTGATTTACCACGGATACCACCTGTGCCATAGTTGGCACTATCGTATCACGAGAGGAAAAGAAAAACACCGATTCCGTCCACATAAAATACTCTTGCGTAAACACCCGCGTCTTGCTATACTTTTCCCCGCATCTGCACGGTATACTCCCTGCGTGCACATGCCTTGGTGGCGGAATTGGTATACGCGACGGACTCAAAATCCGTTTCCAGCAATGGATTGAGGGTTCGAGTCCCTCCCAAGGCACCATAGCGGTTTCCGCACTTTATGACTGGGTAGCTCAGCTGGTTAGAGCGAAGGACTCATAAGCCTTAGGTCGTGGGTTCAAGTCCCACCCTAGTCACCAAAAAATCCTCTCATGTGAGAGGATTTTTTATTATCATCTTAAATAACATTCTCTATATAAAAAATCCCGAAGATACTTCGGGATTTTTTGGTTGCAGGGACAGGATTTGAACCTGTGACCTCCGGGTTATGAGCCCGGCGAGCTGCCTGGCTGCTCCACCCTGCGATGGATAGGCGGTGAGAGTGTAGCACGAAGCAAAAACTGACGCAAGTAAACCTTTTCCCAAGAAAGAAAGCGTGCTATACTTTTTCGCATTCTGTATGACACTTACCACGCATGCGGCAATTGGCGCCGCTCTTGGATCATGCATTGGCAATCCCCTTCTTGGTTTTGCACTCGCCCTTGCATCACATTTTCTCGTTGACATCATTCCCCACGGAGACAATAAACTCGCCGATAGTTACCGTGTGCTAAGAAAAAAACGTGCAGGAATGGCTTACGTGACCCTAGACGCCGCAACCGCCATCATCTTCCTCATGCTCATACTCCCCACGCAAGCAGAACACACCACAGGATCTTTAGCATTTTCCTCTGCGGTTATTGGAAGTGTTCTCCCCGACTTCTGCGTTGCCCTTAAAGAGCTTTTTCCAAGAAATACTCTTTTAAAGAAAATATTTGCCGTGCATTTCTTTTTTCACGACTGCATTTCACGAACATGGGGTGATGTTCGACTTTCGTACGCGCTCGCCGCTCAAGCTATTTTTATCGCACTACTCACACATTACGTCATCCTCTAGAAAAAGCTCACGATACCAAGTGACGCCAACGTAACAAGAAGTGCGCCACACAAAAGACCAAGAAATATCGAGATCGCCGCGGAGTGTTTAGGAATTTTTAACGCAACCGCTGCAAGTGTCATCGTCCAAACGCCCGTAAGTGGAAAAGGAACGACCAGCGCAAGAAAGAGCGCAATTGCTCCGTAGCGATCATAGTTTCCTTGAACTTTTTTTTGCGCCCTCGCTAAAAGCATGTCAAACGGTGCAACAAGACGAGGGAAGGCACGAGCAACATGATCTCTCGCGGATGCAAATCCAAAATACAAAGGAAAAAAAGGAATAAATGATCCCGCAACCGAAAGTACGTATGCTACAAAAGGAGAATATCCGTATGTTGTTATCGCAATAGGAATAGCAAGTTGATATTCCGTGATAGGAGCCATGCTTAAGGCTACAATATGCGCCCACGAAGGAATGATCATAGCGACGACGATGGCCATGTATAAATTTGCGTTATCCAATCCGTAACATTTGCCGCATCAGAAAAACGCGCATCTTTTGTTTCAGCTCCAAGGACCGTTGTAAAAATTTCGTGCCCATCATGCAAAAAAGCCCCTGTAAAGCAATAACCAGCCTCGGGAATAAAACCCGTCTTCCCTGCAATGAGTGAAAATCCCGAGGAAAGAAATGCCGTGTGAAAAAGACTATTCGTCGAAGGAATATCTACAGTGAATCCTGAAGCTTGCGTGATCAGCGCATGATCCTGCTGTGTTCGTGAAAGAATTTCAGGGTATGTTTTTGCACGAAGTAAGAGAAGGCTTACTTCGCGAGCAGTGGAGAGGTTTTCTCCCGAAAGCCCACTAACATCGGAAAAGGTGCTTTGCTCCATGCCGATTTCTTGAGCCTTTGCATTCATGCGCGCGAGAAAATCATCCTGAGAAAGTCCTGAAAAGCGTACCAGCGCCTGCGTTGCAGTATTATCCGATCCAACCAAGCTCGCGCGAAGCACGTCGCCTAGCATGAGCTCATCACGATATGCAAGATACACCCTTCCCCCTGCAAGATAGTCATCAGGAAGAAGTACGACGCTCCGCGTAAGATCTGGCTTTGTATCAAGAAACACCATCGCTGTCATGAGCTTGGTAATACTTCCAATGGCACGAGGAGTGTCAGGATTTTTTCCATACAATAGCATTCCAGAGGCGCCATCAAGAACCGCAACGCTTCGCGCACTCGTAATAATTTCAGCGGCCGCAATGTCAGTTTTCTCGGGGAGTCTTATGCGACTATTTGCTTGTGGAAGATACTCGCGTCGTGAGAGAGAAAAGCCTGCAACGGGAAGCGTTGGCGACGATATGGCATGCGGCATGAATGCGGAAACATCAACTTGCGTAGCTTGAAACATCAGCAGTGCAAGCGTCATTTCTGCGACAATTTTCTCTAACATAGTGGAGGCGAAGAGGATCCAAGAAGCGTATTTACGTGTTCATGCTGATGAAATGCCTCGTAGTCAGGAAGCTCTTCAATACGATGAACACCAAGATAACGAAGGGTGTCTGACGATAGAGTATACACCACGGCACTCTTCTCCTTTTCATACTTCTCAAGAATAAGTCCTCGCATGAGAAGATTGCGTAAAATCAACGAGCAGTGTACACCTCGAATTGCTTCAATTTCAGGTTGCGTAAGAGGACCGCGATACGCAATAACCGTCAGGGTCTCAAGTGCCGGGCGAGAAAGTTCAGAAGGTGTATCACTTGTATACGCTTGAATTACCTCAGAACATCCGGGGTGCGTCCCCAAAAACCATCCATCAGATCCTTCAAAGACGTGGATTCCGGAATGATCTCCATTCATGGCCCCGCGAAGATTCTCGAGCGCATCACGAACATCCTCCGGTGAATATCCTGAAGCGCGAGCAAGTTTGCCAAGTGACACAGGCCCTTGCGAAACAAAAAGTAGGGCCTGAATTACTATCGCGCGTGAAGTGAGTTCCATAGTTATACAACGCGTTCAAGGATAATATCACCAAATGATGCCTCCTGAAGAACATGAACCTCCTTCTGCTTCCACATCTCTAAGAGAGCCAAAAACTGCACAACAACATCTTCACGATCTGGCGTTTGCGCAATAACTTCACGAAACGCCATCTTTCCGCGAGCGCGAAGAGCATCTCGAAGTCCCTGCAAACGCTCTTCAAGGGAAAGCGTTTTTCGCACTCTCTGTTGACGAAGGGCAAAGAATGGAGCCAGTCTTTTGAGAACCCGCAAAAAACTCTCATGAAGAACCTCTGGACGCAAACTTGGATGCGGAAGAAAGTTCTCACGACTTCGTACACGGGGTTGAGTTCTTTGGTATGAAACGGCAGTTCCCCACTGCGCTTGTAAGCGTTTTGCCGCGGCAACAAACTGCTCATAGGCACGCAGGGTGTCCTGCAATCGATCAACTTCATGATCTTCTTCAGGAAGTGCAAGGTACGGAAGAAGCTCTTTGGTCTTAAGGTAAATAAGACGCGCCGCAATAACCAGCGCATCCGCCATCTCTTCCTCGGAAAGATTACGCGCCTTGATAGCCTCAAGAAACGCATCAGCGACTTTCGTTAAGCTAATGCGGGTAATTTCAAGTTTTCGCTCCTGAATAAGCGAAAGTAGTAATGCGAGCGGTCCTTGAAATTCTTCTTGATCCAAAGAAAACGGCATAAATACCTATGGTCGCAAACGCTGAACGTCACGAGGGAAAATCGTCGCTTCTTTTACATTTGCAAGCCCAAGAAGGTTCTGCGTCAACCGTTGAAGACCCATACCAAAACCACCCTCGGGAGGAATGCCGTACTTGTGCATCATGAGGTAGTCCTCGAACTGTGCAGGATCTAATTCCTTATCTTTAATTGCCTGCACCTGGTCATCATAGCGATTCACGCGCATGCCGCCTGAAATAATCTCACTGCCAAAACCAATAAGGTCAAACGTGATAGTATTTTCAGGATTTTTTGGATCACGCAACGCATAAAATGGACGCTTCTTGGTTGGATAATCCGTAACAACAATAAAGCCACACTGATAATGCTTTGGACCCCAAACTGTTGAAAGCCAACGCTCCCCCGCCGGAGAAAGATCCGGTTCATGCGTTTCATCAACGCCACCCTCTTCTTTGTACGCAAGAAGTGCATCTTTCAAAGAAATTCTTGGGAATCGAGTTCCAAGCGGAGGAAGTGTTACCCCAAGCAATGCAAGCTCTCGAGCACAATCGCGCTCAACCGTCGCAACCATCTCCCGAATAGATCCCTCGGCATGCGAAACGACTTCATCCATGTCTTCAACAAAACCCATCTCAAATTCTAATTGATTAAACTCCGTGAGGTGGCGCGATGTCGCAAACTTCTCAGCGCGAAATGAGTACGAAACTCCATACACACCTTCATATACTCCCATGGTGATTTGCTTGTACAGCTGTGCCGACTGCGTAAGCGTCGCTTCGCGTCCGTAGTAGTCAACCTTAAAAAATTCCGCACCGCCTTCGCTTGCCGCGCCTGCAAGAATAGGAAACATAATTTCCGTGAAGCCCTGACGCTCCATATATGCACGGTACCCCTTTACAAGCGCCGCTTGCACTTTAAAAATCGCGCGTTGTTTTGGGTGGCGAAGTGTAACAACACGATTATCGAGGAGCGTTTCAAGCTGAACATCAATATCCGGCTTTGCAATTTCAACAGGAACCGGCTCGGTTACCGGAGAGAGAATTTCAAGCTCAGTACACTGAACTTCCGCTTCTTTAACCGAAGGATCTTTTGACTGCTTTTCTTTGACTAGCCCTTTGACTTTAATAACCGTCTCCAATTGCAATCCCTTCAATTGCTCAAGATGCGTCGCTTCCAAAACAACCTGCGCAATTCCCGTTCGATCACGAAGGAGTGCAAAACCAAAATGTTTTTTATCGCGCAAGTTTGAAAGCCAACCCGCAAGAATCACTTCTTGACCAAGAAATTCAGGAAGTTGAGCGGCGAGTATTCTATTTTTCATAGGTATATAAGAAAAATTATGGTCGGTTTCTGTTAAGCATTCTTGCAAACGGAATCGTTTCACGAATGTGATGCACGCCGGTAATCCAACGAACCGTACGCTCGAGTCCAATGCCAAACCCACTGTGAGGCACAGATCCAAACTTTCTTGTATTCAAGTACCATTCGTATTCTTCAAGGGGATAACCTCGGTCAATAATTTCCTGACGCAACTGCTCGTAGTCTTCATTGCGCTGACTGCCTCCAATAATCTCCCTTCCCTCTTCCGGCGCAATAAGATCAGCGCACCTTGCGCGAAGAACTCCAGCATCATCCGTGAAGCGCTTCATATAAAACGCTTTTACCGCCGCAGGATAATCCGTAATAAAGACGGGTAACTTATACTTTTCACCCAAGTAAATCTCCTCCTCTGTACTCATGTCATCAAGTGCATCTACCGCGAGTCCATCGGCGGCAAGTTCAGCCTTTACTTCGGCATGCGTCTTGCGAATAAACGGCGTGCTCACAAGATTCTCCAAGATCGTTGTATCACGTCCAAGAATTGCTAACTCAACACGACAGTCACGCAAAACATCTCCAACAATTCTCTTCACCATGCGCTCCTGCACGTCCATGTTCATGACCTGATCGTAAAACGCCATTTCCGCATCCATCATCCAAAGTTCGCTCAGGTGATGACGAGTCTTGCTCTTTTCAGCTCGAAATACAGGACCAAAGTCGTATACTTTTCCAAAGCCCATAATTCCCGCCTCACTGTAAAGCTGGCCGGACTGCGAAAGATACATTGGCGTACCGTAGTAATCTACCGTAAAAAGTTGCGTGGTATCTTCGCAACTCGTTGGCTGAAGAACGGGCGTATCAAAGCGAATGAATCCTTCTTCATGAAAAAACTGCTCAATCGAAAAGAATACTCGATCACGAATGCGAAGAACCGCCCAAGGCGTCTGTGAACGAAGATAAAGATCTCGATTATCAAAAAGAAACTCGGGACCGTGTTCTTTTTTTCCAATAGGATATTCTTCGGTATTGATGTGTACGGGAATAATCATCGTTCCCTGAATTTCATATCCCCCCTGTGCACGAGGCTCTTCCTTTACATATCCACGAACCTCAACCGAAGACTCAAGGGTTAAACTCTTAAGCTGATCCCACATTTCCGGAGCAAGATCATGCGCGCTAAAAACCACTTGAACAAAACCGGAACCATCACGAAGCTGAAGGAAGTAAATTTTTCCACTTGAACGGAAGTTATATGCCCACCCCTTCAAATGCACCTCTTTTCCAACAGCATCTTTTAACTGTCGTATTGTTGTATACATAAAATATTGTAGAGGAACGTATAAAATAAATCACCCTTACACAACCACAACTGCAAAAGTTATGGTGATGTAAGGGCGATGCTATCGCGGTGCCACCTTACTTGTTTTAAGAAAAACCTTAAAACTTCTTCATTTTCCGCAATAACGGGCGGATCCCGTAAGGTTCTACTTGCGCAGCTAGTACGCGTTCTTCCTTAGACTTGGCGGTGTTCAAGTCGCCTCAAGCGTCTCTGAGGAAACTATAGCAACCAGAAAAAAAAGGTGCAAGTCCTCAAAAAAAGAGATTTATCACCAAAATTTAGCAAGAATTCGCCAAAAAATACCCTATCGTACTTGACAAATAGCGATTTTTATGCTACAGTGATCCGTTAAGAATTTTAACACTCTATGAAGAAAACTCTTTTTGGACTTTTTGCACTTAGCTTCTTGGCCGTGCAATCCCTCCTCCCTGTTGCAAACACCTTTGCAGCAAACTACGCGCAAGTTGGCGAGGTAAAGAACCTCACCATTCTTAGCGGAGTGTACGGAAACGACACCACCCCAACATTCACCTGGAATGCTGGAGATAACGCTTCTTGGTATTCCATCGCTATCGACGGAACCGACTGGAAGAGCGTAGGAAACACCTTTTCCTTCACCACCCCAGAACTTGATCTTGGATGGCACTCCTTCTACGTTCGCTCTCACGTTACCGACCGCATGTCTCCCAATGCAACTACGTATATCGTATTCAACATTGGAACAACGGTAACCGAAACGACGATTTCTACGGTATCTCCTACCTCCGCAGAGCTCGACGAGGAAACACGTTTCTCTGTAACCGTTTCAGGCAACACGAATGTTGACTGTGCATGGTACGTTAACGACGTTGAAATCGACGACATGACGCAGAATGGATCTACGTTCTACACAGATTTCACCTTTGAATACGATGGTGTTTACGACTCTTACGTTGCATGTATCGATGAATACGGTAATGCATTCAAGGGAAACGAGCGCACCATCACCGTTGATGAAGACGTTGTATCTAACAACGACGATATCTCGGTTGGCAAGGTAAGCCCAAGCTCTGCAACTGAAGATGAGGAAGTAACCTTCTCTATCGACGTTGAAGCTGATAACGATATCGACTACTGCCATCTCTACGTTGATGGAAAGAAGGTAGCGACCATGGATGAAACCAATTCGAGTCAAACAGAATTCGAGGCAGATTACACCTTCAGCAATGATGGCGACTACTCCGTTTACGCTGTTTGTGAGGATGAAGACGGCAACGTTGATACAGGAACGAAAATCACTGTAGACGTTGAAAGCGAAGATGATAACAATGGCGTTATCTCTGTTGGAAAAGTAAGTCCAACAACCGCCGTTGAAGACGAATCAACAACGTTCTCCGTTGAAGTTGATGCTGACTACACTGTTGACTACTGCGACCTCTACGTTGATGGCGACAAGGTAAAGCGTATGTCCGAGTACAGCAATGACGAATTCAAGACTTCCTACAAGTTCTCCAAGAACGGAAGCTACACCGCATACGCATACTGTGAAGATTCCCGCGGAAATACCGACAAGGGAACGAGCGTTACCGTGAAGGTGTACGATGAAGATGAATACGAAGGATACATGGGTGAACTTATTAAGATGGAGTGTGGATCAAACCCTGGAGTAAACGATCCTTGTAAGGCTGTGTACTACTACGGAGAGGATGGCAAGCGCCACACCTTCCCTAACGAAGCAACCTTCTACTCTTGGTACAGCGACTTCGATGATGTTATCGAGATCGACGAAGACACCATGTCTGACATTGCTCTTGGAGATAACGTTACCCTTCGCCCAGGAAGCGTTCTTGTGAAGTTCCTTACGAGCTCCAAGGTTTACGCAATTGAAGCTCCAAACGTTCTCCGCCACTACGAAACCGAGTCTCTCGCAAAGTCTGACTACGGATCCGACTGGGCAGATTACGTTATCGAACTTCCAGATTCTTTGTACGGAAACTACGAGATTGGTAAGAGCATCGACAGTTCAAGCGACTTCGATCACACCGACGCATACTTCTCGGTAGATTCTCTTGAAGATCTTTTCTAGAGTGCAAAAAAACAGCCTTCGGGCTGTTTTTTTATTAAGAGACTTCATCTTCGGTTTTCCTTGGAAGAAGCGAATCGCTACCCCAGCCCAACATGGCGTATTCCCAGTACGGAGTATCTCCATAGCCCGGAACGTGGAGACGTAACATATCGTGAATGCATTCAGAAAATGCCACAACTTCATCACCTCGCAAGGGTGCCTTGAGAAGATCTTTATACGAAGCACCTCTTGCAAAACGCAACATCGTCACCGCTTCTTCTTGCATAAGCCTTGCTGTTGCAACCTGTTCAGGAGCACGCAAAAAACACTCCGTACACAAAAGCCCCCCACGAATATCGTGCCAGCGAAATGCGAGTGGCTGAATACGTTCTCGACAATCAAGACAAGCGTGTAATTCAAGATTGTATCCAAGATGCGAAAGAACTCTCAAAAAAAATGATCCCCAAATAAACAACGTTCTACTGGATGATGTGAAGCGTTGTGTATCAAGAAATTCAAGAAACTCCTCACATGCACGATACAGTTCAAGGTCGGGAGAGCGATCGTAAAGCACTCTACAGAGCATGATTGAGGTCGTCTCTACAAGGAGACGATATTCCAAAGTTTGATGAATGCTAAAAAAGGTATTCACCCTCTCAACGCCGATAACTGTTGTCTGAGATCTTCCTACAATCAATTCAAGATTTACCTTTGCACACGGCTCAAGATGTGACGCTAACTTAGCCCTTCCCTTTGAGGCTCCTCTTCCAATGAACTCAATTTTTCCAAATTGCTTCGTAAGCGCAACATATCTTCTATCAGCTTCTTTCCAAGGAAAAACCGCAAGAACAATTGCCTCATCTTTCTGCGCGGACCACATAAAAATGTCACGCCTGAGTATCAAAAAATTCTTGCAAAATAAGCATCGCCGCTAAGGCATCAGTTTCCGCAGTTCTTCCTCCATCGGCTTCTTCTTGCAAGCGAACAGCTGATCGAGTTGTAAAACTTTCATCAACTTCATAAAGCGGACGTGGGGCAATGTAGCCGCGTAAACGAGCAATAAAGTCACGAACTCGATGATACTGATACGCATCCTGTCCTTTTGCGGGAAGTGGAATACCTACAACACAGGCATCGATACTTTCGTCTTTTATCAACTGACATAGCTTTCGCTCACCCTCAGATCCCCCCTCAATCACCAACAGCGGAACTGCAAGACGCGAAACATCCTCACCAAGGGCGAGTCCAATACGACGAGCGCTGTAATCAATTCCAAGATACTTCACACGCTTACCAAGATACGAGAGTTCGCAACGTCACCCCGTTACTCATAACTGGACGATCGACCCCGGGTTCGTACACCCCATCACCGTCATCTTTAATAACCAGCGCAATATAATCGCGATCAAATGATGCCGACGAGGAAAAGCGCACATCGTGAACCCCCTCCGAAAGAAGCTCGGAAGTTCTTACGATGGAACCAGGAATATCCCCCATTGCCTCATGAAGCGTAACAAAACCGGGCGCCATCATTGATGCCGAAAATGTGATCTCGGAAGAATTTGCCTGAGTTAGCGCAAGCTCGGTTCCAGTAACTTCTACCGGACCAAAAGATGTCACCGAAGTCTTCGATACACTTCTTGCTCCAAACCAAAGACCAATAAATATAAGGAGAACTCCCCCAAGAAGAATAAGTCCCTCAAGATCACCGCGTTTCATAATATGCCGTTACTTCAGAAGGTTCAGGCGTAAGAATTTCCGGACCATCTTCATGCAGTGCAATGGTCACCTCAAAGTGAGCCGCGTCACTTCCATCGTCAGTAACAAGCGTCCACCCATCAGAAGAAAGATCAACTTCATCACTTCCTCGAGTAATCATTGGCTCAAGAGCTAAGCACATTCCAGAACGAAGAGGCACCTTAGGGAAGGCATTGCTCACAAAGTTTGGAACATGAGGAGATTCATGCACCGCATGACCAACACCATGTCCAACAAGCGACTTAATAATTCCATATCCCCGAGGGATCTCCCCCTGAATGGCCGCCGCAATGTCGCGCGTAGAAAGACCAACACGTGCACGCTCGACACCTGCATATAGCGATGCGCGCGTTAATCCAAGAAGTTTCTTGCGAGCCGCAGAAATGGCCCCAACAGGAACGGTTACCGCCATATCGGTACACATTCCCTTGTACCAGCATCCAATATCCAAACCAACGATATCCCCCTCAGCAAGTATGCGCTCGCGATTTCCTAAACCATGAACAACTTCATCGTTTACCGAAATGCAAACCGTTGAAGGAAATGGAATTCCTCCGCCGGCTTTATATCCCTTAAATGATGGCGTCGCGCCCTGTGAACGCATGTACTCTTCGGCACATACATCAAGTGCCTTGAGCGAGACTCCCGGACGAACCATGCGAACTGCACATGCAAGCGCGTCGGAAAGGATTTTTCCACCCTCTCGCATGGCTTGAATTTCTTCCGCTGTTTTGATGAGTGCCATAAGAAACTATCCTAACACACGGTGAATACGCTCGGCAACTTCAGCAATGGTTCCACTTGCATCAACGTGATGCACGATTCCTCGGGTAGCATAGCCACGTTCAAGCATAGGAATCGTTTCGGCGTCATAAAGTGCAAGACGCTTAGAAATAACTTCCGGCGTATCGTCTACGCGTTGCTCGGTACGCATGCGGTGGGTTATTCGATCCATTGCACGATCTTTTTCAAGGTCCAGAACAATAACATGTGTTGGTTGATCGTAAGCATCGTACGCCGCGAATTGCTCCTCGTTTCTTGGAAAACCATCAAGAATATACCCGATTTGCGCATCAGGTTCCTGAAGTCGCTTAGCAAGAACAACAATTGCAACATCATCACCAACAAGACCACCTCCATGAACAATATCACGGATGCGATCGGCAATCATCCCCCCACGATCAATCTCATCCCGAAGAAGCTGTCCCATGGAAAGCGCTGGAATGCCGAGTTTTTGCGAAAGTAAAGCCGCTTGTGTTCCCTTGCCTGAACCCTGTGGACCGAGGAGGAGGATTTTATACATACGCATCTATGCTAAACAAAAAAACCCCTTCCGAACAGAGGGAGCTCTTGCGAAGATGTTGGTATCTTTTTAGGATGTATCCGTCTATGCTTCCCATTGTTTCTTTTTCAGAAGCCGCACAACTCCTCCTTGCGGAAAATGTCGGCATCATCCCCACCGACACGGTGTACGGCATTGTGTGTATCGCAAAAAGTTCAAAGGCTATCGGCGAGCTTTACGCGCAAAAACATCGCGAACGAAAACCAGGAACACTTATCGCGGCATCGTGGGAAGATTTTCTCTCACTAGGTTTTTCTCTTGAGGAGCTCTCTCGAGCGCGCCCTGTGTGGCCAGGGCCTATAAGTGTTGTACTTACCAATACGCACAACCCCATACTCGCGCAACACACAGGAAGCAATGCGTGCCGAGTTGTCCTTGGACCACCTGAGCTTATAGAACTTCTGCGCATAACCGGCCCCCTTGCAACGTCGAGTGCAAATACCCCCGGAGATCCTCCTGCGTGTTCAAAAGAGATGGCTCATGCATACTTCCCAAACATTCCCTTCATCGTTGATGGCGGAATTCAAGAAGAAAAACCTCCATCCTCCGTTATCACAATAACCCCCAACGGAGACATTACTATCCTTCGAGAAGGCGCCGTTGGCAAAGAAGAAATTCTTCGACGCATGACACAAAACTAAAAACAACCCTCGAAAGGGTTGTTTTTAGTTTATGCCTCGTATGAGCGCATGGAGAGCTGTGCTTCAACCTGCTTAACGACATCGATAACCACCGAAACAACGATGATCACCGAAGATCCACCAACCGCGAAAAGCGCATTTCCTGTAATTGCTTGAACAATCGTTGGAAGAACTGCAAGTGTCGCAAGGAACACTGCGCCAACAACGAGAATTCGGTTCATAACCCATTGCAAATACGTAACCGTATGTGCTCCGGGACGAACACCGGGAATGAATCCTCCCTGTTTTTGCAAGTTTTCACTTACTTGGTCAGGTCGGAAAATGATAGATGCGTAGAAGAACGTGAAGAACACAACAAGGATGAACTGTGCAACACCATAAGCTCCAACGTTACTCGAGAAGCTAACAATCGCTTGCGCGAGAGAGCTTACCCATGGAGTACTTGCACTAACAAAGAATTGAGCAAATAGTCCAGGAGTAACCAAGAGTGACATCGCGAAAAGGATTGGGATCATACCTCCAAGATTCACTCGAAGAGGAAGAACCGAGGAAACCTTTCCCGAACCTCCACGAGCATATTGCACGGGAATGTTACGCTGAGCTTCACTTACAAAGACAACGCCTACAACGGTGAGAATTGTGGTCGCGGCAAAAAGAAGCGTGTCCACAAGCTCAGACGAAGTGTATGTCGCCAAAGCGTTTGCAAGAAATCCCGGAAAAGAAGCAACGATACCTGCAAAAATGAGAATCGAGAGTCCATTTCCCATCTTTCGCTCGGAAATAAGTTCTCCAAGCCACATAAGGAAAATCGTTCCCGTTACCATTGAGGCGATAGCAACGACCCATTGCCAGAGGCTGATTGTTGCCGTACCGAAAACTCCCTGCTGATTCAAGAGCACCATAAGGCTATACGCCTGAAGTGCCGCAAGAGGAACCGTTGCAACGCGTGTCCAACGGTTCAAAACGCGTCTTCCCTGCTCTTCTTTCTGCATCTCTTCAACCGAAGGGAAGATCATGCCAAGAAGCTGGAAAATAATTGACGACGTAATGTACGGAGCAACACCAAGTGCAACAACTGAGAAACTCTTGAGCGTACCACCCGCGAAAACGTTAAGGAGTCCGAGGAGTTGGTTTTGCTGCAAGAGAATCGCGAGACTCGTGGCGTCAATTCCTGGAACAGGAATATGCGCCACGATGCGAAAAAGAGTAACTGCGAACAACATGAAGAGGAGGCCACTGCGAATTTCGGGTTCTTTCCAAAGACGCGCGAGGATGTTCGCCATACGTAGAGTTAAGCTTCAACCGAACCACCTGCCTTTTCAATAGCAGCCTTTGCTGTTTGTGAAACTGCGCAACCCTTAACCGTAACTGCATGAGCAAGCTCGCCAACCGCGAGAATCTTTACCGCAGCTTTCGCATTACGGACAAGACCCTTCTTTGCAAGCGTACGAGGAGATACCACTTCGCCAGCAATGAAAACTTCTGCAACATCTGCAAGGTTAACAACCTGAGAGGTTGCCGCCATGGAGTTGAAGCCACGGAGCTTTGGCATCGCGAGCATTGCTGCACGAGAACCAATGCGTTGCAAACCGCTTGCACCAGCACGAGAAGACTGACCCTTCTGTCCGCGTCCTGCCGTGGTTCCCTTGGAACCAAGTCCACGACCAACGCGCTTCTTGTCTTTCTTCGCTCCAAAACTTGGGCGAAGCATATGCAATGAAAGTGTCATAGAAATCACGTTTTACGCGGAGGGCGTTTGAGCCTTCTCCTTGCGGAGCATGGACAATGCCGAGAAAGCAGCCTTCACGTTGTTAATCTTATTCTTTCCACCCAAAACCTTTGAAACTGCGTTAGGAACTCCTGCAAGTTCAAGAACGACACGTACAGGTCCTCCGCACTTCAATCCCGTACCTTGTGGAGCTGGCTTGATGAGGACATCTCCTGCACCAAACTTTGCCGCAACAACGTGAGGAATTGTTTCCTTGATAAGAGGAATGGTGATGAGGCGCTTCTTCGCTTGACGTGCCGCTTTATCAAGTGCCATCGAAACGTCAGCACCCTTTGCAACACCGAATCCAACGCGACCCTTCTTGTCACCAACGATTACCGTTGCGCGGAAGCGCATGCGCTTTCCACCCTTGGTAACACGAGTAACACGAGCAAGTTCAAGCGTCTTTTGTTCAAATTCGCGAGGATCACGCTCTTGGGTTCGCTGGCCACGACCGCCACGGCGATCTCCGCCTTGGCGCTGACCTCCGCGACCGCCACGGCGATCTCCACCACGCTTAGCAGCACCTTCTAGTGCTTGCGTTCCAGAAACTGGAGCTGGGTTTTTTTGTTGTTCTTGCATACATTAGAATTCAAGACCACTTTCACGAGCAGCGTCAGCGAGAGCTTTGACACGACCATGGAACAAGTATGCTCCGCGATCGAATACTACCGTCGTGATACCAGCTTTCTTTGCAGCTTCAGCAACAAGCTTTCCTACCGCCTGTGCGCGCTCAAGAGGTGAACCACCTTCTACTGCGCGATCATGTGCGGAAGCAAGCGTGCGGCCCTGAGTGTCATCAATAACTTGCGCAGCGATGTGCTTTTCCGAGCGAAAAACGGACAATCGTGGACGCTCTGCCGTACCACGAATCGTGGCTCGGACACGAGCTGCGCGACGCTGTGCGCGTGCGCGTTTTGCTTGGATCTCTTTTTTCGTCATAGCAATTATTTATCACCCTTTGCCGCCTTTCCAGCCTTGCGACGAATGATTTCATCGGTATAGCGGAAGCCCTTTCCCTTGTAAGGTTCAGGCTTTTTGAATGCGCGAATTTCTGCAGCGGCACGACCGACTGCTTCAGCGCTCATTCCAGAAAGCGTCAACACGTTATTTTCAATCTTTGCACTTACGCCCTCAGGAAGGGTGTACTTCACATCGTGAGAAAATCCCAATGCGAACGTAAGCATATTTCCTTGTGCGGACATCTTGAATCCAACGCCGTTCAATTCAAGCGCTTTGGTAAATCCTTGAGCTACGCCAAGAACATACTGCGCAAGAAGTGCACGCATTGTACCCCAGATTGCACCATCTTCATCAGGATTACGCACGGTCACATCAAGTGCACGTACGCCATCTTCCTCGCGCAACGTTACCATTGTGCGTGGATGAAGTGCGAGGGTCAACGATCCCTTAGGACCCGTAACGGTAACGCTTCCATCATTGATGGTTGCAGTAACTCCTTGAGAAAGGAATACCGGTTTTTTTCCAATACGAGACATAGGACCTTAATACACTTCACAAATAAGTTCACCTCCCAAGCGACGCTTCTTTGCTTCATCCCCCGTCATCAATCCGTTTGGAGTTGAAAGAATGGAGATTCCGTATCCAGAGCGAACTGCTCCAAGATCATCCGCTTTTACATAAATGCGACGACCTGGCTTGCTAATACGCTTGAGCTCAGAAACAACTGGCATACCTTCTCGGTACGTAAGTGTGAGGCGAAGTACTTCACGAGAGGAAGTCTTTTGCTTCACTTCTTCTACCGAAGAAAGATAGCCACGAGATTCAAGGATTTTCGCAATTGCGAATTTCATCTTCGACATTGGCATCTCAACAACGTGTGCGCGAGCCATTGCAGCATTGCGGACGCGTGTGAGCATGTCGGAAATTGGATCAGACATCATAGGTTTTACCAGCTAGCCTTACGAATACCAGGAATCTCTCCCACGTTTGCCAACTCACGGAAACAAATACGGCAAAGACCGAACTTGCGCATAAAGAAGCGCTTACGTCCACAGCGCCAGCAACGCAAGTTAATGCGTGTGGAAAACTTTGGCGTTTTTGCTGATTTTGCAATTTGATTTTGTGTTGCCATATTAGTTGGATGACTTGGAGACAAATGGGAAGCCAAGTTCTTTCAAGAGAGCAAGACCACGTTCATGAGAACCAGCGTTCGTCGTGATTGTGATTTGCAATCCGTGCAACGATTCAACTTCATCAGGGCGAACTTCAGGGAAAGCAGTGTGCTCCGTGAAGCCGAAGTTGAAGTTTCCGTCGCGATCCACTGCGGACTCTGGAATTCCACGGAAGTCACGAATACGTGCAAAAGCTACGTTCGTGAGCTTGTCGAGGAAATGCCACATTTGGTTTCCACGAAGCGTTACCTTTGCTCCGAGAACCATACCTTCGCGGATTTTGAAACCTGCAATAGACTTGCGGGCAACCGTTTTTACAGGTTGTTGACCGGTAATGCGACGAAGTGTGTCAACGATAACGTCGGCAAACTTTGCATCACGACCCTTTCCCACACGTGCATTGAGCGTTACTTTCAAAATACGAGGTGTCTCGTGAACGTTCGTCAAGCCAAACGCGGAACGCAAAACCTTTGCTACGTCGGTTTGAAATTTTGTTTTGAGTATCGACATACATTAGCTAAGCGTTTCAACTTTCTTCTTTGCGCGAAGTACGCGAGTCTTTTTATCACCCTCCTGTACAAATCCAACGCGACCAGCGCCAGACTTTCCAACGATTGCAACGTTAGCAACAGGAATTGGAGCAAAGAATTCTACCGTGCGACCCTTTGCTTCTCCACGAGCCTTGATGTGCTTTGTGCGCTTTCGCACACCTTCCACAACAACTGCCTGGATTTCTGGAAGGACTTGGATAACCTTTCCTTCCTTACCGCGATCTCCTGCCTTCTTTTCTTCGTTCATCGAGCGACCTACCATGATGCGAACAACGTCGCCCACTTTGATTTTCATCTTTTTGGTATTCATAGAGGTAGCTTAGATCACTTCAGGGGCAAGAGAAACGATCTTTGAGAATCCCGCGTTGCGAACTTCGCGAGCGATAGGTCCAAAGATACGTGTTCCTTTTGGATCTTTTGAATTCTTCGTGATGATAACGCCAGCGTTTTCATCAAAACGAATGTAAGATCCATCGGAGCGGCGAGTTTCCTTGCGCGTGCGGACAATTACCACATGCACAACGTCACTCTTCTTTACAGGGTTATGAGGAGCAGCTTCTTTAACTACTGCGGTTACCACGTCACCCAAACGTGCATAACGCTTTTTGTATCCGCCATGGATGCGGACAACTTGAAGCAATTTAGCTCCAGAGTTATCAGCAACGGCGATCATTGATCGATGTTGTAGCATAGGAAAGGATTATGCCTTCGCGACCACGCGCCAGCGCTTAAGTGCAGAGAGTGGGCGTGTCTCTTCCAAGACAACCTTATCCCCCACCGAAACTCCTTCGAGTTCGTTGTGTGCAAGATACTTCTTGCTTACCACATAGCGCTTCTGATACTTCTCATGAAGTACCGTGCGATCGATTTGCACAGAAACCGTCTTTGCCATCTTGGTGGAAACAACTGTTCCCGTCATGCGGCGGCGTGTTGCTGTGGTGTTTTGTTTCTTAGTCGTCATACAAGGTTATGCGCGAGGAGCGCGAGACAATGCAGAAATGCGAGTCTCAATACGAGCAATATCTTTTCGAACCGAGCGAAGTTCGCGGACATTCTTAACGCCGCGCACCGTAAGCTGACGCGTAAGGTGCTCGAGACGTACAGAAAGATCTGCGCGCATCGTTTTCAATTCATTAAGATCTTTTTGGAGAAGTTCTGTAAAGCGCATATTACGTGCGAACAATAATTTTCGTCTTTACGGGAAGTTTGTATGCCGCAAGCGTCAACGCTTCACGAGCAACTTCTGGACTTACTCCATCCATTTCAAACATTACCGTTCCTGCGCGTACTGGCGTCATGAAGTAATCAACGCCACCCTTTCCTTTACCCATCGGAGCTTCTGCACCGTGGTTTGTTACAGGATGATCAGGGAAGATACGAATCCAGATTTTTCCTCCACGCTTGATTGCACGAGTCATCGCGCGGCGAGCCGCTTCGATTTGACGAGCAGTTATCCAAGCTTCAGTGATTGCTTTCAAACCATACGTTCCGAAAGCGACATCAACCTTTTGCGTTGCAATACGATCACCTTGCTTGTGGCGCTTGTGCCACTTGCGGTGCTTCATTTTTTTAGGCATCAACATACGGTTTTAGGTTCGGGGTTTTGCATGATTTGGACGACGGCCACCGCGACGGTCTCCCGAGCGATGATCTCGTTCAGAGGTAGGAGGTGCGATCATTTCAGCACGCTGATGATCGGTACCGAAAACGTCACCTCGGTAGATCCACATCTTGATACCAATGACACCGTACACCGTATTTGCACGCTCACGTGCAAAGTCGATGTCAGCGCGAAGGTTGTGAAGTGGAATACTTCCCTGAGAAAGCGTTTCGGTGCGAGCGATTTCTGCTCCGTTCAAACGACCGGAAACGGTAATCTTTACTCCCTTTGCACCAGCTTTCATAACGCGCTCAATTGCCATCTTCATAGAGCGGCGGAATGGCATACGCTTTTCAAGCTCTTGAGCAATCTGTTGTCCAACAACCGATGCTGCAAGTGAAGGATTTGCGATTTCTTGCACATTCACATTGAGTGTTACACGACGACCTCGATAGAACTTTGCAAGCAAACGCTTCTTAAGATCTTCGATTCCTGCACCTTGGCGGCCAATGATGACACCCGGCTTTGCAGCGCGAAGTGTAATAACAACCTGCTTTGGTGTGCGCTCGATAGCAATATCGTTCAAGCCGGCATCTTTAATGGCTGCGCGAAGGAATGTACGAATTTCGACATCCTCCTGCAATTGAGCAACGAACTGACGTCCGCGTGCGAACCACTTAGAATCCCAGGTAAAAACGGTGTTCAAGCGAAATACTTTTGGATGAACTTTATGACCCATAGGAAATAATTATTTCTTCGCCTTTACCGTCTTTGGCCCAACGGCAATGGTAATGTGCGAGCTTCGCAAGCGGATTGGCGTTGCGCGACCTTGCGCGCGAGGGGTGAAGCGCTTAATCTTCACACCTTCGTTAACAAATGCGCGCGTCACAACGAAATCCGTTGTATCAACTTTCAAGTTATTTTCCGCGTTAGCAACTGCGGAGTTGAGTGCTTTGAGTACAGGCGTTGCCGCTGCCTTTCGAGAAAGCACGAGCTGCTTGCGAGCTTCAGAGATCGCAAGACCGCGAATGAGCCCAACCACGAGACGGGTTTTGCGGGGCGCAATGCGGATGTGTTTTGCGTGAGCAATAGCTTCCATAGAGAGAATTAGCGACTTACCTTTGCGGGAGCTGCAGGAGCTGCTGCTGCAGCCGCCGCCTTTCCAGCGTGACGAACAAATTTGCGCGTAGGAGCAAATTCACCCAATTTGTGACCTACCATGTTTTCCACAACGCGAACTTGGATGAAGTCCTTTCCGTTGTGAACACCGAACGTGAATCCAACCATTGCAGGAGTGATCGTCGAAGCACGAGACCATGTCTTTACAACGGTCTTATCATTTGGACGAAGCTTCGCAACCTTTTTTGCAAGGTGTGGAGCGATGAATGGTCCCTTTTTTAAGCTACGTGTCATATGGCGTTATGCTGCGCGACCCTTATCGTGGTTGCGACGACGAACGATAAATTTATGAGATGGCTTCTTTGCCTTACGCGTACTTACTCCATGAGCATGCTTACCTTGAGGAGTCTTAGCGTATTTCAAACCGATAGAGTTACGTCCTTCACCTCCTCCGTGTGGGTGATCAACTGGGTTCATCACCTTACCACGTACGGTTGGGCGAATACCCTTCCATCGCATACGACCTGCCTTACCCCAGCGAACCAAGTTCCAATCTGGGTTAGAGACAACACCGATCGTTGCCATACATGCTTTTGGAACCATGCGAACTTCTCCCGAAGGCATCTTGAGCGTTGCGTAGTCACCTTCCACTGCGAGAAGCATTGCGGAGGTTCCTGCGCCACGAACAACTTTTCCTCCTTGTCCTGGCTGTAATTCGATGTTGAACACCTGCATACCTACAGGAATCTTTTCGAGAGGAAAACGAGATCCAGGATTTGGCTCACCACGCTCGCGAGAAACAACCATCGTCGTTCCAACCTCCACGCCTTGCGCTGCAAGAACGTAGCGTTTTTCACCATCAGCGTAAGCAACGAGCGCAATACGTGCGCCACGGTTTGGATCGTATTCGATGGTTTGAACCGTAGCAGGAATTCCTACCTTGTCCATTTTCCAGTCGATAACACGAATGTGTCGGCGAACTCCACCTCCGCGATGACGAACGGTAATTTTTCCGCTCGTTCCGCGACCAGCCTGTTGCTTCTGCGCCACAACAAGCTTTTTGAAGGGAGACTTTGCCGTAACATCGGTGAACAGCTGCACGCTAGAATTGCGGCGGCCGGCAGATGTTGGTTTATATGTTTTTGTCGGCATACGAAAGAGAATTAAGCCGTGGCAAAGAGATCAAGAGTCGTACCGTGAGGAAGTGCGATGTATGCCTTCTTCCAGTCAGATTGACGAGAAGCAACGCGACCAAAACGTTTTTCCTTTCCATGAACACGAATGATGTTAACGCTAACTGGCATAATTCCGTACATTTCACGGAATGCTTGACGTACCGCTACACGGTTTGCATCAATCGCTACTTTGAACGCATATACAGCGGATCCAGAGAGCGTTGCCGTCTTCTCCGTCATAAGAGGAGAAAGTGCTACTGCGCGACCAAGCTCGGAAAGTGCGCGAGGCGTGGATGTTGCAGGAGCTTCAGTTTTCTTTACAGTCTTTTTTGCTGGCATACGTCAATTAACCGGTGAATGTTTCTTCCATCTCAGCAATCGCCGCCTTAGAAGCGATGATTGTTGCATACTTTGCAAGATCACGAGGGTTGATGCTGCGTGCACCGATAACATTCGTGGTTGCAAGGTTGCGAATCGCGCGAGAAGTTTGAGCTTCTTGAGAGCTAAGCACAACAAGTGCGGTCTTTTCAGCTCCAGGAAGTGCCTTACGCATCGCTGCAGCAAACTTCGTCTTCATTTCTGGGAATGCAAGTGCATCCACCGCAACGAAAGCATTATTTACCAAGCGATCCGTGAGAAGCATTGCAATAGCGGAACGCTTCATCTTCTTGTTAACCTTCTTTGAGAAGTTGCGATCAGCTTGAGGGCCGTGTGCAACACCTCCACCTACCCAAATTGGAGAACGTGTGGATCCGTGACGTGCGCGACCAGTTCCCTTTTGCTTCCATGGCTTCTTTCCACCACCGGAAACTTCAGAGCGATCTTTTGCATGCGCGGTAACTGCTCGGCTGTTTGCATCTTGAGCAACGATAACTTCGTGAATAACCGAAGGCTTTACCGCTACTGCAAAAAGCGCATCAGGGAGTTCGAACATTCCCGCATCAGCACCTTGCCAGGTGTACATTTTTACTTGTGCCATACATTTCCATCACTACCCATTAACGTCACTTCTGTGCCGCGAGCGCCGGGAAGAGCTCCCTTTACTGCAATAAGATTCTTTTCCGCATCTACCGCAATCACTTCAAGGTTCTTTACCGTGACCTGATTGCCACCCATGCGACCAGCCATGCGCATTCCTTTGAATACACGCTGGATACCACCTGCACCAATAGAACCAGACTTACGCACCTGATCTTTGTGACCGTGTGTTGTGGGGTGACCACCGAATCCATGGCGCTTAACAACACCCTGGAAACCACGACCCTTTGTAAGACCAAAAACGTTAACCAATTCTCCAGGAACAAATGTCGCAACAGTGAATACCGTTCCTACCTCCGGTGCTCCTTCCTCCAAGGAAACTTCCGCAGTGCGCGCAAAAGCGCCAACTGAACCAAACTGTTTTTCTTGCGCACGATTCATTTTGCGCTGAGCATCGGTTCCAAGGATACCGATAGCATTTCCTTCGCTATCTTTTTTGATAGCCGCAAGGGTACATGGCAAAACTTCTACGAAAGTCACCGGCACAAGGGAGCCGTCAGTTTTGAACAGCTGTCCCATGTGCATCTTTTTTCCCAAAAGACACTTCATACATGTTTCGTTCTTGCAAAGTGCAGAGGAACGTTCAAGAGTTAAGGAGAACAAAAAAGGCAGGAAGACACCTTCCAGCCATCGATTTATCGCAAAACTATATCAAACGATTGCATGATACATGCTTCGCTGATAGAAGATGAGAAAACGATGGGGAAAATGCAAGCTTTTTTATTCGGTGAACGGCTCCGTGCGAAGCTAAGAAAGGTTTTTCAAAGAATCTCTCTTTCTTGTTCGTCATAGGAACTGCAGTGCGGAACTGCGCGCAAGAGAAGAAACATTCCCCTCTTTCGCGCAAACCCGCACGGGTTTGCGTGATGAGTTACATTTTGATTTCTACGTCGACACCTGCAGGAAGATTGAGACTCATCAAAGCATCAATCGTTCGCTCGGTGGGATTTACGATATCGACAATACGCTTATGAACGCGCATCTCGTATTGATCACGAGACTTTTTATCGATAAACGTAGATCGGTTCACGGTATAGCGGCGAATATCGGTAGGAAGTGGTACAGGACCAATCACCGATGCGCCACTGCGCTTCGCGGTATTAATAATCGTGACCGTTGCAGTATCGATCAACTTGTGATCGTATGCGCGGATCTTGATGCGAATGCGCTGCTCTTTTTCTTCGTGCTTTTGAGTTTTTCCTGTGTCGGACATAAGAAGGTACGAAAAGTGAAAGGGAAAGAAGAGGAAGGAAATTCCTCTTCTTTCGGATTAATTACTCAAGGATTTTTACAACAACACCTGCTCCAACCGTGCGTCCTCCTTCACGGATTGCAAAGCGAGTCTTGTCTTCAAGAGCTACTGGGCTCATGAGGGTAACGGTACAGTTGAGCGTGTCTCCAGGCATAACCATTTCAGTTCCTGCTGGAAGCTCGATTTCACCCGTAACGTCCGTGGTGCGAACGTAGAATTGAGGCTTGTATCCCTTAAAGAAAGGCTTGTGGCGTCCACCTTCTTCCTTTGTAAGAGCGTAGATTTCAGCTTCAAACTTTGTGTGTGGAGTTACCGAAGCTGGCTTTGCAAGAACCTGACCGCGCTCGATATCCGTCTTCTTCACACCGCGAAGAAGAAGACCAGCGTTGTCACCAGCCATACCGGAATCAAGAGACTTGTTGAACATTTCGATACCGGTAACAACCGTCTTCTGGGTGTCGCGGATACCAACGATTTCAACTTCATCACCAACCTTAACCTGACCGCGCTCGATACGACCCGTTGCAACCGTTCCACGTCCTTCGATAGAGAAGACGTCTTCAACTGCCATAAGGAATGGCTTGTCGGTTTCGCGAACTGGATCTGGTACGTATGCGTCGAGTGCAGCGATAAGATCAACGATACACTTGGAAGCATCAGCATCTCCAGGGTTTTCAAGAGCCTTGGAAGCAGAACCACGGATGATTGGGGTGGTGTCTCCAGGGAACTTGTACTTGTTCAAGAGGTCACGGATTTCCTGTTCAACGAGGTCCAAAAGCTCTGGATCGTCAACAAGGTCAACCTTGTTCAAGAATACAACGATGTAAGGAACACCAACTTGACGTGCAAGAAGGATGTGTTCGCGGGTCTGAGGCATTGGACCATCAGCAGCAGAAACAACCAAGATAGCTGCGTCCATCTGAGCAGCACCCGTGATCATGTTCTTAACGTAGTCAGCGTGACCTGGACAGTCAACGTGAGCATAGTGACGGTTTGGAGAGGAGTACTCAACGTGAGACGTAGAGATCGTAACGATCTTGGATGCATCACGAACCGTTCCACCCTTAGCGATATCTGCGTAGGACTTAACTGTACCAAGACCGCGAGCAGCGGAAACTGCCGTAAGTGCCGCGGTTGTCGTGGTCTTTCCGTGGTCAACGTGACCGATCGTACCTACGTTTACGTGCGGCTTTGCACGTACAAATGCTTCTGCCATAAAAAATGATATTTACCCTTCTCTAAAGAGCATGAGAAGGAAAAATGCATTAAAAATAATTGCCGCGAAAGTGTATCAGAATCGAAAAAAAAGCGCAAGAACACTATCCCAAACCTAACGAAAAGCGCTCCTCACCTTGAAAGGGATTGCTGGAATGCGTGGGATTTTGCAAGCCCTGTTGATAACGAAAAGTCTCATCCGCCTGAAATTGACGATGTTTTCCCACTGCTTCAGAAGGGACATCTTCGGAGGGGTGTCGCAATGATGCACCGGGGTGTGTTTCGCTGGCATGAAAACGGGGCGTTTCAGAAGCGCCTGTCTGACGAGGCTCTTGACGAGGATACCCCCCTCGATCCTCTCGTTGATGCTGAAGGCGCTCGAAAATATGCTCGGCGTCATATTCGCTATCCCAAATATCTTCAGGATCATGAGCTTCTTTACGGGCATCGTATAACGCCGAAAAAAGCGCCTTTTGCTCAGCACTCTCGCGACGAGACTCTTGTTGTGGCGCATTTTCACGATAGTGACGATCTGGAGCGGACTCATTTGCCGGACTTTGCACACGCAAATTTACTTCGGATTTTACAAGCGGAGCATCGTCATAAGCCACCCCCATCTGCCGAGGTACTTGTTGATGGCCTACTTTTTGGCCTCGCGCTGCACGAACAAGCTCTTCATACGCCTGAAGCGGCAAGAGTACAACGGGATCTTTCTCGGGGAGCAATGAAACGACCATGCGCTCCCCTGTTTCTTGCACCATTCGGACAAGGCGCTCAAATTGGTCATGTGCATCCATAGTGCCCGCATGGTACGAACGATTCTTAAAAAAGAAAACAGACCCTGTGTGCAGGATCTGTTTCTTTATTCTCCCAGAATTACTTTGAGCGCTCCTTCACAACCGCCTCAGCAACGTTGCGAGGAACTTCCTGATACTCAGCAAATTCCATCGTCGAAGATGCGCGACCCTGTGTGAGCGAACGAAGGTTCGTAGCGTAACCGAACATTTCCGCAAGAGGAACAAGTGCGCGAACGGTCTTTACATTTCCACGAGCACCCATTTCCTGAATTTGACCACGCTTGGAGTTGAGGTCTCCCACAACCGTTCCAAGAGATTCTTCAGGCGTTACAACTTCAACCTTCATGATAGGTTCAAGAAGAACCGGCTGTGCTTTCTTGATAGCTTCTTGGATAGCCATCGATCCAGCCATCTTAAATGCCGCTTCGTTAGAGTCAACGTCGTGGTAGGAACCATCGTATACCGTTGCCTTAACACCGATAAGTGGGAATCCTGCAATAACACCGCGATCAACTGCTTCACGAGCACCCTTTTCAATTGCAGGGATGTACTCACGAGGAACAGATCCGCCCTTGATTTCTTCATTAAAGATGAATGCTTCTGGATTTTCCTTATCATCACTTGGCTCAACACGGATCCAAGCGTGACCGTACTGACCACGACCACCAGACTGCTTTACGTACTTACCTTCACCTTCTGCAGTTCCGCGAATGGTTTCACGGTAACTTACCTGAGGCTTACCAACGTTAACCTCAACACTGTACTCACGCTTCATGCGATCGACCATGATTTCGAGGTGCAATTCTCCCATACCTGAAATGATGGTTTGGTTGGTATCGGTGTCGGTATGTACACGGAATGTTGGATCTTCTTCCATGAGACGAGACAATGCAACACCCATTTTTTCTTGGTCAGCCTTTGTTTTTGGCTCAACTGCCTGAGAAATAACCGGCTTTGCAAAGGAAATCGTTTCAAGAACAACAGGGCGATCTGGCGTACACAATGTATGACCAGTTGCCGTTGCCTTCAAGCCTACTGCTGCAGCAATTTCTCCTGCGAACACCTGATCAACCTCTTCACGAGAGTTTGCGTGCAAGCGTACGATGCGAGAAATGCGCTCCTTTTCACCCGTTGAGGTGTTAAGTACGTAGGTTCCAGCCTGAAGGGTTCCCGAGTAAACACGGAAGAATGCAAGCTTTCCAACAAAAGGATCTGCGGCAATTTTGAATGCAAGTGCAGAAAATGGCTCGCTATCAGATGCTGGGCAAGGAATTTCAACCGAAGCGTCATCCGGGTCAGTACCAACAACCGTTGGACGATCAAGAGGAGAGGGGAGAAAATCAACAACGGCATCAAGCATCTGCTGTACACCCTTGTTCTTAAGAGAAGATCCGCAGAGTACTGGGAAGATCTTCATAGCGATTACTCCCTTACGAAGTGCCGCCTTGAGTTCGGGGATAGCAATTTCTTCTCCAGCAAAGAAGCGTTCCATGAGCTTTTCGTCTTGCTCGACAATAGCTTCAACAAGTTGGGCTCGGTATTTCTCAACCAATTCCTTCATGTCCTCTGGAACATCAGTTTCTTGAATATCCTTTCCAAGGTCATCCTTGTAGATGTACGCGCGACGTGTGAACAAGTCGATGAGACCTACGAAGTTAGACTCGGCACCAATTGGCAACTGAATTGGATGCGCATTTGGCGTAAGACGCTTGTGAATAGAGTCAAGGTCGCGATAGAAATCAGCACCAGTTCGGTCGAGCTTGTTGATATAACAAATGCGAGGAACTCCGTACTTATCAGCCTGGTGCCATACCGTTTCGGATTGAGGTTCAACACCTGCAACACCGTCAAAAACCGTTACACCACCATCAAGAACACGAAGTGAGCGTTCAACTTCAACCGTAAAGTCAACGTGACCTGGAGTGTCGATAATGTTAAGGCGGCAACCGCTCCAAAAACATGTCGTCGCTGCAGCGGTGATAGTAATACCACGCTCGCGCTCTTGCTCCATCCAGTCCATGGTAGCTGCACCATCGTGCACCTCACCGATTTTATGCTTCTTTCCTGTGTAAAAAAGCACGCGTTCGGTCGTCGTTGTCTTTCCTGCGTCGATGTGCGCAATAATACCGATATTGCGCACCTGTGTGAGTGGATAGTCGCGATTCATAAGAAGAGATTAGAAAGAAAATGCACGTTTAGCGAGCAAAGTGAGCGAATGCACGGTTTGCTTCCGCCATGCGCTGTACTTCAGCACGCTTCTTCACTGCTTCACCTTCACCCTTTGCTGCAAGAAGCAATTCTTCTGCAAGCTTTTCATGCATAGGGCGTCCTTTCTTTCCACGTGCTGCAAGTAAAATCCAGCGATACGCAAGTGCATACTTACGTTCACCGCGTACTGGCATAGGAACCTGATAGTTTGCGCCACCAACACGCTTAGACTTCACCTCAACTGCTGGCATGACATTTTTCAAAGCCTCGTCAAAAACTTCAACAGGATTCTTTTCTGCCTTTGCTTCAATAACTGCAAGTGCGTTGTAAACGATACGCGTTGCGGTGGACTTCTTTCCATCACGCATAACGTAGTTAATCAACTTTGCAACTAACACACTTCCGTACTTTGTATCTGGTGCGATTGCGCGCACTGTGGCTCGTTTCCCACGCATAGAATAAATGAAATGACGATGCGCATAACGTAGAGCTATGCCTTCCCAAGTGGGCCTTGGTACTCAACGACATTTTTTAAGAATAGAGTCAGCTTTTCAAGCTGTCCCGCGAAAATACTTTTGTATTTTCGCGAAACGCGTGACAAGTGGTGTGAAAAAGACAACCTTACGGTTGTCTTTTCTTGGGCGAACAAAGGGTTATTACTTCTTTTTAGGAGCTGTACCACCCTTTCCTGCCTTTGGACGCTTCGTACCGTAAATAGAGCGACTGCGGTTGCGACCATCAACACCTGTAGCATCGTAGCGACCACGAACGATGTGGTAGCGAACACCAGGAAGGTCTTTTACACGACCACCGCGGATCATAACGATGGAGTGCTCCTGCAAACCGTGCCCTTCACCAGGGATGTATGCAGTAACTTCGGTGCCGTTTGACAAACGGATACGAGCAATTTTACGCAATGCAGAGTTTGGCTTCTTTGGCGTCATGGTTGTTACCTTGACACATACGCCACGCTTGAAAGGTGCGCCTTTTGGCAAATCTGTGCGCTTGCGGTGCAAAGAATCGAGCGTGTACTGCAATGCAGGCGACTTGGACTTCGCCTTTGCGCTCGTGCGACCCTTACGGATGAGCTGGTTAATGGTTGGCATAGAAAAGTGCGAAAATAGTAGCATGATAAGCAAAATTTGGTCAATGCCCCCTTGGGTTATCCCTCAAAATACGCATTGAGGACGCCTGCGCAGGAGGATTGGATGATCTGATCACATGCAAAAAAGGCTGGTTTTGTTACAAAAGCGAAGGGGTCAAGTGGCGTAAGCAGTGAGACGACGACGAGAAAAAGTAACAATGGCTGTCCGAAGGCTTCAAACCATATCTGTGCACGTCGCCACTTCGCCGCGTGAAGCACAGCATCTACCACATGCGAACCATCAAGCGGTGGAATGGGTAGAAGGTTAAAGAACATGAGCATGAGATTGATAAGCACAAGAAAGATGAGGAATGCGGGAAGAAAACTTCCAATTCCAAAGCCAAGACCCCCCAAGATCCCCTGAAACGCCATTCCTACCCCAAGGGCAAATACAAGGTTTGCCGCCGGTCCTGCAAGAGCAATGACTACGCCATCGCGCAAAGGACGAGTAAGTCGACGAGGATCAAAGGGTACAGGTTTTGCCCATCCAAATCCAAGGGTAAATAGCATCAAAAGACCAACGAGATCGATATGCGCAAGCGGATTAAGCGTGAGCCTTCCAAGATGCTCGGCTGTTCGATCACCAAGAAGCTTTCCAATGCCAGCATGAGCAAATTCATGAATAGTGAGCGCTGTAATAAGCGCAACTGCGTAGGCAAGTGCTACAAGCGGTGCGTGAAAAAGAAGTTCAAAAATCATAGCTATACAAGAGTGATATCGGCGCCAAGTGCCTGAAGTTTTCCGTAAAGATTTTCGTATCCTCGTTCAAGGTGCTCAACGCCCGTAAGCGTTGACGTTCCCTTAGCAATGAGCGCCGCGAGAATATAGGCAAGACCCGCACGAATATCAGGAATGGCAACTGTCGCGGAACGTAGCAACGTTGGACCCTTGATAACCGCCGAATGACGGTGATTGCCATCTTTATAGCGACAAGAAAGTTCACCGAGACAATTTTCAAAAACCGAGATATCCGCACCCATGGCGCGAAGAGCCTCGGTGTAACCAAAGCGATCTTCGTATACCGTCTCATGAAGTACCGAAACACCCTCTGCCTGCGTAAGAAGTACGCACATCGGCTGCTGCCAATCCGTGGAAAATCCAGGGGCAGTATCCGTTTCAAGTTGCATACCACGATATCGTTCACTGCCAAAAAAGCGAATACCATCATGACGCACTTCGTATTCACCACCCATAAGACGAATAGCGTTTAAGAAGGTGATGACGTCGCGATGATTGGCGCCTTTTACGAGAATATCTCCTCTTGTACCAAGGGCAAGCGCGGCGAACGATGCGACCTCGAGACGATCTGGCAACACCCGATGAACACATCCGTGAAGCTTTTCAACGCCAACAATGACAATTTCTCGACCCGCACGAAGCTCAATAATCGCCCCCATTTTCTGTAACATCATGACGAGGTCAATAATTTCAGGCTCGATGGCGGCATTTTTAATAATCGTCCTTCCTCGCGCAAGAACGCCCGCGAAAAGCACCGTCTCGGTTGCGCCAACGGAAGGATACGGAAGGTCAATAATCGTTCCGCGCAAACGATCTTTACAGCTTGCACGATAACCATCAGCGTCTTCCTCAATAGTCGCCCCCATGCTTTCGAGCGCATCGAGATGGAAATTTACCGGTCTTGCACCAATTTTATCCCCTCCAAGACGAGGAACAAAAGCCTCACCCTTGCGGTGAAGAAGTGGGGCAAGCGCCAAGATGGCAAGACGATTCTTTCGAGACAACTGCATGGCTGAAGTTCCCGCAATATTAAGAACGTGCACCGATGCCGTGTGGTCAGTAAGAGAAATTTCTCCACCAAGCATACGAACTAGCTCGCAGGCAATATCGGTCTCTTGGTTAAGAGGGATATTTTCTAGCGTCACAGCATCACCAGTGAGTAGGGTTGCGATAAGCATCTTTGAAGCGGCATTTTTTGCACCAGCAACCGTTACCTCGCCACACAATCGCTTTCCTCCCGTGATATGCACAGCGTGAGCCATAAAAGCTTTATACTATAGAAAAGAATATCCCCTTCAGTATATGGAACAGCCCCCAAGACGGCAAGAAACAACGCCATTCTCACTTCCACCACTTCCCGAAACAGCACAGGCGGTCTCTTTGGAGGGCAAGCTTAGTTGCGATGCTCGGAGAGAATTCATCATGGCAACACTCGCACTCTTTGGTGATGTTATGCGCAACATTCCCTATCGAGTGTTTGGAAGCAGTTCCCTGCTTCTTTACGCGGAACACGCGTCGCATGGACAAGAAAGAACTCCCAACGATCTTGATATTGCCATCGAACACCCCGAAGATCTTGGCGTTGTCGCGCGCAGACTTGAAGCATTCGCAAAAGAGCATTCCGACTACACCATCACACTCCACGAACCCCACCGACTCACCACACGAGCATGGGTACTCTCTGGAAGTCTTGCCAACCCCAAAGACCACCAGGAAATTCCTTTTGAGATTTTTGCGGCAACGGAAATTATTCCTCAAGAAACATGGGCAACACGCGCAACGGTTATTCGAGGAATTCCTACCCTTCCCCCACATCTTCTTCGTAAACAATATCGCCTCGTAGCAGAACGCGAAGCTAGGGTTTGGAATGATACTTCCGAACTTGCAAAAATGCTTCTTACCGCCATTCAAGCAGATCAAACTAACGACGTTGCACGTGCACTTGCAAAAAGGTTTCCCGAAAATCCTCAAGCGCAACAGACCATCATTACCCTCCTTACCGATCTCGCAAAACAACACCACCTCCCCGACTCCCCTGAATACAAACATGCCATCGCAACGCTTGCGGAGATGATTTTTGAACTTAAAACAGGAAAAGATCGGGCATCCACTCTAGAAAATCTTTCAACGGTTTAAATCGCCTGAAGCAAAAAGAAAAACAGGCAAGTCTCATTGAGAACTTGCCTG
>CAZORP010000003.1:81195-101279 GCA_964582615.1 uncultured Gammaproteobacteria bacterium
ATTTGATCTCGCGCGAGAGAAAAAAGAAGCTTTGCCTACTTTTTTCCGTCGCGCTTTACCAAAAAGCGCCACCCCTGTTTTGGGATGGCGCTTGCAATGGACAACCTTGGAAACCAAGACGTTATGATGCATGAACCATCCTTGACGCAATAAACACGCCACGAAGAATGTGGGTGTGAAGCGTGAAACATGGCTTATACATACCAGTTGTCATAGTCAAGGATTACTTTAGCATATTTTTTTGCTTCGTCAAGAATTATCCACAAATACAAAACACCGCTCCATAATTTGAGCGGTGTTTTTCTCTAAAAGAACCTTAGATTCCTTCGCCAAAATGAAAACGATCGGTAAGCTTTTCGTAAGAAAAGAGCTCATTTTCCTTAAAGAAGCGAGCAACTTCTACTGCAGATGCCTCTGGAGAGTCGGAAGCATGAATGATATTTGAAGGAACATTCATGGAAAGGTCTGCGCGGATAGTTCCCGCATCAGCAACACGAGGATTGGTTGCACCAACAACCTTGCGAACCGCTTCAATACTGTCCAAACCTTCAAGTACCATAGCGACAACAGGAGTCTGCATCATGAACTGCACAAGAGAAGGGAAAAAGGGCTTTTCCTTCAAATGACCGTAGTGTTCTTCAAGCGTCGCGGTATCAAGAAGCGTCAACTTCATACCAATCATCTTCAAGCCTTTTCGCTCAAAACGATGGATAATTTCTCCTACCAATTCGCGCTGTACTGCATCTGGTTTGATGAGTACAAGCGTGCGCTGTACGTCTGCCATACGAAAATCTTAAGAATTTGCTGGAATGATACGGCATCCTGTGTTTTTAAGCAACTGCATCACCAAGAAGAGGAAACCTCACACGAACCGTTACGCAAAAGAATTTCAACATCTCCGTCAAGATCAGTTCTCCAAATTTTCGCCCCGGATTGTGCGAGATTTTCCAAAACCTTTTGGTGAGGATGACCGAAGGGATTATCTTCACCAACAGAAATCACCACATGTTTTGGATGCGTCGCCAGAAGAAGCTCTTGACTTGTTGACGTGGAACTTCCATGGTGGCCAATTTTGATAGCGCAAAGATCTGGGGGAAGGTCGGGGATGATTTCTCGCTCTTGTTCAACGCCAGCATCACCAAGGAATAACACCGAGCCTGAAGGCGTTGTAAGTAACGCGATAACCGATCCGTCGTTAGGGTCGCTTAGCGGACGTTGATGATACGGCATCTTTGGCCAAAGAATACTTACGCTAGCCGAGGAAGAAAGCGTCAGAACATCCCCCAATTGAACAACGCGCTCGCTCCCCCAAGCTTCCTCTAACAATCGCAGTGATGCAAGTGCGTGCCACTGCCCACTCCCCCACCATCCATACTGAGACTGATACCGCGAACGAAGGGCCGGAAAACCATCTGCATGATCAGCGTGAGGATGCGTCACAATCGCCGTGGTAAACGTTCGTTCATACCAAGGAAGCGTGTTGCCAAGTTTTTCACGAATACGCGATGAAGGCCCCGCATCGATAACTACAGAATTTCCCTTCGCCTGAAGAAGCATGGCATCACCCTGACCAATGGAAAATATCGTCACTCGAGCGTCATACGATTGCACTGTGCGATGCACGAGATCGTGAAATGTTACCGCCCCAACAAGAATATAGGGTGATACTACAAGTGCGAGACTTGCACGTGAAGGAAGTCTTTTGATTGCCGTCAACAATCCCGCCAGGAGTCCAAGACTTATCACGAGCCACACAACCCTCGAGGTCATGAAATCTTCTTTTGTAAGAAGTGCCCCGGGAAGACTGGAGGCGTATGCGATGATACTAAGAACACTGTGAAGAACGAACCACGCGGGAAACGTCACTACCCCCGGAAGTGCAAATGGAAGCAGTGTGATGGAGCCCGCGAGCATACACAGTGGAAGAAGCGGGAGGATGAGCATATTTACCCAAAGGCTCCAGGGAGTTATTCCCTGCAAAGATCCAAGAGTAATTGGGAGCGTTGCAAGCGTTGCAGAAAGCGTTGTAGCAAGAGCCTCTCGAATGCCAAAACGCTCAGGAAGTCCAGAACACCAACGCTGCATAGGAGCTCCAAACGCCATAAGTCCCCACGTAGACATAACCGAGAGCTGAAATCCCGCAGAATCATGCAGTATCCTTGGCTCACACCACACCATGAGTACCACAACAAAGAGAAGCGCCCGTTCCGCACGAGAAGCTCTTCCCATGCCGCGCGCAATGATGCCGAGTGTTCCCATGGATGCCGCGCGTACAACAGGAGGGCCTCCCCCGGCAATTGCCGCAATACTCCAAATGCCAAAAATAATCACCCACATCGCATACACACGTGCAATACCAAGCGAAAAAAGTATGTCTCCAACAAGCGTTGCCGCAAGCGTTACATTGGATCCGCTCGCGGCCACAACGTGCGTTGTGCCTGTTGCAAGAAATCTCTCATTCCATGCATCGCTTGCAATAGCGTCACCAAGAAGCAATCCTGAAAGAAGTTCACTTTCTGGAGAAGGCATGTTTTGTTCGATATGCGAAACTCCAACATGGCGAAGATATTCACCGAAACGATGCCAGTATTCACGTAGCGAACTAGTAGAACCTATGCGCAAAGGCTCTTCTTGAAGTGTGGCGCGAACATGAATATCTTTTGCCGCAAGAATAGCATCATAGGCAACATTGGCAAACGGTTCAGGAAGTGTACATCTCGCTTGAAACGCAATTCGATCCCCCGGCAACAATGACGATCCCCACGGCAATCGAAGAAGCATACGGTCCTCGTACAAAACCTCACCCTCTACAACCTTCCAAACGACAACCCTCGTTGACTGCTCTTGCTCTTCAACAGTAAGAACCGTAGCCTCAAGATCGTGCATACGCTCATCGGCAAGATATCGTACCGATCGATACGTTGGTTGTACATTTTGGTATCGCCAAAATCCCAAATATCCAAAAAGTATCGCGCTAACCACGAGTACGCCTAGTGAAATTTTTCCAAAGACATTTCGCCATCCATGCCACAGCAACGCCACAATCGCCGCACAACCATAAAAAACACTCGATGCAACGGCAACGCCAACAAGAAACGATCCACACAGCCACACCATTAACGTGCCCCGAGGAAACATACATACTCTACGCAAAGAGGACTACTTACAAAAAACCCTATCGCATGCGATAGGGTTTTACACTCTTTGTACGCAAGGTACAGCTTACACAACAATGCTAATCATCTTCCCCGGGATGATGATAACTTTTTTAGGAGTTTGTCCTGTAAGATATTTTGCAATATTTTCCTGCGCCGAAGCTCGAGAGAAAAGCTCTTCTTGAGAGAGTTCCTCGGAGACTTCAAGCGTGCCACGCATTTTGCCATTTACCTGAATAGCATAGGTGACAACCGTGCTCTGCAAAAGATCATGACGTACCGAAGGCCAAGGCTGTTCTTCAACAAAACCCTTGCCACCAATACGTTCCCAAACTTCATTTGCAACGTGTGGCGCGAAAGGAACAAGGGCTTGAAGAAATATTACAAGCGCGTCTCGAGGAATGCTCTTTGCAGAAGTAAACACATTAGCGCACGTCATAAGCGCCGCAACCGCGGTATTGAAGCGAAGTCCTTCACAGTCACTGGAAACCTTTTCAAGAGCCCGATGCGCTTCACGCAACACGTCATCAGAAGCCTCGTCAGTAACGCAGTCCGCAAAACGCATAACTCTATCGAGGAATCGTCGAACACCAACAACGCCCTGCGTAGACCATGGAACAGCCTCTTCAAAAGGCCCCATGAACACCTCGTACATGCGAAGCGTATCTGCGCCATACTCGCGAACGATGTCATCAGGATTTACTACATTACCCTTTGACTTACTCATCTTCTGACCGTCTTCACCAAGAATGAGTCCATGAGCAATGCGGCGCTTTGCAAATTCTGTACAAGGAATGTGACCGCGATCGTACAAGACCTTCGTCCAGAATCGAGCATAAAGAAGGTGTCGTGTCGCATGTTCCATGCCACCATTGTAGAGATCAACAGGAAGCCAATATGAAAGGAGATCCTTTCGAGCAAACGCCTCATCGTTTTTTGGATCGATGTAGCGCAAGAAGTACCAACTTGAACCAGCCCAGTTTGGCATGGTATCAGTTTCTCGAACCGCGGCACCAGAACACTGCGGACATGTGGTATTTACCCAGTCGGTCATGGTTGAAAGTGGAGACTCTCCCGTGTCAGTTGGTTCGTATTTTTCAACTTGAGGAAGTGTTACGGGGAGATCTTTTTCGGGAACAGGAACCCATCCTTCAGTTTCAGGGGAACATGATCCAAGACAACGAACCAGTGGAATAGGTTCTCCCCAGTAACGTTGTCGAGAAAACACCCAATCACGCAAACGATATGTTACGCGAGAACGACCACAGCCAAGACGCTCCAAAAGTGCAATCATTGCAGACTTTGCGTCCTGCGTTCGCATGCCATTCACTTCGCGAGAATTAACCATGACCCCATCATCAACCATGGCAAATGGTTGCTCGAGATACTTCCAAACATACGCCCCATCAACAACCTTCACTCGATCGCGAATTTCATCAGGAGAAACCCAAATTGGCTCGTGCTTCGTTGCCTCCTCCGCGGAGTAAGAAAAGGGCTCATCACCTTCAGCGACAAAGCATAAAACCTCCTCTTCAGCATAGCGATTCTCGCCCTTATGACCTGCGAAATATTCGCAATGCACCGCAAGCGGAAGGGTTTCCTCGTAGCGAACCGAGGTGAGTCCAGTTTCCTCTTGAATTTCTCGCAACATTGCCGCGACAGCATCTTCGCCCTCTTCAATACCTCCAACGATAAATGTCTGAGGGAACGATCCATCTTTTCGCTGATTTTTTTTCCAAGACAAGAGAAGGATCGCACCATCTCGCTCGCGACGAACAATCGCCTGAGCATTGCGACGACGAATAGTAGCAACTCCTTCCTTTGGAGGATTTTCAGGCTCGGGAATATATGCCGCAACAACAGGAATAATGGGAAGTTGATATTTTTTCGCAAAAAGAAAGTCGCGCTCATCGTGTGCGGGAACCGCCATAACTACACCCGTTCCGTATTGAGGCAATACATAGTCCGCAATCCACAAAGGAAGCTTCTCACCCGTGAGTGGATGTACCGCGAACACTCCCTTGAGGGGAACTCCGGTTTTTTCCCTACCGACTGCCGTGCGCTCATCATCGGTACGGCCCTGTATTGCGGCAATGTACTCACGAATCTCTTGCTCATTTTCAAGAACGTCTCGACCTTCCTGTAGTGCAAGTGAAACCCATGGATGCTCCGGTGCGAGCACTACGTAGGTGACTCCGTAAAGCGTGTCAGGACGCGTAGTGAATACACTGAGCTTCGCCTTCTCACCATGAGGTCCTCGATGATCATTCGCTGAAGGGTTTTTTGCAAAGAAAAGTTCAAAATCAATTTCAGCGCCTTCACTTCTGCCAATCCATTCCTCTTGTTCTTTTTTAATTTTAGGAAGGTAGTCGTTATGCTGAAGATCTTCAAGCAAACGATCGGCGTATTTTGTCATCGCCAACATCCACTGCTCCTTTTCTCGTTTTTCAACAGGACTGCCACATCGTTCACACACTCCACCGGCAGCCTCTTCATTCGCAAGACCTATTTTGCATTTTGGACACCAGTTGATAGGCATCTTTGCCTTATAGCAAAGTCCATGCTTAAAAAACTCTAAAAACATCCACTGCGTCCAGCGGTAGTACTTTGGATCAGTGGTATCAACCTCTCGTGACCAATCAAAGCTAAAGCCAAGCGACTGCAATTGTCGTCGAAATGTCGCGATGTTTTCTTTGGTAATACGAGAAGGGTGCTCCCCCGTTTTAATGGCGTAATTTTCCGCAGGAAGTCCAAAAGCATCCCAACCCATAGGGAAAAGTACATTTTTACCCTCCATGCGACGCTTACGAGCAAGAATATCGAGCGCGGTGTAACTGCGCGGATGTCCCACATGAAGCCCAGCTCCGGAAGGATACGGAAATTCAACAAGAAGATAGTATTTCTCCAATGACGCATCTTCCTTTGCATGGAAAATGCCCGAATCCTCCCATCGTTGTTGCCACTTTTTATCGATATCACCGTGTGTATACATATGGAAAAAGAGTAGTCCGAAGCGAGGTTTTCTGCAATGCCTTCACAGGAAGAGTTGCGCATGTTAGGCTTTTTTGTATGGCAAAATCCCTTCCCCACGCATTACGAGAACGATTTGTTGCACAATTTGGCGAACAAACCACTGCAACTTTCCTTCGCTCTTGCACAAGCGACCGTCAACCAACGCTTCGCGTGAATACCCTTAAAACTTCGGAATCCCATGTCATGGAACGCTTTCGCGATGATGGCATTGCCTTCGAGCGTATTAAGGATGTTCCCGGAGCTTTTTTGATAAAAAATCGTTCAAGCAATGAACTTTTGGAGCATAACCTTGCCAAGGATGGGCTTATCTATCTTCAGGGTATCGCCTCCATGCTTCCCCCACTTGTTCTTGCTCCAAAACCCGGAGAGCGCATTCTTGATCTCTGCGCCGCTCCAGGAAGCAAGACCACACAGATTGCGGCACTAGCACAAAACTCCAGCAACCTTACCGCGTGCGAAGAAAATGACATTCGCTTTCAAAAACTTCTTCACACGATAGCTCTCCAAGGCGCACACGTCACCCCACTACACACCGACAGCACAACGCTTCATTACGAACACCCCGAAGCTTTTGATGCCATTCTCGCAGACGTTCCGTGCAGTGCCGAGGGTCGCATACTTCTTAACGATCCGCGATCATTTTCGTTCTGGTCGCCAAGAAACGCCTCTGAAAACGCAAAACTTCAGCGACGACTTCTTCGTAGTGCATATCGAATGCTAAAACCCGGGGGACGCATGGTGTACTCAACGTGCACGCTTGCCCCAGAAGAAAATGAGCGACAAATCGCGTGGTTTATTGAGGAGTTCCCCGACATGGCGTGCTCTACGCCAAAAATCTCCCTTTCTCCGCAAAAATCGACACCTTGGGGAACTATCATACTTCCCAGCGCGAAAAATGAAGGATTTTTCGTTTCTCTTCTTGAAAAAGCTCAAAAATAACATGCTACTGTCATTTTTTTATTGATATTTTATTGATAAAATACTTAAGTTTTTAATGAATAATGTGTATTTTGTGTCATTTTTATATTGACATTTTCTTATTTTCATGCTATAATTTTTTGTCACGCTAACAAGCCACCTTTACAACCCTTCCCTGAGAGAGCCCCGCCTGCGGGTTAAAAAGGCGATACACCTCCACTGGACGTGCACCACGGCACACATGCCGATCTTCTCTTTTGAATATCGTCACGTGTGTTGTTTTTTTACCATAACCACAAAAATCTATTTTATGAATAAAGAAAAGCTTATCGTTCGACAGCCATTTGCGCACATCGACTTCATACGAGGAGTAGTGTCCCGATGGAGACTAGAACGAGACGAGGAACTTCAAAAGTATCTTGAAAAATTTGTAAATCCTACACCATTTAATCAAGCCGTTCTTCTTGGTACCGTTCTGCGCTCCGGAAGTATGAGCATGAAAAACATGGCCGGAGATTTCGATCCCGAGATTGCTCTCGACAATATAGCGAATGTGACCGCATGGGCTCAAAAGCACAAAGAGAAGCTCGCGAAAAGTACCGTGCCACAAAGGCTTGCGAATGAAGCCCTTCAAGCACTCCAAGAATGCAAAAATTCTTTGGATCAAGGCCTGCCATTACAGAACCCCAACCTTCGACAAGCCATCAGGTTAGCTATGCGCAATCGCGAAATCCTAGAAGCCGCTTCGTGGATTTATGAGAAAGCGGAATGTCCATTTGTTTCAAAAGATATACTTGAGAAAATTGATAACATTGGCTCGCAAATCGCCTCAGCGTTCCTTGAAAAAAATCAAACCATCTCACAACACCCCCTATTCACCGAGCGTGGATACCTACTTCCTGGAACGTGGTGGATTCTTCTTGAAACAGGAAAAAGCCACCCCTCCTTTGCAACAGATGACAATACCTAACACAATCTCCTCGCATTATCACTGGATCAAAAATTTGCAACAGCCTTGGATCAAAGAATGCGAATTAGTGGATTGTTCTAAGTCAAAAATAGAGAACGCTGTCACTAAAATAATGGCAACCCCTATATTTACAAACATTATTACATTATCTTTATGAGATCAGTTGGAAGCTTTCTTGGTATAAAAAGAAACAGCCCGAATATCGTTCATAAACATCTTCTTCCCGATCTTCTCGAACAAGCCAAGAATGACAGTACACATGAACATAAACGAGCAATGCAAACGCTTCGCGATGCATATGATCGATGCACTATTCAAAAAACCAATCAGGGTGATTGGCGCATCATCATTTTGCTTCAAGGACGATGCACTGGTGATACGCCGACTACCTGGAACATTGCCACAAACGGTGGCGCGTGGGTGCACGCAGGAGCCGGTTACTGGAAATCAAAAGAAGATGCAGAGTCAGCTCTTCGCGAAGCAATGCGTGAAGTATATCGTGAGGAACTTGAACGCGAGCGAAGAATTCAAGAAGACGAAATAGAAACAGCCAAACTTCGCGAGATATACGTTCCTCAATTCCGAGAACTTGAACGTGCATTGCGCGAAACAGGCTATTCATACGGAGGATACGAGGAGCGTATTAGCGAGGTGGTCTTTTTAGGAAAAAAGCTTCCTATTTCAGCTGAAGGCATCGCGCAAGCTCGTGAAATCTTCGCAAAGTATTGCGAGGAACTTAACGAGCAGGCTGAGTGCAAAAAAATCGCCGAAGAGATCGTTGCAAAGCTCGTTAAACGAGGCCTTGAGTACCGCCTAGAATCTGACGGCGTCTACACCGTGGAATATACACCAAGTGGACTTGGGTTCCCAAAACGAGCCTATACGTTTACCCGTGCCGATCTAGAAAAACTCCGAGAAAAACTTGCCGAAGTCGAAAAGCCTCTCGACCTTAAGGGTCTTAAGAATCGCTTTCCGGGAGGAAAAATTCGCTAATCTCAAAATACCTCACACTTATGGTGTGAGGTATTTTTTTCTCAAGATATACTATGGGCATATGTACGAGGATTTCTCTTCTGGAAATACTGCTCAAGAATTCTCACAACACGAGTTGAGGTCAAAAAATCCATCATCGAAAATCTCCTAAATATTCTTCAAAAAGAAGATCTTACCGAAGTCGAAAAACACACCCTCTCAACCACCCTTGAAGTCATCATGGAATCTGATGATATTTTTCGAGAATATCCCACAAGCCTTAGCGATGCACTTTATCATCTCGCACAACTTAGCAAGCTCAAAAATATTCCCGAGGAGGTACTGCACAAGCTCACAAGTGACTACGCCTATTACGCAAGTTCATTGAAGGATCATTCCAGTTTTATCGAACAAACATTTGAAGGAAAAAATATTCACGAAAAAATGAGCATCTTTGTTTTTCTTGCAACTTTTTCAGCCCAAGTTATTCATGATGGGTACGCAAGGAAAATACTGCCAAAACTTATTGAAGATCTTAAAAAACTCACCAGCGAAAATCTCCTCACCTCCATTTCTCAAGAAAATCTTATTACATTCATTGAACATGGCATGCATGTTTCAAATGAAGGTTTTCTTCCAATGAATAAACTTTCAAACGAAGATTTTCGATCCTCAGAAGCTTTACTCCGCAAAGTGCGTCCACTCCCCAAAGAAGGAGATTACATGCCTTCGCAGATCTTTTTCATTGCAAAAGATCGTATAGGCGCATTTGATGACGCGGGGAATATTCACGCAATTTCAGAAATTATCAATCAGGACGATCTACCAAAAGATCTTGAGGAAATTATTCCAACGTCATATCTTCAGCACTTCGAAAAAGCACTCGAAAAAGCAGATGTTGATAGTTCTCACATTAAAGAAGCTTTTTATAGAAAATCCACACAGCCACTTTTTGAAAAACTTCTCAATGAAAACCGTCTTGATGCACTCAGCGCTCTTCTTGCGCATATTGCCATCCCAGAAAAGGAGGTGTTCATATCTCGCTGGCAAGAATTCGCACAAGAAAAGGCTTCAGCTCTGAAAATCATGCATGAAATCATGCTTCATGCCGAAGTTGAAAATCAAAAAGCATCAGCCGAGTTTGTTGAGTATATGCGCAAACTCTGCACGCCAAGTCCCCGTTTTCTTTCGCAAAATATCCTCGACAACCTTTTCATGGAAGATGCCGAGATTGCTTTTTCGGCAGCAGAAAACATTGCGCTTTTAGGAAAATATGCATCTCACGGGGACGACGAGCGATTTCTTGAGGCAAACAAACTCTTTCATGACCTTCAAGAACTGCATGAAAGAAATTTCACCAAAGCACGAGAAGATGAAGTTCGCCTACGACAAGAGATTAACGAGCGATTAAAAACCCTCCTCCCAAATCTTGCGGATGGAATATCGGAAATCTTTTCAGAATCCGGAAGGCTTGCCGTGAAAAAATCTTGCCAAGAAGCACGTGCGGAAGATCCTCGAAAAAAGGTTATCTTCTCCTCTCTTACTTCACAAGAAACAATCAACGAGCTCCCCCCATCCGTCACCAAAAATCTCCCACTTTTACAAGAACTTCATCGCCCGGAAACTCGCAGGTCTTTAGAAAAACTCATGGGTATCAATCTTACCGATCTCACCCTTCGTGAACAGGTTCAATTACTTACGTTTCTTGCGGAATATCCCAAAGATGTCGCCATACGCGCATGTCATTTTATTGAGCGTCACGGATCGTGTGCGGCAAAAACATTTCTTACACGAGAAGAAAAACCGGAATTCATCGGGCAACTTCTTACGTATCTTGAAAAACTCCCCCACAGCGATCAGCACCAGATCTTCCTTCAGTACGCGCACATCGCTGAAATTTCCCAACTTTCCGCAAAGAGCATCGCCGAACAAGTCTTTACCAAGCCAGAAGAACGACTTCGCGAAGCAGAGCGTTTGCGTATAAGCATCCTTGCTAATGCACTCCCCTCAGAACAAACACTCGCGGAGGGAAATCTTGCCAATCTTCTTAGTGATCAGACAAAAGCATCAGGAATTTTTGCACTCCTTTGTAAGTACGCCAAAGAAGAACATCGCCCTGTCGCCATGAGCGAACTTCAGCACGCTCAACCCGTATTCGTAAGCAGTGCCACAATGCTCACGAAAAAAGAACGTCGAGAAATTCTCACTATCGCTCGAGAGAATTGGGAGGAACAAAAACCAGAAATTGCCGATTTTATTCTTAACGGCCTCGAACGCGCACTCTCTCAAGAAACTACAAGTCTCTTTCTTCTTCGCTATCAAAAAGAAGTTCTTGGATTTGTACGCTTTGACAAACGAGAAGATGGAACACTCTACGGAGCATCTTTAAATGTAACAAAAAAAGCGAGGGGATCTGGAATTGGTGAACTTGCACTGCATGCCGCAATTGAATATGCGGCAAAATTTCACACTATCGTCGCTGATGTTTTCCCCGAACTTCCCGTAGGGATGCTATATGTTGAATCCTTTGGCTGTGTGGTAACTGGAGTTGAGGAGCTACAGGTAAATAACCACACCAGCAAGCGACTTCTTCTTGAGCGCGATAATGAAAAAAACGCGAAATACCACCGAGATCTTCATCCAGATCATGGAACACTCGTTACCCTTCCCAAGGGACATTCGGCTCTTGATCTCATTAAGGCGTTTGAAAATCACACACAAAAGGGCATGGTCGCAACACGTTATTTTTCAGCATCACCCGGAGAGAAAACAATCTTTTTTGAAAAGCGCCTTACGCCTGACGTCGAGCCAACTTCCAAAGATACATAAACTGCGCGCGTTGCATGGTTGCTATCGTAGTATCGGTCATGAGCGCGGCAAGTGAGGATGTTTCGTGTAGCGTAAAAAAGGCGATGGTATCGTTATAAATTTCCGTAACCGCGGCAATACCCTGAGGATACTCCTCAAGATAGCGCACTTCTGTTGACGGCATGGCGATGGGGCCAAAAAAACTTCTCGCTTCAGGCGTATCGGCAACGAGAATTTTTTTCGCGACACCCTTCGCGAGACGCTTCTTTACATAACGCGTATTCGCTTCGGCGATTTCACCTCGAAATGCCGTAACATCAAGAAAGGTACAAATGCCCCGCTCATCTGCCGTGAGCGAATCTTCAATTGCTTCCTCAAGACCAGTGAGTCCTTCAAAAAATCTCAGCACAGGCTTTCCTGTTGCTATTTGCATGTGCGAAATAAACTTCGGCATTAACTCTTTAGCCTCCTGAGCAATACGATCGATGTCATGGCGACGCTCCTCAAGAAGCGCAAGAAGACGTTCTGGATGTGCAACGCTGTAGATCTGCTTCTTGCCCTCGGTCATGAAAATGACCTTTTTTTGCAATAACGATGCGAGGAGATTGTATACGTTGCCCCGACCAAGTCCCGATTGTTCAACAATATCGCGAGCCTCACTCTTTCCTCGCGTAAGAAGAATGTTATATATCAAGGCTTCGTTTTGCGAGAGCCCTAAACGCTGTAAAAAGTCTTCATACATAGAAAAACCCGGGTAAAAAACATTGTTATTCATTATATTAATGACAGTATTGTGGATTGTTTTTTAGCTAATTTTAGCTAAAAAACATATTATACTGCCACACAATACTTGACACTTTTATATATTCGTGCTATTGTGGAGAGGTAAGCTGAAGCAACAAACGAAAGCTTGCACACGAACCTTTACTAACATTTCCCTGAGAGAGCCCCGCCTGCGGGTTAAAAAGGCGATTCAATGATGTACGAAAAGTATACCATTGGAAAACAACGGCACGCTTGCCGATCTCCTCTCTTCATAGGAAATCGTCAAACGTGCCGTTGTTTGTTTGCATGAGAGAGTGCGAAGAAACACGACGTCATCGTAAGACATGTACTATTGCGAAGCCCCTCGGAGAGAGGATGAGCTCCGCGATCATACATGTCCTCTGTGCCGGAATGGGAAACGCCCATTCCTTGGCCTCACAGGAATACCGATGCTTGAGAAATCCTCGAGTGATCACAACGTGAGTGTCCCCCGATGTCTACACAGAGACATTGTGGTAACGAGTGCGCAGGGACTTGAACAAAAAATTGCTCGAGTCTCCTGCATTCCTTACCAAAGGACGCAACTTCACAACTGAAGAATGCAAAAGTAACAGCGAAGATATTGGCAATTATGCCACTTCTCGTTCTCTCCGGCGTATCGTCACCGAAGCTCTTCCCTGCACTGCAGGTATGAAGAACCTTCGCCGATGCCAGTAGGAAGAAAAAGAATTCATACTTCGCTCACTCCACGAATGTCCAACGCTATGCTTTTGGATATTCATGGAGTGAACTTTCCTCGATCGACTTCATAAGTAATACTTGTGGCGTCAATCGAGGAAAATTGTTTCCTCAACGTGACCAGCGCAATATTGGGCGAGTTATTCGCCTGAGCGCATAAGCGTCACGGAAAAAATGGCATTTTCGCCAAAGGAGGCCCCATGGGCTAACTAAGCGCCACCGGTGAAGGCGCAGTAACAAAAATACCGGCAACGCCTAGACGTTGACTCCCTCACTGTGCGTGATGGTCTAGGACATCATACACAGCGCTTGAGACCCGAAAAAGTCTCGTGGCTCGGCATTTCCCGAGAACATTCCAAGATTCACGTTTGTCTTCTTTTGCTTGAAGTAACGTGGAGAATGGAAAAGGAGGTGATTCACCATGCCCAAGATGGTAATCATACCCGAGGTTGGCAGTCATCCTTAAACTGCCTTGGGCGCTACACCGCCGACGGGGCCTGTCGATCGCTTGTGTAGAAGCGACGACATCTCCTGCTGGTGAGATTAATTCCAGCGCGCCGATGGACGTTTTTCCATCATGCACTCGAGTTTGAGCCCTTATGCGACGCACATTGCATCAAGGGCTCCTCGATCGACTTCATAAGTAATACTTGTGGCGTCAATCGAGGAAAATTGTTTCCTCAAACCTTCAAGGGAATTTGTTGATATCGAAACCAGGAAGTTCATCTTCTGTAAGTGTTTCTAGGAGCGCACCCGAACGTGCGTCGTGAAAAGAATAATTCCTAAGAAGTTCAAAAATCCTGGAGCAACTCTCCAGGTCCGGGGCACCGGGACCAACTCTTTGGAGGTCACCATGCGCATCACCGCCCTTTCCACGATCATCGGTTTCGAGTACGGCAAGACCACCCCCGCCGAGGAGATGGCCGACAACACGGTCTACCTCGACGGTGCCGTTCAGGGCCCGTCGATCAACAACGAGCGGCGGAGCTACAGCTTCGACCACCACGCGGGCTGCATCCGGGCGTTCACGCTCGCGAGCTGCCAGCAGGTGGCGCAGGCGCTGGAGCTCGGCTGGGATCCCCGCGGCCTCGAGGTCGTGGTCAACGATCTCGACGCCGACACGATGGTGTCGGTGTGGCTGATCCTGCACCCCGAGCGCGTCCGCGAGGACCGCGTGCGGGAGCTGGTCAACCGCGTCGGGTTCGTCGACGCCCACGGCCCGGCGATCCCCGGCCACAAGCCGCACCCCCTGCACTTCGCCCTCACCCCCCGGTACGGCCAGCCGCAGACCGAGGAGACCTTCACCGGCTTCCTCAAGGTCCTCGACGACTGGTACGAGACCGGGAAGGAGCCGGCGACCCGCGACGACCGTCCCGCGCCCGCCTTCGGCCTCACCGCCGACGGCGAGCTCAAGGACCTCGGCTCCGTCAAGGGGTTCGAGGAGGTCTACGGGCAGGGGTGCGTGGTGGGCGTCGTCCTTGTCCCCGGCGTCGAGGGCACGATCGGCTACACCGTGGGGAAGGTCTCCGACTTCGTCTCGTACGACGTCAAAGCTTTCCTCGCGCGGTGCAACGAGCTGGAGCCCGGCTGGGGAGGCGGCAGCACCGTCGGCGGCGCCCCGCGCCTAGAGGGCGGGAAGCGCTCGTCGCTCCCCCGCGTGAAGGTCGAGGAGCTCCTGCAGATGGGGTGGAACCGCTAGTCAAGGCGGTCACCCCCGCGTCCTAGGCGCGTAATTCACAACCGCGAAAGGTCCTAGGCACCCTTTCGCACAACATCGGAGGAGACTCTCCGTGATTCAGTAAAGCGCCACCGGTTAAGGCGCGTATAACACAAGTACCGGCTTATGGCTCTCGCTTGAGCTCGCTACCCATCAGACTTCTTGAGGCGACAAGAAACTGACAGCAAGTATCACTGCCTGATGCGCGCCCGATGGACGTTTTTCCATCAAGCACTCGAGTTTGAGCCCTTATGCGACGCACATCGCATCAAGGGCTCCTCGATCGACTTCATAAGTAATACTTGTGGCGTCAATCGAGGAATAACCCTCATACTATGTATACCCTTGCTTTTATCACAGGAACACTTTCAAGCTTCACACTTATTCTCATGCTTGCATAGCCACCGAACCGGAAGGTTTGGTTTTTTTAAAAAAAGGTGTTTACGATTTGTAAAAAACGTGCTAACATAAAAACACTCTTCTTCACGAATACCCCACACAAACATATCCTTTACGAAAAGAGTGCACACCTCTCTCAGTGCGCTTTTGCCCTAAAAGATTTGTCCGTGAGGTATTCATGAAGCTCCCCCAGCAATTGCTGGGGGATTTTTATTTCATACACACTTCCCCTCCCCAAACTAGCTCAATCTTCCTACACTACCCACCTATGAACCTCTTCGCTTCCGAGCAAAACACCAAGCGCCTCCACACTCCGCTTGCTGACCGCATGCGTCCAACAAGTCTTGCGGAATACGAAGGGCAACTTGGCGTTATCGGCGAAGGCAAGTATCTCCGAACACTTCTTAGCAAAGGCGAGGTCCCCTCACTCCTCTTTTGGGGTCCTCCCGGAGTAGGCAAAACTACCCTCGCAAAAATCATCGCAAACCACGTCAAAGCAAAATTCATCCCCTTTAGCGCGGTCAATGGAACCGTTGCGGACGTTCGAGCGATACTCAAAGACGCCAATGATCGTCGAATGTTTTACAACGAACGCACAATTCTTTTTATTGATGAAATTCATCGTTTCACAAAGTCACAACAAGACGCCCTCCTTCCCGCGGTTGAGCAAGGCATCATTACCCTCATTGGAGCAACTACCGAAAATCCATCCTTTGAAGTAAATGCCGCACTCCTTTCACGCATGCGCGTCATCACTCTCGCGCAACTTACACCGGAAGACCTCGCGAACATCCTCCAACGAGCACTCACAGATGAAGAACGTGGCCTTGGAAAGCACAAACTCCCCCTTACGCACGAGGCACTGCTTTTTTTAGGAACACTCGCAAATGGCGATGCGCGAAGTGCTCTGAATATGCTTGAACTCGTGGCAAATGTTCTTGAAGCGGAACATCCTCAAGCGCCAACAATCACCGAAAAAGATCTTGGAGAAATTATTCAAAAAAATACCCTCCTCTACGACAAGGGTGGCGAAGAACACTATCACCTCATTTCCGCGCTTCATAAATCCCTCCGCGGAAGCGATGCAAACGCCGCACTCTACTGGCTTGGGCGCATGCTTGAAGCAGGAGAAGATCCTCTTTATCTCACCCGTCGTCTTATGCGATTTGCAAGCGAAGATATCGGGCTCGCAGATCCAAATGCACTCGTACAAGCCGTTGCCACGCACCACGCCGCACACGCAATTGGTATGCCTGAATGCTCGGTAAATCTTGCGCAGTGCGTGGCATATCTTGCACAAGCACCAAAGTCTAACAAGCTGTACACCGCGTATCAGGGCGTGCAACACGACATTCAAACGCTTCCCAATCTTCCTGTGCCGCTTCATTTGCGCAACGCACCAACATCGCTCATGAAAGATCTTGGCTACGGAAAAGGCTACAAATACACACCAAACTTTGCAACGAAAGAAGAGGCCGAACAAAGCTACCTTCCCGAAAATCTTTCCCAAAGAACATATCTCTCCTAGGTAATGCGCACCGGAAAATCCACCGACGTTGTTGATGCTCCTATATACCACCAACGATCAAAAAAGAGTGGACGAAGTGCATAACAAACTCGAGATCCATCTTGGCGAGGCGCCGAACAATACCAGCGAGGAATTCTTTGGGCATCTTTCCCCACAAGACTACCGCGCACATCATTATGATCAGACCACGAACACACGATATATTCACCATCAAAAAGCACCCCCTCCCCAGACTTCCATAAACGTAAAAACTCCTCAGATTTCTCCGGAGAAAGAATGACGAAATTTTTGGGAATTCTTCCCTTTCCAAAATATCGAGAGCCTATACTTTGCCCAAGAAAAAGGAAGAACTCAGCAAATCCTTCAAGGATAAATTCCATAAAACAAAGGAGTGTCAATACAACAAGCTCGCTCACACATTTTCGTATTCAGCAAGAAAACGCTCAGCATCAAGTGCGGCAACGCACCCTGATCCCGCCGCGGTAATAGCCTGACGATATGTAGGATCCATAACATCGCCACAGGCAAAAATTCCCGGAATATTCGTCTTTGATGTTTTTCCTTCGGTAGCAATGTAACCGCGTGCATCAAGAGCAACTTTTCCTGCAAGTAAATCCGTCGCCGGACGGTGACCAATGGCAACAAAAATACCCTCGATATCCTTCGTCTGAAGCTCCCCCGTCACCGTATCGCGCAACACCATTCCCGAAACACGATCTTCTCCAAGAATTTCCTCAACAGCCATATTCGTCAGCAATGAAATTTTTGGATTCTTACGCGCTCGCTCAAGCATAATACGAGACGCCTTAAATTCAGCACTGCGATGAACGATGACAACGCTCTCGGCGAATTTTGTAAGGAAGGTTGCTTCCTCCATAGCACTATCACCTCCCCCAATTACCGCAATCTTTTTTCCGCGGAAGAAGAATCCATCACACGTTGCACAGGCAGAAACTCCCTTCGCTTGAAGACGAGATTCTCCGGGAACTCCAAGCCACTTAGCCGTAGCTCCTGTTGCGAAAATAATAGCTTTTGCGGAGAAGGTTTTTCCTGAAGCCGTAGTAAGTACAAAAGGACGTTGTTCGGTGGCAATGCTCACAACCGTATCTTGAAGCATAGCCGCACCAAATCGCTCAGCTTGTCGGCGCATCTTTTCTACAAGCTCAACTCCAAGAACACCATGCTCTTCACCCGGCCAATTTTCAACTTCCGACGTTTGCGTTAACTGTCCTCCAGGTTGCATACCTGCAATCACCAAGGGGTACATATCCGCACGAGCGGCATACAGTGCCGCGGTATATCCCGCTGGACCAGAACCGATAATGATGAGATTGCGATCTTCCATAGGTCACGAGCATATAAAAACTCTCCTGAAAAAACAATGCTTTATGCACAAAAAAACTACCGCGCATGCGGTAGTTTTCTCTATGCCGCAACAATGGCGGCAATACGCTCCTGAACAGCTTCCTTTGGCATCGCTCCAGAAAAGCGTCCAATCTCCGTACCTCCTCGCAAAACCACAAACGTCGGAATTGAGAGCACATTGAATCGCATAGCAAGCTCAGGCGCTTCATCAACATTCACTTTAGCAAATGTGACGTCAGGAAGCTCTCGAGCAAGCTCCTCAAAGATAGGCGACATCATGCGGCATGGACCACACCACGATGCCCAAAAATCAATGACGACCGGATGTGCAAATTTTGTTACTTCCGCATCAAAATTCTGTACGGTAAGACTCAACATACAACGTGAAAATTATCGATAATCAGATCCTACAACAAAGGTGCGTGCTTGCAATTCTTCGTGGTAGAACTCGAGTGTATCACCAACTTCAACCTTTGTCTTTCCTTGGAAAGAAATTCCACACTCTTGTCCAGCGAGAACGTCCTTTACCGACGTTCGGCCCACTTGAACTGCCTCGACTTTTCCTTCGCCAACAACCGATCCTCCGCGAAGTACACGAACTGTGACCCCGGAAACAATCTTTCCTTTGCGAACCTTCACACCAAGAACAATACCCTTATCGGTCTTTCTAAAAAGCGCGAGCACCTCTCCCGAACCAAGTTCGGTATACACCTTTTCCGAAGGAAGCATTTTCTTTACATGCTCAATAACACTTTCGAAGAGCTTATAAATAATAGAGTGCTCTTCAATGCGGACATGCTTTTCTCGCGCCAAGTCCTCAACACCGATACCCTTTTTAACGTTGAAGGCCATAAGAATTGCTTTACCAGCCTCTGCACGTGCAACATCCGCATCGGAAACGTTACCAAGTCCTCGACCAATAATCTTCACCGCAACGTGAGGATTTTGAATCTTCTCAATCATACCAATCACCGCCTCAAGAGATCCAAGAACGTCTGCCTTGATAAGCACGTTGCAGGTTGGCTTATCCTCTCCACTTTCAGCATCTTGCGTGGTTTTCTGTGAAATATTGGAAAGCTGACCAACGCCAGAGCGTCGTGAAGTACTATCCTTCAATTCTTCGAGATGTTGCGCATCGCGAACCGCTTCAACAATATCTCCAACCGAAGGAGCGGCCTTGAATCCAAGAATTTTTACCGGAGTCGATGGAGGAGCCTCCTTAAGAAGCGTGCCGTCAAACGCCTTCATTGCGCGAACGCGACCATAGTTTACGCCGCGTACACCAAGATAATCTTGCAAACGAAGAGTTCCCGTCTGAACAATAATTGTCGCGAGTGCGCCCTCGTTTTTATCAACACGAGATTCAATAATCGTACCCATCGCCTCACGATCTGCATCGGCGACAATATGTTCCTTTTCCATGTCCGCAACAAGCAATAACACATCAAGAAGTCCATCGATATTTTGACGCTTCTTTGCAGAAATAGGAATACATACCGTTTTTCCTCCCCAATCTTCCGGAACAAGTCCAAGATCCGACAATTGCGTTTTTACAAAATCTTGATTCGCATCAGGTTTGTCGATTTTGTTTACCGCGACCACGAAAGGCAGTTTTGCGGCCTTGATAATATCAATCGCTTCGCGGGTTTGTGGCTGGACACCATCATCTGCGGCAACAACAAGAATCGCGATATCTGCAACCTTCGCACCACGAGA
>CAZORP010000004.1:0-72801 GCA_964582615.1 uncultured Gammaproteobacteria bacterium
ACGTACTGCACCATCTACGGGATCGGCGACATCCGCGTGCCGAGCAAGGATTACCTCGCTCGTGTCGTGGAGGCCTACGAGCGATTCGGCGTCACCACGTTCTTCAACGTCACGGACTCGGCGCTCGAAATGGCGCCGCTCGCCGCACGGCTGCACACCATGGGGTGGCGGCCGGAAGCGTTGACGATCTACGGTCGCGCACAGGGCATAGCGGGGAGTCCCAAGCTTCTCGATCAATGGGTTGCGCTCGCGCGTGACCGTTTGCTCGTGAACTGTGGCATGGATTCCGGTGACGCGCGTGTCCTGCACAAGGGCGTCGTGAAGTCATCGGTCGTCCGTGGCTCTATGGTCGACGAGAACCGTCGCGCCGTGGAGAACGTCCGGAAGTCCGGGGCGCACCTGCACTTCTCGCTCATCTTCGGTTCCCCCGGGGAAACAGTCGAGTCATGCGAGAACACGCTGGAGTTCCTGGCGTGGGCCGCGGAGAGGCTTGGGCCGCAGCTCGATGTCGCGGAAACCGACATCTATTGGCTGAATCATGGTTCGGTTGCGGGTAGTGTCTTCACCGACTACGCCTATGCCGTCGAACTCGCTGCGCTTGCGGGCAAGGAGATCTCTCGGGAATCCTGGCAACGGGATTTCGCACGGTATGCCGACACGCTGTCGGTGCCGGAAGTAGTCGAGGCGTCGTGGTATCGCCACTTCACCAGCATCGATCTATCGACGGCGCTCGAATACGTGGAGCGTGCCAAGAAGTTTATGGACAACCACCCGGGGCGGGTGAAGATGCGAGACTTCGCTTTCAAGTCTCTTAACGTGTAGAGTTGGTTTCGCGAGGAGCTTCAAAAAAGAGCTGACCTTCGGCCGGCTCTTTTTTATATTCAAAAAAATCTCACTCTGCATTCATCGCGGGATTTGTCATAATAAAAAATTCCTCGCAAAGTGCGGGGAATTTTTGGAGCCACAGACCAGGATTGAACTGGTGACCTCGTCCTTACCATGGACGCGCTCTACCAACTGAGCTACTGCGGCGTTTGATAAAGACCTCAGCTTAGCTAGGTTTTACAGTGTGTACTTCCTAGAAAAACTCAGGTCTTTATAAAGATGAAATTCTGGTGGGTTGAGCCGGATTCGAACCGACGAAGGCTGGGCCAGGAGATTTACAGTCTCCCCTCGTTGACCGCTTGAGTATCAACCCGTTGCGTAAGGATTTCTTATCGTAAAAGTAACGATGGAGCCGATGATCGGATTTGAACCGATGACCTGCTGTTTACAAAACAGCTGCTCTAACCAGCTGAGCTACATCGGCAGGTGATAAGAAATCGGTGAAAAGGATACCATGCTTTCCGGGTGTCGGCAAGGGCGTTGTTCTGGATAGCTTTTTCTGCTAATCTTCCTCTACTATGGAAGAAAAGACATCGCGGCAGAAATTTATCCTTGCGGCAGGGATTGGAACCCTTGCGATTCTTGGGGGCGTATTGGCAACATTTCCATTTCGCGGAGAAAGACCGGATGTTTCTCCTGTGGAGAATACTCAAAAAGATCGCCCAAATCGTCGCGGAGCGGTTGAAGAAAAGACTGATGAAAATTCCACAGCAACGGTTCCGTCCGGTGGAGATAATGTTGTGGAAGATACGCAGAAGAATACGTCGTGGCCTTTGTATATTTCAACCATGACGCATCTTGAAGGTGAATGGGATTTGGCAATAACGAAAGAGGATTTTTTTGATGCTCAAGCGCAAAAAGTTCGTCACGGACTGGATCTTGCTGAGGAGTATGACGCGATTCTCACGGTTGAGTCTGAAGAGCCCATGGCAAAGGGAATGGTGAATTTCCATGATAATCTTTTGCAAGAGGTTGTCGATCGTGGTCATGGTGTTGGATCGCATTGTGACATTTCAGCAAAGACGCTCTTTGATGCTGTGGCAATTGCGAATGAATTTAAAGAAAGAAAAGATCTTGTTGATAATCTTATTGGTGCAGATGAAAATCGTGGATGCTCAGGTGGTGGGGGAGTTTCTGATTGGTATGTGGGTGCAAAGAACGCCGGATTTTCCTATATTAACGGTATCGTAGGATTTCACTATCTTGCAGTTCCTGTCGCGGAACGTCCTCAGGGGTGGGATGATCAAAAGATTCTCCACGACTTCTTTCACTATGTTGCTCCTCAAGATACGTCCACCTACTTCTATCCGTTCCTCATAAGCAAGGTTGGATTCACTGAAGATCCTCAGGGGGATTTGCTAGTTTCCGCGGGATCCCTTGGAAACATTCGTTCATTCGCGGAAGAGTCTCCTTGGACGCTTCTTGCGGATACGCACTGTCCAAAGGGGACTTGCCCGCTAACTTCGGAAGATGCTCAGGGAATTGTTTCGTACATCGCAGATTTTGCAGAACAATTTGATGGCCATCGCCCGGCGAAGATCACTATTTACCTTCCAACGGATCTTTTTTCTGGATCAGACGATGCAGTTCTTCGGGAGCTTTTCTCGGGAATTCAAGGATTGGTTGAAGAAAAGGGGGTAGTTTGGGCTACGCAGGGAGATGTGTATGATGGTGTCATGGAATATTATCGTGAAACATACTAAAAAACATCACCCAAAAGGGTGATGTTTTTTGTTGGGCACTTGCTACTCAGCCTGCGCTACGTCTGATTCTGGAGCGAATTCCTGAGGTTGACCCATGTCGCCTGGCATCATGCGGTGCTCTCCACTCATCTCTCCACGTCCTCCTCCGCGGCGCATGTCACCAAAGATTTCACGAAGAGTTTCCTTGGAGATTCCCTCTGACTCAAGAAATGCATCCATGGATTCGCGTCGTTCCTCCATAGCAGCTTGACGCTCTTCTTCGGTCATGGAAGCGAAGCTTTCACGGTCAGATTCACGGTCTTGTTCGTGCTCTTCGTGTTGAGCTTTGAGCGCATCTGCCTGATCTTGCGTGAGCTTGCCATCGGTTACTGCTTGAGCGAGCTTTGCTTCAAGTTCAGCTTCACGTTCCTGCGCACGCTCTTCCTCCATTGCTTCGTGGTGCTCGGTGAAGACTTCGCGAACATCATCGGCGTTAAGATCGAACTTGCTTGCAAGTGTTGTAATGAGATCATCAATCGATCCTCCGCTTGTTTTTTCTGCGGCAAATACCGTTGCGCCTGTTACTCCAGCGCCAAGCGTACTTACAAGTGCCGCACCTACCAAACCTTGTTTGAGGGTAATCATAGAAAGAAAGTGAAGAATGAAGGTGTCACTTTTTGGTGACGTTGGTACTATAAAAAAACCTCAATGAAGAAAAGATGAAGAGGATGTGGATTAAGGTTTATGAAGAAAAAGCCATGATATTGGGCCAAAAATCATCCATGCAGATATCCAAGCGAGAATGCCGATGATAAGAAAAGCTTCGTAAGGACGTTCTCGTGAGGATTGTTTGCTGAAAGCTTGTTGAGTTGCATAGACGGCGACCGATCCTTGGAGACAGCTTCCGACAAACAATAAAGATGCAATGTGCGACGGAAGTTGTGCGGCGTAGGATATACAAAGTACGGTCATTCCAATTCCAACCGGACCAAGAAGTGCAAGTGTGGTTTTTTTGTCGGAAGATGTTGGTGCATGAAGAATGGTTGTAGCGATAACTCCAAAGATGACCGCGGTTATTTCACTTAGCGAGAAAGAGATAATGCCTAGTAGTGGAGCTGTGCCGAATAAGATGGTGAGAATAAGCCAAAAAGGTCCATCCAAAAGAAGGGTAAGTGCGGAGAAGGGATTTTTTGGTTCTTTGAGCGTTGCACTAAAAAAACCAAGATAAAGCGCAGTTCCGATGGTTCCACCAAGAAGTGCTATGAGGATGTTGGGTGAAAATTGTAAAATAAAAATTCCCACAATAACAGCTAGAGCTGGCATGCAGACGGTAATACCTGCGTGAAGTGATGTAATAGCTTTTATAGTATTCACAGGTCTAGAGATGTGCGAATAAGTTGATGTCCTTGATTGGGAAAAAGTTCTTGAATATATGCGCTAAAATTGGGGTTTGGTTGCGTGCTAAAAAACGTCACATCTCCCGATCCGTCAAGAAAGGCTTCTGGGTGGTGTGTAATGACGCTTTCTGCAACTCGTGAGGATGGGTCAAGAAGTGGAAGGTGGTAGTTGTGCTTGGCGAGTATTTTTGCGATGTATTGTTTGGCGAGGGGGTAGTGTGTGCACCCAAGAACAATAGCATCGGTTGGTGTTATAGAGAGGCTTTTTAGTAAAGGAAGAAGAGCTTCTTCTATGCGCTGGAGTGATTGTCGAGCGTCAATGGCATGAGCAAGAAGTGGGAGTGCAACTTCGTGCACGGTGAGGTGTTTTGGCGCGAGCCTTTGATACAGGTGCGAAGCCTCTGTTTTTGGCGTACAGATAACGGTTAGATGTTTGTAGGAATTTTCCTGAAGTAGGCGAGATATTCCCTCGTGCATAGTGATAAGTTTTGGGACTTGCCGCGCCTCTTTTGAGAAGACGGTTCCCGAAAGGGTATTGCATGCGCACAGGGAAATATCGACATGCTCGTCATCCATTTTTTCAAGAAGAGCGGTTCCTAATATAGAAAGCTCTTTGAGAGTTTTCTCGCCGTACGGCATATTGGCATGGTCTCCAAGAAAGCGTATATCGGCGAGCGGCATGATATCAATAATGGCTCGCATGACGGAGAGTCCACCTGATCCTGAGTCAAAAATTCCTAACATATACGGGGAATTTTTAGCGTAACAGTCGTGCCCTTGCCTTGTGTGCTTTCTATAGAGAGTCTTCCGCCAAGACGTTCAAGTGCTTCTTTTGCAAAAGCTACGCCAAGACCGCTTCCACCACGTGATCGATTGCGACTTTTTTCGACTCGGAAGAAGCGTTCTCCGATACGAGGAATATCTTCTTGTGAGATGCCAACGCCAGTATCTTCAATGCGGACCATGACCCATGTGTCATCATGCGTTACCAAACAAGTCACGCGACCACCCTCTGGAGTGTAGCTTATGCCGTTATGTATGATGTTGGTAAGAATGTGTGAAAGCGTTGTTTGGGGAACCTCAAAAGAGATGAGTTCTTGGGGAAAGGTAATCTCTGCAAGTGTCACGCCGTGCTCTTTTGCAAGAGGAAGAAGTCGTTCTCGTGTTGTTGTTATGACTGAGAAAAGGGATGTTTTTATATCATCTTGAGCGAAATGGTCATCAAGTGAGGCCAAGTGAAGAAGGTGCGCGATGAGGTTACGCATACGATCGATTTCTTCGAGGCTTTTTTTGAGTGGCGAAGTGCGCTGGGGGTCTTCTGATGATTGTGCATTCTCAATCTGAAGCCGAAGAATGGTGAGAGGTGTTTTAAGCTCATGAGCAGCATTGCGAACAAAATCACGCTGTTTCTCATACGCCTGTTCGATAGGGGAGAAGGTAATTCCTGCAATAACGTAACTCAGGCCTCCTGCAAAAATAAGCAGGGTAATATTTACCAGGAGAATAACAAAATGAATATCTTCTCGAAAGGCTCGAAGGTTTTCTTCAGAGGGGGGAAGAGGGAGTGCTTCATTGGTGGTAGGTCGTATGAATCGAGTATCAAGACGGAGACGTAAAAGACTATTGGTGATGCCTCCGGAAAGAAAAAGAAGTATGCACGCGAGGGATGTATACGCTAGCGTGAGGGTGACTCGAGATGTTGTGAAGAGTGCGTTAAACGAGGCGATACCCTTTTCCCCAGACGGTTTTGATGCGTTTTCCATAAGATGGAGGAAGTTTTTTTCGAAGATTTTTTACGTGGACATCAACGACGTTGCTTAATGAGTCAAAAAATCGGTCCCAAACATGTTCAAGAATATCTTCTCTGGTAACGACGCTTCCTTGATGTCGAAGAAAATATTCTAAAAGTCCGTACTCGCGAAGAGTGAGCGAGATAACTTTTCCAGCAACGGCTACCTCTTGGGTTCTTGTATTTAAGTGAAGATCCTCGAGACGAAGAATGTCTTCGTGGAGAAGATTTCCCCTGCGCACAAGTGCACGAATTCTTGCGAATACCTCATCAAGTGAGAAAGGTTTTCCAAGATAATCGTCAGCTCCAGCATCGAGCCCTGTAATGCGATCGCTGGTAGCGTCCTGGGCGGTAAGAAAGAGAATAGGTGTTGCAATAGAGGCTTCTCGAAGTTTTTTGCACACATCAAGTCCTGAGATGTCAGGAAGCATGAGATCAAGAAGAATGGCATCGTAGGTATTGATTCTTGCAAGGCTGATCCCATCTTTTCCTTTAAGGGCAATATCAACAACGCATCCGCGATTCCGCAGACCTTGCGCAAGTGCGTCTGCGAGATCTTGCTCATCCTCGATAACAAGAAGCTTCATAGATATCGTTATGGTAGCAAAAAAAGATGAAGAAAGCATGAAAGCGGGTGATCTTGCGGAACTTTTATCATTTGCTACGATGAGGTTCCTATGAACGAAGCTATTCAAAAGGCGCTTACGTGGCGCTATGCGGTTAAGGTTTTTGACGCTCAAAAGATGGTAGATGAGAAGGTTTTTTCAACGATTCTTGAATCAGGACGCCTTGCTCCTAGTGCATTCGGACTTGAGCCTTGGAAATTTTTTGTGATTTCTAAAAAAGAACTTCGACAAGAGCTTCGAGCGGTAAGTTTTGATCAGGCGAAAGTTACCGATGCAAGTCATCTCATTGTTCTTGCTCGTCGTACGGATATGAAGACTCGTGGATGGGAAGAACTTGAGAGTCGTGTTATGGCGCAAACAGGAGCTTCATCTGAACAGCTCGCGGGATACAAGGCTATGGTTTCTGGATTTCTTGAGGGAATGCCTGAAAATGCACTTGACGCATGGGCTCGAAGTCAGACGTACATTCCTCTTGGTATGATGATGGAAACCGCGGCACTTCTTGGTGTGGATACGTGTCCTATGGAGGGGTTTGATGCACAGAAGGTTGATGAGATTCTTGGGCTTTCACAACAAAACCTGTCTGTTACCGCAATGCTTGCTGTTGGTTACCGTGGCGAAGATGCGTATGCAGGACATCCAAAAGTTCGTCGCTCAGCTGAGGAGGTTATTGTAAAAGTTGTTTAGCAAAAAACACCCCAAACAGGGGTGTTTTTTATTAAAGATTTTTTCCGGGATAGACCGGCGGGGTGAGCGTGTCGAGAGGAAAGTCATCGGCACAGCGAAGATTGATGGCGAATGTTTTATTTCCAGCCTCGTCGATGCCTTGACTAAAAGACTTTACTCCACAAGTTTTACAGAAGAAGTGGTGAATAACGCGTTTATTGAACTGATAGTCTGCGAGCTGATCTTCGCCCTGTATAAGTGTGAAGCGTTCTTGGGGGACAAAGGTGAGCACCCAGCCGAGTTTTGCGCAGTGGGAACAATCACACATCATGACAGCTGAAGGATCAATCTCTGCGGAAAATCGGACGGCTCCGCAATGGCAACCTCCGGTGATGGTTTGTTGTGACATAGGGTGTTATTGTAGCAAGAAAATTCCTTGAGGTATACTTGATGCATTATGAAAGAAGAGATGAAGCGGCTAGAAAAAGGTTCGAAAATATTTCATGATTTTCCCACGATTGTGCCATCGGTCGATGCTTTGCGTGAAGCTATTCGTAGTGATAAGCGTCCTAGCGAGTATGATCTTGGGGAAGATAGCCGCATTAAAGATCTTGAAAAGTATTTTCGCGAAGCATATCCTCTCGCAAAATATCCCAAAAAAGCCTTTGAACCTCTTGTGGTTTTTGATGGAAAAAATGAAGAGCTTGACGAGGAAAATATTCCCAACAATAAGAGCTATCTTAGTTTAGACGGAACATTTTGTGCATACGTGGGTACCTCCGGATCTGAGGGGGTATTTCGAGATGTTGATGTTGCTTGTTTTGTTGATGAGCGCGGTAGGCATCAATCCTATAAAGAATTCGAGGCGTTGGATAGTGGCGCCTCGCGCTCCTCTTTTGTGCAAAGAGCAACGAATCCTTTTGACTTTATGTCAGGAAAGATCGTATTTACGATAATCTCGGAAGTTACCGCACAAGAAGCTCCAGTAAAGACCGATGAGGCTATTGTAATGTGTTTGCGTAAAATTTTCAGGCTTCAAAGATCTTCTGGAAATGAGATGTTTTCCTTGATGGTGGATCGTGCTCGCCGAGATGTTTTACCTGCCCTCTATGCTCTTGGCGCATCGCATGAGGAAGTTGATGGAATTGAGACATTGCTTATCGATAGTACGCCCGAGAAATTCACCATGCTTCAGGAGAAAATAAAGAATTTTCTTATTCCAAAACTTTCACATGACGTTGCCTTGGAGGTTTTTAAAGATTCATTGTGGAATGTTGATGCTTTTGTTCTGGTGCGTGGAAGAAAGACTGTTCGTATTGAACAAAGAGTTACAGCTGAGCTTGATAAGGATGGTGAGATTTGGGATAGCGTCTTTGATGCGCCTCGGTGGAGCGTTCTTCAAAATACTACTTTTGTACCATCACAGCCGCTTGAGTACATGTTTTCACCGAATGACCATGAAGAGATTTTTGATAGAGCGCTTCTTGCATTTCAAAGAATCGACAAGCTCCGCAGGTAGGGGAATGGGCTCTTGAAAAAAAGGTAAAAAAGTGCTAGTATATAATGTTTTTCTTAATTTCGGGAAAAACAAGGAGGGAGATGTCGGAGTATTTCAGTATACAGCCCACGCCTCCTGTTAGGGGTGGTGGGCGTGGGTTCCTTTCCGCAGAGCTTCTGCGGTTTGGAATCAGTCCCCGCTGGATTGAGGGGTTTCGCGAGCCAAGTGCGGGTGAAGTGCCCGTTCCTCGACTCGATTCACCCCGAGCAACCTTGAGATTTGCCGTTCAGGTTGCGGCAAATCTTGGAATGAAAACCTTTGTCTCCAAGGAGCTTTATGCGTTCTTGGAGACTGGAGAGGTCTCTGTGGTTGATTGGCGGGCATGGAGTTTTTCGTGCCCTGAGGCCAGTCATTGGGCGGGTGATGTTCTCTGCCCCGCCTTTCTCCCAATTTACTATGCACATTCGAGGGACGCCTCGGTGCTTGGTGATTGGGATGCTAGCGGTGTTGGCTTTCCTGCGTTAGCGCGGGGGAGGGGGCATAGAATCCTCGTGGTGAGGATTCGTACAGATGCCTGTACGTTCGATATCGTGTAGCGATCCGGAACGCTCTTTGTGAGAGTTCCGGTTTTTTTATGCCTTCACACACGATCTTGACATACCCCTAGGGGGGTATATTATGAGACTGTATGGAAAAAACCTCCCAACAAAAAATTCTTCGAAGATTAAAAATTCTTGAAGGACAGCTTCGTGGATTGCAGGAAATGATCGAAAAAGATACGTACTGTATCGATGTTATTACGCAGACTTCAGCGGTAAAGCAGGGGCTCTCAGTGGTTGAGGATATTCTTCTTGAGCGCCATCTTGGACATTGCGTTGTTCATCAAATGAAACGAGGTGAAGAAAAGAAGGCGGTTGGTGAAATACTCAAAGTTTATCAGCTTAAGCGAAAGTAGTATGAAGAAAATTACCGCAAAAGTTACCGGTATACACTGCGCTTCCTGCATTTATCGGATTGAAAAAACTTTAAAAAAACATGAAAAAGTTGAGGATGTAAGTGTCAATGGATCAAGTCACGAAGCGGTTATTACCCTGCGCGATGCACTGATTGATCTCGCGGAACTTTCAAAGAGTATTGAGCCTTTTGGTTATGCACTTCAGAGCCTTTCTCCAAAGGACGATCGGCACACGGGTGGTGCTCAGCTTGGTGAAGATGATGAGATTATGCTTCTTAAAAAGCAACTTCTTATTTCATTACCGCTTGTTCTTTTTTCTTCGGGAATGATGCTGTGGGATATTGGAGCGGAATATTTTCGTATACTTCCAGAGTTTTCTGATGTTGTTAAAACTTTTTTTCACCACCTTCTCCCCGTCATGGCGACGTACATGATGACGGTTATAGGTGTGCCGTACCTTCGAGGTCTCCTTCGATTTGTTCGTACGGGTAGTGCTGACATGGATGCACTCATTGGACTTGGCACGCTTTCAGCCTTTCTTTACAGTTTCGTACTTTCGGCATTTGAAAATTCTCTTGCAAAATACATGAATGTCGAGGCTACATACTACGATGTTACCATTGTGGTTATTGGATTAGTTACACTTGGAAAGTATCTTGAGGTTCGTGCAAAAAGGAAAACAGGAGAAGCTATGAAGAAGCTTCTTGGTTTGCAGGTAAAGACGGCGATTGTTGTGCGAGAGGGTACTGAGCGTGAAATTTCCCTTGATGCAGTTGAGAAGGGGGATGTTCTTCTTGTAAAGCCCAGCATGAGCATTCCTGTTGATGGGGTGATTCTTGATGGGGAGTCTTTTCTTGATGAGGCGCTCATGACGGGGGAGTCAGTTCCGCGTTATAAGAAAGTGGGTGACAGTGTTCATGCGGGAACGATGAATACTACTGGCGCGTTTCACATGAAGGCCACGGCTGTTGGAGGGGAGACGGTGCTTGCAAGAATGATTGAGCTTGTTCGTGAAGCGCAAGGGTCAAAGTCTCATCTTCAACGATTGGTTGATCGTGTGGCTTCGGTATTTGTACCAAGTGTGCTTGGCATTGCGGTGGTTTCGTTTGGAGCTTGGATGATGGCCGCGCCGTCATGGCAAGAGGCATTACCGCTGGCCATTTCTTCATTTGTTAGCATTTTAGTTATCGCATGTCCTTGCGCGCTTGGTCTTGCTACGCCGACGGCGATTATGGTGGGTATTGGTCGGGGGGCGTTCATGGGAATTCTTATAAAAAATGCTGATGCACTTGAGCGTCTTTATGATGTAAAAACACTTGTACTTGATAAAACAGGAACGCTCACCATGGGAAGTCCAAGAGTTCTTAAGGTGTATATCAACGATCCTGATCGTGTAAAGATTCTCACGAATCTTTACTCACTTGAGTCGTACTCGCATCATCCTCTTGCTCGTGCTATTGAACATTATGCTGAGAAAGAAGGCGCGCAGAAGGTTGCTGTCACGCAGATAGTAGATACTCCGGGCGTGGGTATTGAGGGTGTGATTGATGGGGTTTCTTATGCGGTGGGAGGTCCGGAGCTTCTTCGAAGAAAGGGAATTGCTCAAGATGGGCGCTTGCTTAAGCTTTCGTCTTCTACGCATGTATACTTCGTTGAGCATGATCGAGTTATTGCGGCACTCGCGCTGGGAGATGAAATTAAGCCTCATGCAAAGAAGACCGTTGCACAGTTGCAGAAGATGGGCATTGATGTTGTCATGGCTACGGGAGATCGTAGAGAGGTTGCGGAATATGTTGCTCGTGAACTCGGCATCGCTACGGTATTCTCAGAAGTTTCTCCCGAAGAAAAGTTGAGAATTATTGAAAGACTTCAGAAAGATAGGGTTTCTGTGGGTATGGTTGGTGATGGAGTCAATGATGCTCCCGCACTTGCAAAAGCCACGGTCGGCATAGTTATGAGCACAGGATCTGATATCGCTTTGGAAGCGGGAGATGTCACCCTTTTGCAAGGTGATATTGAAAAAATTCCTCAAGCGCTAAGTTTGGCAAGAGAGACCATGAGAACTATGCGGCAGAATCTTTTCTGGGCATGTATGTACAATGTCATTGGTATACCGCTTGCGGCCGGCGCATTCTTTCCTGTATTCGGCTGGCTTCTTTCCCCGGTTTTTGCAGGTTTCGCCATGGCGATGTCCTCCGTTTCTGTGGTGCTTAATGCGCTTCGTTTAAAAACCAAAAAACTTTCGTATGAGTAAACGCTCTGAAGTACTCCATGTTTCCGGGATGCATTGTGCCTCCTGTGAAGATCTTCTTGAAGACACTTGTAAAGAAATTTTTGGAAATGTTGAAGTGAAGGCTGATTTTTCTAAAGGAATATTGGTTCTTGAAGGCGAAGATCTTGGTAGTCGATCCGAGCTTGTTGGTGCACTCACCGAACGTATTAGCGAACGAGGGTATCGTGTGAGTGAGGAAAAGCTCACTCGACCAAATGCTTTTCGGGAGTATGTTCTTGCTCTGCCTCCGGTTTTGGCTATTGTCTTTGGATTTTTCATGCTTCAGAACATGGGACTTGAGAGCATAGTTTCCTTTAGTGAAATGACGTATGCTACATCTTTTCTTGTAGGTATCGTTGCTTCAGTTTCAACGTGTCTTGCTGTGGTTGGTGGCCTTGTTCTTTCACTTTCTGCGCACGTCGCGAAGCAACAGGGAGCTTTGCGATCGCATGTACTTTTTCATCTTGGACGTCTTGGAGGATTCTTTGTGCTTGGGGGTTTTATTGGTCTTTTGGGCGGAGTTGTGCATGTTAGCGCCGTTGCAACAGCGGGAATTACGCTTTTTGCAGCTTTTGTAATGGCGGTACTTGGCATAACATTGCTTGATATATTTCCTGGACTGCAAAAAATGCAAATTCGCATACCCAAATCGATGGCAAAACGCGCGACATTATTGCCAGGGATTTCGAAAAACCTTGCGCCACTTCTTGCCGGTGTTGCGACATTTTTCTTGCCGTGTGGCTTTACGCAGTCCATGCAGGTTTATGCACTGACCACGGGAACATATTTTTCGGGTGGACTCACTATGTTGTTCTTTGCTCTTGGTACTTTTCCGGTTCTTGCCATGCTTTCATTTGGTGTCTTTGAACTTTCTCAGGCTTCTTGGAAGGGGGTTTTCTTCAAGGCTACAGGAATGCTTGTGTTGGTTTTTGCTGGATTTAACGCATGGAATGCAATTCGTACGCTGATATTTACATATTCATCTTTTTAACATATGCAACAAGATACAAAAATCGCTCTTGGATTTTGTGGAATATTTCTTGTGCTTATCATGATTTCGGTATACAGAGCCGCTCCAAAAAGTGATGTTTATTTTGCGAATAGCGAAGTTGTCTCTTGGAGGGAGGGTGTTCAGGTGATTACCATTTCAGCAAAGGGCGGGTACACTCCTTCAAAAGTTACCGCAAGAAGCGGGGTGCCAACGGAGCTTCATGTGGTGACCGATGCAACGTATGATTGTTCTTCGGCGTTTGTTATTCCGAAGCTTGGTGTTGATACGTTGCTTCCTCCCTCGGGAACAACGGTTTTCTCCTTTTCAAAAGATCAAGCCGAGGGAGTGGTATCTGCACAGTGCGCCATGGGCATGTATCGGATGACGATAGATTTTCAGGATGCTGAAATGTAAACATGGATGATATTTTGTATGATAAAAGCTGTCGTTGCGTTGGTGTGTAATGATAAAAAAGAGCTTGCTTTGCAGCTGCGTTCTGCAAAGGATGATGCATATCCGCTACATTGGGATTTTTCTGCGGGCGGGGGAGTGCATGATGGAGAATTAGAGAAGGATGCTGTTTTGCGCGAAGTGCATGAAGAGCTTGGGGTTGTGCTTGAACTGAAGAAATTTGATGAATTTTGTTATAAAGATGTTCAGTTAATGGTTCCGACATATACCTATAATCACGCAAACGCTGACGATCAGACGGGAGTTTTTTATGCTCAGTATCGCGGTGATTTCTCACCCTCGCAAAAGGAGGTTGAGAGTGTTCGGTTTGTTGATCGAGAAACGCTAAGAGACATGATTATGCGTGGTGAAAAATTTCATCCCGAACTTTTCTTTTATGCGGAAAAGAGACTTTTGAAAAATCCGGTGATGTTGGATTTGTTGTAAAAGAATGTTTTGATAAGTAAAAAACCACCCGACTGTCAAAGTCTCGTGTCGTATTGAGTATTAGAGGCTCCTATTGTTGAAGATATTTTCCCGCTACGGTGATATAGGGTTATGGCTGTAATATCTTTAAAATCTCTTCGTTTTCACGATCAAACCCGCCCGTTCTTGTAACGTAAGGAAGATGATACTTTTCGCACTCTTCCCGAATCCACGCTCCGTATGCAACAAAAAAGGCTGTAACGGATTTGTAGGTTGCATCTGAAGCTCCATGTAGCCAGTCGAAGTGACTTGAATTTTTACGCGGCTTACCGTTGAAGGTTTTCATTCTTGGTAATAATCACACTGTACGAACCCCCCACGTGTGGAGCGCCACCAATGAGGTAGAACATAGGCTAGATGTAGTTATTCGCCAAATGTCACCACTTCGATATTGTTTCCATCCGGATCACGTACAAAGGCCGCGTAGTAGTTCTCGCCATACTCTAAGCGAACTCCAGGCTTCCCGTTGTCCGTTCCTCCGGTCGTGAGCGCCAATGCATGAAATGTATTCACGGCGATACGGCTAGACGCTGAAAATGCGATGTGAACACCATGACAGGCGGGATTTTCATTATCGCCTTGTGAAATCCAAAAGTGGGCGCGTTCAATACCAAATCCGCAGTAAATACCATCCTCACTGGCGACGACTTTGTAACCCAGAGGCGCCAAGGCTTGTTCGTAAAAAGTTTTACTACGAGAAAAATTGCTTACATTGAGAGTGATGTGATCAAACATAGGTGGCTAGTTTATTTTTAGTAAGTGCGTAAAGCAACTTTTTTATCTTGTAATACGCGTAATTTTTTAAAGAAAGATTGTCACTTATTCTAAACGTTCAAAGAGTGCGTGTATGAGCTCGGGAATCTCTTGTTCGAATGGATTTGGATGTCGTTCGAGTGCGCGAAGTAGAACATATCGATCAAACGTTTCTCGATCACTCAGTATGTCTTTACCATACCCCTCCATGAGCGCGTTCATAAGTTCGACGTCTTTATGTAATCGGGTGCCAATTCCGTAAAGTCCTGGAAGGGTAATTCCGAACAAGCTCAAATCGTACATCGAATCTCCAGAAAAAATATGATCTGCCTTATCGAAGAGATGTATGCGATCATCTTGAATGAGGACGTTGTTTGCATGGAGATCGCCGTGAATCGGAACGTTTCTTTGAGCTGGGGGAATTTTTCTAAGTATCTCAACGGCGCGTTGAACGGTATCTTTGGATATTCCTTTTCGTTCTTGTTGCCGAGCTCGACCGTATTCGATTTGTTTTCTCATGAAGTCTGCCCACCCAATGACTCGTTTTTCTCCTTGAGCATCGATCCAAAATGGGGATTGATATTCTTGTGTATGGAGTGTTTTTAAAGCTCTTCCGAGTTGAATATATTGTTCCGGCGTTTCAGTATCGGCAAGAGTTTCTGCATTCTCAAGAAATGTGATAATGAGATCCGTTTGTTCTTCGTGTATTTCCATGTACGGCATTCCAAGCTGGTGCAACAACTCATGAAAAGCAATTTCATTTTTACGTTCTTGCGTATCGATGGATTTAACAATGACGGTTTTTCCGTCACGTTGTTCGGTTCGCAATTTTGATGAATAAGCCTTTTCAATCGCCTTGGCAGAATCCATATTGCTTCAAATTTTAGCAGGATAAAGAGCTCTTGCGAAGAATGGCGATGAGATGAGGTTTTGCAAACCGACCAAAGAGATGCACGGAAAGTTTCGATGCGAGATATGTGAGGTGATTGAACGAGGTGTATGAAGGATCTTCATTGAGCATGACGAATTCGGAAGAAAAACCAGCTTTACCAGCCAAGCTGATGATGTCTTTTTCTGTATTAGCTCGATAATATACGCTAAAAGCATCCTCCTCTTCTCGACCATAAAAAAATTTTAACAATCGTCGAGCGATGCTGTTGGGGGTTAGTTGTCGAAGCTTGATGAGAAAACTCTCTTTATTCGGTGTCACAAATGCTAAAAAGCCACCGGGTTTAAGAACGCGGTATAGTTCCCTAAGGGATTCCTCGGGTTTTTCAAGGTGTTCAAATACCCACAAGGAAACGATGATATCCATACTTGCATCAGGGAGGGGGAGTCTCGATGTGTTGCTAGTGATAATACGGTCGCAAGTTATGTTACCTGTTACCGATTCTTGCGAAACGTCAAAGCCAATTTTTTCAGACCAAGAACCGTGTAATTCATCGATAATAAAATTTCCTCGTCCGCAACCAAAGTCCAAAACAATGGACTTGCTGGTGATTCGTTCGCGAACGATGGTTGTCAACTTTACCATTGAGTCGTCCCATGCGGGATGTTCTTTTTTGTATTGACGTTTATATTTGAGTTGCCGCAATTCTTGAGATGTCAACTCTGAGTATTGTTGGATGTATGGCATGTGGGCAGTTTACCTTCTTGTGAGGATGGGGGAGATTATGACTCTTGTTTGGAATCGTCATACTCCATGAGATAGTGAGTGTCGGTTTCTTCGATTTCTCTAAAACCCATTTTTCGGTAAAGCTTCACCGCATTATTCTCCTTCAAGACCTGCAAGCGAGCTGGTCTATGTGTCTCTTTTGCTTTTACCAACACCTCTGCAAGCATGCTACTGCCAATGCCTTTGCCTTGAAAATTTGGCAGGAGAACAAGTTCGTGCAATGTAATTACATCGGGGGTTTCCTCCACTGAAGCATAGCCACACAGCTCTCCATTAATGGAGAGAATTTGGTAACGAGAACTGTTCCAAGATTTTGCAAAAAAATCATCTTGAAGCCGCTCATCCCAAGAACCGAATTGTCGCACCACGACATCGCGATATGCCTGATGGTGAGTTTTGCGAGCGAATTCGAAATCATCCTCTCCTGCCGGTCTTCGTTCAATAACGTTTTTTTCTACAGATCTGTATCGAACTCATGAGGGGTTTTCATAGTGAAGAAAGTGTATCCAAAATTCTGCATAAGTTCTATCGTTTTTCGCGAAGCACGGTTATTCTCAGCTGTAATGCCGGTTGATTGTGTCGCTCTTGCTGACGACGATAGCAGTCGCGAATCTTCACGTTCGATGTATATCGAGCAGTGAGGTGGTAATTATCATACCGACTGTGACTGTAGCAATTTCAGAATCTGTTTCCTCTGATGAATTGGCACCCGAATCCATACCGAGGTGGATTCAGCGACATTCGAAAAGAGCGGTTCAAGTACGCCATGTAACCACTCTGAATCATCTGAGTAAAGCAAAGATGACTTCGATGTGATATCGGGAATATTCACCAGGCATCGCTTGTTCCCAAATTCAGACCAGTAGGCGTCGATGGCTTCTTTGTAGTGACCTAGAAACGCAACTGGATCTTCGCTAATTTCAAGTTGCGAAAACACGAAGGTCTTATCATTGAAATAATTCTCCATGATCTTCGTGTCATTTCGGAGCGTCTCATCAAAGTGCTCGCGCATGCCAGCTGCACATTCTTCGAAATAGCGTCGCTCCCAGCCGCCCGACATCGTGACGTGCGGTGCTAATTCCTTAAATGCCGAAAGATCACGATCGTTCGTCTCTGACGACGTAAAGTTCAAAGTGTTCTGAAGAATTGCCAATGCAAGAACATTGGCACTCGTCGACGAAATTTTCTCATCGAAACCCCGCTTCTTGAACTCTTCCCAAATCAAGGTACCAGCGGCACCGACGCGTTCAATATGTGAGTGATCGCCGAGCCGTTCCTTCCAATACTCTTCGTAACCGTAGTGATGATCGTAAATCTCACAGATCTTTGATTCGTCCTCATTGGGAAAAGCAAAATGCTCTGGACCCGAAAGATCGACGTAGACAAAACGATCTTCTGTAGTCGGCACATATTCCGTGAGGTAATCGCCTCCCTGTTCAAGAGCTAGTTTTGTAACAGAATGATTAAGCGGACCAATAAAAACAGCCACCGCATCCTTTCCTTCTTTCTGAAGGAGCTCGGCGTAGGCGATAGCACAACCAAAGGCGTCGATGTCATTAAAAGCCTTTCCGGCGGATACAATGTACATACTAGCCACAGATTACCGCACATTTCCTGAACCGCAAAACTCTCAGTTATTGAAAAACCACCACTAAATGGTGACGGGTTTTCAGCAGTCGCTTTGGCTAGGAATCCTATAATAGTACCAAAGCGGCTCTTGGCGGGGCTTAGTAAGCGAGGTTGGAACCTTGATGATCAGCGAGTGATGTATCGAAGGATGCTGAATTTCGAAGTGGCGGTGTATACAGCCCCATTGTATAAAGCTTCGCCGTCGTTAAGCGTAAGTGTCTCGCGATAGCTATCGCCCTTCTCTCCAGCCTCCGCGTATTTGAGTGTCAAAATTTCTTGATCGCTATCAGCTTGTCGAGACTCAATCTCCATGATTGAGTAAGAACGTTTTTCGCAATATTTATAGGCGCTACCGAAACCGGGTGAAGGTTCTGCTTCGGTAACTTCACGACGACATCCTGGGTCTATAGTGACTTTTGTAACAGATTGCGGATAGACGTGGACGTACGTGATTGCACTCGAAGCATCCTGGGTATGAACATACGAAGCTCGAGGCATCAACAGCCACACGAACACAATGAGTCCGGCGAGCGGCAGTACTCCTATTACTGTCAATATTTGCAAGTGATGTTTCATACCGGATGAAGCATAGCGGATTTTATCTCTTGCCACAATGCGGATTCGACTCAAAAGGCACCTCACACGCATGGGTTCGATCCTCTGATGGCATAAACAAAAATCCCCGCTGAAATTAGCGGAGACTTTTGTGGCAGGGCACATGACTACTGAACTCAATTTTCAGAGGCTTTCAAAGGGTTTCAGGAACTAGATACTGGGACGCAGGTACAATTAAATGGATAACTGTATATCGTATGTATTTTAAAAGCTCACTCATCTTGAATTAAATGGTTGGAAAGATCCATGCTCCCCAATTTTTGGAGCATTGTTTGAAAATCTGTTACTGGATAGAGGAGGCTTATAAATGAAGAAGGAATTGCGGCGTTGTTGACGGCTGCTCGATCATCAAACCCACCCATAAAATGCAGAAATGCTTGTGTATCTTGTGCTTGAGGAGGAAGATCTTGCATTCTTAAGAGTAAAATTTTATTAGCGATAGGATTTATATCTGGTGCTGCTAAAATAAATCCCCATTGTGGCGGATTCGTGTTATATTTGAAAATTGATATGAATTGTTCTCCTGATGGCAGTTCTATTTCTTTCTGCAAGCTCTCTAAAGACTGCCAAGTTGCTATTAGTTTTATACCTTCCCGTTTATTTTCTCCAAGGTTAAAATTTACGACCGAACGTTTATTTGTAGTTTTATGATAATCTTCTGCACATTTGACTTCTTCAAATTCGCAAACGCCTTTAATTGATATAGTAAAGAAATGGCCGTTAAGTCTTGGTAGTGGAACGGATTGTTTTTTGATCGTTGTGATTATTTGACCATCCATTGAAAGATGAGCCTCGCCAAAATAATGATGAGCGAATTTAATTCTACGCCTTGTAACTTTTGCGAAATCTTTTGTAAGACTTAAGTCAAATTTTTGCGGCATATGGGGAGGCATAATTACGAGGCTCCCCAGCCCTTCAGATTTTTTATAGTAGGGAAATGTTACATAAACACTACCATCTGAAGAATACAAAATATCAAAAATTTTAAAACACTTTCCTGATTGTGTAACTGTGATTACGTGTCTTTTTGATCTTATGGGTGCGAGTATTGCCATACAGTTGAAAAACCACCAGACATTGCTGGTGGGTTTTCAACTGCGGTCATAATGCACTTAACTGCCTTTGAGAGACGCAGGTATCCGTGAGGATAATTAGCGTTGCCCTAGGTATTCAGGTATTTCGCACCATGACAGCGCTTGGCAGGGCACTCCGCTCCTGAACTCGTTTATTCAGGGGGTTTCGGAGGATTCTGACGGTATCAAGCGAGGGACTCCGGTCACGTAAACTGTTACAAAATGTTACATGTGACGGGTATGTTCACTATTCGGTACCTTCATCAATATCTTCGATATCTTGGGCTCTTTCGAGAGCTTCCACATCAACTTCGGAACTTAGGTCTTTTAGCTCACTGGATCTATCATCGTCCTGGGTACCTGTCGGCGAAACTGGCCGGCTGTACTCATCTAATGCATCAAATACAAATGGGAGATGTTCGTCGTAACTTACTTTATAGTTACGCGCATCTACAGTCTTTTTAATGTCCTTAGTTGCGGCAATTACTTTTTCACGATTTTTAATCCAGTAATCCTTCAACTCGTTTTCCCCTAAAATTTCAGCGATATACTTCGGATCAAATTCATATCTCGTCGCCTCAAGCGCCCTGTGATCCTGGAAATGAATGAGTAAGAAATCGGCAAAAAACTCCACTGCCCGTTCGTTGCCCTGAGGATTGAATCAGACGTCAAAAATGTATACCTGCATCTCCTTACGGATCCCTTCGTTGTCATTGATGCCGTCAGGATCGAATAGACCACTTCCTAAGTCTGAATTAGTAATCCGATTATTTATTAACTGATAAATAATAAAACTTGCGGAGATAATTTTCTCGGTCTGAACCTCATTACTGATATCTTTCTTTTCCGAGCGGACGTAACTAAGCGAATCCCCGAATAATTCTTGGTCGCTTAATGCGTAAATATCAGAAATGAAGTTTTTATTCTGACCTACGTATCTATTCTTGAATTCTTTATATACCAACTGAGTAATTCGTCTCACCGTATCTTTACCTTCGTGATCTGTTGTTTCACCAATTTTCTTCGCATATGCACGCAATCCGCGTTCGAGGTTATAAAAATTACCGCCTCTATATGGACTACAGTGCAAGCGTAACTTGAGACCATCGTAAAACCCAATTACTCCATTTTCTGGATCTAGAACCTTACTAACGACACTCTTCCGCTCGCCATCCTCGAACAATGCCTCGGCAATCTGTACGACATTTGTATCATCGTTGTGGTAATAGCCGTCGCGCTGATCTTGCCAGCCTCGTTGATTCAAAAGGTAGAGTATGCGCAGAGAAATGTCGTCCCGCAAGCCCGTTCCGAGACCATCCATCTCAATCGTCGAGAAACGACGCATGCTCTCCACGAACCAGTGGATCGTAGCCAGCGCCGTTTGCTTTGAAAATAGATCCGTATTACGAACCATGGCCTGCAGCAGCAGGCTAAAATGATATTCGGCTGGGTTGCTGACAGAGAAAATAAACTCCTCCTCTGAGGCGAGATCGCTCATCGTCTTCTCTCCAGATCCAATCTTCCTTGCTTCATTCACATAAAACTTTTTTGCTTGAGTTTTGATTTGAGTGACACGTTCGGTCATGAGTCGCAGATAACGCTCCAAACTTCTATCAAGATGGACCGTGCCGTTCATTGCTGCAGAAAAAACACTAAAATCATCTTCTTTGTATTTTTTCGAGAATAATTGTGCGTCAAAAAGGTTTCTTAACAAAAATCTTTCGGCATCTGTCTTTTTCAATAAGTACTCTTTGAAAAATGCTGAATTTTCATATGAACTTTTTGAGCTTTCCCATTTCCACTTAATAGAAAAGTGCTCTTTTCCGTTAATTTCGGCCGTGTAAATGTCTCGAAAAGTTTCCGAAAAATTTAGATGCAACAAAAACAGGTTGATCAAATCGTAACCCTCAAAATCAAGCTGTTCGACATCCAGATCCAACAGTCGTAATCGGATAGTATTTACCAATCGTTTTATTTTTCGAATATCACCCAAGACATCCTTGTATCTATAAAAGATCTCGGGTTTGAATACTTCATCAATTGCTTTCTCCATTGATTCTTTCGAAGTTGGCGTAAATGAAGAGCCCTCTTCCTCTGTCTGCTCAAATAATTTATCTATAAGATATTTTTTAAGCATTTCTGGATTAATCGTTAAAACCTGCTTCACCGTAACTACTTTCTCGAAGTATTCCCTGATCTGAGCGGTATCGATCGATTCACGTTCAATTTTAACCAACCTAGGATCATGATCGTTATCTGGCTTTTTACCCTGAGTGGTTTTCTCCGTCTGATCTGAGCCGCCTAGAGAAACCTGAAGGTGCTCTCGCGTCTTCGTGAGATGATAAAAGCTATTAACGTTCTGCGTATCGAAACAAGTTACAAAGGAAATATATGGCAGCTTGAGACTGACACGGATTACATCGATAAAGCGCTTCACCTCATCAATGGGAAGCCTATCAAGATCATCAATAACAATGACGAGTCGCCGCCGGGCGATTTCCAGCTGCTCTCGAATCGCCTGAACTCTATCTTCGTCAGACAGCGAATCCGGAATAAACGACGCTAACTCTAACTTAAATAACTTCGGATAAGGCTCAATCGCCTTGGCGTACCTTGCAAAGTAATCTCCAAGTTGAGGAACGAAATTATTCTCATCTAAAAAGCCAGACAGCTGTCGTAGGAATGCCGAAAGTACATGATCTTGATCGTATCTTAATGGTTCAAATGAAAAGACTAGCGCACCAGTCTCTTCGAGACGCTTTTTACAAAAATGAAGATACGATGACTTGCCGTAGCCCCACGGTGCATCAATTCCGAATACAAGGCTATTTGGAGACCCATTATTTTCAAGTTTATTGGCAAAATCAATCGCGTCATTCTTAACACCAAGTACGTCCGATTCTTCATCGTCAGAGAGTGGTTCATCGGATAGAAAAAATGGCTTCACTGTATTCTTATTCTTCAAACCGAGACGCCAACCTCTCAAATGTGTAGCAGCGATTATGACAATGATTAACTTAATAACCTCAAAGAGAGCTCCATTAAACAGTGGCAAAAATGACCACTCGGCAAAGCATGCTCTGATGACTTCATGGTATCCCGCCGCCATCCCGACACCTAGGATTACCGAGATAGCGGAATCCCACTCGGATTCTAGATGTCTAATGATTTTAAATGCGGGAAATACGACGAGCACAAGAAAGCCAATCGCGATCAGTGGAATCGCAAATAGCGCGGCAGGCTGATACTTTTCAAAACTTTCATAACCCAATAAAACCGCCAATGCTATGCCGATCGAGACCGTGAAGATCTGAACATTCTTCTTCACTCTAGCTGTAAGTATTGTTTTGGTTAATGACACAGTTGTATGCGGAAAACCCTATCAAAATTGCGGCCAAATGACCAGCTCAAATGTCATGCAGAAAAGTCATTCTTCTTATCGTGCACAAAAAGCACATTCTGACTCATACTGTACTATTTTGTACCAAAATAAGGCACTTATGCACAGATTCTCTCCGGAAAATTGACGTTGATTGTACGGGCGATAAAATATCTGTTGATCGCAATCACGATTACTAACTCGTAACTCATTTTTGCCCATGCAAATGTAAAACTATTGACGCGCATGACATGTCTTCTGGCGCAATGATGCTAAGACCATCGATGCCAAAGACAAAAAGCTATGAACATTACTGCTCCGAAGGAGGGAGCAAATCAGCAATAGCCTTTTGTTTTTGTTATCGATCTCGTTAGGAAGTCCTATCGAATCGGTAGGGCTTCTTTGCTTTTTAACAACTTAATTTCAAATGTATGCCTACTCAGATACAAACCACGTATGTTCCCATAACTAATCTGAATCCCGCGCTCTACAACCCGCGCAAATGGGACAAAGAGGCGACGAAGAAGCTCCGCGAAAGCTTGGAGCGATTCGGCTTCGTCGACCCCATCCTCGTAAACGGCGCACCCGATCGCATGAATATTGTCATCGGTGGTCATTTCCGTCTCAAAGTTGCGAAGGATATGGGCATGACGGAAGTCCCTGTCGTCTATCTCCATATCCCAGACATCGAGAAGGAGAAGGAACTCAACCTTCGTCTCAATCGTAATACCGGTACGTGGGATTACGACCTTCTCAAGGCATTCGATACTAACTTCCTACAGGATGTCGGCTTTGATGCGTTGGACCTCCAGAATGTCTGGGGAGATCTTGCATCCATCGACGACCGACTCATTCTGAAGGAGGGTGAGGTTGAACCTCCAGAAAAACCAACCATTCAAGATGGCGAAATCTATAAGCTCGGAGATCATCTTTTGATGTGTGCGGATTCTACAGGCCCCGCCAATGCCGCTCGTCTCATGAGAGAAGAAAAAGCAGACATGATCTATTGTGATCCTCCGTATAACATCAAACTAGATTACGCGAATGGCGTTTCAACGGACGGCAAATACGCTGGGCAAGTAAATGATGCGTTGCCAGACGGTGAGTACCAAGAATTCATCAAAAAATCAGTCGAGGTTGCACTATCCGTCGCGAAGCCCGACGCACACATCTTTTACTGGTGTGACCAGAGGTATATCTGGTTGGTTCAGCGTGTATATCGGCACTGGAAGATTGAAAATCGCCGCGTGTGCTTGTGGATCAAGAACAACTTCAACATGACTCCGCAGGTTGCCTTCAATAAGGCATACGAGCCGTGCGTCTATGGAACGATCGGAAAGCCATACCTCAATCCTGATGTCACGAATCTTCACGAGATCGTGAACAAAGACGTGGACGCGGGTAACCGAGCAACGAGCGACATCATCGATCTTTTTGACATCTGGCTTGCGAGTCGTGATGCAGGACAGGAATACGAACACCCGACTCAAAAACCCCTCTCACTCCACGAGAAGCCACTGAAACGCTGCACAAAGCCGGGTGACGTTATCTTGGATCTCTTTGGTGGCAGCGGATCGACGCTTCTTGCGTGCGAGCAAATGCGTCGCAAAGCAAGGCTCATAGAAAAGAATCCTGCATTTTGTCACGTCATCATCAAAAGATTCGAGGAGATGACCGGTCTTAAGGCTGAAAAAGTAACGAGTAACTAATATGGAAATTCAAAACGGTGCATTCATTCAACTTGGAAAGCATCGGCTTCTATGCGGTGATTCAACGAATCCTTCAGATGTCGCAATGCTTCTTGGAGATACCCGCATCGATCTCGTGCTCACAGATCCTCCTTACGGCGTCGGTTATGTGGAAAGCAAGGAAGGATTCACGCAGGAACTCGCTAAACCGAAGGTCATCGAGAATGATCACGTACAGACCGAAGAAGAGTATTTGGAGTTCACTAAGAAATGGCTCTCACTTATTCCTCCGTACCTCACAGATAAGAACGCGATCTACATCTTCAATACCGACAAAATGCTCTTTCCATTGCGAGCGGGTATGGAGTCATGTGGCATGAAGTTTGCGCAGCTCCTCATCTGGGCTAAGACTCATGCGGTCATTGGTCGCTTGGATTATCTTCCGCAGCACGAACTTATTGCTTACGGCTGGCACGGGACGCACGCGTTCAAGAAAGCCAAGGACAAAAGCATCCTCGTGCACCCAAAACCCGCCAAGAGCAAGTATCACCCGACCATGAAGCCGATTGGTCTTCTACGACGTCTTATTCTTAATAGCTCAGATGTTGGTTCAAACGTCTTTGATCCTTTTGGTGGAAGCGGCTCAACACTCCTTGCTTGCGAGCAAACAGGGCGTGTCTGCTTCATGATCGAGAAAGACAAAGAGTACTGCCAAACCATCGTGAGTCTCTATGAACGCATGACGGGCGACGTCGCGGTAGTAATTGAACCAGCATATGGAGGAACCGAAGCAGCAACGCCGGTATGAGAACGCTCAACGTCGGAAGGCTAAACAGAAACTACAAATCATCAATACGCTTCGAGAGACGGGCAATATCGAGGCCGCCTGTCGCAAAGTCGGCATCGCGCGCAATACGTATTACGTGTGGGCTAAGGATGATCACGAATTCAAGATTGAAGCCGAGAAGGCTCTTGTCATTGGCACCGAGGTAGTTTGTGACACTCTTGAAAGCAGGTTAGTCGCTCGAGCGAATTCGGGCGAGGGCTGGGCGTTGAAGTACTATCTCGGGAATAAGCATCCAGATTACAGTCCGCGAGCCAGCGCCCGCAAATATCATCGAGAGAATGAGCAGTCTGATGAATTCTCTGATGAAGATGAGCGCCACATTGAGCATGCTCTAAAAATGCTCGAGTACTTGGAGCCCTGTGAGGACCCGTCCCACCATGGCCACAAGATGCTACCTCCGCCTCCGCCGGCGGCTGTCAATGACAAAGCAGGCGACGACGACGAGGATCTTGACGGTGCATTTAGCTAACTACTTTGTCACTTCCGTAGAAAGGAAAACCGTGGTGGTCTGCTTCGTGGCATCGTTTACCGCAACGAGTCCATAGCCGATCGTGTCACTTGGGATTTCATAAACGATCACGCCCTTCTTTGGAATGGACGGACTGAGCGTCTGAACTTCCAAATAGTTATCGATAGATCCGATGGTGTCATCGTAGGTCGTATAACCCCGCCCTTCGCCATCTCCGAGTCGCAAGTACTGGTTTGGCATGTAGAGAAAATCCGAGGTCGACTTCGAGGTCACTTGCAGTTCAATAATGACAAACTTCGTCCCCTCAACGGCAGCGACCGGCTTGCCGTAGCGTGAACTCATGGTTTGCGCCTCACGGACACTGAGAACCTTCATCTCATGCGTTGCGAGGTCGATTGGATTGTTGATCTTTGCCTCGACGACTTCTTTCTCGGAATTCTTGGTGTTCGTAGTTATGGAACCGGACGGAGTTACCGTGGTCTTTGGACGATCGCTTCCGTCATCCATGTACGGTGCGATAATGAAAATGAACAAAATGAAACCGAGGACTCCCGTGAGGATCTTATGCTGCTTGAACCAGCTCTGTTTTGGGTCATTCGACATAGTAAAGCGTATGAGGAATTAATCCCGAGTATTGCTAAAACAAAAAGCGACACCCGGTGGCGCTTTACAACCCAGCCCAAGCACGGATCGTGCAAGGTCTGTTTTAACCGGATGCCGCTCATTGCGCGCGATCCGGAAATAGCCAAATACGGCCTGCAAAGGCTGAGTTGTAAAGCACCGACATAGTAGCATAGGCACCCCCAAAGTAAAGCGATTTGCTCAGTATTTTGCCTTTCCTTATACCTTGAGGGCTTTTGAGTTACCTACAGGTCTGGGGCTAGGCACCCCGGACAGGTGTGGCATCAATGTAGCTGTCCCCTAGGGAACTAGGGCGCACAAACTACGAACATATGCCGGAACACAATCCGCTCCACAGTCCCACGCTTCTCGCGGAAAATAGAGCTAACAATATAGGTAAAGGCGATGCAAAAGTTGATCTTCGGTATTGCCTCTATGCACGCAAGTCATCCGAAGATGACGAACGTCAAGCGTTGTCCATCGATTCACAAATCAACGAAATGATGGAACTGGCGAGAAAGGAAGGAATGGACATCGTTGAGACGCGTCGAGAGAGTCATTCAGCAAAGTCATCCGGCGAGCGACCGGAATTCAATCAATTGATGATCGATATCGATAAAGGACTCTTCAATGCCATTCTCACATGGGCGCCAGATCGCTTGAGTCGTAACGCTGGAGATCTTGGGTCACTCGTTGATCTCATGGATCGTGCGAAGCTTCATGAGATCAGGACGCACTCACAGAAGTTCACGAACTCACCGAATGAAAAGTTCCTCCTGATGATCCTCGGAAGCCAGGCAAAGCTCGAGAATGACAATCGCGGTATTAATGTAAAACGTGGCCTCAAGAACAAAGTTGAAATGGGATGGCGGCCAGGACTTCCGCCCCTTGGCTACTACAACGAGAGATCAATTAATCGCGGTCAGAATAGAATCTTCATCGATGAAGAACGTGCACCGACCATTAAAAAGCTCTTTGAACTCGTCGCGTACGAAAAGATGACTGGAAGGGCACTTTTTACCTACTTGAAAGAGATTAATTTCAAAACGCGAACCGATAAATTCGTCAGTGTTAGTAGCGTCTACAAGATCCTCAAGAACAGATTTTATTACGGCGAGTTCGAGTTCCCGGAAGGGAGCAGCAAGATCTATAAGGGAGCACACGAACCGCTTATAACAAAAGAGTTGTTCGATCGCGTACAAAATCAGCTCACTATTCCCGACCGACCAATCCAAGGCATTAAAGAATTCTCTTTTACGAAGATGTTCAAATGCGGCGCATGCGGCTCCGGCATCACCGCAGAGGAAAAGATTAAGAAGATCAAAGGAACAGAAGAGATACGAAAATACATCTACTATCGGTGCGGAAAATCCAACGGGCGTATCTGTGACGAGAAGCCGATGCGTGAACAAGATATCCTCAATCAGCTCCTAGAACTTATTGATTCAATCGAGATCGATAGGATTGGTGCGCAAAAACGCATCGAAGACGAGCTGAAGCGTTACGCTGCATTCTCAGAAGGGGTGCTCGGAAAGAAGATCAATAAGCCAAAACAAAAGGAGGTCAGCATTCGAAAATATGCAAAGCATATTCTCACAAATGGAACTCGCGAGGAGAAGCGAGAAATTCTGGAGCATGTAAAACACTGTATAGTGATATTCAATAGAGCTCTAAAGCTCGAATCCCTGGCACTGCCTAATGAAGCAAGAGAAGACCCCCCACGTTTAGAGAAACGCGGGGGGTCATGAAGTCACTCGAGGCGTCGAATCGCAGCCCGGAGGACGTCGGCTGCGAGGGTGTTGGGCTTATACCTCAGACCGAGAACGCTCCGAGGCAACTCACCGCACGTGATACCGAGGGAATCGTAAAAGTCTGCGGTTGCACCGAGGACTCTTCTCGAAAACTCTCGTTCGACGTTCTTCGGAATCGAAGCCCACTGCGTGGGCTTCCCGAACGGCAAGACATAGGGAGCTCCGGTATTCAGAAGGCCCATGACCGTTCTTCCGGAAAGTGGCGCACCCGGCATGAAGTCTCGTTCGCAGATCTCATCTGTGACTTCGGAGTATTCACGTACTGCCGTGACAGAGCAGTTACGTGCCCGCAGTCGCTCAATACCTTCACCGATTGCGACACCGGCGAAAACGTGGCCAACCCGAATGTTTCGCTCCAGGAAGAGATCGATGATGCGTTCCATCATCGCTCCGCTGAAAACCACGTCATCCACGAGAGCTATGTCACGCTCATGGATAGTCGCAGCTACCTCGTCCACGATGGCGGTCAAATCCGTGTAGATGCCATCTCTCGTCCCGTAACCAGCATCACGTAGACCGCCATCAACCAGTCTGGTGACGTTGATCTGCAGCGCTCTCGGTGCGTAGACTCGATCCAGGCTGACGACCGGGAACGAAGAGTTGGCGAGGATATCCGAGAGCCCATCACGCAGCTCGCTCTCGGAAATCCATTCAGTCGAGCCAACGCTAACGTGCAAGGCGCTCTTCACCTCAGCGCGAAACCCCTCCAACACCGTATCGGGAACAACAAACCCAGCCTCTCGCCACAGCGTAGCGAGATCACAGGACACAACGTACGGACGCATGTCGAACTCCTTGGAACCTCCCAGCGTCTTTGCCGGGAGGGAGCGAATGCACTGCTTTCACTGCAACCGATCCCTTCCTACAAAGAAGGGATTTGATGCACGACACGCACCGCTTGGATGGCCATAGCGACCGCAGCTTCCGGAGTTGATGCAACTTCGATACGTACTCGTTCACGCGGGTCAATAAATGTCCCAGCGAGACGTTCACTCCAGCCGCCAGTATTCTCGATGGTAATAATCGGAATATTGGCCTGATAGGCGATAGCCATTTCCGTGAGTGTTCCGGAGCCACCGTTTAAACAAATGATTGCATCGCAAGATGATACAAGTACAAACTCTCGACCGCCGCCACGACCCATACCTGCCGTGACAATTGCGTCAGCGTTCTTTTCAACAACACCGTCAATGTCTTTGCCGTAGGTAACCCCAACCACAAAGCCTCCCGCACGCTTTGCACCGCGGCAGGCGGCGGATGAAAGCGAATCAAGGTCTTTCTCTGCGCCGAACAATAAAATCGCACCCGCTTTCGCAATCTCTTCACCGACGCTTTCGGCTAACACTGCAATCTTCGTTGAGTACTGAAGATCCGAACAAGAGCCCATCACGCCAATCTGTAATTTTCGTTTCATATTATTTCGTGTAGTTTGTGATATCGACAGTTCGCTGTTCTCCGGAAACCATGTTCTTCACTATCACCGAATTCGATGCCGCCTCTTCGGGGGTAATCATGATCACTTCTGTCGCATTGAGGCGATTCGCCATCGTCAGCTGCTTTTTCATACTGTAGGGCGGCATAGCAAGAATAGCGATCTTTCCGTCTACTCTGAGACTCTGCGCGATAGTCGTTGCAAGCGATGCTTCGTTTTCAGAAAACGGCAAAATGAACGTCTTCTCAGGCGAATTAACTGTGACGGTTTTTTGCTGCGCCTCAAGTGCCGCGAGTAGTGCCACGTCGCTTACAGCAAACCCAATACCACTCATCGACTTACCGCCGACTGCCTCCAGGAGGTTGTCATAGCGACCGCCGCCAAACACAGCTCTATTGAATGATCCGGATGTCTCGACCACTTCAAAAACAATACCCGTGTAATAAGAGAAGCCACGCATAAGCTTTGGATCGTATACAAGCTGTGTCCAGCCAAGCTTTTTCGCTCCGGCAATTACATTCAATAATCGTTGTGTCGGTTGAATGTCGTCAAGAATAGCCAAATCTTCCTGCCGCAGGTTCGGACTAATTTCCTTCAGTCGAGCGATGAATTCTTCTAATGTCAGTTTATCTCGTTCGTCCAGAAGTGTGAGCATTTGCCCCTTTTCATCTCCGACAATGGACAGTCGTTCGCATGTGACGTCGAAAGATGTTCGATCATTCATGCACATCTGAATCTTCTCCATATCGAATCCGATCTTTTTCATGATCGAAAGGGCGACGTCAACGATCTCGATATCGGCTTCAATAGTATTCGATCCAAGAAAATCAACATTGATCTGGACAAAGTTTCTCGTACGACCTTTCTGAGGGCGTTCGTAACGCCAGCATTCAGGAAAACTAAACCATCGAATAAGTGATGGGAGTTCGCCTTGCTTATTCGCCACCATACGTGCGAATGAAGGCGTAAGTTCTGGACGAACAACGATCTTTTCCCCGCCACGATCCGTGAAAACATAAGACTGACGCTCAACGATTTCGGCACTGGATTTCGCCTCATAAAGAGCCATCGGCTCCAAGATTGGTGCTTCGTATTCTTCGTAACCAGCGCACTCCAAAACAGCTCTACAAGAGCTCGTTAGTGCATTGCGCTCACGCATGTCGTTCGGATAGAGGTTACGTGTACCTCGTAATGGTTGAATCTGCATATACTTTGCTTAGAAAATAAAGAAACCCGCCGATAAGCGGGCTTCTCTGCAGTCATTCAATGGAATAACGTCAAACAATCCCGCTTATGCATGGCGGGTATGATGAGAAACGTTAAATGCGTTGCGCATTGATTCCATAACGCTGGAAGAATACCGTGAACTCTGAAAAATGTCAATATAGATCCGATAGGCCTACTTTAGAATGATAGGCCTTGCCGCAAATTTGTTAACCAATTCAACAACCGCTTTTACGCTTGCTTCATAATCTGCATCTAGTAGCCGAACATACAATGGCTCATATCCGGAGATGGAAACACCTCCGTTTTTCTGGTGCACAACCGCATCTCTAAGCTTCTTAGCTTTCATGAAAGTACCCCAGAAAGCCTCCTGTTTGATTGAAGATTGATCCTTAATATCGGCCAACACTTCCAACTTCTCAACGGTCGATAACCTATGTTCAATTTCAACCTTCGTGAGTTTCTCTGTGTAATTTTTCCCGAAGAAAGCCATAATCTTTTGAAGAATTCCTCGAGGCTTTACGGTTCGATGAAGCACGTGCTGACTCGGTATCGCCTGCGTGCAAAATACCTCAACAGCTGCAAGAAGAGCGAAGTGAAAGGACATTGCGCTTTGGAAGAAGCGATAGGCGAGTTCTTTTGGAACAATAGTTACCACCTCTGCGTTTGGATCTTCTTGCAATGCGCGTTCTGCAGTCATCTCAGGATCCGGACTCGATGTAAACACCTGCTTCTGTGGCGTAGATGCAATCTCTGCTTTTAAGGCGGCAACTTCATCAGCCAATCGGCATGCCTCGTTCAAAAGAAGATGACAGGGTGATTGAGCGATAATCATCAGACTTCCGAAGGTCATTGTATCGAGCTTGTGGCTCAATACGAGTTTAGCACCCTTCTCGTGTTTTATTTTTGAACCAGCTATCTGGACAGGTTGTGCTAACTCTGATTCGAAGATAGGTTCAATTTCTATATGCATACTATTATTTTAAAGTTTACCTATTGAAAAACCGCCACCTTTCGATGACGGGTTTTCAGCAGTCGCTTTGGCTAGGACTCCGGTCACAGGAACCCGTCCTGAGTCCTATGGGAATCCGGTCACAGCACCAAAGCGGCTCTTGGCAGGGGCGGAGGGAATCGAACCCGCGCTAAAGGTTTTGGAGACCTCTGTACTGCCATTATACGACGCCCCTAAGAAGGAACCGAAAGTAGTTTACGAGGAAAAAGGACTTCTGTAAAGCTCTGAAAAGACGAAGGTTTTTGGTTTATTTTGCATGCTATACTTTTCCTCATGAAATACGCTTCCTCTCAAGCAAAAAAAATGCCCTCTCGTACCCACCGCATTGCACGCACGCCCAGAACGCGCGGCGAGCGATTTGCTGATGCTTGTACAGCGTGGTGCGGAACAAGTACCTTTCTCATTTTTCACCTTGCAATATTTGCAGGTTGGATTTTTTGGAATATGGGATTTCTTGAGGGGTTCATACCGGTTGATCCTTTCCCATTTCCTTTTCTTACAACCGTCGTCTCGCTTGAAGCCATTATCCTCTCAATTATTGTGCTCATGAGTCAAAATCGTGCAGAGCGCGTGGCAAATATTCGCGATGAAGTTGATTTGGAAGTAAATATTCAATCCGAACGAGAAGTGACGGAAATTTTACGTATCCTTGTTGCCCTTGAAAAGAAAATTCTTGGCTTAAAAAAACATGACACCGAGGTCGGTGCCATGCTTCGCGAAACTGATCTTGCGGAAATAGAGACGAGAGTTATCCGTGCACTTGAACGTGCAGATCGATAGTTACTTTTTAGCAAAGCCGGTAAATGCCTGCAAAACTTCAAGAGGAACAGTGAATACAACAGTGTTGCTCTGATCGGAGCTAATGTCGTTAATAGCATGAAGCGTGCGAAGATGAAGTGCTCCGGGAGCTTCCGAGAGCATGCGTGCGGCGTTGGCGATATTTTCTGCGGCGCGCATTTCTCCTTCGGAGTTAATAACGACTGCGTCGCGTTCGCGTTCAGCCTCTGCTTTCTTTGCCATGGTGCGAACCATTTCTGGGGCGAGGTTGATATCTTTCAACTCCACCGAAGAAACTTCCACACCCCACATTGCGGTAACTGTTTCAAGAAGTTGTTCAATTTTTTGGGAAATAATCGCACGACCAGCAAGAAGTTCATCGAGTGTTGCTTCACCGACAACGTTGCGCATGGTGGTTTGCGCAAGTTGCATAACTGCGTAGTGGACGTGCTCAACTTCAAGAACCGATTTTGCAGGATCGGAAATACGGTAATAAATAACTGCATTGATTTTTGCAGAAACGTTGTCTTTGGTAATAGCATCTTGAGAGGGGACGTCAAGCGCTTTTACGCGAAGATCAACCTTCTGCATGCTTTGAAATACGGGAATAACCAATCTCCATCCCGGGTTTACGGTTGATGAATATGTTCCCATGGTAAAGGTAATTCCACGCTCGTATTGATTAACCTGTCGAAGTGATGAAATAAGTCCCACGATGACGATGATAAAAAGAAGTTCCATAAAAGTTTTTACTACGTTCACCCTACAGGAATTTGAAGATTTTTGCAAGATTTTTTATGCTCATAAAGCTATGACATTTCATGAACAATCTCCTATGGGAAAAATCTTTATTTGGGGTATGTGCGGTGGCATGGTGGCTTTTTTCTTGCTTTGCGCGGGAATGTATGGAGGAATCGTATATTATGGAATTCCGTCATCGCTTCTTGCTGAAATTACGCCAGAGTTAAGCGATGCTCTTCCAAGGTCGCCTGCTTCATCTCTCGCATCTGATCCTGTGGTTGCCGTTGCCGACGCGGCAAGTCCCGCGGTGGTTTCTCTTGTTGTGAGTAAAGAAGTTCCTCAGATGGAAAAATTTTATAAAAATATTCTACCGTTTGGTTTTTCGGTGCCTTCATATCGTCAGGTTGGTACAAAAGAAGAGGAAGTTGCTGGTGGAACAGGATTTTTCATTTCCCCTGATGGATATCTTGTAACAAATAATCACGTCATTGATATCGAAGAGTCTTCGTATACGGTGTACCTTAACGATGGAACGTCGTATCCGGCAACGCTTATTGCCGCCGACGAAATGCTCGACGTTGCGTTGCTTAAAGTTGAGAGCCCTTCGGCGCTTCCTTTTCTTGAATTTGGATCGTCCGATGAAGTACGCGTTGGACAGGCGGTGGTCGCGATAGGAAATGCGCTTGGCGAATATCGTAATACCGTATCTTCCGGAGTTATTTCAGGAGTTTCTCGTACGGTTGTTGCGCAAAAGGGGGGAGGTGACGAGGAACGTCTTCAGGATATTTTGCAAACTGACGCGGCAATTAATCCGGGAAATTCTGGAGGGCCGTTGTTGGATCTTTCGGGTAAGGTTATTGGTGTAAACGTCGCCGCCTCTGCGGGTGGAGCTGAGAATATCGGTTTTGCGCTCCCGTCCTCTGCAGTTTCCTCGGCTGTTAATTCTCTTCGTGAGCATGGCTATGTTGTGCGTCCGTGGCTTGGTGTTCGATATGCAATGATTTCGGAAGATATGGCGAAAGAGGAGTATCTTCCCGTGAATCACGGAGCGCTCATTCGTCGTTCTTCGGAGAACGATCTTGCGGTTATTCCCGGATCACCCGCCGACAAAGCTGGACTTGAAGAGAACGATATTATTACAAAGGTTAACGGAAAAGACCTTACGGAAGCCTACGATCTTCGTTTGGCAATGCAGGGTTTGCACGTTGGCGATGTACTCGAGCTTGAGGTATTTCATGACGATGGTGTAAAAACGGTACATGTAACGCTTTCGGAAGGTCCGAAGAGCTTGTAATATGCAAATTTCTCCATTTCGTGCAGTGCTTGTTTTTGGCGGAATTCTTTTTTTAGGAATATGGCTCAGGGAAGCATTTTATGCATCGTTAGATGCTGAGATTGCACCGGTTGTTCCTCAGGAGATTTCAGATGTCAGTCAAGAAGAGGAAAATATTCTCGTGGACGATCCTGTTTCCGGCGGGGAAATTCATTTACCGCTTACACTTCATGGGCAGGCTAGGGTATTTGAAAATGTTGTAAGCTATCGTCTTGAAGATGAGTCTGGTGCGGTGCTTGCCGAGGGTACGGCAACAGCTCAGGCACCCGATGTCGGTATGTACGGCATTTTTTCGAAAGAAATCTTTTTTTCGGAACCAGCAACGCCGCGGGGTTTTATGACGGTATATTCGGTAAGTCCTAAAGACGGGTCAGAGCAAGACAGCGTTCGTATACCGGTTGTCTTTGCAAATGACGCCGCGGTTAATCTTAGTATTTCCGTTGCTCGTGCTGAAGATTTTGCTCGGGGAGAATGTTCGGCGACGGCACTTCTTCCAAGAAGACGTCCCGCAACGAAGCTTGTTGCACATGAGGCGCTTCGCGCTCTTGAAGAAGGTGTTACCGAGGAGGAATATTTAGAGGGTTATCGTTCATTTTTTGGGGATAAAAAGATTCTTCGCTCAATTACTCTTCGTGATGGAGTCGCTGAAGTGCTTGTTCCCAAGGGGTTATTTTCTGGAGAAGAGCATGCGTGTGTTCATTCCGTTATGCACGATCAAATTGTGCAAACATTAGAGCAATTTCCAACTATTTCTCGCGTTGAAATTCGCGAAGAGGGAAGCGATGTTCTTTGGTAGATTTGCTAAAAAAGTATAAAATTACTGGGGTTTTCTTGTGGTTCTTGTTGATAACTTATTAGGAGATTTATCGTACTGTGCTACGCTTTCCCCGCAAAATCTTAATATTTTCTTTGATATGGCAGCAAAGCGCATGACAAAGAGTCAGATGATCGCAGATCTTTCTGAACGCTGGGGAGTTTCTAAGAAGCAAGCAGGAGAGATGTACGATGGTCTTCTCGAACTTGCATACAAGGAAATCAAGCGCGCAGGCGAGTTTGTAATGCCTGGACTTGGTAAGCTTGTAAAGAAGAACCGCCCAGCACGTCAGGGTCGCAACCCAGCAACGGGTGCAACTATCAAAATCCCTGCAAAGACCGTTATCAAGTTTACGGTTGCAAAGGCGGCAAAGGAAGCTCTTCTTTAATTCTTCCCCATGCTAATAAAAAGACTCTCGACGAAAGAGAGTCTTTTTTGTTATGTATAGCGTATCCTCCATGTTCGGGAAAAAGCCCTTGTGACATCTTTTCTTTTTCATTACTATCGTTCGCTGGAAAAATATTTATGACACCACGACGTATTCACGGGGCTATCGCTTTTTTTGCACTTGCACTGCTTATTGGAGCATCGTGGAAATTTTCTCACCACTCCTCAGCCGAAGTAGGGGACGGCACTTCTCAGGATATTGCCCGTAGCATTGTAGAGAAAAAAATTGCAGATCGAGAAGGTCAAATTTCTCAAGAGGGGTCTTCTTATGAAGGTGCTCATGAAATTCACATTCTTACACTTGGTATCGATTCTCGAAAAGAAGGCAATGAAAAGCATTGCGACGCAATTCACGTGGTGACGCTTAATACCGACAATTGGACAATGAACATTCTCTCGGTTCCTCGAGGAACCTACGCGGCGCTACCTGCGGGAGGATCGTACAAGACAACCGATTATTATCTTGCGAATGCCTGTGCATTTGGTGGTCTTGAGTATGGCATTGAACAGATTACAAGAGTTACCAATATAACACCTGACTATATTGCAACGGTTGGATTTTCTGAGGCTTTGGGAATATTCCGTGTACTCAATCTTCCAACAACCGAAACGCTCCAATGGCTCAGGCATCGTCAAAGCTATGCCGTGGGGGATCCTCAACGAAGTCAAAATCAAGCAACTTTCATGAAGGATGTCGCGCTTCAGCTTTTTCAAAATCCTGACGTTTCACGGCCGCTTATCTACATGCTCTATCAGTTCATCGAAACCGACTTCTCATTTTCCGATATTTACGCACTTTATCAAGGATACGTTGCTTCCGGAATTGCAGATCACCCTGAACGCATCACATTTTCCATGAAGCCATTTTATAAGACGCAAGAATATCATCTTGATCCAGGTCGTGCGCAAGAGCAGATCCAAGAACTCCTTTCTCGACTTGAAGGAAGATTGTCTGAGCAGGATCTTTCCCATGCGACGCTTCAAGAGGTTCAAGATGCTCTCGTTGGCTATCTTCATGACACGCTGACTTCGGGATCCTCGGAGGACATTCTTCGCGGCTTTGATGATGCGATGTGGAATCAGGTGGAGGATGATGAGCTTCGTTACGCACTGCAGTTTGACTATCTTGAAGCGTATATAGGCCTTACGCGAGAGAGCGATCCTATTGCGGCTCAAGATGCGGTTGTTTCTTTTATTATGGAAATGCAATTCTTCGAGCAGGCGACGTATGAAGAGCGTGGAAAAGAATTGTTGGAGACGCTTATTCGCGAGGAAGGCACAGGGGCGCAATCCACGGAGCCGATTCAGGAAGCGCCCATGCAGAAGGTAGGGGAGTAGGGGGAGTTTTGCAGATATCCACCCGTTCTTTCGCCCAAAGAGCATCGGGAACAAGATTATGTGAATCTCTTTCAACGAGAAAATGGTCGCTGTAACTTATCGCGGAGGATATTCCAAGGTTCGTGAAAACTCTTCGTTCGTTGATGAAGAGCGAGAAAACTGCATCCTCGGAAATTCTCAGAGGAGTATCGTTCCAAGTAACTGCAAAGCTCGCAAGGGCTCCGTCTTCGTTTAGTTGTTCTGCAAAGAGCTTTACGATAACTTCAGGGTGAAGGGGGTTGTCAAATTTGTCTTCATATTCTTGGCGAGCTCGTTCGAGAATGGGAATCCAAAAAGAAGGTGTAAGAGTTTGCACGGCTTTATTGAGAGTTACGGTGAGCGTGACCTTTTCAAGGTATACCGAACGATCAACATGGAGAATCTTTTCCCCCTCTTGGTACTCTCGACGCTGGTCGGTAAGGTGTCCGTGGTATACAAAGCCTGAAAATGTCATATCAAGCCCATCAACAATCTGTGCATCATAGGGTTTGGCAAGAAGTGCGTCTTTGGCGATTTCCTGCACGCTCCGTTCTCCTGCGCGAAGTGTTACCATAAGTACAGCATCTGCTGGACTCTGAGTATTCTGTTGGTGTTTTGGTTGTGATTCTTGAGATTCTTGAGATTCTTGAGATTCTTCGGAATCCTTAGAAAATGTTTGATGAGCGCTTTCGCACAACTCATCATAAAAAGGTAGAAGGATATCTTCGTTTTGTGTAGCAATATTAAGAATTCCTCCCATGAGAACTCCACTAAAGAGGTAGGGGTGTTGTCGGATGAGGGAGAGGACTTGTGTAATGCGCGCTGAGGTGTTCGAGTATTTTCCCGTGTCAAACCTTCCGTCTTGAGGAGATCGGATTAATTCTTGTCTAGCGATGATTTCTACGGCGCTGGATAGACTTGGTGTATCCGGAAGATTTTTAAGACTCGGATTGCTATGTGTAGCGGTGAAGAAATTCATTGCCGCTGGCCAACTTGGTATGCGTTTGACATTAGGCGTGAATGCATTGGGTGCTAATAAAAAATCCTCAGCAACTAGATTCTCAAGGTTACAGTCTCGAGAGCCTTTATGTGCCCTTGAGAAGATGATTTTGTGATGAGGGTCGGGTTTCCATGGAGAAATTTGCGTTCCATCAACGACGTAATATAAGGGCTTTTCTTTATATCTGGTAACTCGAGCTATATTGCGTATATGACCAACGGTGCTTAATAAAGCTCCGGGATGGATGCTTTTCTCTTGAAAGAGAAAGATCCTCGGCTTTTCTAGCTGGGTGGGGTTAATTGGGGACTCGTCAATGCTTGTGAGAGAGGATTTTTCCAGGATAAGCGTGAAGATGTAAGGAAGGCTATCGAGCTCTTGAAGGCGCTTAAAGATAACCACAATCGCCTCTGCCTTCGCTGAGCAATTTCCAAGAAAAGGAGGTGTCGCAAGGGACTCCCATTCATAAAACCGCTCAGGTGTTTTTTGATAACTCACTTTCCGAAGTTGCGTCAGAAGCTCCTGGTAGAGGGGGTATTTTTCAGCGGCAAGCGACTCTGAATAGTAGCCACGTTCTTTGTGAAAGATATCTAAAAAAACTTGAAGGACATTTTTTGGGTCTTGTTCATGGCGTGCCGTTTCGGATACTCGTTCAATCCAACCCGAGAAAGTTACTTGAATATAGTCGCTTGCTAATTGTTCTTTCAGTGAAATTTTACGGTCGAATGAGCTTGAAGGGGGAATTCCAATCCGTTGATGGGGTTTAATAGATTCAGGGAACTCGGGAGAGTTTCCGTATACAAAATAGATAAGGGGTGAGTGTGCAACAGTGCTCCTTTTGAAATAATTCAAAAAATAAAGAGATTTTTTTAAAACTTCGTGCACGCGGTCGGGTTTTTGATCGCTGGGGGTGCTTTGAAGCTCTTGTATGATTGATCGTTCTAGACGGAGAAGTATTGAGAACATCATTGCGTTGAGCGGTTTATATGACAGTTGCATCTCGCTGAGGATATAGATACATGTGTTCGCGAGTTCATGCTCGGGGTCAACTCCCCAGAGACCTTCTCTCAGGAAGTTACTCAAGGATTGTAGGAATTCCACACTTTCCTCTTCCTCCTCTTCGTTGAAGTGGGTATTTAGGTCAGTAATTTTAGACGCAAAGATTTCTTCACTACTCAAGATTCCTATGCGTTCTGAGGAGAAAAGTTCTTGAAAAACCTTTCTCATTTCCAGAAAACATTCAAGAATGTGTTTCGGTTGTTGGTGTTTTTGAAAAAACTCCTCAAGAGCGATGAGTTTCTTTAAAAACAAAATAAACTCATTTTTACCAACTTCCGTTGACGGAAGTAGATGATAGCCTTTTCCCGTTACTTGCTCAGTAGCAGGATGTGATAGTGAGAGATAGTTGATCATTTGCTCAATGTCTTCACGCTTTTCGCGAATTCCCTCGAGTAATCTTTCAAAAATCCTACGTCCACGAACATCAGGAATAACGTCATCGGGTGATGATGGTTTTTCTCGAAAAAGCTTTGGTGCGTGGGGGAGAGTAGGGGCTTCGTGCTCCTTGGTAAGACGAGGTTCTTGCGTGGGTGATATTGGAGATCCCGAGACGATGGCGGAAGGTTCGTGGGGAAGTAGTGGGCCTTCGTTGGCGGCATTCGGTGTTGGCTCCCGACGTTCCCATGCGTTTGGCTTCATAGATTGTGAAAGTATAATACAAAAACACTCTCACGAAGGAGAGTGTTTTTTCTTACTTCACAAGGAAGTTGCGAAGATCGATCTTCTTGCCTTCCGCAAGCCACTTGTTGAGGGTGCGAATGGCACGACCGGTTACCATGAGCGTCATGGAAGTTCCCGTTGCAGGATTTGTAAGAGTTTTCTTCTGCAAATTGGGCATTTGGCGACGCTTGGTTTTGCGGTTGGAGTGGGAAACGTTGTTTCCTACCAATGGGCGCTTTCCTGTAATTGCGCAAACTTGAGCCATAAAAGAAAAATAAGAACGGGAGAAGTGTACACGAGGGGGCATTTTTTTGCAAGGGGGATGGAGAAAAACGAATATCTGTGTATACTGGCGCAGTATGAAACTCACCCCATCGCAACAAAGACTGCTTGTGCATTTGCAAAAACGTAAAGAACGGGAGCGATTGCAAATGTGCATTATTGAAGGCGAGAAATTCGTTCGCGATGCTCGTGATTTTGTTGAATTTACCTTTACCGAGCGCGATACCCCCGTTTTTCGCGAAGTTATTTCCACCGATAGCCCTCAGCGCATTGCCGCAGTTGCTCGTGTTCCTGCATGGAAGCCTGAAGAGGTTTTTCGCGCTAGAACGGTACTCATCCTTGATGGCGTTCAAGATCCGGGAAATGTGGGGACGCTTTTCCGTCTTGCCCTTGCATTTGATGCGGCACTTGTACTTGTTGAGTCCGCTGAGGTAACCAATCCAAAAACCGTTCGTGCATCTGCTGGTGCGGTATTCTCGGTTCCATGGATGAGCGTTGATAGGGATGACGTTGAGGGATTGGTGACTGAGGTCGGTTGGCCTGTGTATCGTTTGGAGTTGCGTTCAGGTGCATGCGCTCCTCGTGACTTGCCAGATGCTCCTCTTATGCTTCTTGTGGGAAATGAGGGTCAGGGTATTCGCTTGCGACTTGGTCAGCACGCAGTTGCTATTGCGCATAATCCGCAACTAGAGTCTCTAAATGTTGCCGTTGCTACGGGAATCATTCTTTATGAGCGAGGATCGGGTGAATATGAGCGATAAAAAGATTATTCAGTTTCCTGGATCTCGAAAACCACCAACGAGAGAAGCTGGCGGCGGGGAACTTGTTCGCATGCCTTCTCCGGGTGACGTTGCTGATCGCTTTGCGGCGCAGGGGGATCGAAGTAATGATTTTTTCTCACTTCGTTATCTTGAGCTTCTTGCCTGGATAGCGCAATCTGATATTCATTCCGAGGTGTTTGATAGGCATAACCCTCAACACGTCGCGGAATACGGGGCACATTCACCGCAACAGCGAAGGGAGCTTTTTTTCTCGGCTTCAAGGGAAGATGTGGTGAAAAATCCCGCCTTCTATGCTTTTCTTGTAGACGATGTTTTGAAAATGGAGCCCGACGCTCTAAACCCAGCTCCGGTACAAAGTTTGAGTCGGGATGATGCTCGTCCCGCAGCAGCACCTAATCCGCCTTACGACCTGTCGGGGTTAACACGAGTGGTGTTGCCGACGATTCTTACTATAGAACCAGAGCAGTCCGGGCGCGCGCCGCACAGAAGAGAGAATGGGGAATTTCGCGCGGCTCAGCGCGAAAAGTTTGGGATTGCGCATACAAAAGCTGAATGGGTCTTTTATGCTACAAATGCAATTCTTGCGGGTGTTGAGGTGCTTCCTTCGACAGAGAAAGAAATGCGTCGTCGTGTTAATCTTTTGTCCGATGATGAGTGCCGTGCAAGCTTCTTGAGTGAAATTTCTGCATTAGAACTTGATGCAAATCCGGTGTTTTGGAATATTCTTGCTCAGCGAGTTTTAAACTCTGAATCGTAGGCTTTTTATGTTCCATGTTCATACAGCAAAGGGAAGTGCTCGACGCGCAACGCTCACCACGCCATCGGGCGAAGTTCAAACTCCAGTTTTCATGCCCATTGCAACGGTTGGCGCCATTAAAACGCTCTTTGCTGATGAGGTTGCAACACTTGGGGCTTCAATTATTCTTGGCAATACCTACCACTTACTTCTTCGTCCTGGGCAAGATCTTCTTGAAGAAGTCGGTGGCATAAAACCGCTCATGGGATGGCACGGACCCATGCTTACCGATAGTGGGGGGTATCAGGTGTTTAGCTTGGCCCAACTTACAAAGACTACCGAAGAGGGGGTTACCTTTCAGTCGCATCTTGATGGATCACCAATCTCCTTGACTCCAGAAAATTCACTCGCTATGCAGGCGGCAATAGGCTCTGATATCCGCATGCAGTTTGACGACGTTGCCGCGGGAACTTCTCGGCGAGATCGATACGAAGAAGCCATGGAGCGTTCGCTACGATGGGCGAAGCGTTCGAAAGAATCTTTTGTCGCAACGCTCGCGAAGCAGGGATTGTCACTTGAGAGCGCCCAACGTCCGCAAATGTTTGGCATTGTGCAGGGTGGAACGCACGAAGACTTGCGCCACCGCTCGGCTATGGGGCTTCGTGAGCTTGGGTGTGATGGTTATGCTATTGGGGGGCTTTCCGTGGGGGAGTCTCGCGACGACGCTTTTCGTATTGCACGAAGAACGGTGTTTGATCTTCCTGAAGATAAGCCAAGATATTTTATGGGCGGAGGAATGCCCGAAGAAATCGTGTACTACGTTTCTGTGGGTATCGATATGTTTGACTGCGTGCTTCCCACAAGAAACGCTCGCCATGGACAAGTATTTCTCTGGAAGGGTGAGCCTCGTGCGTGCGTGCGAGAGGCATTTGCGCGCGCTTGTGAGGGGGCGTCTGATGACCGTATCCGCGAGGCTCTTTATGAAAAGGCTCATGTTACCAATGAGCGTTTTGCGCGAGACATGTCGCCTCTTGATGCGTATAGCGACTGCACAGCTTCGCTCATGACTTCAAAGGCTTATCTTCGTCATCTTTTTAGAACAGGGGAAGTCCTTGGACTTCGTATCGCAACAATGCAAAATCTCCGATTCTATCTCCGTCTCATGGAAGAGTTGCGCGCACTCATTGAAGAGAAGTAGTGCTATACTGGTGCCATATGGCTATGGGGGAGCTCTCGCTTGCAATCATCACGCTTATTGCGCGTGATGTGGTTGCATTTCCGGTTTGGTGGTACACGCAAGGTTTTGTTTTATGGAGTGATGTAGTGTGGCGAGAAATTCGTCACGCTGGTGTTGTGCTTGATGTGGGTATTTGGTTGAGGAATCTTTTTGTTCCCATGTACGGCGTGCGTGATATTGCAGGAAGAGTCATGAGTTTTGTTATGCGTCTCATGCAGATTATTGCAAGATCACTTGCGTATGGCGTTGTGCTCATGATTGGCGCTGGGGCGCTTCTTGTCTACCTCCTTCTTCCAATTGCGCTTCTTGGTGGCGTGGGCGTTATTGTTCAATTCATGCTATGAGTTCCACGCCTCCACTTTCACGTCCGGTGTTCATGATTGGATCGCATGGATATCATGCCGATCTTTCATTTTCTCAAAACGCCATTGCAAACCAGCGACTTCAAGCAAAAGCGCGAGCCATTCTTGCACAGCTTGCATTTGGTTTTGCCGCTTTTTTGGCAGTTGGATCTTTTGCTACACTCGTGCTAACAAAAGCAAGATTTGGTGCTGAAGATGCGCTTCTGCCTTCGCTTCTTGGACTTTGTTGTTCTGGAGTGGTGTGGTGCTATGCCGCGTACCGTCGCGTTGTTCGTGAGGATGTTGTTCGTGCATTTGTATATCCTCGAGATATTCGCACTCCCGAGCGAACCATGGGTATCGCATCCTCTGCGTTTACTCCGCTTTGGAATGTGACTTCACATGAAGCTCGTGATGTTTTATATGACGCCTACCTTCTTGCATGTCGTATGCGCGTTGGAAATATCTCTGTACTTCATGTTTTTGGCATTTCATGTGGATCGTTTGATGTCCGCATGCTTTTTGCTCGACTGGGAATTTCCTTTGAAACTCTTCAGGATGCATTGCGCCATGCTCTTCAGGAACTTCCTCAGGGTGATATTGCACAGTCGAATCACGCTGAGATATGTGAAGTCTTTTGTGATGCAGGCATTCGGGCATGGAATGCGCATAGGCCGTCCATTACACCTCTGGATCTTTTCGCATCCGCACTTGCGCGATCTTCTCGACTACAGGAGATCTTACTTGATAAGGGCATTACACAAGACTTGGTAAACGCGGGAATTTCTTGGATGGAAACGCAGGCATACTTGCGACACCGATATGAGGAGCTTCGCAGGGCTTCTGCGCTTCGTCCTGAAAATGCCATGAATCGTGCAATGACTGCTCGAGCAACGCCGCTTCTTGACGCGGTATGTGAAGATCTTACGCGTCAGGCCGCTTGGGGAGGTCTTGGTATTGCCCTTGAGCGTGACGAAGTATTTGAAAGAATGTTTCGCGCTATTTCGTCAGGCTCTCGAGCAATTGTTCTTGTGGGGGAGACGGGAGTTGGAAAGATGACGATTCTTGAGGAGCTTGCCGTGCGCATGGTTGAAGATCGGGTTCCTCAAGAGTTGCAAGATAAGCGTTTGCTGGTTCTTGATATCGTGCGTCTTCTTAGCATTGATGGCGGAGCGCGGTCGAGTGAGCTTTTGTTAAAAATTCTTGAAGAAGCCGCGGCTTCGGGGAATGTTATTCTCATCATTGAGCGCATTGAAGAATTGCATCGCGGTTCTCGTGATGGCGCTGTAGATCTTCAGGCATTGGTTGCGTCGGAGATCGATCGTGGATCCCTTTGGCTATTTGGCACCCTCACACCAAAAGCATACAAGGAGTCGTATGAACAATCTGCTCTCGCCGCAAAAACTGCGGTTATTTCTCTTGAAGAGCCTTCACTTGCTCAGGCGACTCGAATGATACAGGCAAGATCGCACGGTGTTGAATACGACACGGGAACCATGGCGACGGTTAAAACCATTTTACGCTGTGCTGAATTTGGAAAAAAATTCTTTTCTGAGCGTGCTCTTCCGGAGAGTGGACTTCTCCTTCTTAAGGAGGCCGCGCTTCTTGCTAAGCAACGAGGTACTCATCCTGCATGGATAACGGAAGACGATGTTGCACGCGTCGTTGAGGAAAAGACTCACGTTCCCGTTGCTGCACTTACCAAGGATACTAACAACCTTCTCCTTCATCTTGAAGATGCTTTGCATGAAAGAGTCATCGGACAAGAAGAAGCTGTCCGTGCGATTTCATCAGCGCTCAGAAGAGCAAGAACGACGATGCGTTCTCAGAATCGGCCTATTGCAAACTTCCTATTTCTCGGTCCTACAGGTGTTGGAAAGACTGAGCTCGCAAAAGCAACTGCCGCACTTTTCTTTTCTCACGAAAAAGCTTTTCTTCGTTTTGATATGTCGGAGTATCAAAATAAAGAGTCGCTTGCTCGACTTATTGGTGCTACGGGATCCGAGGGAATCCTTACGGAGTCTTTGAGAAAGATGCCGTACGCTTTGGTGTTATTTGATGAACTTGAAAAAGCGCATCCCGACATTCTCAATGTCTTCCTTCAGATTATGGACGATGGAAGAATTACTGATGGAACGGGGAGAACGGTTGATTGTACAAATGCAATTCTCATTGCGACATCAAACGCTGGAGCGCAATACATCCAAGATGCCATTGGACAGCATCTTGATCCTTCGGTGATGAAGGAGCAGCTTATGGAGCGTGAGTTGCGAGCGGTCTATCGTCCTGAATTTTTGAACCGCTTTGACGACATTGTGGTATTTCGACCACTTACCAAAGATGACGTTGTTGCTATCGCATACCTCTCGCTTCGTTCACTTGCTAAACGTCTGGAGGCCCGATATGTAAATTTAGAGACTACCGATGAGGGGGTCCATGTTTTGGCGGAGCGCGGATATCACCCTCAGTTTGGCGCGCGCCCACTTCGTCGCGTGCTTCAGGATACCCTTGAAAATGCACTTGCTGACATGTTCCTTCGGGGAGAATTACAGGCTCGAGATGCGGTTGTTCTAGAAAAAGATGGAACATTGCGCATTAAAAAAGCTTCCGCGCTTTAGCTTGACGGAAGGTGCTAGTTTGCTAACGTTTCCCATATGTCCGTGTTTTTTCTTGGAGCGGTGAGCGCTATAGTTTCTTTGCTGGCAACCGCGGGAGTGAGGCATCTGGCTATACGATGCAATGCTCTTGATGTACCTGATCCAAAGAAGGGTAAACTGCATCCAGTAGCAACCCCCCTCTGGGGCGGGGTTGGGCTTTTGCTAGCGTTTGTTGTACTTGTTGCCGGTATTGAGGGTATAGCGGGATTTTTTACGCAAGGAAATCTTGAGCCCTTGGCATTTTGGAGTTTTCTCTTTGGAATTTTGGTACTACTCCTTGGGGGCATGTTAGATGATGTGGTCACCCTTCCGCCAAAGTACTCCGTCATATTTCCTTTAGGGTCTGCGACTCTTGTTGCGCTTGGTGGCATGGGTGTTGCGCATGTCACAAATCCGCTGGGCGGAGTTATTCCTGTTATAGCTTGGATTATCCCCGTAATTACTTTTTGCTGGGTTCTTTGCACGACATATACAACAAAAATTCTTGATGGCGTAGATGGATTGGTTACGGTACTTGGTCTTGTTGGTTCTGGGCTTATTGGCGCTTTAGCACTCATGCCGCAGTGGTATCAGCCTGATATCGCATTGTTGTCATGGATGTTTTTTGGGGCATTGCTTGGATTTTTTGTTTGGAATGCGCCTCCCGCGAAAATTTTTCTTGGGGAAGGTGGGAGTACAGGTATTGGTTTTACCTTGGGGTGCCTTGCAATTATGGGTGGAAGTAAATTTGCTACACTTCTCCTCATTCTCGGATTTCCCGCTTTAGACATCGCCTATGTCATGTTTTCTCGAATTCAATCTGGGCAATCGCCGTTTCGTGGAGGGGACGGTCGCCATTTCCACTCGGCTCTTCGTCGACGCGGCTTTACGTCACTGCAGATTTTGTTTATATACGCTGGTGTAGCGCTTTCCTTCGGTTTACTCACACTCATTCTCTCGCCAAAAGAAAAACTCCTCGCGCTAGGGGTTCTTTTTCTGGGAACACTTTGGACGCTTGTCACATTCCCGAGAACGCGTGCATAATGAAGAAACTATGCGCTTCCGTTTTTATACAATTTTTGCCCTTGGAGTATTTGGAATACTTGTAGGTCTTGGTTTTATGACTCACGTTCCTCAGCGAGTCATCTCAATAAACGGTCAGGAGATGACGGTACTTCTCGCGGATCGTGCCTATACTCAGCGCAAGGGACTTGGGGGATATTCCCTTGAAGAACTTGCTCCACGGGACGGTATGCTTTTTACCTTTTCTTCTCAGGAAGAGCGCTTCTTTTGGATGAAAAACATGGAATTTCCTTTGGATATTGTATGGATTCGCGAGGGAAGAATTGTGGCTATCGATAGGAATATTCAGCCGCCACTTACCGAACACACCGATCCAGAAAAGGTAACCTCGGCGCCCCTGAGGGTTGATATGGTTCTTGAGGTTCCTGCGGGAACTCTAGAAAAATATGGTATTTCCGAGGGAATGACGCTTATACTTCCCAAAAACTAGGACTTTTTTCTTGACGAGGGTGTGGGGTTTTGCTAGACTACGTACCGTAAATTCTTAAGGCATGGTAAGGGCTTTCAAATGCGATATTCGCTGCCCGATCAGCCAGTTATCTATGATGCACGCAGTCATTACCACCGGCGGTAAGCAATATTTTGTAGCCGAGGGTGAAACTATCCAAGTTGAAAAACTTGTTGAAGATGTTGGCGCAACGCTTTCTTTTGAAGCAATGCTCGTCACTGATTCCGAAGGAACTTCGGTAAAAGTTGGAAAGCCTTTTGTTGCGGGAGTAAAAGTTACCGCAACGGTAAAGGAACATGGTCGTGGAGATAAGATTTCCGTTATCAAGTTCAAGCGAAAGGCTCGCTATCGCCGCAACGTTGGTCACCGCCAACCTTTTACATTGATCACTATCGAAAAAATCGCGTAATACGCGATTTTTTGTTTTCAAGATTTGAAGTCTACGATCTCCAGATGAATCTCCAGAGACTTTGTGGAAGATGCACTCGAGTAATGCCAAAGTGGGTTTTGAAGTAAGAAAGTCCCCACCATGGATCGAGTCGAGACGTATGCGGGCCCACCATGAGTCCAAAGTTGCCCGCTCGATATCCTCGCGCATGAAGTCCTGAGAGCCAGGTAAATACCAGCCCCGCCATGGGTTGTAGTTTTGCCGCTTCAGGGAGAAAGTATCCCATAAGGTACATACTCTCCTTCGTCTCCTCGTCGTTTGCGGCAACAAAACAGCCGATGCGTTCTCCTTGCGCATTTCTTGCAACGAAGATTTCCATTGTTTCCGGATCAAGACGCATGCGAGCATCGCAGATTTTGGCAAGTGCAAGGCTCATCGCTCGTGGAACTTGAGAGCGTAACATGTCAGCACGAACATCATCCATGGTTCCCATGGTAATTGAGCATCCGTGCGCAAAGAATGTTTTTACATGGCGTTTAGCGTGCGATGACCACGAGGCGGTAATGTCTGCCTGTGGATCTTCGGGAAGATATGCGATGCCATGATGAGAAAGAATCCCCATGCGCTTCCATCCTACAATTTCTGATGCGAGAGGCCAGATTCCCGGAACCCATTCGTGAAGACTGATGAGCGATCTGCGATATTCTGGGTGTTCTTTTACGGCATTACAGTCTGGAGCCATTCCATTCACTGTATAGTGTCGATACCAAGTAAAAAAGCGCGCATGAAAAACGCGATCGCTAAATCCATTTGTTAACGTCTGTGTTGGTGGAAGTCCGTTTCTATGCCAGACACTGGATCGCCATGCAGAAAACGGACTTTGTCCAATGTGGCATACGTCACGAACGAAGGTCAGCCGGTCCATAAATTCCAATGGTTGAAAGGTAGTAAGTTGCGGAAAATGCCTTTGCAAAGGTTTCAAAGTTGGAGGTAGTGAGAAGATCTTTATGGGTAAAAATATTCCACGCAATCCAGGAGGTTTTTTGAGCTACTTGATGTTGCCATGATGCATCTCGAACACACGGAGCTACGGATGTTCCCGTGAAGAGATCGATGCAGAGAAGGTCGGTATGTGGGGTTTCTTGCGCCCAATCTTCGGCGCGCTGGTGCCTGAGTGTAATACTTTGCTCAAGTGACCGTTGTTTAATGTTTTTTTCTGCGAGTGCAAGGAGGTGTTCGTCCCAGTCAATGCCAAGAATCTTTGCCTTTGGAAATGCTTGCGCACATAAAAGAAGGCCTCCACCCATGCCAACGCCAAGAAATGTGATGTGCTCTGGCATGCAGTGGGCTTGCTTGAGGGCTTTTATCGCGGTTTTCCAAACGCCATTCATGTACGATCCAGATTGTTCCGTGCGATCTTCTGCAAGAAGGCGCACGCTCCCAAGACACTCTACAAGAACCATGGTGCCATTTTTTGTTACAATGGGAGTTTCGTGAGGAAGAAAATGCACATTATCGGGAGGAAAAATTCTCCATGCGAAGAATGCGTTCTTTTCGAGCGCCTTGTGAGCTTGTGATGTACACGCGAAGCTCTTCGTGGGCAAGGCTTCGGTATGCGGCGTACATAATGCCTAGTGCATAATACTGTTCGTGTATTGCCGCTGACGATGAGATATCTTCGGTAACAACGATGGGAGATGGTGTCGGTTGTTCCTGAAACCAGGTTGTATACCATCCAACAAGCGTATCGCGCTCTTGGATGCTTCGTGCGGACTCTTGTTCCCAGAAGGTTTTTTCTGAAGATGTTTTCGCGGTTTCTTGTAGTTTTGCAAAGCGAACAATGTCCCTTGCGTTGCTTTCAATGAGTAGGGTAAGCAAAGGGGCGTCTGATGACATGTCGGCATTGCGTTCTTGGCCTTGTTTCTGATAGGAAAAAAAGTCATCACGCGCAAAAAATACCGCGCCTGTTCCTATGACGCCAAGAAGACATCCTCCCAGTATTCCCAAAGCAAAAAAACGGTTCATACTTCACTTCTTCCGTGCAGAGCACTTAAAAGAGTTACTTCATCAGCATACTCGATGTCTGCCCCCATGGGGAGTCCTCGTGCAAGTCGGGTAATTTTTTTCCCATAAGGCTTAAGATTTCTCCCAAGAAACATCATGGTTGTTTCTCCGTGAACATCCGGAGAAAACGCGAGAATAATTTCCTGAAGAGATGGTGAAGTTTCTATGCGACGCAGAAGGGGAGCTACGTTGAGGACGTCAGGTGTCTTCCCGTCAATAGGATTGAGAACTCCTCCAAGAACAAAATACTTTCCCTGATATGCCGAGGTTGCTTCCATGGTGGCGATATCTCGAGATTCTGCAACAATACAAAGCTGTTCTTGATTGCGAGTACTTCGTGAGCAAATTTCGCAAATATCGGTATCGCTAAAAGCAAAACACGACGTGCAGGTGTGCACGTTCGCGAGTTGCTCGAGCGCTTTTGCAAATTGCGCAATGTCGTGTTTGCTTAGTGAGAGTACCGCAAACGTGTAGCGCAGCGCAGTTTTTGGCCCAACGCCCGGAAGCTTGTGAAAAGCCGCGGCGGCATTGCGAATGAGCGCAGGAAACGTGCGCATACCAAGGGTGAAAATTAGGATTCAAGCATTCCCTTGAGTGCCTCGAGGCCACCTCCAAGCTCTTGCATCTTCTTCATGAGCTCTCCTTGAAGTTTTTGATTTGCATCTACAATGGCATCTTTAACACCCGACTCAATAACGCTTGTTGCAAGTCCTTCCTCAATTTTTACACCAAGAACTTCGTGGCTTCCGTTGAATGTCACAAGAACCTTTCCTCCTGCTCCTGAACCAACAACAACAACCGCATCAAGCATAGCTTTCATTTGTTTTGCTTGTGCGTGCATGTCTTTGAATTGCTTGAGTTTGTTAAACATAGAAAGAAAATTATAGGCAAGATGCAGTGTACGAGAAAAGGAAGTGAAAGAAAATGTTACATGTGGAGGAATTATCCCTTTGGCACGAAGCCTTTTGGAGGAATTCCCGGAGGAAGATGAAGATTTTCTTCAGATGGTCCAGAAGGAGGGGGTGTTGGTGAGGGGGCGGTTTGTGCGCTTGGTGGCGCTGAAGATCCCCCCTGAGCACCCTTTCCAAATACGCCTTTTTGAGGAAGCGCATTGGTTGGGAGTTGTGTCGATCCTTGTCGCGTGTCGAGATTTTTAAAGCTTGCTCGAGCGCTATCCCAGAAAAGTTTTACAACGCCGGTTGGTCCGTTACGATGTTTTGCGATGTGAACCTCTGCGGAAGCTTTTTCTTCTGGGGTGAGTTCTTCTGGCTGATAATTTCTATCCGCACCCTTTCGGTAAAGGAACATCACAACGTCGGCGTCCTGCTCGATGGATCCTGAGTCACGTAGGTGTGAAAGACGTGGAATTGCCGGCTTGTTCAATTCAACAGCACGAGAAAGCTGTGCAAGTGCAAGAACAGGAACATTAAGTTCGCGCGCGATTTGTTTAAGTCCTCGACTGATTTCGGCAACTTCTTGCACGCGATTATCACTCTTCTTTCCTCGACCCTCCATGAGCTGTAAGTAGTCCACGACGATCATGGAAAGCCCATGTTCGCTTTGGAGGCGTCGGGATTTTGTGCGAATTGCCATGACGGAAGCTGCTGAAGAGTCGTCGATATAAATAGGGGCTTCAGAAAGCTTTCCTAGCGCATCACCAATACGAGGGAAGTCGTCTTCATGCTCGGAAAGGCGTCCTGTGCGAAGTTTCCAAAGATCAACGCCAGCTTCTGCACAAATAAGACGGTCAACAAGCTGTTCTTTAGACATTTCAAGGCTAAAAAAACCAACAGGAAGTTTTGTTCGCAGTGCAACATTGCGGCAAATATCAAGAGCGAATGACGTCTTACCTACAGAAGGGCGCGCCGCGAGAATGACAAGGTCCGAACGCTGAAGTCCTGCAAGAAGATTATCAAGTCCGGTGAATCCCGTTGGAACTCCACGGAGCTTTCCTTTGTCGCGATGGAGTTCATCGATGCGGTCAAATGCTTCGTCGAGAATGTTTTTCAGTGAAACAAAACTCTGCTTGAGAAAATTTCCCGAAACATTAAAAAGTCGTTGCTCTGCCTGGTCGAGTACCGCATCAACGTCTTGAGCCTCGTCGAAGCCGAGCTCGGTAATTTCTCCAGCGGCACTGATAAGTCGGCGAAGTGCCGCCTTTTTTGCGATGATTTCTGCGTAGTGCGCGATGTTCGCCGAGGTACTTACGGCGTTAGAAAGTTCAACGAGCATGGTTCGTCCACCAATTTGTTTGAGAAGGCTTTTCTCTTCAAGACGGTTACCAAGTGTAAGTAGGTCGATGGGATGATGTCCATCGTAGAGCTCCCGCATGGTTTCAAAGATGATGCGGTGAGACTCTTTGTAAAAGTCTTCAGATCGAACTCCGTCGCCAATCTTCAAAAAAGCTTCAGGATCTAAAAGAACGCCGCCAAGAAGCGATTGCTCAGCTTGAAGATTGTGGGGGGGAATTCGTCCTTCCATAGCGCTACGATGCTACTTCCTTTTTAGGATTTAGAGAAGGGGAAAACATGGGGAAAAGCTCGCTTGCAGTCATTGCTATACTATGCCTCTATGAAAGAAGCTTTGCGCAGGGGGATATTGGGAAGTATTCCGCTTCTTGGAACGGTTGTTGGAATAGGGTTTTTCCGCCTACCATACCTCTTTGGTCAGTACGGTTTTCTTGCTACGTGTGCAATGCTTGGGGTGGTTTTGGTGGCACAAATACGTTTTTTGCAGGCATACGGGCATCTGGTACTCAGGAGTCCTCGACACGCTCGATTCCTTCACGTAGTAGAGGATGTCAGCACGCCAATGGTTCGCGCGCTTGCCGCAATATGTTATTTTGCGACGCTTGGTACGGCGCTAGTTGCCTATATTCTCGCCTCGGGAACTTTTCTCTCCTATCTCACACCCTCAATTCATGCGTACCAAGGATCGCTTATTATGGGATTGGTGCTTGGAGGGATGCTCTTTGGGGGGAAGAGGGTTCTTGGAAAAATGGAGCATGTTGTCATGCCGTTGTTCTTTCTCTTGCTTGGAAGCATGTTTTTTGCCCTGAGAAATTCTTTTGATAAAAGTGCGTTGATAGGTGTGTCGGAGCATATGCCAAAAGATCTTCCATTTGGAGCCTTGCTATTTTCGTTAAGTGGGATATCGGCAATTCCTGAAGTTCGTGATGGGGTTTCTGGTAATGTTCGCGTGTTGTCGTTGGCAATTGCTCTTGGCATGACGTGTGCCGCACTGCTGTATGCGGGATTTTCTGGTGGAGTACTCATGCTTGCTCGTGGCGATGTTCCTTATGATGCTGTAGCGATGTTTTTACGAGAGGGAGGCACGGTGTACGCCATGGTTGGTGCGGGCATGGGTCTTGCGGTAATGATGATGGTTTACGATCATGTTGGCACAGCGCTTGTACATACGCTGATATATGATTTTGGACTTCCGGTGGCATTGTCGCGACTTATTATTGCGGGAATTCCTTTTGCGCTGGTAGTGGTTGGTGTTGAGGATGTTCTTTTTCTCTTGCAACATGCCGGAGGGTTCTTTGGAGCATTTCTTGGCTTGAGCGTTCTTGTTGCGTATGAACGTGCACGAGCGCAAAAAAAATTCCCCAAGCACATTCCTCTTCGAGGACGGGGGGAAATCTTTCTTTTGGCAAGTTTTTTCTTAGGAATCTTCCTTTTGACGTTTATCGGGTAGGAGTGTGTTCTTGCATGGCTTGTTCTTGAAGCTCCTTGGCTTTGATGAGGTTCATGAAAAGATATGCAACGGTAAGTGGTCCAACTCCTCCGGGAACTTTGCTTAAAAATCCCGCCCAATCAAGGAGCGTTGGCGAAGCGTCGCCGATAACCTTTCCTTCGGGTGTTTTATTTGTTCCAACGTCAATAACAATTGCTGATTCTTTGACGAATCCTCGGGTGAGCATGTGTGCATTTCCAGTTGCAACGATTACGATGTCGGCAAGTCGAGTTTTTTCCTGTGCCTCCGCGTCGGTACTTGCAACGAATTCTGCCTGTACATCATTTTCACGAAGAAGCTCTTTGAGAGGCTCTGCGAAGATCTCGCTATTTCCTAAAATAACCGCCTGCTTTCCCTTGAGTGGCTGATGTGTGGCTTGAATGAGTCGCATGATGGCAAGCGCGACGGGGGGAACGAGCATTGGCGTGTCGGCAAGAAGCGCTCGGCGATTTTCCGGGTGAAATCCATCAACGTCTTTTGTGGGATGAATAGCTAAAATGAGCGTGTCGACGTTAAGGTGTTCTGGAAGGGGAAGTTGTAAAATAATGCCTTGAATATCTTGTCGCTTGTTGAGATTTGCGATTGTTTCAAGGAGTGTTTCTTCGGATACGTTTTGCTCGAAAAGATGTTTTTCAACATAAACGCCAACTTCTTTTCCTGCGCGTTCTTTGAGGCTTACGTAAAGATGTGATGCTGGATTATCGCCAACAAGAATAACGCCAAGTCCCGGCGGTTGGCGAAGATTTGCAACGCGTTCCGCGACTTTATCCTTTATAGCCTGAGCAAGTACGGATCCATTGAGTATTTCCGTCATAGATGCTCGCAACTATGCCTGAAGTTTCCAAAAAAAGCAACGTTCTTAACCTTGCGGAAGATGGTCTGCAAAGAGGGGGCGGTGTTCCATGTGTCCACGAACTTCTTGGCGAATCTTACTCAGCACTTCGGTGTTTTTGGCATTTTTTAGAGCGCTATCAATCCAATTTGCAACCTGTACCATATCTTCTTCGCCAAGGCCTCGTGTAGTAATTGCTGGAGTTCCCAGACGAATTCCCGAGGGGTCTAGTGGCGATCGGGGATCGTTGGGAATCATGTTCTTGTTAACGGTAATTCCAGCAAGATCTAGCGCATGTTGCGCTTCTTTTCCTGAAAGTCCCTGCACGGTAACGTCAAGAAGGAGGAGGTGATTTTCCGTTCCGCCAAAAGCGAATTGATACCCTTTCTCCTGAAGTGAAGTGCAAAGACGTGAGGCATTACAAACGATGCGTTGCGCGTAGTTTGCAAACGAAGGTTGAAGCGCCTCGCGGAATGCTACGGCTTTTGCGGCGATAGTATGCATGTGAGGGCCTCCTTGCATGCCGGGGAATACCATCTTATCAATGCTTTTTGCAAAAGATTCTTTGCAGAGAATCATGCCTCCGCGTGGTCCGCGAAGGGTTTTATGTGTTGTCGTTGTAACAATGTCAATGCCTTCGCGAAGTGGATTTTTCATGACTCCACCCGCAATGAGTCCGGCAATGTGTGCAATATCGGCCATGGTTATCGCCCCAACCTCGTCAGCAATTGCACGAACCGTTGCATAGTCAATGTCTCGCGTGTATGCGGAATAGCCAACAAGGATAAGCTTTGGACGATGTTCTTTTGCTTGGGTGCGAAGGTGGTCGTAATCAATAGCTCCACTTGGGGTGGTTTGATAGCGAAGAAAATTGTATCGCTTTGCGCCATCGGTTACGGGATGTCCGTGGCTAAGGTGGCCGCCGTGTGCCAAGTCCATGCCAAGAATAGAGGATCCTGCTTCAAGAAGCGCCGCATACACGATGGCGTTTGCGGGGGCTCCTGAATGAGGTTGTACATTTGCGTGTTCGGCGCCAAAGAGTTTCTTAGCTCGGGAAAGTGCAAGGTCCTCAATGATGTCAACAGCCTCACAGCCTCCGTAATAGCGCTTGCCCGGATAGCCCTCGGCGTACTTATTTGTTGCAACAGATCCAAGTGCCTCAAGAACAGCGGGAGATACAAAATTTTCCGAAGGAATCATTTCGAGGCCTTCGCGCTGACGACGTTCTTCGTGAAGAAGTGCTTCGGAGATTTGTGGATCGGTTGTTGCAAGAATGGATGACATAGGTGGTGAGAGTATCGAAAAAACATCAAGAAAGTGCAAGGGAGGATGTGGCGATCGTGACGAACGCCTACAAAACGCGTATGCTTTGCTTCTATGGCAAGTTTGGAAGAACAGCTATCTCAACGCTTTGGCTCCTCCTATCATCAACAGGATCCACTTTCCCGATACACTACACTACATCTTGGCGGACCCGCTCGCCATGTAGTGCTTGTACATACCGTACAGGACGTTCTTGATCTTTTCGCAATAACAAGAGTCGCCAATGTTCCCTGTGCGATTCTTGGAGGAGGCTCGAATACACTTGCTTCTGACGCGGGTTATTCTGGCGTTGTCATGATTATGCGTCTTATGGATTGGCGCATTGAGGGATCTGAGGTCTTTGCTGAGGCGGGTGTTTTTTCGTCGCTTCTTGCTCGACAGTCTGCACAAAGAGGGCTTGGAGGATTTTCCTGGGCGGTTTCATTGCCAGGAACGTTGGGTGGAGCGGTTCGTGGAAATGCGGGATGTTTTGGGGGAGAAATGAAAGATACTGTGACGAGCGTTTGTGCCATTCGTCCTTCTGGAGAGATGGTGACATACACTCGTGATGAATGTCAGTTTGCATATCGTGAAAGTCGCTGGAAGCACGAGGAATCTCGTGGCGAGGTTATTGTGTCTTTGATGATGCAATTGCGAGAAAGTTCGAAAGAAGAAGAGATGAACATTCTTGCTTCTTGTTTAGAGCGCAGAAAAACCTCTCAGCCACTGGGAACATCATCGGCGGGATGTATGTTTAAAAATTGGGAATACGCCAATCTTCCTGAAGTCCTTCGTGACATTCCCCAGAATTTTTTAGAAAAACGAGTTATTCCCGCCGGTTGGATTATTGAACAGCTTGGTATGAAGGGATTTTCTTGCGGGGGAGCTCAAATCTCCCCAGTTCATGGAAATTTCCTCATGAATCATGAAGGAGCTTCTGCTAAGGATATTCTTCGTGTAGTTCAAGAGGTTCAAAAAAGAGCTATGGATGTCTACGGCATTACGCTTGAACCTGAGGTTTCGTATCTTGGAGAGGGCTTTGGTGAATAGAGTTCTTGTCATTTTTCTTCTTCGTGCTACAACAGAGATGTGTTCTTAACATCGTCATTGTATGCGAATCATCGACATTCGAGGCACGTCCCTTGAGCTTACCGAAGCGCTAAAGACATTTGTTCAAGAAAAAACTGCGTCTCTTGAAAGGCTTTGTGGAGCCTATGATCCTTGTGAAGTTTCTTGGGAGTTGGGAAAGACCACTCAGGGACAGCAAAAAGGTGATATTTGGCGCGCTGAAGTACACATTGCAATTCCTGGTCACGCCTTTCGCATCGAGCGCGTAGCGCAGGATGTATACGCCGCAATCGATGCCGCGAAAGATGCTATTAAAGAACAAATTATTCGTTATAAAAAATAAGTACAAAAGCGCCCTTTGGCGCTTTTCTTTTTATACGAAGAAACGTACACTGCCAGAGTATGAACTTTCTCTCAACGTTTTCATCGGTTCACCTTGTGGGTATTGGCGGTATTGGAGTTTCTGGCGTTGCTCGTTTTTGCAAGCTTCATGATAAACGTGTAAGCGGATCTGATATGACGCAGACAGCGCTGACTGATGCTTTGGAACGCGAGGGTATGGTGGTGCATATTGGCCCATCTCAGGCTTCGTGGCTTCCGGAAGACTGTGACCTTCTGGTGTATTCAGAGGCGGTTCCTGAATCTGCTCCTGAGCGACAAGAGGCTCTAAGAAGAGGCATTCGTCAGTTTGGACATTTTGGTTTCATGGGAGAGCTTTCCTCGGACTACACAACGGTTTGTATTTCTGGAACAAACGGCAAGTCAACGACGACGGCTATGGTTGGACAAATGGCAATTGATGCCGGTCTTTCTCCAACAGTTTTTGTTGGATCGCTTGTGCCTGGATGGGAGTATGGAAATGTTATTGTAGGAACAAGTAATCTTCTTATTGTTGAGGGGGATGAATATAAGCGAAAAATGCTTCAGTTGAAGCCTCAGATAACATTGATCACCAATGTTGAAGTTGATCACCTTGATGTTTACAAGGATCTTGAAGATATCGAGCACGCATTTCATAAACTTTGTGAGCAGACCACGGGGAGCATCTTTCTTCGTCGTGAAGAGATTGAGCGTGGAATTGTTTGTGGCCATGAATCTGCTGATGTTCAAACGTTTGGCGACGCACTGCAAACCGGCATTCGGACATCGTCCTCGGGCATTCAAGAGCTTATCCTTCGCGAACGCATCATCCCTTATCTTCCGATTTTTAAAAAAACCGGACGGGTTTCTTTGCGTATTCCGGGAGAGTTTAACATGATGAATGCGCTTGGGGCGTTAGCGGTTGGCGAAGCGCTTGGCATATCGTTTGCTTCAATGCAAAAAACTCTCGAAGATTTTCCGGGAATTTGGCGAAGATTTGAGCGTGTCGGTGAGCGTGATGGTGCAATTATCTACAGTGATTACGCGCATCATCCAACGGCGATTCGCGGAACACTACAGGCCGCTCGTGAATTTTTTCCCGACAAGCGAATTCTTGCAGTTTTTCAGCCACACCAGCACAGCAGAACTCGCGAACTCTTCAATGACTTTGTTGCGGCTTTTGATGGTGCGGATGAGGTTATTCTTTCTGAGATCTACGGAGTAGCAGGAAGGGAACAAGATGGATCGCCGGTTTCGAGTGAGGATCTTTGTGAAGCTATGCGCCGTCGCGAAGTAGCGCGTGGTCGCGGAGTTGAGATGACTCGGGTTTGGTGCAAAACACTCGATGAGACAGAGTCTGAAGTACGTCGTCGCATGCATGCCTCCACGGTGGTACTAGTTATGGGTGCGGGAAATATTGACACCGTGGCTCGTCGTCTTGTTTTGTAAGTATGGCAATACTGCCCGTGGTTAAGTGCAAGGGCGAGACTCCATACGAGACGCTTCAGAGGAATGTTCCTTCTGGAACTCTAGCAACATACATCGGGCGACTTGATCCACTCGCGGATGGCGTCATGCTCCTCGCGACAGATGAAGATCGCTACAATAAGGCTTTGTACCAACATCTTAAAAAGACGTATCGCGCTACGTTTCTTCTGGGATATGCTTCAGATACGGGGGATGTTTTGGGAATTGCTCGTCGGGGCGCCTCTCCGGATATTACCACTTCAACAGAGACGTGCTTAATGGAGGGACTTCGAGGTCGACACCTGCTTTCTCTGCCGCGCTACGCTGGATATAAGGTACAGGGAGATCCTTTGCACGTGTGGGCAAGGAGGGGAGAGGCGTTGCCCTACGGTATTGCTCGAGTCATGGAGGTTGAAAGCGTGTTTGATGTTGTGTACGAGCGACGTTCTCAGGCTTTGGTTTACGATGAGATTCTTTCCTCAATTTCCCTTGTGCGAGGAGATTTTCGACAACGAGAGAGTATAAAAACCTGGGAGAGCATGATGGATTACTCGTCAAACGCTGAGGACGTTGTGATGATTACATGTTCGTTACTGGTGACTTCAGGAACGTTCATTCGTGCTCTTGCAGAAGTTGTTGGTGATATTTTTTCTACTGAAGCGGTTGTTTTTTCGCTTACACGAACGCGGATGGGGGAGTTTTCTTTGTGATTTGTCTTTTTCCCTGAAGTGAGGCACACTTTTCTTCGATTATCTTTATTTGGCTAAGGTATGGGTTTTCTTCCTTCATGGCTTTTTGATGCACAGGCAAAGAGGATTCGCGCACTCGAAAAAGAAGTTGCGAATATCGCAGCTCAAGAGCCTGCGCTTCTTGAACTTACCGATGATGCGCTTCGTGAAAAAACAGCGGAGTTTCGCAATCGTCTTGCTGAGGGGGCTTCGCTTGCATCGATTCTTCCTGAAGCATTCGCCGTGTGTCGCGAGGCCGCTCGCAGAACGCTTGGTCAGCGTCATTACGACGTGCAGATCATGGGAGGACTTGTTCTTCATCAGGGTGGCATTGCTGAAATGCGTACTGGTGAAGGAAAGACGCTTACGGCAACCACGGCTATTTATGCTAACGCATTGGAGGGAAAGGGCGTTCATGTTGTTACGGTAAACGATTATCTTGCCAAGCGTGATGCCGCATGGATGGGGCGTGTTTTTCATACCCTTGGTCTTTCCACGGGATGTATTCAGCATGAAGGAGGATACGTCTTTGATAAAGACTTCCGAGCACCAGAGCAAACACAAGAAGAAAAGGCTTCCGAGGCAGAAAAGAGCGGATTTAAAGTTCACATGGATTTCTTGCGTCCGGTATCTCGCAAGGACGCTTACGCTGCGGATATTACTTACGGAACCAACAATGAGTTTGGATTTGACTATCTTCGAGATAACATGGCGCAGAAGCCAGATATGCTCGTTCAGCGTGGATTGCATTTTGCAATTGTTGACGAAGTTGACTCGATCCTTATTGACGAAGCTCGAACGCCGCTTATCATTTCAGCTCCCGCCGAGGAATCCTCTCAGACGTATTATCGCTTTGCAGATATTGTAAAAAATCTTGTTGTAAATGAAGATTTCAACATTGATGAAAAGCTCAAAACGGCAACGTATACCGAGCAAGGCTTGCAAAAAGTAGAGGCAGCTCTTGGTGTTGAAAATATTTACGCATCAGGATTGGCAAATATTCATCATGCCGAGCAGGCTCTTCGTGCGCATGCACTTTTTACGAAAGATAAAGAATACGTTGTTCGAGGTACGGAGGTTGTCATTGTTGATGAATTCACAGGAAGAATTATGGAGGGTCGTCGATATTCCGACGGCCTTCATCAGGCGATTGAAGCAAAAGAGCAGGTTCCTATTCAGCGTGAAAGTAAAACGCTTGCAACGATTACTTTCCAAAATTATTTCCGTCTTTATACAAAACTTGCCGGAATGACAGGAACTGCGGCGACTGAGGCTGAAGAATTTGCAAAGATCTATAATCTCGAAGTATTGCAAATACCAACGCACCGAGGAAATAAGCGTACCGATGCTCCTGATCATATTTTTAAGAATGAGCAGGGAAAGTGGATGGCGCTTATTCGCGAGGTAAAGGCGCGTCACGAGAAGGGCCAACCTGTACTCATTGGAACGGTTTCCATTGAGAAAAACCAACTTCTTTCTCGGGCACTTTCTGCGGCAGGAGTTCCTCATCAAATTCTCAACGCAAAAAATCACGAAAAAGAAGCTGAGATTATCGCTCAAGCTGGAAAGAGGGGGGCTGTTACACTTGCTACAAACATGGCGGGTCGTGGAGTTGACATTCTCCTTGGAGGAAACCCTCAGGACGCAAAAGAAGCCGAAGAAATTCGGGCATTAGGAGGGCTTTGTGTGTTTGGAACTGAACGTCATGAAAGTCGTCGCATTGATAATCAGTTGCGAGGACGTGCTGGACGTCAGGGCGATGTTGGTTACACGCAATTCTTTGTATCGCTTGATGACGATTTGATGCGTATTTTTGGATCGGATCGCATTCAGGGAATGATGCAAACGCTTGGCATACCGGATGATGAACCCATTGTAAGTAAAATGGTGACGAGAGCTTTGGAAAAGGCTCAACAGCGTGTTGAAGGTCATCACTTTGATACACGTAAGCATGTCTTGCAATATGATGACGTGTTAAACAAGCACCGTCTTGCGATTTACGCGGAACGCCGAGCGCTCCTTTTTGACGAGCATGCACACGCTCATGAGGAGGTTCTTCGTATGATTGAAGACGAGCTTGAACGCGTTGTTCATGCGCATACGGTAATTCCTGAAGATATTCACACTACGCAACAAGATTGGAATCCTCGCGAACTTCTTGAGGTATTTGGAACAATCATCACTCTTTCTGAGGATGAAAAGGCTCGTCTTGCCGCGCATCTTCCTGAACTTTCTCGCGATAAAGAGGTTCTTCTTCGCGCGAGAACTGCTATTATTGATGATGTACTTTCTGCGGTTCGAGAACGCTTTGCGACGTATGCTGAAAAGCTTGGGGGCAATGAAAAGATGTATCGCCTCGAGCGATCGCTTATGCTTCGTGCGAGCGATGGCGCTTGGATGCGGCATCTTGATGACATGACCTATCTTCGCAGAACTATTGGTCTTCAAGGGTATGCACAGCGCGATCCTCTTGTTGAATATAAAAAGGAAGCATTTCGACTCTTTGCACTTCTACGTGAAGAAAGTAAGCGTGAGGTTGTATATAACATCATGAAAATGCTTCATGAGGCTTCTGCGGCGCAGGCATTTATCGCTTCGGTTCCTGACTTTATTAAACAAGCAGGTGAGCTTTTTGGGGGAATTAACGGTACGTCTTCACAAAAGCCCCCCGAGGATTCCTCCTCCTCAACGACCAGTGCATAACTTTTGAAGATTCGCTATACTCTTTCCACCTATGCAATCTCTCGCCGATATCTACCAGCGCCTTGTCATGACCAAGCGTCAGCGCAAGGATCTCATGACCTCATTTAAAGATGCACTTGCAAGCAATGCTCGTTATAAAGAAATTACCGATCAGATTGCTGAACTTCGTTTGCAGAAGAAGGCCATCGAAAACGAGGTTCTCTCTGTTGAAATCGACAAGGCTCGTCTTGAGGAACTTAAGCAAGATATTAAAACTGACACAGAAGCCTTGGCTGATATTGCGCTTACAATGTACGTTTCCGGGGAGCCTGTGGAAATCACTGATGATACCAATACGAAATGGTCGCCAGTCTTCCGGGTTACCTTCAAGAAAGGCTAATATTCGCACTTTTCCCCTCTTTTGCAAAAACACCCTTTCCATAAGGGTGTTTTTCTGTAAGAATACTCCGCAAATCTATGACTACGTACGATACACGTCGTGCTCAGCAACGATCAGCGTTGCGTTGGGCGCTGGGTGCAATCACCCTTCTTTCGCTTGGATTGTTTATTGGTGTCTTTCCGCAAGTTTACAACATGGGCGCTACTCGTCTTGAAACTGTCGTGGGTAAGGACATACTTCCCGAGCTTTCTCCCGCGACGTATCGTTTAGGCCTCGATCTTCAAGGGGGAGTTCATGTGACGTATGACGCCGACATGACAAGTATTCCAGAAGAAGATCGCTCCGCCGCACTTGAAGGTGCTCGTGATGTTATTGAGCGTCGCGTGAATGCTTTTGGTGTTAGCGAGCCTATCGTTCAGACGTCTTCAACAAGTGGATATCGAATCATGGTCGATCTTCCCGGTGTAACAGATGCACAAGAGGCAATTGCACAAATTGGTGAAACTCCAGTTTTGGAATTTAAGCTTCCTCGCACGGATTTTTCTCTTGAACCAACGCAAGAAGAGCAGGCGAGCATCGATGCCGCTCAAGAGTCCGAGCGTTCTGCGGCACTTGATGTTCTTGAGCAAGCCAAGAAACGGGGGGCGGATTTTTCTGCGCTCGTAGCTCAATACTCTCTTGATGAGGCGACGAAGGCCGAAAATGGTTACCTCGGATTTTTTGATTCTTCCGACGAAGAGTACGGTGGATTGGTTGACCGTATTGTAAAAGATCGCCTAAAGACAGGAGTTATTGATGGTCTTTATGAGGGGACTTCACGCATGCATATCGTGAAATATCTTGGCACGAAATCTGAAACCGAAGCGCATGCTTCGCATATCCTCATTTGTTATGCTGGAGCTAAGGGATGTGAAGGAACGTTGACTCGTGATGAGGCTCGTGCGAAAGCTGAAGAGCTTCAGGGAAAGGCAACGAAAGAGAACTTTGCACAGCTCGCGCTTGAAAATTCAACAGAGCCAAGCGCGAAGACGTCGAAGGGTGATCTTGGCTGGGTGAGGGAGGGCCAAATGGTTGCACCTTTTGAGGATGCGCTCTTCGCGCTTCGTAATGGTCGAATTTCAAATGTTGTTGAAACCGATTTTGGCTTTCATATTATTTATCGACAGGAAAGTCGAAAAACCACACTTTACGAGCTTGCGCACATTGAGATGCCCTGGACAACGGCATCGGATGTCGTAAAGATTGATCCTTGGCAAAATACCGAGTTATCAGGAAAGCATATCGCTCAAGCGGCAGTTGCTTTCGATCAAACCACGGGAAAGCCTTATATTGATTTGCAGTTCAATGACGATGGGGCGAAGTTATTCGCGCAAATCACCGAAGCGAATATTGGTAAGGTTGTGGGAATATTCCTCGATGGTCAGCCTATTACTACCCCTGTCGTGCAAGATGCTATTTACGGAGGACGCGCAAGTATTTCGGGAGATTTTACGCTCGCGGAAGCAAAGCTTCTTGCTCAGCGTCTTACCGCTGGTGCGCTTCCTGTTCCCGTGACGCTACTTTCTCAACAGACGATTGGTCCAACGCTTGGACTCATTTCTCTTGAGCAAAGTGTTCGTGCAGGACTTCTTGGCTTCGCGCTTATCGCACTCTTCATGGTGCTTTACTACCGCTTGCCAGGATTTATTGCCGCGGTTGCGCTGGTTATTTACGCAGGCATGAACCTTGCGGCATATCGTGTGTTTGGAGTGACAACAACGCTTTCTGGAATTGCTGGACTTGTTCTCTCGCTTGGAGTTGCGGTTGACGCAAACGTGCTCGTGTATGAGCGTCTCAAGGAGGAGCTTCGCGCTGGTCGTGATCTTGTTTCTGCTATTGAAGAGGCATATCGTCGTGCATGGCCATCCATTCGTGACGGAAACTTTACAACGCTTATTGCAACGGGTGTGTTATATGCAATGAGCACCGGATTCATTCGTGGATTTGCACTTACACTGACGCTCGGAATTCTATTCTCCATGTTTACAGCTCTTTGGATTACGCGCATGATGCTCCTTTCACTTGCTCGCTTCTCGTTCCTTCGCAAGAAAATCTTCTTCCTTGGCTTGTAAAAATCTATGACTTCTTTTCATCTCATGCGCTTTCGCTCTCTTTGGATCGCGCTTTCTCTCACGAGCATCGTTCTTTCCTGTGTATCTCTTGGAGTATTTGGTCTTGAGTACGGAGTAGATTTTACTGGAGGAACTCGAAGCGAGCTTCAGACCACGCTTTCTTCGGATGAGATTCGTGAAACAGTTTCGAGTCTTGGATACGATGATGTTGTTGTGCAAAATGGTGAGGGCGATCAGCGATTTGTTCGCATGGGTCTTCTTCGTGAGGATGAGCATCAAAAGGTGCTTACCGCCCTTAAGAATCGTGGTGATGTGTATGAGGTGAGTTACAGTGCAGTTGGACCTTCTGTTGGCGCTGAATTGCGTTCATCAGCAATTGCCGCAGTTGCCATACTTCTTGTGCTTATTGCGGTCTATGTTGCGTGGGCGTTCCGTAATGTTGCTGGTGAGGTTTCTTCTTGGAAATTTGGCGTCGTTACGCTTGTTACAGCCTTTCACGACATTATTATTCCTCTTGGAGTATTTGCTGTTCTTGGTCGCGTGCTTGGCTATGCCGTCGATACGGCGTTTGTTGCGGCCATTCTTACGATTCTTGGATATTCAATCAATGACACGATCGTCGTATTTGATCGCACGCGTGAGCGCCTTCAGCGCGTAAGAAGCTCCGAGCCTTTTGAAGATGTTGTAAATAAGAGTGTCATGGAAACGCTCGGTCGATCTATTAACACCACGCTTGCAGTATTGCTTCCGCTATTTGCGATTTTCTTCATAGGGGGAACTTCTACACGTCCTTTTGTTCTCGCGCTTATCATTGGTGTTGCCGCAGGTGCTTTTTCCTCGATCTTCTTCGCAAGTCCGCTTATCGTTGCGTGGCAGGCATGGTCAGACTCTCGAAGAAAGGCGTAAGCTTTTTCGCACAGTGCGCACTCGTGTAACGTGGTATGCTATAGAGAGTATATGCTTGGCATTATCATCACCCTTCCCCCGATTCTTGAGCGCGTACTTTTTGGCATGCCGCCAGATGTTCTCGCGGCATACATTCTTCTCTTTATTGCGCCAATCCCCATTTTGTGTGTTATCACGTGGGGATTTTCGCATTTGTGGCTCGACTACAAACAGGAGCAATTTGAACACCACCTTTCCTGGATTAACCTCGAAGTCCGAGTGCCTCAGTCGACTATCCAAACTCCAAAAGGCATGGAGAACTTTTTTGCAAACCTTGCCGGAACCAAGGGCGGTGTTACTTGGCGAGAGGAGTGGTTGCTTGGAAAAGATCAGCCAAGATTTTCTTTTGAAATTATCAGTAACGGAGGAAGAGTTTCGTTTGTTATTCGTACACAGGAAAAGTTTCGTGACATTATTGAGGCTGACTTGTATGCGCAATATCCTGATGCCCAAATTACCGAAGTTCCCGACTACACAAGTCTTGTAGCAAAGACATTTCCAAGTGATGATCAGGATGTTTTTGGATCGGAGATTGTTCTTGGAAAGCCCAACTATTTTCCTTTGCGAACATACGAAGACTTTGAGCACGCGGGAGAAAAAGAAAATCGTTTCAAGGATCCACTTTTTCCTCTGCTTGAACTCATGACAAAAATTCAACCCGGAGAATTTTTGTGGGTGCAGTTGATTATCAAGCCACCTTCTGATGATGGATGGGTAAAAGAGGGACTTGCATATCTTGCCAAGGTCATGGGTAAGGAAGATAAATCTCCAAAGAAGGGCGGAATTCTTAAGCAGATTGACGGACTCTTCTGGTTTCCCTTTGGTGTTCTTGAGCAGTTGTTTGGATTGAAGTTTGGTGGTGGTGGAGCGGAAAAAGCTCCCGCAAAAGATGATTTCCGCATGTTCCGATTAACAACTGCAGAGAAAATGCAAATTGATGCAGTTGCTGAGAAAGTTTCTAAGGTTGGTTGGCGTGCAAAAATCCGTTGGCTTGGCATTGGTCCTAAAGCAAAGTATCGCAAGGGATTATTTGCTTCGGGAATTAAGGGTGCTATTCAGCCTTTTGGAAGTCCAATTCTCAATCAGCTCGCGGCACATGGTCCTTCGATTCCAAAGGATGACTATTTCTGGCAGGCGCTTTCTTATCACAAAAAACAGACGACACTTGTTCGTCGTTACGCATCTCGTTCTTTTGGCGCGGGTGCAACTCCTTGCATTCTTAATGCGGAAGAGCTTGCGACGCTTTTTCACTTCCCAGGCCCCGATGCTCGCGTTCCTGCCATTCCAAGCTTTGGAGCTCGTCGTTCGGATGCTCCAACGACGCTTCCGGTTGCTCCCGTGGGGAAGATTGGCGGACCTCTTCCCAAAGAGCCATCACACGACGACTGGCGTCGTGTCTACCTTGAACGAAGAGTTATTCAAGGAACTTCCACAGCGGTCGCTCAGGGCATTCCTGAGCGTCCTCATGCACATGATGAACATACTTTGCATCAAGAGCAGAGTACACATGAGGCACTTGAAGCACACCTGGGTATGTCTCTTCCCACGCCGCATGCAGAGCAGTCCACTCCACATCACGCTACGCACGACACTCCTCCCGATAATTTACCGGTATAGATAGATCCTCTATGTCTCATGGCCATCACGAAGAAGTCGCGCCAATTCCTCAGGAACCAGACATGAATGGTCCTTTTCAGTACGATCACGACAACTACATTGCATACTTTGGTCAAACGAATTTTCGCAATTCATTGCGTCGTTTTGGTATAAAAACTGATGATCGTCGTCGTCACATGTACGTCGTGGGAAAGACGGGTATGGGAAAGACCACGCTCCTTGAAAATCTTTTTCTTGGAGATGTTTATGCTGGTCATGGATGTTGCTATATCGATCCACATGGAGATACCGCGGAAAAGCTTCTTGATTGTATTCCTGCGTGGAGAATTAATGATGTAGTTTATTTCAATCCTGCGGATTTTGAAAATCCCATCGGCTTTAACGTTCTTGAGGTAAATCACGACCTTCCAGAAGATCGTCTTGTTGAGGAAAAAGAGCGCATCGCGTCGTCACTTTTGTCGGTCTTCAAAAAGATTTGGGAAAATGTTTGGAGTGCTCGCATGGAGTACATCTTAAACAATACTGTGAAGGCTCTTCTTGATACTCCGGGGTCAACGCTCCTTGGTATTAATCGCATGCTTTCAGATCGTGAGTATCGTCTTGAGATTGTGCGAAATATTAAGGATCCAATCGTAAAGCAATTTTGGGTACAAGAGTTTTCAGCGTATGATCCAAAATTTGCCTCAGAAGCGGTTGCTCCTATTCAAAATAAAGTCGGTCAATTTATCTCCTCTGCGGTTATTCGTAATATTGTTGCGCAGGCAAAAAGCTCCATCAATCTTCGAACAATCATGGACGAAGAAAAGATTTTCATTGTAAACCTCTCAAAGGGTCGCAATGGTGATGAGGCAATGCGTCTTTTGGGAGGCATGCTTATTACAAAAATTCAGATTGCGGCCATGGAGCGCATAGATACGCCCGAGCATCAGCGTAAGGATTTTTATCTTTATGTTGATGAATTTCAGAATTTCGCCGTTGACTCATTTGCGACCATCCTTTCCGAGGCAAGAAAATATCGCCTCAATCTTATTCTCGCGCACCAATATATTGCACAGCTCTCAGAGCCTGTTCGTGATGCAGTATTTGGTAACGTAGGAACGCTCGTTTCTTTTCGCATTGGATCTCCTGACGCGCTCTTTCTTGAACCTGAATTTGCGCCAAGATTTACCGCGCAAGATATTATTGAGCTTCCAAAAACGGGGGTGTATGTAAAGCTCATGATTGATGGTGTGACAAGTCAGCCATTTTCCGCGGTAACACTGCCCCCTATAAGTTCTGCAACGCAAAGTGCGGAGAAGGTTATTGCGCAATCTCGCGAACGCTATGCGGGCAATAGAAAAGCTATTGAAGATCGCGTGGTTGCGTGGAGTGGATTCGGTGAAGGTGTTGATGTTGATGAAAAATTAAAGGCGGCAAGTCAGGCGAAGAAAGATGCAAAAAAGGCTCGCTACAGTTTTACCTACACCTGTTCTCGTTGCGCGAAAGAATTCCTTCTCCCCGTCGAGCTTGATAAGAGTCGCCCCATGTACTGCGAAAACTGCAAGCCGATTATTGATCTTGAGCGTCAAAGGGGAAAAGCCGAGGCTCAGCAGAGAAAAGAGGCGGCGGCCTTCGTTGTACAACCTCAGATCACAGAAGGTGAGATGATTGTGCAACATACTTCAGATCGCGCTTCACTTTCCGCGCTCAACACCTCACCAGATCATCTCTTGGAAACCCAAAAGAAAAAGCGTCGTCGTAAGAGAAAGCATGATCATCATGGTGAAGGTCATAAGCTCTCGACGGGGGAACAGAAGACTCCTCGAGATTTTCCCATACTTGCAACCCTGCCACATCCAACACTCCCTCATGATCAGGAACAGCTATGATGCCGGTTGAGGCGGTTGTGCTTGGCGCGGTGCAAGGTGTCACTGAATTTCTCCCCATTTCATCTTCGGGCCATCTTATTATTGTTCATCAAATTTTTGGCGATACTCAGGCAAGTCTTTTCTTTGACGTAAGTGTTCACGTAGCAACGCTTGCGGCGGTGCTCGTTGCTTTTCGTAGTGAATTGCGTGAAATTGTTCGTGGAATTTTTGGGGGAGAAAAACGCGTACGGGCATTTGTTATTTTTCTTGCGTGCGCAACGCTTCCCGCTGGTTTTGCGGGCGTTCTTGCAGGAGATTGGTTTGAACAGCAAAGGAGTTTGTTGGTTGTGTCGGTGATGTTGATAGCTTGGGGGGTCGTTCTTATTCTTGCGGAGAATTTTTCAAAAAAATACCCACAAAAATCCTTGCAAGATGCATATCTTGGAACGTCTTTTCGTGACACTATGCTTCTTGGTTTTGCGCAGGTGCTCGCGCTTATTCCTGGAACGTCTCGATCGGGCATCACCATGAGCGCGGGACTTTTCTTGGGAATGCCAAAAGAGAGCGCGGCAAAAATATCGTTTCTTTTGGCAATTCCTACGATTCTTGGTGCCAGCCTAGTGACGTTTATGCACGCGCCAACGTTACAGGATGGTGCGTTGGGATCCGTGCTTCTTGGTGGAATTTCGGCGTTTATTACGGGACTTCTCGCGATTCGCTTACTTTTTCTTGTACTGCATCGAGGGGGATTGCGTTTTTTTGGTATTTATAGAATTGTGCTTGGAGTTGGTATTTTGTTTGCTTGGTATCTTTTTTAATATCGTATGCTTCTTCGTGAAATTGCGCCTTGGAAAACCTATGCATTGCTCGACTCGGGTGATGGCGAAAAAAGTGAGAGATTCGGCGATATTATCATGGTTCGTCCAGATCCTCAGGCTTTGTGGAAGAAGGAAAATCCTCACGCTACATGTTGGCGAGATGCGCATTTGGTATACAAACGACAAGGGAGGGAGGGGGAGTGGATGTATAAAAAGCCCGTTCCAGATTCTTGGAATATCGTGTGGAACGATCTTGCATTTCATATTCGTCCAACATCATTTAAGCATACGGGACTTTTTCCTGAGCAAGCGAGTAATTGGAAGTTTATCCAAGAACACATCAAGCCTGGGATGCGTGTACTCAATCTTTTTGGATACACGGGCGGAGCTACGCTTGCCGCGGCTTCGGTTGGTGCTGATGTTACGCATGTAGATGCAAGTAAGCCCGTGGTTACGTGGACGCGAGAAAATGCGGAGCTGTCGGGTCTTGGGGGCGCATCATTACGCTACATTGTTGATGATGTGCAAAAATTCCTTGCACGCGAACTTCGTAGGGGAAGTCAGTATGATGCGATTTTTATGGATCCTCCCGCATTTGGCAGAGGGCCTGAGGGAGAGATTTGGAGATTTGAAGAGCATGTTCCACTCGTTCTTGATGCTTGCGCGAAGCTTCTCAAGAGAGAACGCGGAATACTCTTGGTAAATGCGTATTCGCTTGGTTATCCTGCACTTGCTATTGAAAATGTACTTACAAGTACACTGCCTTGGGCGTGTGCTATTTCCAGCTCAGAACTTACGCTTGAGGAGCAGAATGCTCGTCGCTTGCTTTTGCCGACAGGCATCGTTGTTCGCGCAACATGGTAAATGTATGCGCTCTCTAAAAGAACGCCTTCTTCCTGAATCAAGAGTGACTCTTCGCAAGCAGGAAGCGCGAAAGCAAGAAATTTTTGAACAGTATACAAGGTTGACTCTTGCCGAAAGAGCATTTTTTCTTGTCGAGGAACATCTTTCTCAGAGTGAAGATACTGATTCCGAGAAAATCTTTCACGATCTTAAGGAGAGATTAGATGATGCTTGTGATGAGTCTTTGCAAAAATGCCTTCGCGACTATCTTGAGATCTATTGCAAGGATCTTATTGCAACGAGAAAGGCGTATGATCTTCTCAAGCAAGAGAGCATACGACGAGGAGGATCGGGTTCTCCTGAGGATATTGCTGAGGATATGTTTCCAGATCACCCGCACGTTCCTTCATCAGATGCAATGCATGGGGTAACCCTCGAGAGAGGATTTTTATTGCTCGAAACAGCATATCCTCTGAATACGCTTTTTAGAAGATACAACGAAGGAACTCACGGACTCTTTTTTAACGATATTTCGAAAAAATCTTTTTCCCCACAGTTCCTGAGAGATATTGGGAAAATTCCCATGGTTGTTGTTAATACATCGCTGGGATCGTCTTTTGCGACATTACTGCATGAATGGCAATATTACCGTACGGAGCTTTATTTGCGGGTATTTTCTCAAAACTTGCACAAGTCCGATGTTTTTTGAGGATGATTTTTCATGAAATACCCTCATTTATCGCTGGGGGAGCTCTCCCTTTTGACATTGTTAATAGTATCCAGGCTCGGTATCTAGAAGGCAAAAAATCCTCGTGTGTATTTGAAGAAGAGCCTGAAGCTATTCGTGAGGAGGTTATGTCGTTACTTCAGCGTACCGTCACATTCCTGCGTCAGCTTATTCCGCTATGGGGAAAAGGTCGTGTAGCAAGGTACGCGGCGATACTTTTTTCATCAATACCACCTTCAGATATTCCTGAAGTATTGCGTTGTACCGTTGACGAAGAGCGTGAAAAAAATCGTATAGAGCGCGAGAAGGAGCGTGAACTTGAAGGTATGCAAGAGCAGATAGGGAGTCGCTTTTTAGAGTATCACCGCATTCGAAGCTCTTTCTTTGAGCAAGCTCTTTTTCATACGGAGTATATTGGAGATTCGCTGAGTTGCGGTGGTCCAGGGCTTGCTGGCAGAAAGGGGCGTCTTCTTTTTGAGAATCCTCTATATAGCGAGATTTGGAAAATGTACGAAGCACTGATCGACTCCTTTGGGAGTGTATTTCGAAGCATCTCAACGCAAAGAAGAAATATTGATAAGCATCATGCAGGGAAGGGCTTTAAGGATTTCTCTCAAGGTATTTCTCGCATTGACGAAGAACTTGCACATCTTCGTAAGCTTGGAGAGGTTTTTCTTCAGGCTGAAGATGAGATGGCGGAAGGTATTCCTATTCCGGTATACGCTGAAATATACGGGGAAGCGTCAGGTTTGGAGGCTATTTCTCGTGAATTGATCCGGTTTTTTTCTCAGAGAAACGATGATCCCGAGGATGTAATGTATGGAGAACTTCATGATTTTTTTGTAGATCACAACCTACACAATCAACTTCATGCTTTTAAAGAGGAAGATGATGATGGAATTGTTGAATATCCACTGCGAAGAACGTGCAGAGTGGAGGGATTTGGCGATGGCTCGTTTATTCGCATTAAATACTAGGGGTAATCTTTTTCGTATACTTTTTTACAATAGCCGAAGGGAGTGCTTCGGTATTCTTGGCCAGTACGTCTGCTACGAATTTTTCAAGAAACTCTCTCCGTATGCCGTGAATTCTGGTTTCGGTGATGCGGTATCTTTCCGCGAGTTCAATAGCGGAAGACTGTTCAAAGAAAAGCGCTTCAAGGATATCTCGCGATTGCTTATTTTTAACTTTAGCGAGGGCTTGGATAAGC
>CAZORP010000004.1:72901-86020 GCA_964582615.1 uncultured Gammaproteobacteria bacterium
AGAAAATCTTCCTCGGTTTCTGGAAGTTTGTTGACTTTGCCAAGGTGTTTCATGTGTTCGAAAGACATAACGGGATACTCTAGCATAAAAATCACTTTTTTGCTAGAGTCCCATCATGGAAATTCTTTACGAAGATAATCATCTTATTGCGATATGTAAACCGCACGGTTTGCTAGTTCAAGCTGATATCACAGGAGATGATGATGTTCTTACTCGCGTAAAAAATCTCATCAAGACTCGTGACGCCAAGCCTGGAAACGTATTTCTCGGCCTTCTTCACCGTCTCGATCGTCCGGTTGGGGGAGTTCTTCTTCTTGCAAAGACCTCAAAAGCGGCAAGTCGATTATCTGAACAGTTTCGCAGTCATACAATTTCTAAGGTGTACGCCGCTGTTGTTGATCTTCGACCGGGAAATGTGTGGCGCGTGGGCGAGATTCATCGAGTTATCCAATGGCTCGTGAAAGATGAAAAGAAAAACAAGGTAACACCCTACAATCACGAGGTTCCCGGTAGTCTGCGGGCTGAGCTGACATTTTGTGTTGATCGCGTGGATGGTGGTCGCGCGCTAGTGACGGTCTTTCCTGTGACGGGAAGGCCTCATCAGATTCGTGTTGCGCTTGCGACAAATATTGGGCCAATTGTAGGTGATGTAAAGTATGGTTCATCCTGTGAGCTTGGAGGATCTCTTGCGCTTTTTGCACAAAAGCTTTCGTTTGATCATCCAATAACACACGAGCGAGTGACGGTGTGTGCAACTCCCGAACTCGAGCCTTTTCTTGAGATTCTTTCGTAAGGGTATGACAAAAAAAGTTCTCTTAGGCATGAGTGGCGGTGTTGACTCAAGTGTTAGCGCGGTGTTGTTGCGTGAGCAGGGGTATGAGGTCATTGGAGGTTTCATGAAGAATTGGAGCGACGAAGCGCAAGAAGGCGAGAGGGATGATTGTGGATGGCGAGCTGAGCGTCGAGATGCGCTTCGTGTCGCATCACAGCTTGACATCCCCTTTTTCACATTTGACTTTGAAGCTGAATATCGTGAAAAAGTGTACGCCTACATGATTCGCGAGTACCAGGCGGGAAGGACTCCAAATCCTGATGTCCTCTGTAATAAATACATGAAGTTCGATCTTTTCATGCGTGCCGCCGATGAACTTGGCTGTGCGTATGTTGCCACGGGGCACTATGCTCGTATTTTTCGAGATACTCAGGGGATTTCGCACTTGCTTGAAGGTCGTGATAAGAACAAGGATCAAAGCTATTTTCTTTGCCAGCTAACGCAAAGTCAGGTGTCTCGAGCACTTTTTCCTGTGGGGGAATTGGAAAAGCCCGAGGTTCGAGCAATAGCTCGCAGACATGGGCTTATCGTTGCCGAGAAGAAAGATAGTCAAGGCATTTGCTTTGTGGGAAAAGTTGCTCTTCGCAATTTTCTTGGAGAACGTATTGCGGAACATGAGGGGAATATTGTGACGACAAAGGGGGAGATTCTCGGCAAACATCGAGGCTATGAGTTTTATACCATTGGACAGCGCGAAGGTCTTGGAGTTGGTGGGCGTTCGGGGGGAGGTGGAGAGCCACTCTATGTCGTTGAGCGCCGTGCAGAAACGAATGAAGTTGTTGTTGCGGTTGGCGATAACGATCCTGCGCTTTTTCGTTGTGTGCTAAAAATTGGCAGCCTTACTGAGGTCTACGAGGGGGCTCTCTGTGCACACGAAGGAGCGCATATTTCTGCAAGAATACGCTATCGACAACCTCTTTCCTCGTGCGTTTATCGAATACTCTCCGAGGATCTTCTTGAGGTTGTGTTCTCTGAACCTCAACGAGCCCCAGCTCCCGGACAATTCTGTGCACTCTATAACAACGATGAATTGCTAGGAAGTGGTACTATTCTCGCTGAATAATATACATATGATATCTGCTATTTTTACCGTTATTGGATTGTCACTGTTTGAAATTGTTTCGAGTATTGATAACGCGGTTATTAACGCGGAGGTACTCCATGGCATGAGCGAGAAGGGGAGAAAATGGTTTCTTTTCTGGGGAATGTTATTTGCCGTTGTTGTTGTTCGCGGCCTTCTTCCTTGGCTTATCGTGTGGGGTGTAACACCAAGTCTTGGTCCCGTAGGTTCGCTTATGGCAACGATGAGTAGCGATCCTTTGGTGCACGCTGCAGTTGAAGAGTCGGCCCCCATTCTTTTTGCGGGTGGAGGAGTATTTCTCATCTTCCTTTTCTTCCACTGGCTCTTTCTTGAGGAAAAGCATTTTGGACTTCCTCATGAGCGTTTTTTTGCTCGACAGGGACTTTGGTTTTATGCGGTTGTCTCGTGTGTTCTCGCGGGTGTTGTGTGGTTCTCTCTTGAGGAGAATCCCCTCATGGCGTTTGGCGCGGTAGTGGGTTCAACGGCATTTTTCATTACTCATGGATTTAAAGAAAATGCCGAAAAAGCTGAGCGGGAATTGCTCGAAGGAACGAAGAAACAGAGTGATTTGAGTAAGATTTTATATCTCGAAGCCATTGATACGACGTTTTCCATCGATGGCGTCCTTGGAGCTTTTGCGTTTACAATGTCAGTTCCCCTTATTCTTCTTGGAAATGGTATTGGCGCCCTCGTTGTTCGTCAGATTACTGTGGGAAACGTTGAGCGTATTAAGAAGTATATTTATTTAAAAAATGGCGCAATGTATTCACTCCTTGCGCTTGGGTTGGTTATGCTTGGCGAGGCGTTCCATGTTCATATTCCCGAGTGGCTTGCGCCACTTGTTACGGTAAGTATTCTCTTTGCGGCATTTTTGCGATCGCGTGCTCATGTGGAAAAAGCGGCGGTAAAGTAGCTTTTTTTCAGGGTTGTTGGTACTATTTTCGGCAATATGATTCCTCAAGATCGTCTTCGTAACTTTTGCATTATTGCCCATATCGACCACGGGAAGAGCACGCTTTCCGATCGTTTGCTTGAAATCACAAAAACCGTGGAATCTCGCCAGATGAAGGATCAGCTCTTGGACTCAATGGACATTGAACGTGAGCGTGGAATCACTATTAAACTCGCTCCCGCTCGCATGACATGGAAAAAGGGTGATATTGAATACACGCTTAACCTCATCGACACTCCCGGACACATCGACTTCACGTACGAGGTTTCCCGCTCTCTCGCCGCGGTTGACGGCGCGGTTTTGCTTGTCGATGCAACGCAGGGAGTTCAGGCACAGACGGTTGCAAACCTCTATCTTGCCGTGGAAGAAGATCTTGAAATCATTCCGGTGCTTAATAAAATTGACCTTCCCGCCGCTGATGTTCCTCGTCGAAAAGCTGAGCTTGTAAAGCTACTTGGTTGCAAAGAAGAAGATATTTTGACGGTGTCAGGTAAAACTGGTGATGGAGTTCCTGAGCTTCTCGATGCTATTATCGAGCGAATTCCTTCGCCAAAGGGAGATGCAAAGTCTGCGCCTCGTGCAGTTATTTTTGACTCCGCATACGATGATTACAAGGGTGTTGTTGCGTACGTTCGCGTTATCGATGGAATTTTTAAGCGACGTGATAAGTTGCACATGGTTGCCACTGATGCTGACGGGGAAATTCTTGAACTTGGAGCTTTGAAGCCCAAGTTTTCACCACTTGAATATCTTGAAACGGGACAAATTGGCTATATCGTTACAGGTCTTAAAGATATTCGAGCGTGTCGTGTGGGTGACACAATTACCGTTGGATCCGCCGAAGTGCTTCCGCTTGAGGGTTATCGAGAGGTTCGTCCTATGGTGTTTGCGGGAATATTTCCAGCATCAGGAGATGAGTACTCTGCACTCCGCGATGCGATGGATCGCCTGAAGCTCAATGATGCGGCGCTTGTGTATGAGCCTGAACATTCTCCCGCGCTTGGCTATGGATTCCGCTGTGGTTTTCTTGGCATGCTTCACCTTGAAATTCTCAAAGAGCGTTTGAATCGAGAGTATACGATAGATCTCGTGGTAACACTTCCTTCTGTTGCATATCGTATTTTTCCTTCAGGAGGGGGAGAGTATCGCGTTATCAAAGGTGCGCTCGATCTTCCAGATCCTTCGCATATTGAACACATTGAAGAGCCGTGGGCAAAGGTGGACATCATCGTTCCTTCAGATGTTATTGGGAACGTTATGCAACTGTGTCAGGAGCGTCGAGGCGTCTACCTAACGACGGAGTATCTTTCTGAGGGTCGAGCAATGTTGCATTACGAACTTCCACTTTCTGCGATTATTGTGGATTTTAATGATCGTCTCAAGAGTGCAACGTCCGGATATGCATCACTCGCGTATGAGGTTATTGCATATCGAACCGCGGATATTGTTCGTTTGGATATTAGTGTCGCCGATGCTCCTGTTGATGCATTTTCATCGTTGGTGTATCGAGAGGATGCGGAGCGCGTAGGGCGAAGAATTTTGGAAATTCTTCAAGATGAAATTCCTCGTACGCAGTTCGTGATTAAACTTCAGGCTTCTGTTGGTGGGAAAGTTGTTGCGGGTGAGCGGATCTCGGCTCTTCGAAAGGACGTTACTGGAGCTCTGTATGGCGGTGACTATACAAGAAAATTAAAGCTTCTTGAAAAGCAAAAGAAGGGCAAGGCAAAAATGATGGCGATGGGTGTTGGTCGGGTTGAAATTCCTAGCGACGCCTATCTCAAAGTGCTCAAGCGTTAAGAAGAAAAACACCCCTAGTCATTCGGGGTGTTTTTTTGAAAAAGTGTTACACGTTCTTGAAGTTGTTTTGCGGCCGAAATTCCTGTGCGAAGCGCGGTTTCCATGGATGGGCATCCCAACATATCTCCCGCGTAAAAGACCATATCATCGCCTTGGTGTTTCAGGAAGGTTGCAACAGCATCCTCGGTACTTTGTGGCATAGTGTGATGCCACGGTGTCCACGATGTAATAGTTGCTTCTCCGATATCTCCAAAAATACGAGAAAGTTCCCGGGTAAGGCGCCGCATAAAAGCGACGTTTTGCTTTGGCATCTCTTCAAAATCTTCAATAAGAATATTTACCGTTAAGGTATTTTTTGCACCTTTATAAAGTTTTTCTGTGTTAATGATTGACGTAATACGAACAAAACGATGAACGTCTGGATGAAGAAAAAGGGCTCCCCATGAAGGTTTTTTAGGAAGCTTTGCTTTTCGTTCTGTAGTCAGTGTGATGGTGAGAAAAGAGGTATAGCGTATGCCGTCTTCGGGAAGTGGGTGGCTGAGAATTACCGCATCAGGAACAAGAATTTGTTTGCTTGTTATGAGTTTTTTGCCCTGTCGTTTATGAACTTTTTCACCGGTATGCAAGCGTACGCCGCACGTGAGAAGTTCTCGCTGAAGTGCGGTGATGAGTGTGGAGATTCCCTTGGGGAAGTACGCGGAAGATCGTACATCTCCAGAGAAGATATTATTCGCCATCATTGGCAAGAGAAAACTTGCCCGATACGAGGCGATAGGAGGATAGCAGTAGCCCTGGCAAACGGTATCGATATAGCGAAGAAATTCCTCGCTTGTTGATTCTTTGAAAAAGTCTTCCACGCTTTTTTCGTTCGTGCGTGTTAAGTTCGGTCGACTTACGTCGAAGTTTTTGCGAAAAGCAGGAAGAAGTTTTGTTGCGAGGTGTATTTTTTCACGTAGAGATGGTGCGAGTTCTTCCGCTGAGTAAAATAGCGGATCTTGAAATATTGCGTAAAAAATTGTCAGCTCAGGAAGGTTCTTTATGGCGTGGTCGATGCCAAGTTCTCGGCTGATGGCGCGAAAGGTTTCGTACCATGGATAAATAATAAATCCCCCCACATCAACAGCGGTCTTTCCCAGTGTGGTACTCGTAGTTCTTCCGCCAAGGCGATCGCGTTCTTCGAGGATGGTGACCTGAAAGCGAGGGTCGTTGCGAAGGGTATATGCGGCGGAAAGTCCTGAAAGTCCTCCGCCGACAATGATGACATCAAGGGGCTTCATGAAGAAAGTATAACATTTTCTTGTATGGTCTTTTTTCGCCATCCTGCTAGGATATGTTCGGAGGCATTCAATGGGGTCACTAGAGTTTCTTGACTCGATCGTCCCCAGAGTTGGGGCGGTTGTATTTGTTGCCATCGTTGGCGAAAAGGTTACGGCCACGGCGCTGAGCGATCGGGGCGTAATGACTGCTCGCTACGAGGCTCCCGTGTGGGAAGATGGTGAGACGCACTTTCGAGGGCTTTGCTTTGCGGTTATGCAGAGTTTTGTGAGGCGCGGGATCATCTGCTCGATAGATGATCCGCCAAACGGCGACTCTCGTCTTGGCGCGATCATTCGCGCTACCGGCCTCGCAAAGGCTTCTTCCGCAAAGGCAGCGTAGCTTTTGCGGATTTTTTTACAAAAAAATATCTGACGTATATCGTCAGATATTTTTGGTGCGCCGAGTGGGGATCGAACCCACGACCACAGGCTTAAAAGGCCTTTGCTCTACCACTGAGCTACCAGCGCGAAAAATACGAGAAAGAGTATACGGCGATGCAGGAAAAAAATCAAGTCCAAGAATATTGGGGATTTGGGAGCATTTTTTAAGTGTATTTTTTATAAAGTTTGCGTATTTCTTGGAGAAGATTTTTGCGATGAGGGTAAACAAGGTGAAGATAGTTTTCTATGCGCAGGAGACAATCTTTCCAGAGGTCTATGCGAGACGCCGCCTTGGCAAAGAAGGCGTCTTCTTCTTGGGCGTGTATGTTGGTAAAAAGAGATCGATAATATACAAGGAGTTCTTGCGATGATCCCTCGATATAACGCTTTTTCTTAAGGAGGTCTCGTAAGAGTCGGTGATCCACCTGTGTGAAAACCGTACTTGATTTTTCAAGTACCAATCCCGTGTTGTGCTCGATGTCAAAAATAAGATCAATTTCTGGGGAGAAATTTTTCTCTGCCACGGAAAGTCTTATTGCGGCCTGTGCGATAGTCGCCCAAACTCTACCGCCCATGCCGTGTGGCCAAAAGTCGTCATTTTCAAAGTACTCCTTAGCCTGAAGAAAAAATACGGTTTGTTCTTCTGTGGTCATGGTTGTAAAAAAGTCTCCGGAATGAATGCGTGCAAGATGTGTAACAAGAACGGCTTCCTTTGAGCATTCCTGAAGTTCGTCTGCAATGATCTCACTAAGGTGCACAAGAATGGCTTCTCGATCCTTGGAGAGATTAGCCGATGTTGCTCTTTCCTCGAGAGAAAATCTTAGAGAAAAAGGGAGGGTTATACCTTCTTGTATGAGAAGATTTTTTACATAAAAAATGTCATGAAAGAGATGTTCTTTTAGATAGAATTCCGCACAGAATAATGCAGGATTTTGTTTTTTTCCCTGCCAAGGATGTTCGGATTTTCGCATGTTTCTCCGGTGAAGCTCTTCTTGGGATTTTTTATGAATAAGAGCTCTATTTTCTGGGTGATGCTCTTGGGGTAGAAGTTTGAGAAACTCTTCCGCGGTAAAAGTAAGGCGATAGGCTTCTAAATACTCAAGAAGCTTTTGCGCTTCTTGTCGTGTGATGGCATGGTGTCTACTACTCTGCGTGAGGAATGTTTGCAATTCGGAAAAATGCAATGTTTTAAAAAGAAAATCCTCATATTTTTTTAGAAGATATTGAAAATGACTCCATGATGCCGGGGAAAGAAAGCGTCTCGAGCAAAGATCTTCCAGTATATGTTGAGGAATGGCGATACGGTGAAGAACGAGTGAGAAGGTTTTTAGATCGTCTACACGAAGAAGTGTGAAGAGTATATCTTGCCAGTGGTCTTGGTGGTGTGTGAGATTTTCGGGTTTTTCTGAGAATGTAATATATTCTCTTATTTTTCTTGCGTTTTTTTCATGAAGGCATTCTCGAAAAAGCTTTCCTACAAGAGTCTCAAGATATTCTCTTTGTTCAAACTCATCTTTCGATGAGAGAAGAAGAAGTACGTCTTGTGCAAGAAATATTGTAGTTTCTTTTGCGATATACTCAATAAAACGCTTTACTTCATGGGGGAATGTTATAGCCTCATTTTTAAGCCACGTCTGAAGATTTTCGCACGCAAGAATACGCTCCGCGTAAAAGCGAATGTGCTTTTCTGTGAGAAAGATTTTTCTTGCAAAACGATGGCGCACCTCTTCGGGAAGGGTGTTTCTTGCACTATTTTGTTCAAGAAGATGTCGGCACAGGCCTTCGCTGAGTGTTTGTGTATCAATATCTTTAATAAGATCGCTTAATGCTGCGTGATGTTTTTTGGTATTTTCATGTGAGAATGTGGAGGCTACTTGTAGTGCATAAAAAGTACCGCGCTTGGTGAAGTTTTCATAAAGTTCGTCGTCGTTTAACTGACCGTTTTTTACAAGAAGCGTGAAGAGGATGTCTTGAGCGATGGGAGATGGTGCAATGAAATATGCAAGAAACTTTGTAAAATTTTCTTGTGATATTCCAATAACCCCATTTCGTGTTGTTTTTTTGAGAAAATCAGGAAAAGATTTTTCGAATGTATAGGACGTATGTTCCGCGATAATAACCATGGTTTCAAGGTGGTGGGACTGTAGTTGAGATTTTTCTTGAAAGTAGTCTTCTATGGATTGAACACTGTCCTTAATACCTCGTTCTTTCATGAGGACTAAAAGCTTTGCATGATTATGCAATCCAACGAGTTGCATAATGCGTTCGAGTGATAGATCGTTGGATGGCAGTTTTTCCATAGGTGCAGGTAATGTTATTATTATGCCATATGGCAACAGAACAACGTTCTTCGTTTCAAGATGCTACCGTTACCGTGATGGGTCTTGGAAAATATGAAGATGGGAGTGGATTTGTTACAGCAACATGGCTCATGAAGCATGGTGCGCAAATTGTTGTAACTGACTTAAAATCTGAACGCGATTTGCAGCGTGTGGTCGCGAAGCTCATGGATTGGTATCGGGCATATCGCGAAGCGCATCCCGAAGAAGTCGTGTATCAACCGGTATTTTCTCTTGGAGAACATCGAGAGGAAGATTTTGTTAATGTGCAATATGTCGTGCAGAATCCCGGGGTTCCTAGTGAGGCGTCGCTAGTTCAGGCCGCTCGGCAGGCTGGCGTTTCGCTTGAAAGTGATGCAAGTATTTTTCTTCGTGAATATCCTCACGCCACTATTGCGGTGACGGGCACTCGAGGAAAAACGGTGGTAACAACAATGCTTGGAGAAATGCTTAAACACTTGCATCCTCGCGCGATTGTAGCGGGAAATGTGAAAACGTCACCGTTGTCGTGTCTCGATGATCTTCTCAGTTCTCAAGAGGAAATACCTGTTGTTCTTGAATTTTCCACGTGGATGCTTCTGAGTTCCGAAGACGCCTTAAAAAAGCTTGGTCGCGGTCCTGATATTGGTGTCCTTACAAATATCTCAAAAGAGCATCAGGATCGTTATCCAGATTACGCCGCGTATAAAAAATCTAAAGAGATTCTTTTTCGATACCAACAACCGCATCAACTCGCGGTACTTGCAAAAGATGAGCCTGAGGTTGTTGAGGTAACTCGGGAAATTCCCTCTGAAAAAGTATGGTTTAGCGCACGTTCCATGGGTGAGGATGGGGTTTTTGTTGAGCATGGCATGATGCGATATCGCCGCCATGGCGTTTTGCTTGATATTCTTCCCGTTGAAGATATTGCCCTCAAAGGCGATGAGGCACTTGCACATGCGCTTGCCGCAACGTGTGCCGCGCTTCTTCGTGGAGTATCAATTTCAGGAATTATTGATGTATTGCGTACCTTTGTTGGTGAAGCCGGATCTCGCGAAGTTGTTCGGGAAGTTGATGAAATTACTTATATCAACGATGCCGCCGCACAGGACGTCTCTGCACTTTGTGAAACAATAAAAGCATTTGGTGAAGATAGACGCATGGTGCTCATTGCTGGAGGTGCTCAAACGTCCTCCGAACTTGAGAGTCTCATTCCGCTTATCGTCGCGCATGTAAAATCACTTATTCTTCTTCCGGGGGAGGGAAGTGAAACGTTAGAGCGCGCGGTATTAGGAAAAGTCCCCTTTGAGCACGCACTTTCCATGAGAGAGGCGGTTCGATATGCACGGTCTCGCGCAATTCGGGGAGACGCGGTACTCTTTTCCCCAGGATGCACTCCTTCTCGACTGTTTTCTGATGCTTTCACGTCTGGTGAGGCTTTTCGTGAGGAGGTTCGCACGCTGTAATATATGCTTCAACGTCGTATCGCTACAAAAGCTCGTCACATTTATCATTACAGCCTGGCAAGACTTGCGGCGTGGTGGTACGGACATCCTGCTGAGTCCATGGTGATTATTGGCGTTACGGGAACCAATGGAAAATCTTCCACAACGCAATTCATCGCTCAGATTCTTACCGAACTCGGTGAGCGTGTTGGATATACATCGACGGCAGGATTTTCTATCGCGGGTGTTCCTTATGAAAATCGCATGAAGATGACGATGCCGGGAAGATTCACTCTCCAAAAACTGCTTTTTTCAATGAAGCAAGCTGGATGTACGTATGCAATTGTCGAAACTTCGTCTCAGGGTCTTGAGCAATTTCGGCATGTTGGAATTCATTATGACATTGCAGTGTTTACCAATCTCACCCCCGAGCATCTCGAGGCGCATGGGGGATTTGAAGCGTATAAACTAGCAAAGAGCAAGCTCTTTACGCATCTCATGAAATTTCCCAGAAAGACACTTTTTGGACGTGAGATTCTTCGCTCGTCGGTCGTCAATGAAGATTCCCCCTATGGAGCGTACTACGGAAGTTTTCCCGCTGACGCACATTGGAAATTTTCATTCCTACCCAAAAAGGATGTTGGTTCGGATGCGAGGAGGATTTTTGCGGAATATCGCACACAATCGCGTGAAGGTGTTGATGTTGTGGTAGGTGGATATGGGGTTCACTGGAATTTGCCGGCAACATTTTCTCACCTTAATGCACTCGCCGCGATTTCCGCGGTCACGGCTTGTGGAATTCCCCTTGAACAAGTTGTAAAAGCATCAGAAAAACTCGCTCCTATCGCGGGAAGATATGAAGAGATAAAACAAGGACAACCATTTTTGGTTATCGTTGATTACGCTTACGAACCCTATGCACTCGAGGCGCTTTACGCGGCGCTTCCCAAGGATCGTTCAGGAAGGGTGATTGGTGTTCATGGATCCGCTGGTGGAGGAAGGGACCGTGCTCGTCGTCCAAAAATTGGAGAGCTTGCCGCAAAGCATGAAGATATTGTTATCGTAACCAACGAAGATCCTTATGATGAACCTCCTGAGGATATTATTCGGGAAGTCGCACAAGGCGCTGAACGCGCAGGAAAAGTTGCCAATAAAGATCTTTTCACGTTCCTCGATCGTGGCGAGGCCATTGCGCATGCCCTGCGTATCGCAAGAGAAGGGGACGTTGTTTTGGTAACGGGCAAGGGTTCCGAGCCTGTCATGGCGGTTGCGGGAGGTAAAGTTATTCCTTGGGATGATCGTAAAGTTGTTCGTGACGTGTTATCATCTTTAGGGTATGACGCAGCATGATGCCTCGCAAAAGAGAGTTCCTTCATGGGTGATGGTCGCAGGTGGAATCGCGATCTTTCTTGTTGCGTTTGCATTTTTCCGAGAATATGTCCGCAAAAGCGATATTGCGGCAGAGCTTGCTCGCATGGAGGCTGAAAATGCAAAGCTTGAACGTGAAGAGCTTGTGTCTTTGCAAATGATTGCGCGTCTTTCGACGCAAACTGAGCTCGAGCGACAGGCTCGAGAAAAGATGGCCATGGCGGCTCCCGGTGAGACGGTGTACGTTGTCCCCGAGGACATCCAAGAGACCTCTGCGACAAACATGCAAGTAGCGCCGGCAATTGAAGACGATCCTTCGCTGGGAAATGCGGTAAAGTGGTTTTATTACTTTTTCATGACACACGAAGAGCGCGAAGGATAGCCTTGGTGTTTGTATGGAGCGGGTATTCTCAGATCGTCGAGGCCGAGGCCGATATGCGCATTATGTCGTTGCGGTGTATTGTGTTTTGCAGATTTTAGGGCTTGTTTTTCATGCGGGATCTTCGTGGTTTCGCTATGTCGCTTTTGCAGTTCTTCCTGTTGCATGGGTTGGTTCCGATCCTGTGACGTATATGCGCGTCACAGAAACGGCGCATGCTTTTCTTGCACTCGGTGTGGCGGAAGAGTATGAGGAGGCTTTTAGTAAGGCTCTCGCTTTTTCCGTGCGTGATGCGCGCCTTGAGCGACATGAGGATCTTTGTGAAGAAGAAGTTTCCTCTTATGACTTTCCAAAAGAAAGTCAGGATGCGCTTCGTCGGGCAGGGATTTCTTCGTCTGAAGAAAAGACGTATCTTCAAGAGCCACTTCGTCGTTTGCGATCCTGTGAGGCTCTTCGTAGAACCATGCTCGATGCTCAACTCGCCGCACAGGCCGCGATTGATGAGAAGATTGCCTTGGGAATGCCTTTTCGTGACATAGCGCGTTACTTCTCCGGCGATGTTTCTAGTCAGGATGACGGTATGCTCGGAGAGCGATATCTTCGAGATCTTCCCAAGGATTGGGTGGATCGACTTGGGGTGATGCGCGAGGGTGAAATTGGGAATAAGTTTTTGGGCGATACGGGATTTTGGACGTTGAAGGTTTTGGAAAAGGGGGGAAAGGGGGGTGATGCATGGATTCGTCTTCAAGGAATTCTCGTTCCGTACCCCTCGGTTGATGAGGTTATTCTCGCTACCTTTTCTCAGGAGAATGTGTTTCTTATGGTGTGGTAACTTCTCTTTACGGAATTTTTCAAGTATGCTTTACTATACCCGCCCTTACGCGGGCGTGGTGTAGCGGTAACACGTCTGCTTCCCAAGCAGAAGACCGCCGGTTCGAACCCGGTCGTCCGCTCCAAAATATATGAAGATTATCACTCTTGGTAAAGAAAAAAAGCTCCTTGGAGTATGTTCCGGCATTGCAGAGTATGCGGTGCTCGATGTAACGCTTGTTCGTCTCCTTGTACTTGCATTTATTTTTCTCACCGGACTATTTCCTGGGGCACTTTTTTACGTACTTGCGGCACTTGTGATGCCGGAGTATGAAACGGTTGCTAGGGATACATCTTCACATGACGCTCCTCGTGAATAATGTGCGCCGATGTAGCTCAGTTGGTAGAGCGAAGGTATCGTAAACCTTAGGTCACCGGTT
>CAZORP010000005.1:0-79794 GCA_964582615.1 uncultured Gammaproteobacteria bacterium
TATCGTGGAGCTGAACTCGATAAAAGTTACGAGGCGAGTAGGTGCAAGGATGAAGACGATCGATAAACCCAATCTGCCACTGTGAGCTTGGGAATGTGAATGTACCCTTTATGCTCACGAAAGCGGTTCCTATGTCGTTCGCGATGTGGAGCCAAGAGAAGGCGTGTGAGGTAACCCACATGCCTTGTCAAAAAGTCGTCATTGAAAAATGGCGATTTTTTGTTTAATCCTTAAGTAAATAACGACTCTTTTGCCTAATTCAAAAAGCAAGTAGCTTAGACCTTTTAGTTTCTGAGAAAATGAGGCACAATACATCCTATATGACCAGTGAATCAGAGCAGAATTCCGAACGAAATATTTCAAAAACAGCTTCCCTTTCTAATATTGGCGCATTAAAAGAGTACGAAAAAAAGATCGTCGATTTGACCCGAAGAAATCGTCTTTTAAAATACCCCACAAAAGCTCGTGCTATTTCATTCAAGATGGGTATCGCTGATTTCGAGCAACGTTTCGGCGCTATTGAGGAAATGACCATCGAGTTTCCGCATAAGGCAATTCTTGCTGAGGAAGAAGGAATGGTTGAAGATGGTGAGAAGGATGCATCTATTCCGCTCACTGATGTTCAGGGTAAAAAGCTCATAACAATGCTCCAGGCATTGAGACTTGATAGCAAAAAGAAATTTGAAGAACACGGCTTGCACACGCTGTACCTCACTATCGGTCGCGTGCAATGGAAAGAACCGGGAAATGGTCGAGGTTCCGAAGGAGTATTGGAAGAAAAAGAATACGACTACGATGCTCCAATTCTTCTCATCCCTATTTCAATCGAAGAAACAAAGTCCACACCAAAGAAAACAATCATAAGAACACACTTGGAAGCAAGCGATATTGCTGTTAACCCCGTACTGTTATTGCTTTCCGAGTTGGAATACGGAGTGAAAATTTCTGGGATACCGTCTTTAGAAGAGATAAGCGATCTTTCGGGAACTTTTGATGCCCTGGTAAGGATATTAAAAAAGTCATTTGCTGATTCAAAAATAAAAAGCGACATTACCGACGATATTCGCATCGGGCAGTATTCGTTTTACGGTCAACAAATATACGAAGACCTGAGAAAGAATGAAGAAGCCATATGCGGGCATGAGTTTGTTGATGGTCTCATTGGAAAAGGCTCTATCATCCAAAAGGGTCTGCCTTCAAATTCACGACCGGACGATCTTTTAGTTGTCGAGGAGGACTTTACTGTTCTCGACGCAGACGTAAGTCAAATGCGAGTTATTCAGAAGGCTGTTCAGGGAAATAGTTTGGTTGTGCAGGGTCCTCCTGGCACAGGAAAAAGCCAGACTATCGTGAATCTTGTTTCTAATCTACTTGCTCGTGGCAAAAAAGTGCTTGTTGTTTGCGAAAAGCAGGTTGCGCTTGAGGTTGTCTTTAAGCGCCTTAAGGATAAGGGACTCGACAAGCTTTGTTTGCCGCTCTTCTATCAAAACGCCGACAAAAAAACATTTGCAAAATCCGTCATCAACGACCGAGACTTCTTAATCGAAGCCTACGGGCATAGTAACTCTAGCGACGACACAGCTCTTGAATTACGCGAAGGTGCTCATGCAAAACTTAAGAATTATGCTTATTCTTTAGCTACTGTCGCTGAGCCGCTCAAGCGGTCTGTTCAATGGGTTCACGGAGAACTGGCTAGAGCACAAACCCTCAACTCTGATCGCGCTATGCCATGGGGCGATAGTGATCCGTTGGTTATCACTGAGGATAAATATCGAAGAATTCTCGCCGTATTAGAGGCCGTCTCTCCTGTACTTCACAAGGTTTCAGACCCAAAGTTTTCTGCATGGAGCCAAATACAAAAACAGAACTTTTCTCCTGACTTCGCAAGCCGAGTTCGAGTGGTGCTTGAGGATATCTATTCCGCGGTAGCTCGAATTGATTCTTTGCAGCCAGAATCGATAGGATTAAATACGATTCAGGACCTCCAAAGAAGCATCGATAGAGTCGAGCAATTGGCACTGTTTGATCTACGCCTGTTGCCGATGGCACTACGTGAAGAAATCAGCCTCAGTGTAGCGATCCAAATTCTAGATCAAGGCATTGAAGCTGTTTCTGCCTATCAGAAACTCGCGGAAAGTTTCGGGGGTAACTACAAGGTGCCCGCTTCGTGGTCTTTAATCACACTAGCCACCCAGTCCGTCAGCGATGACTGTGAAATCAAACAGATTGCAGGGGCACTACATTCTGCACCTAGAATTGAAGCGACCTTATCTTCACTGCGCTCAAATATCGAAGCCTGCAAGAATGGCGATCTTTTGGGCATCTCGATCGCCGAATTGATTCGTTGCCGAAGCATTTTGATTCTCGATCCGCTTATTATTCGGATAAAAAATTGGAACGAGGCTTCGTCACTTCAAACTTCTCTCGGATCACTAACAACGCTCCATACCATTTATCGCAAGCTTGAAGAAGCAAATTCTGTTTTCGAAAAATGGGCGATCATCCGTGAAAATCTAGATAAGGAAGACATTAAAAAAGTCTTTACGGAATTCGGAAAGAAATATCATAAATATTTCCATTTTTTCTCGCGTGACTACGGTTCGACTAGAGCGATCGTGTCTGGGTGGTGCAATCTCAATGCCCCAAAGCGATATGCGGATATTGACCAGGTTGTCTCCGCCGTACGAGATAGCTCAAATCTTGAAGAAAAATTAGGCACTCTTCTCACTCGGTTTAATGAGAAATACATTGTTTCCGATAAACCGATAGCGGTACACGAGATCCCGATCCTTTCGGGAAGCGCAAAAAATCTTATCGAATGGATGCATCAAGAAAGCAAGAGCGAGCTTGCAAATCATTTAAAGCAGGTTGTAGAGAAGAACGGCGATCCTCGTGCGATGAAGGCCTTCAGCGACTCGCTGAAAGATTTGGATTCACTACTTACAGGTTCATGGAGTATCTTCAGTGCTTTTTCCGATCTAGATCGTGTTTCAATTGCCGATGTAGCTTCGAAATTTGGAGAGCTTGCTGAGAGCACTCGCAACATCATCGCCCTTGAAGATACTACGGAAAAATTCTTGATAAGGAGTGAGACATCTCGGATGCTAGGATCTCTTAATGGTGATGTACAAAAGCTCAACCAACTCAAGGCATGCCTCGACCAGATTGGTTTGGATGTCATCGAGCTGTTCGCATCGGAGGAAAATCCTGCTTCTCTTATTGCTAAGCGTGAATCCTTAGAAAAAGTCACAACCGAACTCAAGAAGGTGCTTGAGCATGTTTCAGGATTACCAGGTTATCAGGGCGATATTTCTCTCTGTGAATTGATCCGGGTAACTCAAGAATCAAGAACAAGGCTCGAGGGATGGAAGTTGGCTCTTGCGACGTATACGAAGCACGCGTCAGCCCTAAATAAGCTGTTTGAGAATGAGCAAAGTTTGGCTGATCTTGAGCCGTTAAAAATCCGGACGTTTCAGGAGAAGTTGTCTGAAATGATCGAAGACCAAGAAGGTCTTGAGACATGGATGGAATATCGTCGTTATTCGCACCAGATGAAAGATCTCGGTCATTCTTGGTTCCTAGAATCGCTCAAAGGTAGCGACATTAAAAATCCACCAGCTTTGTTTGCCGAGTCGCTTTGGAACGCATGGCTTGAAAATTACTATCGTACCAATTCTGATTTGCGAGATTTCAATGTAAGCGAGCATAGAAAAACTATCGATGAATTCCGTAGGCTTGAAAAACGAACTCTAGATGTCAACGCGAAACGAATCCTTCAACGGATTGCTCCTGCGATAAAAAAAGTAAAAGAGCGCCGTGGCGAATTCGAACGTTTCCTGCTCCACCAGAGTCAGCTGCAAAAGCAGCACAAACCGGTTCGACAGGTGGTAATGAGATGCACTTCACACATCCAGCAGTACAAGCCTTGTTGGATGATGAGTCCTTTGACGTTGAGCTCATATATTCCATATGGCTCGCTTGATTTTGACACGGTAATTTTCGACGAGGCTTCACAGATGCGCGTCGAGCATGCCCTTGGTGCAATCGCTCGTGGAAAGCAAATCATTATTTTCGGTGATGAACACCAGCTTCCACCAACATCCTTCTTCGATGTAGCCTCAGACGAGGATTCTGAGGAAGCTGAAGACCAGGATTACGAGAGCATCCTCCATGCAGCGCGAACTGTTCTTCCAGAATCAAGCGATTCTCTCTTGTACCACTACCGCAGCAAATACGAGGATCTTATTGCGTTCTCAAACTGCGAGGTATACAAAGATCAGCTCATCACATTCCCGAATCCCGATCATACCACTCGAGGAGTCCAATTTGAGTATGTCGAAAATGGAATCTTCGACGGAGGAATTAAGAAGGAGAACCACGCAGGAACGCGTCGCAACGATATTGAAGCGATGCGCGTTGTCGAAAAGTGTGTCGAGTCCGCAATCAACTATCCGGATAAGTCGATTGGCGTGATTGCGTTCAGTAAGTCACAGGAGCTTAGCATCAGAGATGCCATGATCGAGTTCCTCAAGATTCACCCAGAGCTTCAGGAAAAGTTAAACGAAGACCAGGAAGGCAGCGACTCGTTCTTTATTAAGAATCTCGAATCGGTACAAGGAGACGAGCGTGATGTCATCGTTCTCTCTATAGGGTACGGTAAAGATAAGAATGGCAACTTCTTCAATCGTTTTGGTCCTATTAATAGTGTCACGGGTTACAGGCGCTTAAACGTGGCTATTACCCGCGCAAAAGAAAAACTGATCTGCGTATCCTCATTTAAGTCAACCGAGATGAAAGCTGGCGAAACATCTCGAGGCGCAAAAATGTTGCAGAAGTATTTGGATTATGCCGAAAACGGCGTGAAGACACTCGACGGAAGCCGACTTGTAGTTGCAGGAGAAGATGTTGAAGCTGATAGCCCCTTTGAGCTTGAGGTAAAGCGAGCACTTGAGCAACGTGGCTACGAGGTCAAAAAACAGATTGGCGTATCAGGTTTTAAGATCGACTTAGCGATCATCAATCCCAAGACGGGAACCGATTATATTCTTGGAATCGAATGCGATGGAGCATCGTATCACTCTTCATATTCCGCGCGTGTTAATGACCGATTACGAGAGGAAATTCTTCGAAGACTCGGCTGGGACATCTATCGTGTCTGGTCTCAGCACTGGATTTCGCACAAGGAAAAGATTCTCGATGATATTGTGAAAGTCGTAAATAAAAATCTGTAGACGCTATTAAAAACAAATATGAACGACATCATTTGTCCAAATTGTAAAAAAGCTTTCAAAGTCGACGAGGCTGGATTCGCCAATATCTTAAAGCAAGTTCGCGATCATGAGTTCGAAAAAGAACTGTGCAAGCGTGAGGAGATGCTAAAGAAAGATAAAGAAAACGCCGTCAAGCTCGCAGAGGCAACTATCACAAATACATTGCAAAAAGACCTCGCAAAGAAGGAGACAGAAATAGTTGAACTTAGGGCAAACAAAGACCGCGAGTTTGCCGAGCTTAATGCAAGGAAAGAATCGGAATTGGCTGAGATGGAGTCAAAGATAAAAAACGCAGATCTCGAGAAAAAACTTGCCGTCACCGAAGCGGTCGGTAAAATCGAGAAAGAGCGTGACGAGCTCGCCAGTGAACTGAAAAGCAAAGACGCTGAAAAGCAACTGCTTGAAACGTCTCTGAAGGAAAAATATGCTACGGAGCTCAAGGCTAAGGATGACATCATCAAGATGAAAGATGAGGAAATAGCCTTTCGTAAAGATATGAAGGTCAAGCTGTCGACAAAAATGATAGGCGAGACGCTCGAACAACACTGCGAGACCGAGTTCGATAAGCTGCGCGCGACCGGATTTCGAAATGCATTTTTCGAGAAAGATAACGATGCGGCAACCGGCAGCAAGGGCGACTACATATACCGCGAGACTGACGAAGCCGAGAACGAGATCATATCAATCATGTTCGAGATGAAAAACGAGGGCGACGAGACCGCAACCAAGAAAAAGAATGAAGACTTCTTGCGCGAGCTTGATAAAGATCGCGTCGAGAAAAAGTGCGAATACGCCATTCTTGTGACGCTCTTGGAAGCTGAAAATGAGCTGTATAACACCGGCATCGTCGATGTTTCTCACAAATACCCCAAAATGTATGTGGTGCGGCCGCAATTTTTTATTCCCATTATAACTCTACTGCGCAACGCATCCATGAATTCACTTAAATACAAGGCCGAGCTTGCGTTGGTGAGGAATCAGAATGTTGACATTACCAACTTTGAGGAAAACATGAACAAGTTTAAGGAGGGTTTCAAGAAAAATTACGAGCTTGCTTCTAGTCGATTTAAAACAGCAGTTGATGAAATCGACAAAACCATTGATCATCTCCAGAAAACTAAAGATGCTCTCTTGTCGTCTGAAAATAACCTTCGTCTCGCTAATAATAAAGCGGAAGATCTGACAATAAAGAGACTGACGCGCGGTAACCCTACGATGACTGCTAAATTCGCGGAGTTTTCTGATGTCAAGAAAACTTCAGAGTAAAATATTGAGCTGATCTTAAACACAAACCATTCCACATCTCATTTCGATGAGACCCGGGTGCCGTTCTGATCCTCCGAAATACCTCTTGAATCATTGCTCAAAATCTAGCTCGCTACCCACCTGTCGAGCCAAAAAATCTTCGCTAAAGATAGCGGAGATTTTTTATTACTCAAATCGGGTGTCGAACCAGGTAATCTCATCGATCGAGCATTGACATAACCAATCAACCTCGTTAGACTTTCCCGTCATGTGAAAAATATTTTAGGAAAACACATCAGTATTATTGCGGCAGTCATTATCGCCTTGAGCGTTTTGACAGTTTTTGCGGCTGTCCGCCAATTTAACAAAGTTGATAAATCAGCGATGACTAGCGTGGGCAAACAAGACGCCACTGACAACCACGTAGTAGCCGAGAAACCTGAAACTGAGATTTCACATTTAGAGGATCCTGTCGCCGGCTGGAAGGATGGTGAATTTGAATTTCTTTCCGGTGGATACGATGGCCGCAATGATGTAGACGGGCGCGCTGAAGGAAGAATTTTGGTTTATCTAGCCTGGGATTCAAATGATCCTGTTTACTATACCAATGACTGGCAGTTGGATTCTTTTGCTACCTCCAGCAACAAACAAATGGTGATTTACAGCACATTCCACACGCAAGCAAAGATTTATCGAGTATATCGCTACGATGTTGCAAGTGATACAAGTACTTTACTTTCAGAATTCGATATCTCTGACTCAGAACTTTTTACGGATAATCATATTCACCTGCCTATAAGCTCGCTCCAACTATCACCTGACGCTCAGCACTACTATCTACATGCCTACAACAACGACCATATAGCCAGTCTTGGCTTAGAACAAGATAATTTTGTTCAATCAACAAACGGCGGTGACCTAATCGACTTAGATATCCCGGTTGATATTTATCAACAGTATTGGTTCACGAATTCGGAAGTAGCTTTTAGTGGTGCCAACTTCGCAGGATCTGGCTATAACTCCGACTACGTACAGATCTACAATATTTACTCAGGACTTGTTTCATCTACAAAAATCCCTGCCCGCAAAGCAATGTCTGGTCTGAATCCGAGAGTAAATCCAGCATCTACCGCATACGCTTATTACAATGTAACGGAAAACCATGGATATGCTTGCGGAGGCAGTATTATGGATTTGATCGTCGTCTCCTACCCTGACGGAGAGGAATTATTTCGACTGGAAGATCTTCACAATCTTGAATACCGGTGGCTTATGAATAATGAGCTAGAAATCATCTATACTCCTATTCCTGAAGTTGAAGATGGGTACACGCCACGAAGTAAAACAGATCGGGAAACCTTGAATGCGATTCAATGCGCAGAGCAAGAAATCATGCATTTCAAAGCGCCATGAGTGACAACCTAAGTTCTAACATTTTCTACGGCGTGAAGCCAAAGAGATCTCAGCAGAAATACTGGAATTTTTCTTTCTTAGACTACCCGTGGTGGGAACCGATTTCGTGATACACTTTCCGTGGTAAATTAATATATCTTCGTATGAATATCTTTGCTAAAATAAGTTCGTTAAAATGGGTGATCGCCCCGCTATGTGCGGTTGTATTATTAGGTGCTGGTTGTAGCACGCAAGACGCTCCACAACTTCAGACAAAAAACACCACCGTTTCCGTCTCATGGAAGTATGACGCATTCATGGATAGCATTTGTCTTTACCCCGCAGAAGAAGTCGCTGTATCTCTCGGATTTCCAAATGGACCAACAGATCACCTTTGTCTTACTAGCGCAACATCTAACCTCGTAAAGAAGGATCCTATTGTGGGCGATGAGGGAATTGCGAATATGGTGCTCGATAACCTTAAATTTGTTTCGGAAGCTAATGGCCGTATTTATCACATTGACGTTTTGAGCGTTGAGTAAGGTAGTTCTAATATCCGCCACGACGTGGAGTTGCAGAAATCTCTCACAAAACGTGAGGGATTTTTGTATTTTTAGGCCCCCTCCCATTTAACTTCTCGAACTGGTAAACTGCTTTTTAGTTATGTGGAAGCAAATATCAAGCAAAGAGATCTTTCACCATCCTCGAGTCTCTATAGACCGCATAACTCAACTGCGCCATCAGGTAAATCACTCTCAGTTTGGTAAACAGGTAATGCGTGGAGCAAACAGGGTTCGACCTAGTAATGGGTCGAATTTTGTTTTATATTAGAAATATTATGCATTCCGAAGAACAAGATATTTCACCTATAAATAAAGCGGTCACGATCCTTGCAGCTTCGGCAATTCAGGTATCCGTGGGTTGGTTTTTATTGAACGATCTTGTTTTCATGGATTCATATCCCAATCTCACCGAGTCATCCTTATACTTCTTACTCGCGCTCACTCCTCATGTAGCGACTCTTGCAACTTATATCAAGACGACTCACATAAAGCAGGCGGCATCACTCGGAATACTCGGCTACCTCGCCTCAGCGGCAATTCTTACACTCACACCATTCATTGATGGTTTTTATGTAACCGGAGTCGGTGGCGTCGGACCGGTCAGCCTATCGGTAATGACCACTCATCTTATCATCCTACTTTTTACATTGACTGTGTTGAAGATGCATAGAAACGTGAACGGAGCCAGGATAGATGTTAAGAATTTTTTAATCATTTTGCTCTGTGTCGCCGCATCCTTATCTTTCTTGGGTTTTTTCAAAATGCTTCCAGAAAATATCGTGCCGAATTCATATTCGAAATTAAACTATCAAGATCCAAATGATCTAGCCATAAGCATCGGCGTATCACTTTTCGTTGGCCTACTAAGTACCATATTGGATATTCGAATTCTAGCCACCTTAATGATATACGCCGCATTGATTTTCATTTTATTAGAACAGCGAGGAGCGAATTTGAGTTTCAATAAAAAGATTTTGGTTATTTTTTTACCAATCTGGATCACTATCAGTGTGTTTACAATAATGTATAGTCAGGAATTGCGACGAGGACCTCATAATAATCTTGGTAATTTTGACTTGGGATTATCGGAATTCAATCACCGGTTGTTATGTTAAAAAATTGATAAACTACATCTAAGTCTATGGAACAACAACATGCATTAACAACACAGGATGTACCGGTAAAAGAGCCGCTCAGGGAAAAACAATTTTTTCTCATCATTAACGGGCCTTCATGCGGAGGGAAATCTTCTGTTTCAGATCTTCTCTTTGAAAAATATGCAGGGATTTACAAAGGGAAGAACGATGCTATCAAGTGGCTGATTTCCGATTACCAACCAAACATACACCGTGAAGTCGTCGATCTCATGACCTTCGAAACGATGCGCATCGCCCTATCTCACGGGCTTTCAGTGTTAAAAGAGGGTGCTTCTTTGAATCCTGAAAGATATGTTGAGCTGAGCAAAAAAGAAAATGTTCCCCTATTTGTGGCTAACATTGAAGCCCCCTGGGAAGTACTTGCATCCCGATTTGAAATGAGAATCGAAGCAAAGAAGCAAGGCGCTAGGATATCCAACGTTGATCCAAAAAGGTTTAAGGAACTCTACGACATGTATCTTGGCACGAAAATGAAAACTGAAATGGAATTTGATTCGTCGAAGCAAACACCCGAGGAAATCGCCGTACAGATTGTTTCTTACATCAAGAGCCACTAACAGCATGAGATCGGTAGTTATCTTTCGCTAAGCGGTAAGTGGCTCCACTTTACTTCAGTCAACTGCTTTAAATAAATGTATTTCGAATATGCCAAAAAAAATCGAGCTTGGACCTTCGCGGAGTAGTTACAAGCATTCAGCTTCCCCACAGGAACAGATGCTAAAAGTTCATGCAGATGCGTTGAATATCAAAAGAATTCAGGAAACAAGCGGCCTAATCTTTCGAGACCACGCTGACATTGAACGCTACGTAGAGGGTCCGCTGCGAGAAGCGTGTCGCATATTCCTTGACAAAAACATTCGCACGACAACATCATCAGCAAATATCGAAGACGGTCGAACGGAGGCATACATCGCCCTTGATGCTTCAACTCTTTCTGCCACCAATCGTAGCATCGCAAAAGAAACAGGAGGCATTTTCTCTTCAAGTGAGCACGGCGGAGATGCGATAACTTTTACCATGAGTATAGGACAATCAACACGTATTGCCGATATCACAAATTACTTTAACAACATTGCAAATGGCTTTGAACTGCAGTTTCCCCAATGGATTCCACGAATGACAAAGGAGCACATATTGGCATCTTTTAGCATCCCACTCGAAAGGATTGACGACACGTTGGAAGCCGCAATTCTTGGAGGATATACCTTGGGCAAAGACGGATTCTACTACGAAGACCCAAGAGACGAGGAGCGTATTCGCGTTGCCCTTGGCGCATAAAAAGTAAAGAATAGTAGAGGACAGAGTATGTACATCTCAAAAACTGATTACCTCGAATACACGTATTGCCGTAAAAACCTTTGGCTTCGCAAACATAAGCCCGAGCTTTTTGAGGATGTAGAAATGAGCGATTTTGAAAAGAAAATCGTGGAAGATGGTAACCTTGCCGAAGCGGCGTGTCGAAAGCTCTTTCCCGAAGGAACACTTATTACTTCTGCTGGGCAATATGCACTTACTGAAACGCAGGAGACGCTCAAGAACGGTATACAAACCCTCTTTCAAGCCACCTTTCAGCACGATGCGTTTTATATTCGTGCGGATATTTTGAAGTATAACGAGGATCTGCACGGATGGGAGTTGTATGAAGTAAAGGCGACCAATGAAGTAAAGCGCAAAGTTCCCCATCACCATGTCAACGATTTAGCATTTCAAAAAATCGTCATTGAAGCATGCGGATTGCACATTGTGAAAGCCTCCGTTATTCATCTCAATCGCGACTACCGCAAGCATGGACCGGTAAACTTTCACGAGCTTTTTCTTTTTGCTGATTTAACAAGCGAAGTGCAAGAAGCTGAGGAAGGCGTCCGCCAAGAAATGCAAGACGCAAAAACATACCTCAACTCCCCCGAAGAAGCTGGATGCTCATGCATTTACGAAGGACACGCAAACCACTGCCCTACGTTTGCGTATTCAAACCCACAGGTTCCCGAGTATTCCGTACATCATCTCAATCGTATTGGCATGAACAAAAAGAAACTCGTGGACTGGATAGACCGGGGTATTTTTGCGATTGATGACATTGATAACCCCGAAGAACTCAATGAAACACAGAAGGCGCAATACGATGCGCACATGTTCAAAAAGGCGTTTATCAATACCAATGCGATTAAAGAAGCGCTCGGCGCGCTCTCCTTTCCTTTGCAGTTCTTTGATTACGAGGGGTATTCAAGCGCCATTCCTCTTTTTGACGGCTTTGGTGCATACGAGCAAATTCCCTTTCAGTATTCCCTTCACATCTTGCACGAAGATGGTGAAATTGAGCATAAAGAATTTTTAATTACCGAGCCCACAGACGACCTTACACTCCCGCTTATTAAGCGCATGCAAGAAGATATCGATCCCAATGGAACGGTTATTTCTTGGTACAAATCGTACGAAAGTCAACGCAATGAAAAGCTCGCAGAACTCCACCCGGAATATGCACCGTTTCTTGAGATGCTCAATGAGCGCATGTTCGACCTCATGACGATCTTTTCAACAAATCAGTATGTCGATCCGGCATTTAAAGGAAGTGCGAGTATCAAGAAGGTGCTTCCGGTTCTTGTGCCGAATTTGAGCTATCAAGACATGAACATTAGCAAAGGCGATCAGGCAAGTGAGCGATGGGAAAAGCTCATCTCCCCCACTACCTCCCCCGAAGATAAAGAAAAAATCCGCAAAGACTTACTTGATTATTGCAAACTTGATACGTGGGCAATGGTGGAGATTTATCGGTATTTGAAAAATGTTTAGGCGTACATATTTCCAAGCCACACTTAAACCTCCTAGCCCGAGCATGAGAGTTCACGCATTAAATCGTCTATTTGAAAGAATGAGAACTCCACCGATTAACTGAATAGCAGCGATACCTAAAAAGGCATGTGTAAGAGAGAAATTATCCGCAATAGCACCAAGTAAAATTGAAAATAGCACGCCGCCAACACTTACAAACATAGCACTTGTAGAAAGGGTCGTCGCCCTCAGTTTCGTTGAAGATCTTTCATTGAGGTAGTCAGATTTATAGGCTCGATACAAGCTTTCAACAAAAGAGTAGACCGCAATTCCTGCAATCACGAAAAATATCGATGAAAGAGAAGCTACGAGAAAACAAGCTGTACCCAACAAGCTCATAAAAAATATTCGATAGACGCTTGTTTTGTGATTTTGTTTTGTCACAACGTAGCCGCCCAATATCGAGAAGAGCTTAATAACTGCAAAAAGTATTCCAAATAATGCAACTGCAATTCCTCCTTCCTCCATCTTTGGCTGCCATAAAAATCTTCCCGTTTCAGAAAGAAAGGAAAATGCTACCATTGCCACTAAAAGTTCATTATTCGTTTTTACAAAGCTCCAAGCCCTCCGTAAGAAGTTTGTTGGAGATTCTTCAAATGATTCAATGATATTTTCATGTCTCTCATCATGAACCAACGGCTCCTTCAAGAAAAACAGACTGTAGACCGCCGTAAGGAGCAGAAGAACAGATGCAATAATAAATACAGATGCCATACCACCAAAGAAAATAATAGTGCTTGATGCAAGCATGCCTATTAGTGTCGCGGACTCATCAATGATGCTAATTTTTCCGTAGGTTTTTTTGTACTCTGCTTCCTGACGTCGTTCCTTCAAAGTGTCGTAAACGAATGCATCGTCGGCGCCCGAGAGCAGTGAAAATCCAACACCCTCGACAACGGCCGCTAAAATAAACAAATTAATTCCATGTGCTACCGCAAAAATACCCGTTGAAATTGCGAGTACAAAGCTCGACAATACAATGCTACTTTTTCTTCCAAATCTATCAGATACATATCCCGTTGGTACTTCCGAGACAAAAGAAACAGCGAGTAGGATGGCGTTTACAGATGCGATTTCCGTTAAAGAAAGTCCACGACTTACCATGAAGACGGTTGAAATTGGAATGGTAAACCCAAAGGCGAGATGCTGGAGAAGTATTCTGACAAAATAAGCTTTCATAATGGCGAAATGTTATCATAAAATAACTATATCGACCTTAAAGGCAATCGAGAGAGCGTCCATTACAAATCAATACCCTAAGGACATTCAACAATCAAAGCTACCGGTATTCAGTCTAGCAATAGGTCGAATTTTGTTTTATGCTAGAAATATTATGCGTTCTGAAGAAGAGATAAAACATGAGATTCTTGAGATACACGTACTTTTTCAAGAATGGTACCAAGGATCGCTTCCAGATTCGGATCTGGATTCTAAGATTGGTATTCGTCTCGCTGAAGATTTTCAGATCACGTTTCCCGACGGTACGGTGCATGCTAAGAATGATCTCCTAAAAATGATGCGCCCAGATCGAGGTAACGACCCTCAGTACAGGATTGTGATTGGCTATATTCAGATGAAAAGCTCCTCAGCGGACACGTATCACGTTGCCTATATTGAATCTCAACACTGGTACGGGGCCGAGAAGCCAAATCTAATCATTGAAACGTCGTCTATTCTCAGAGATTCACCAAATGGATTGCTTTGGGCATCTATCCATGAAACGAAAGTTGACTAAGGTGCACGGAGAACTGTAACCAGTCATCTCGTCTCACCGTTCTGAACTCGTCCAACGTGTGGAGCCATGAGAAGGCGTGTGAGGTAACCCACATGCCTTGTCAAAAAGTCGTCATTGAAAAATGGCGATTTTTTTGTTTAATCCTCGAGCGGAAAGCGACTCTTGGTAACCTACTCAACAATCGAAGCACCCGAGACGCAAAATCGTCGAATTTTTCTCAAACAGCCGAAAGTTAGTTTTTGCCTTATTTTTTTCGGTTCGATCCTCAGACAGGGTTTCGAAATTCCGAGACTTCGAGAATTCATCAAAAGTTGCTATGATTCAAGTACCATGAGCGATGGTGCAAAACCTAATATCATTCTCACTTCAAGCTTTAATTCCGTCACCCAAGAGCTTTGGGAAAAATCCCTCTTACCAAAAACGGCATCGGTTGCTTTTATTCCAACGGCTGGTGATCCGTATCCGGAACGGCCCTGGATCGACGCGGATCGAAAAGCTCTTGTTGGGCTAGGCTATAACGTCACAGACATCGGTCTCAAGGGCGTGACAATCGAAAAGAATCTGCTTAGAACCCCAGCCTCCATCCGAATCTTCGGGTGGATACTATCAATAAACACATTTCGTTCCTAAGATAACGATGCGTTCCTAAGAATTCTATGAACCTAGAAGAAAATATTCTCCAGCACTTACTCGAGAAATACAATCCATGGTTTATTTTTCTCCACGGATCACGAGCTGTTCATAAAAATCGCCAAGATAGTGATTGGGATATCTACGTCTTCACAAAAGACACCACAAAAACAGGCAGTGCCACCGAAGTATTTGAGGGTTACGAACTTGATGTAAGCTTGCAAGTTTTTCCGTTTGAAATTACTAAAGAGACTCTTGTTGCTACATTTGGACCAACATTACAAACCGCGGAGATTCTTTTTGACAAAAACGGTGACGGTAAAGATTTTCTCAATAAAGCCCAATTACTTTACGCAGAGGGTAGAAAACTTTCAGACCGCGAGATTGAGGATCGCAAGAGACGTTTCGCTAGAGTTCTGCTGAGATTAAAGGGGAGCATTCATGATGACTATGAATTCTTCTATCATATGACAAGTTTTTATCCGTCCATTATTAGATGGTGGTTTGAACTTAGAGGTGAGTGGTCAAAGCCGATTTACCTTGCAATGAGAGAAATAATGAGTAGAGATGAGGAATACTATAATCATCTAAGCGCCATCGTAAGGTACGGCGACAACCATAACAAAGTAGTCGCACTTGAAAAAATTTACAAAAAACTCTTCAGCACTCACTGATTCTTGCTAGAACTCCCCGCTTAGTCCTCCAGCTATAGAGCTAGACTTATATCACGTAATTACGTATGTCGGAACAAAAAAAGGATCGCTGGTGGATCGGTGCCCGAAGTCTTCACGATAATGTACGAAAGGTCGGTCTACACTACGAGGATATCGCTGGCAAGGAAAAATATGAATATTTTTTAGAAAACCAACAATTTACTCTTACACCCTTTCCACGATCGTCCGCTCCTGCAAATACCGATTCTCTACTTACACCCAACTGGAAGTTGCTTGAATCTCGCTACACCGCCACGCTTTCCTCCTATTTACACCCCGCCGCGTCGGAGAAGGTAGATTTTATTAAAGGCCCCAACGAGGCGTATAAGCTACACCTCAACATTCCTATCGATCACGTGCGCGAAGCTTCGAATTATTTAAAGAAAGAGAATTACTACCACAAGTATCTATCAGGTGGAGATGATCCTGGATCAATTTTTACGCTTTACATCGGATCGCATCATCTAGCATTTAGTCTTGCGGAAAAACTCAGCACGGAACTTGCAGATTTTCTTGCAAAACCCGAAAGAGCAGATGAGATAGAGTTTGCAGCTAATGTCGTAGGAAGATTTAGTACAGCAAAAGATGGTCGATATACCAAATACGGTGGCGGCCTTCGGGGAATGTCGTGCCTTACGGAATTTAATTGGTCCTTCTGGATTACCAATGCCAGCGATCGGAAGGAATATCTTCAAAAAGCCTTCAAGGCGACCTACGCAAGTCTGGCAAAAGACTACGGTTCGTACTTCCATGGATAATGAGCACTTAGCATCAGAAAATCTCACAGCATCGCTTGAGAGCATAAAAGCTCACAGCAACATCGTTACCGGAAAAGTATTTCCTTCCCGTTGTTCACAATTCCACTTCCGTGAACCTTAGAAATCGAAGGGGTGGTCTAAGGATATATTTGATTACTATAAACTTGCTACGTGGACCGTGATAAAAATTTATCGACACCTTTGAGCGTTATGAGTACAAAAATCATCGATCTTGAGTATCCTTGGAAATATAACGATGGCCGTAATTGGCCTTACAACGGCATGGTAAATGATCTTTGGCGAGGAATTCAGGCCGATCAAAACTACCTCGTAGCTCTCGGTCTTTTTGCTTATTCAGAAATGCTTGGCCGTGAACTTCGAGGAACTGTGGGGAACCGAAATATAGGTAAAGGTTTTGAAGCCTATAAAGAATTCACGGAAAACTTTGTCGGTTATGCATTTGAGGAATCTTTATTAAAAGATATTTTCGATAGGTATCGAAATGGGCTTGCTCATGAATATTTCATAAAATCCCAAAACGGAATGAGCGCTATTATTTATAATGATGATGGAAACAGGTCCTGTGGCATTGTTCTCAGCAAAGGAACGGCCGAGCTCTATATCCATACCTATTTCAAACACTTCGTCGCTGGACTCGAAAAAATGCTCAACAAATACTAGTCACGAGAAGGATATCCCGCTACGCTCATCAACAAAATAACCGCACAACCTCTCATTCATCTACATATTTCACGCTATGCCAACCATCAATCCCTGGATTAACTTCAACGGCAATGCCGAAGAAGCTTTTACGTTTTATCAATCAATCTTCGGAGGAGAATTCAAAAAGATCATACGTTTTAAAGATCTTGCAAGTGAAGACTTCCCTATTCCTCAAGAAGAATCAGAAAAAGTCATGCTTATCGCTCTATCTGTTGGCGAGCACCATACGCTCATGGGAAATGACGTGCCCTCTTTCATGGGAACCGTTAGCGAGCAAGAGCACCGAAGCAAGATCGCTCTTAGCGCAGACTCTAAGGAGGAAGCTGACGCAATCTTTCAAGGTCTTTCCGTGGGAGGTCACATAGAAGGCGCTATGAGCGAAGGTCCTTGGGGTTCTTACGCGGGAATGTTACGCGATAAATTTGGTATTGAGTGGATTATTGAATACTACCCCACTACACCGTAATTTTCTACACAAAACCCTATACAAAAATAGCTATCCATCAAGGATAGTTGTTTTTTTACTGAACTTAAGAAAATCCTAAAACACTACCTCCCTCTGGGCATTTGCCGAGAATATTGCTACGATGACCGGTATGTCGCATCAAGAACCGCGCAAAGAAAGCTATACCTTTACCGCCTCGCTATGGAAATACCAAGGACACGCTTCGTGGTATTTTTTTACCGTTTCCCAAGAGGTCTCACAGCGCATTCGAGAACACCATCATCAACACGCCCGAGGCTGGGGATCTCTCCCTGTTGCCGTATCTCTTGGAACTAGCTCATGGGAAACATCGCTTTTTCCCGAAGGAAAAAGCAAGTGCTATCTCCTCCCCGTAAAAGCGGCAATTCGCAAAGCGGAAAACCTCAGCGTTCAAGAGCCTCGCAATATAACACTTCACGTTCTTCATACACCCTCGCGCTAAGTACACCTTCACCCTCAATCACAATCTATGTCCTCCTCCGCCAAACAAACCAAACCCTCACTCATAGCACTTCTCAAGCCCTACCGACCCCTCATCGCAGGACTACTCCTCCTCACACTTGGTATCAACGCACTCACCCTTATACTCCCCCGCCTTATCTCGCAAGCTATTGATAGCTTTACACAAACGAACCATTCCCTCACCCCACTTCTCATAACCTTCGCGGGAATTTCTTTCGTTATTTTTCTTCTCACCGTAGCACAGGGCATTCTTCAGGTTGTAGCATCTGAGCGAGTAGGTCGAGATCTTCGCCTTCAGCTTATGGAAAAACTCTCGGAAGAGTCTTTTTCATTCATTCAGGAAAAAACTCCCGCAGTACTCCTCACCCACCTCACTTCAGACATCGACGCATTAAAAACTTTTGTCGCGCAAGCAATTTCTTCACTTATTGCCGCGGGAATACTTATCATCGGATCAGCAACACTCTTACTTGTAAGCAATGTTGCTCTCGGACTTTCCGTACTTGCCGTCTTCCCTCTCATCGCTTTTCTCTTCTTTCGAGCACTTAAAAAAGTTCGCGCGCTCTTTAAAGAAGGTCAAGAAACCATCGATCTCCTCAATCGCGTCATTCAGGAAAATATTTCCGGATCTAGCCTCATTCGCGTACTCAATCTTCAACGCCATGAAGAAGAAAAATTTTCACAGGTAAATGAGACCGCAAAGGGTATTGGTTTGCGTATTTTAGGGCTTTTTGCGGGACTCATTCCCACTATAACATTCATGGTCAGCCTTACAACGCTCATCATTCTTGTGCTTGGCGGCTATCTCGTCCAGCAAGGAACTATGACCCTTGGGGAAATTACCGCATTCATGAGCTACGTTGGTATTATGGTATTTCCCATCTTCATGATTGGATTTACTACGGGAGTCATCGCTCGCGCAACAGCATCTTACGAGCGCATCATCACGCTTCTTGAACGGCCAGTGCCAAAAGAGGAAGGGACCATTTCATCTGCGCCTCGCGGAAATTTTTCTCTCAAGAACATCACCCTCGCGCGAAATGAAAAAACTATTCTTCGGGACATTTCCTTCACCATACAGGCCGGTAAAAAAACCGCAATCTTAGGCCCAACTGCCGCAGGGAAAACCCATCTTCTCTATCTTCTCTCGGGACTTCTCACGCCAACATCGGGAAGCCTCACGTTAGACGATCGAGGTCTTCATGAATATCGCCAGGATGTACTTCATCAATATCTTGGTTTTGTCTTCCAAGACAGTATCATCTTTCAAGCGACACTTCGGGAAAACATCGCTTTTGGAAAAAATGTCAGCGAAGAAAATCTCATGAAGGCGATTCATGCGGCGGAACTTTCTGATTTTATCGCGTCTCTACCCGAGGGACTTGCCACACGTATTGCAGAAAAAGGATCCGGGCTTTCTGGAGGACAAAAGCAACGCATTATGCTTGCTCGAGCACTGGCAAATAATCCCAGCATTCTTCTTCTTGATGATTTTACCGCTCGTGTTGATGTTCCTACTGAGCAAAAAATTCTTGAGAATATTCGCGAACTCTATCCCCACATCACCCTTATTTCTGTTACGCAAAAAATTTCAACCATCGAGCAGTTTGACGACGTTATTCTTCTTATGGAGGGAGAGCTTATTGCTCAAGGAACCCACAAGGAACTCTCTGCAACATCATCCGAATACCTCCAAATTCTCCAATCTCAAGAAAGCATGTAACCTATGACTCCTCTCCAAGAAAACACCAAGGTTCAACAAAAGACCATGAGCTCTCTGAGAAAATTCCTACCCTTTCTTTCTCAAGAACGAGGAAATCTTCTCTCTTCAAGTATAGCCATCGTCCTCGCTTCGGGACTCAATCTTCTCGCGCCAATACTTATTGCGCACACTATAGATACAACCTTTGGAACTGGAAATTTCTCCTCAATTCTTTTCATGGGTTTTTGGATTTTCCTAGTGTATCTTGGAGCATTTTTTGCAAGCTATATACAAACCATGATCATGGGTGGCGTTGCACAGCGCATTCTCTTTCGCTTGCGAGAACGCATTTTTAACCACCTTCAGGAGCTTCCTCTTGCGTTTTTTCACGAACAGAAAACGGGAGATATCATCTCACGCATTAACGCAGATACCGACAAGCTCAATCAGTTCTTCTCGCAAGGCATCATGCAGTTTGTAGGTAATGCCTTCATGATTCTTGGATCTGCACTTTTCATGCTTGGCCTACAACGTCAACTTGGAGGGGCTGCACTTCTTCCCGCGGCCGGCATCATGGTGATAACACTTTTCATGGGAAGCATCACCCGCAAGAAAAATAAGGAAAATCTTGCATCGATAGGAAGTCTCAGCGGAACCATTCAAGAACAATTTGCAAACTTCAGCGTCATCGCAGTCTTTCACCGAAGAGACTATCTCCGCGAAACCTTCAAGCGCGCAACGCAAGCTACCTACAAGTCCGCCATTTCCGCAGGCATGGTAACAACCTTCATGACACCGCTTTATACCCTTGCGGGAAATCTTGCCATGCTCATTATTCTTAGCTATGGAACCTTACTCATTGCACGAGGAAATTTAACGCTTGGTATTCTTGTAAGTTTTCTCACCTATGCCAATCGCTTCTACGATCCTCTCAAACAGATCGCTGCAACGTGGTCATCCTTTCAACTTGCACTTGCCGCATGGGATCGCATTCGTGACATTCTTGAATATACAGCGCCATCACCAAAGACTCTTCATGCGTCACCTCGTGCACCCGAAGAATTACTAGTATTCTCAGATGTCTCCTTTGGATATACGCCGGAAAAAGAAGTTCTTCATCACGTAAATATCACGCTTGAATCCGGAAAAACCTATGCGCTTGTTGGACCAACTGGAGGAGGAAAAACTACCCTAGCGTCACTCATGGCGAAGCTTTTTGAGCCAACACAGGGATCCGTGCTCTTTTTAGGAAAAGATCTTCGTGAATACACCGACAACGAACGGGCACATCGCATTGGATTCATCTTGCAAGAACCTTTTCTTTTCACGGGAACCGTTCATGAAAACCTCATCTACGGAAATGAAGAGCTTCACAATATTTCAGAGCAAGATCTTGAACACATCCTCGAGGAACAACATCTCAAAGATCTTCTTCGCCGATTCAGCGAAGGGCTTTCAACACGAGTGACCTCAGAAGGATCATCGCTAAGTCTTGGACAGCGCCAGCTCCTTGCCTTCATGCGTGCCGTATTGCGCAAACCCGACCTGCTCATTCTTGATGAAGCAACCGCAAATATCGACACTGTCACCGAACAACTCCTTCAAGAAACCCTCGAAAAACTTCCAAAAACTACCACAAAGGTCATCATCGCACACCGTCTTCATACGATAAAAAATGCTGATGAAATCTTTTTCATTAACCAAGGATCCGTGGTACAGGCAGGATCATTTGACCACGCTGTAGACCTTCTCATGCATGGAAAACGAACGAGTTAATAACCATCGAAAAGTTCCATCTTTTATTCATCTGCTACACTTTCTGAAAAAAACTCTGAGATTCTTTTTTATGCGCCACATTTCACTTAAAGATTTTCAAGATATCCTCAAAGAACACGGAAACGATGCAGATATTCTTTTTCTCAACGTTTGCACACGAGAAGAATTTGCAACGCAACATATTGCAGGAGTAAAAAACATTCCCCTCGACGAACTCTCTCAACATCAAGAAGCCTTCAAAGATAAAAAGGCTCTCTACATTCATTGTCGATCGGGAAAACGTAGCGATGCCGCGTGTGTAACATTGGAGAATTTGGGATTTACCGGAGAGCTCTTTTCACTCGAAGGAGGCCTTCTCGCGTGGACATCAGCAGGACTTCCCATTCATCGCCTGAACAACGCTCTTCCCTTGCGGCAACAAATCTTTTTATGCGCCGGGATACTCATTCTTCTTGGCGTATTCTGCACCGTATTCTTTGGAAATATTTTTCTCATCATACCCTGTATCGTGGGTATTGGCATGACGATATCAGGCACAACCGGATGGTGCGGCATGGAACTTCTTCTTAAAAAAATGCCTTGGAATCGGGGCAAGTAACCATCACGCTGGGCATATGACTTCTTCACCGCGGATACCCTTGCACATTTTCTGGTCAAGAAGGGACTTTCGACATACCGACAATCCCGCACTCTCACAAGCCACTCGATCAGCCAAAGAAGAATCAGGAGCATTTTTGCCGATCTTTATCCTTGAAGATTACATGACAAAAGGGGATCCTCATGAACAATTTGGCTACCCTCAACGTGCATGGCTAAGTAATGCACTTCCAGAATTTTCTCGCACATTCCCAGCATTTCTCACGCTCCTTGGCAAAGGAGCTTCTTGTATGATTGACCTTTGCACGCAAGCTCGGTCACACGGTTACGAGCCTCATGTTCACGTTAATCATGATATTTATCAGGATTTCTTTACACAATGTAAAAAAATTCGCGATGCAGGAATTTCACTTTCACTCTATCGTGACGCACTCACCATTCCCTCAATAACAAAAACTGGCTCAGGATCAACCTATAGCGTCTTTACCCCTTTTAAAAAGGCTGTCTGGAATGATTTTCTTCTTGCGCCGTGCCTTGCCTCCCCATCGCTCCAAAATCTCACGAAACCTTCAAAAGATTTCCTCAACGCGGTAGGTAGCGCCATCGATTCAACGCCAGAAAACCTTCGCAAGCTTTTTTCTCAAGAGCGGACGCTCATCGTTCGTGGTGAAAGAGATCATATCATTGACCTCGAAAAATTATTACCGGAAAAACCCCTTATTGATGACGTCATCAACGAGCAACAAGCACAACATCGCTTTAAGAAATATCTTAACAACATCTCGACGTATCACCTCGATCGAGACAATCTTGAACGCGACGTTACTCATGCAAGTACCTCGCACATGTCAACCGCGCTAGCATGGGGACTCGTATCTACGCGCTGGATGAAACAAGAGATTCTTCACCATGAACATCTCAACGCAGAGCATGTATCACTTACACAAAAAACCCACCAAGGCGCAACAACGTATCTCTCGGAACTTATTTGGAGAGAATTTTATAAATACCTCTTCCTTCACCACAAGAACCTCATGCGGGAAGAATTTCAATCTCGCTACCGAGGAACACTTTCATGGACAGAGGACACTCAAGCACTTCGATATTTCAAAGCGTGGATTCAGGGATCTACGGGCTACCCCCTCGTCGATGCGGCAATGCGACAACTCGCCAAAACAGGACGCATGCACAATCGCGCGCGTATGGTTGTCGCCTCGGTGCTTACAAAAAACTTCGGCGTAGACTGGCGATGGGGTCAGGAATATTTCCGTGCACAGCTTATTGACCTTGATGAAGCCTCAAATTGCGGTGGATGGCAGTGGGCGGCATCGGTTGGAGCTGATCCAAAACCCATTCGCATTTTTAATCCACAACTTCAAGCAAAAACTCATGATCCTCAAGGAACCTACGAGAAATACTGGCTGGGAGAAGTGTACATGCACAACCCTCCCCAGCCCATCATCGACCACAAAACCGCACGAATGGAGGCGCTATCGCGTTATCACCACGCGTACACTAAAAGCGATTGAGCTCTTGTTCCAACTGGCGACCTTCTTCAATCAACGAAGCAAGATTCGTGCGCGCATTTTCCATGAGTACAACATCCTGCGATGAAGCCTTTTGAAGCTCCCCCTGTAAGCGAAGAAGCTCCCCCTGCAACACGTTGCATGCATTTTGCAAAAGTCCCTCATGAATTCCGCGATACCCACGCAAATGCTGGAGTTCTTTTCCAGAAGACCAACCTTGACCGCCCATAAAAGACCCACTCGCCCGACGAAGCAAACGCTGAAGTCGAAGAATGTACTCACGCGCTGTTTCGACATTCCAAGATCCGTTATACACCAAATCTCCCCCATCTAAAGGATTCTGCGCTCGGAGTATGTCATTCATCTGGGAAAGTGCCGCGCGATCACGTTCTGGATCTCTGAAAAATTTTTTCATTTGCTCAAAAATTCTCATATAATATCAGTGTATCATAGAAGAGGTCTCATATTCCTTAACACCACCCAATGTCTCAAGAAAAAAATCAGCACCCTCACACCTGGGAGGATTTTCGTGATGCATTTTATAGAAAAGGCCTTAAAATTGAAGGGGATTTTTCCAACTATCCACGCTACACACTTGATGTTCTTCCCGAATTATCCGAAATGACTCAAGCCCTCATGCGCGAGTGGGAGGACGCTTTCCTCGCAGAGCTTTCATCCATAACAAACAACAAAGAAATCATCAACTTTCTTACAAGTAACAACCGACACCTTCCAAGTTTCACACTTATACCCCCACAACAGGGGTACAACTTTATCAACAAAGAACGATCGCTTCGTCAAAGACGCTACCCTCTCGAGAGAACTTCAGCCATCCTCATCTTCAACCTACCAAAAGTTTTTCAACGCTATTGGTGGAAAAGCAAGGAGGCAACTCGAGAAATGACCATCGCGTGGGGCTATCTTTACAATGTCATGATGAGAGTTTTTTGGAAGTACGGTGACGTTCTTGAAAATGGCAAGGGCCTTCCCCTATACCTCTCTCGGATCTCAGAAAAAAAGCGTCATGTAAAAAATGTCTATCATTACGTCTGGGAAGTCATCCCGGACCCCGTAAAGCCTTGGGATAACCTCAAGATATAAAGATTCTTCCTGCTATGCTATGGGGTGAAGATTTTTTTCTTTACTATGCATAGCTTTTTTAAAAAAATTGCGGCAGGAAGCGCGGTCTTTGCACTCGCAGGAGGGCCAAGTCTCGCACACGCCGCAAGTCTTATTACTGACGGAAACGATCCTCTTTTTGATTATTCCTTTACCGAGGAAAATACTTCATGGAGAATTACCACGACCTCAGATAGCGCAACGGTTGAGGAGATCGAAAGCGACTTCGTGGGAGAATCAGATCAACACCTCACCGACGACTCTGGTTGGTCGAGTATTTTCAGCGGAGATGATGACGACAGAAGTCTTGCTGTGGATCTTGGGTACTCGCTTTCATTTGGAGGAGAGGCATATGACACCGCATTTATCTCATCCAATACTTACATCAGCTTCCATGAAGGTTCAGAACTCTACTGGGACCTCAGAGAAGACCGTCCCGCGCTTCCCAGCATCCACCTCTGTTCAGGAGATCACTCTTATCAAGAAGTTTACCAAGAAAATGGAGAAGGCTTTACCCGTATACGTTACGAAGGAACTGACGACACGGATGCTGGAGAAGATTCTCCTAATATCATTTACGAGGTAGTTTTCTACGCCGGAGAAAACTATATTGACGTCCACATGGGAACAAACGCGGCGTGTGATGGCGAAGACGGGAGCACTCTTCCCTATTTTCATGGCTATGCCGCCGTTGGCCAAACTCTTCATGGAAACGAAGGAAACTTTCCAGCATCAGGAGCGCCCTACGAATACCAGTATCAGTGGCAGAGAGGGTTTGAGGGAGAATTCGAAGACATCGAAGATGCAACCCAACTTCACTACACCATCACTGAAGAAGACATTGGAGCATCTTTGCGCCTTACCGTCACCGGAATAACTCTCGATGATGAGGAAATAATGCATATAAGTGACCCTTCGGACGATGTCCAAGAAATCAACATCATCTCCTCGTGCGCTGAATTATTCGCCATTGATGAAACCCATGACTCAGGAGATGCCTTTGCACTTACAGGAAACATCGACTGCGACGGCGTAGAAACTCATCCACTCTGGTACTCTGGGGAATCGGGAGAAAACTTCACCGGATTATTTGATGGAAAAAATTACACCATTGAGAACCTCTCACTATCATCATTGGGCCAAGGTGGTTTGTTTTATCAAATCGCCGACGATGCAGTAATCACCAATATAAACTTTACTGACTCTACTATCTCAGGAGAAGGCGATTACCTTGGAACTCTTTCTGGCTACATGACCGGAGGAACGATTACCAATATTACCATTGATGGGTCCGTTGATAACACCGGAGGCTACACCGGAGGACTCATTGGAAATATTACCACTGGGGAAAGTTCCTATCCGGTTATTATTTCCAATGTTTATTTTACAGGAAGTGTACACGGTGACGGATCTTACACGGGAGGAATTGCAGGGTCTCTCTACAGTGGAGATGCTATGGAACTCGTCGACATCTCTCATCTTACTGTTGACGCTGATATTTCAGGTTCTTCTGACTACGTAGGAGGTATTGCAGGCCAAGCCAGCACCGACGATGGTCAGATTGATATCTCAACCTCAAGCGTACAAGGTAGCGTTGTTGGAGATTATGACTACGTTGGTGGAATTGTAGGATTTGCAAGTGCATGGTCTGGTATTACAGGAACCATTGTTCGCATTGAGATGAATGATGTATATACCAGCGCAAACATCAGTGGAGTAGCAACGGTTGGTGGAATTGTTGGATCTGCCATTATAGGCCTGTCAGAAGGCAGTGACACTGAGATTAATATCCGCATATAGCTCAGGACTTCTTACCACTACAGAAGGAGGGGCTGGAGGCATCATTGGATACGCTTCTTCACCACTTGAAAATACAAGAATAACCATTGATGACAGCTTCTCTCGAGCATCGTACGGAACTTCAGGATGGCCAAGTATTAACGCTTATTCCACAGAATTCCCTCCACAGGTTAGTAACTTCTCCTTCGATGCAACCGCGGCAGATACGCTTATTTGTGACCAAGAAGAAGCTTTTTCCTGCACTGTTGTTAATGAATCGGCAGATGAAGATGATTTCTTCTTTATAACAACACATAGCCCAATGGACTCTTGGGATTTTGATGATGTGTGGCAAGAAGAAACCGATGCCCTTCCAACGCTCAGAGTTGTGTATACCTATACCGAGCCCCTCGTCACAACGACTCCCGCACATGGACGAGCATCTCATCGCGCCACGCTTTCAGGAGAAATTCTTGATAACGGCGGAGCCGCAGTTACCGAAGTTGGCGTTATTTACGGAACAACACGAGAGTACGGTAACACCGTATCAGACGAGGGATTCTTTGAAGCCGGCAGTTTCGATGTTACCGTAAGCGGACTTCACTGCGGAAGAACCTACTATTACCGCGCTTTTGCAATAAACCAAATGGGCACCACGCTCGGAAGAAGTGAAACCTTCAGAACCTCAAGTTGCGACGATGACACCCCATCATCGGGAGGAGGATCGTCATCATTGCCGTCTATACCAGACGCTTCCAATGAAGACTCCTCAGAAGAGGCTACACCAGAAGACACATCATCAGGCGAAGAATCGTCAACCGAGGAGGAGGAAGATGAGGAGCAATCCCCCATCCACCGCGATGACGCAACATCTTCCTACGACACCTCTCGTCAACGATTTGTTGCAGAAGATTCTGGAGAAGTAGATAGCTCAGGTCGAGCATTGTCACGTGTTGCTTCAGGATGGTTTGTTCGCAGTGAACAGTTCTCAACGGTGTACTACATTGATAGCTCTTATGTACGTCATCCACTTTGGGATACACAAACGTTCTTTACATGGGCAGATTCATGGGATGACATTACCTGGGTTACCGATGCTACCCTTGCAACCATGCCCCTTGGAAAGCCAGTGCTTCCTAAGTCTGGAGTGGTGCTTGTGAAACTTGAGAGTGATCCTTCGGTATATGCGGTAGATGAAGATACTTCAGGAAACAGTATCCTTCGCCGCGTTCCTTCCGAAGAAGATGCTCGTGCACTCTTTGGATCTTCTTGGCAGTCGTACGTCATTGATATTCCTCCTACGATCTTCCCTCACTTTGGTAAGGGATCTCCCCTGACCAAGGATGAGGCATGGGATGCGGGAGGGATGAAGGAACGAGCATTGTTAAGCCTTTAAAAAAACACGCCTTCGGGCGTGTTTTTTTATATCTCGAGTTTTTTAGTACTCAGTAACGATATTGAGTTGGGGAATGTGCACCATTCCAGCAAGGATAAGATTTTGCATATCTTTTTCCTCGGGAGTCTTCGGGCTTGGCATCTCTCCCCCAAGATACATCTTTAACCACATTTTCTGTCCAAAGTCATACCCCTCAGCTCGACGTAAAGCCTTTCTTGCAAGATCATCTTCACCAAAAATTTCGCTTCGTGAGGTTCCGCGTAACTCCTCATCTTTTCGCAACGATGCAAAAGAGAGCATGTCTTCGTAAAGTTCAAGAAATGTTGCGAGATCTTTGGCATACTCCGCATGCGCGACACGTCGTCCAGAAAATATCTCAGAAGCATCGCCTTTCTCACGAAGAAGAATTTCCTTCAACCTGCCCGGAAGGCCACTCCATAGGCGATCGCGCGCAACATAACTCATTATCTCGGATGATGTAAAACTTTCGCGATCAGACGGTGAGAGTTCAGCGATGCTCAAGCGGATTTCTTGTACTGCGAATCGCAAACAGTCTCGACGTAATATGATACCAGGAAGACGATCGCCGAGAGAGTCTTTTCTTAGATTTTCCCTTGCTTTATATAAAGATTCCCGCATCTTTATAAGTTCTTGACGACGGGGCTCAAGTTCTTTTCGAGCGCGCGCAACCTCCTGCAATTGATCGCGAAGATTTTCACTCTTTTTTTGCACGCCCTCTCTTCTCCACTTCCACGCATCATACGCATAGGCATCCTGAAGATGCTTTGGAAGTTCACCCTTCGCACCAGCAATTGCATCAGCAATAACATCAGGACGCTCAAGTTCGCTGCGAAGATTCTCCACATACGCTCTTGCTTGAGCAAGCTTCTGACCAAGTTGGCGCTTCTTCACTATTCTCCAAGAAGAACACTCCGCCTCTTCTTTTTCAAGCTCACGAAGACGAACCTCGCGCTCTGCGGCTCGCAATTTACTCTCAATTCGTTCAGATCGCTCTTGACGATTCTTGTACGAAAGCGCATCTCGCTCGTCTTCTTTAACAATACGAAGAGCTTCTTTTTGCATGCGAAGCTCATGGCTATCAAGCTGTTTCTTCGCTTTAAGACGTTCAAAAATATTCCAGAGCGGAATCTTTTCATACGCCGCCGTTAACATCTGCTGACGTTCACGAAACGACGCCCAAGAATGCGGGAGATTCTCGGACTTATCGTGAAGAGACTCCCCGCGAAGAGCGGGTCTTTGAGGAACTCCAAGTACAACTCTTGTGATTTCTTTTTGAGGAACCCTCTCAACTTCAAGAGGAGTAATAAACCTATCAGGCAACTCTTCAAGAATACCTTCCGACGTATCAAGAGGGGCAAGGAATTCATCAGGCAACTCTTCCGGAATATTCAGTGAAAGAGTTTTAACGTGCATTAACATTGCATCAAGAAGGTGCTCCTCAAGAAGCATTCCCTGCCTATCCCTCGCTCGACCATCAGCATCAGCTTCGCTTATCTGCTTATGGAGTTCTTGTCGGCGGCGTATAAGTACCGCTTGATACTTCTGCACGGAGGGAAACGCACCTACCTCACGATCAACGCGCTCCCTCGCAAGAAGAGCGGCGAGTTCTCGAGCTTCTCCAAGCACCTGAGCTCGACTGCCATCATATGGCCCAGTATTAACATACCTCTGCTTAAGAGAGCTCCAGTAACTCTCATGATCTATCCCAGATTCGAGACGCAACTGTGCAAGTCTTCTTCCTGCATCCTGGAGAGCATCCGCCTTATTCCTTGGATCTTTATGAGGAACAACTCCTTGGGAAGACCCTACTTCTAATCTTGGCGAGCGACGCTCTGGGGGTCTACGCTCTGGGGATCCAGATGCAGAAAATCTTTCCATATCACTAAGTATACTTGAGTGCTTGTTTCACAGAAAAAATTATACACATATTTTTTTTCAAAAAATGCTTTTTTAAAAAAGAAAACCAACTTAATTCGTGCTATTATAGAAAAAATTTTGCTATGCATTTTTTCAAAAAATTTCTCTCACTTTTTAGCCTTATAACCCTTGGTATTTTAGCGGTACTTCACCCGACTATAACTCACGCCGATCCCGATACTACTCCCCCATCATTTGTATCCGCCTATATTACCGGCGACCATAGCGTCACCATTACCTATTCAGAAACGCTTTGGTGGAATTTTTCTGATGCATATGCGAACTTTACCGGAGATTTTGCAGGAAAAAACATCATCGCACAGAGTGAAAATTCCTCAAGCAATCATATTGTCCTTATTTTTGACGGTCCTGTTTTTGAAAGCAACTTCTCGGGAACACTCGATATTCTCGCGGGAGAAGTTCAGGACTTTTCAGGAAATGCCTTTGGTGGGCTTTCCGGTGTACTCATTACCCGCCAACCACAAGCAACACAAGTAATCTGGAATGATGTCGACGCTTCAAGAGATTTTTCCGGAACCGATACCCTCACGGTGCAGTTCAGTACTGTCATGAACGAATCTTCAATTACCACAGAAAACATTGATAGCCGCCTCGGTCTTTCCGCGGGAACATTTGGAACTTCCGCCGCGGGACTTAGCCTCTCATGGGACCTCATGGGAGATCCCTCCTTCTCAACACTCACCATTACTCTTGGCAGTGATACAACCATCGTTCACGGAGCAACCATCAATCCAAGCTCAAGCGTTACCAATAGCTCAGGAGCTCCGGACGCAACACCATCAAACCTTATCCTCAGTACCGATTATTACTTTGCAGAATTTTGGAATCTTCCCGCGGAGTCCGATGAATCTCCAGCTTTTCCCACGGGAGAGCCGGATTATCAATCAAATAGTGAGGAAATTAATTTCATGTGGAGTGAGGAATCTCCAAATCCCGCCATTAACACCGACGATTTTGCGGCTCGTTTTACAAGAACCACAACACTTACCAACAATCATTACACCTTTTCCTTCAGCGAACTTGATGACGGAGTCAAACTTTATATTGATGATGAACTCATCTTTTCTTCATGGGTCGATCAGGGATCCGCAAGTTATAACGTAGAAGCTCGAATAACACCAGGAGAACACACCATCGTTCTGGAATATTATGAAAACGGTGGAGGTGCAGGTATTATCTTTAGCATGTCAGGTGACACGCTCGCGGACACTGTGTATGTTGATTCCACATATGCAAGCGAACTTGCCAACGATGGTCACACCTGGGGTTACGACGCATTTTCAAATATTTTTAGCGCCATTAGCGCGACTGCGGGAAATGGAACCGTACACATCGGTGATGCAGAGTGGGCAACTTCTGACAGCATCAATCTCACCTTCCCTATTACCATAGATGGCGAAGGTGCAGGCATAACTCGAATAAAAAACGTTTCCTGTACAACGGTATTTAACATTCAATCAAGCAACGTTACCATTCAAGATCTTACCGCAGGAAGTTACGACGGTTTTGGATCGGATCTCTGCACAAGTAGTGACGTTATTTACGCGGTTGGAACGTCCACGACACCAATTAGTTCAATTTCACTTTCCCATGTAGACCTCCACGGTGGAGATGGAGGAGTTTATTTTGGCGAATATATTTCAGACGCTACCGTTACCGGAAGTACAGTATCGGAAGCATATACAGGAATTTACCTTGCCAGCTCAACTGATGTTACAATCTCGGGATCGACACTTGAAAACAATACCGCGGAAGCAATCTTCTTTACCCTTGGATCCTGCGAGGAATGCAGTCTCATGCCACCGTCAATGATCACTATTGACGACAACCTCATTCAAGGAAATCTTGGCGCGGGAATTACCCTAGAAACCGGCGACACCATTACCATTTCTTCAAATACCATCTCCGATAACGGATGGGATTGGTGGGATATCTCAGGCGGTATCGTTGTACGAGGAGAGTGGGGGGAAACGCGCAGTCTTACTATTTCAGGAAATACCCTCTCTCAAAATTCAGCTCACGGTATCTACATTCATCAACCAACTGACCTTGAAGCAGATGCTCCAACACTAAGCGACAACATCATCGTTCGAACAGGCATGAATGATGCCGACGAAACATATCCTGCAACGGCAGGTGTAACAATTCTTGCTTCAAGCGTTACCTGTGAGGGAAATTCTATTGGAGAAAATTCAGGATCGGGTATCGTCCTTGGAAGTATCGATGTTTACCCAGAAAATGTTACGATCAGTACCAATATCCTTGGATCTTTTACGCTTCCCGATACAACTTCCTACGGAGGAAATACCGCGAATGGTCTCACCGTCGTCCACTTCGCCGGCACCGCAAATAGCATTCACCAAAACATTATTAGAGATAATGCATTACTCGCCGCAGAAAATAGCAATGGCTCTGAGATTGACTTAACACTCAACTACTGGGGACATTTTACGGGACCATTTCATTCTTCGGAGCACATGACTGGTCGAGGCGATACCATTGGTAACGATATTCTTTTTACACCCTACAATGAAGGACCGGAAACCCTCACGCTTAACGATCCTCTTGTAAGTTTCTTTAGCGCCCCTGAAGATGCCTCAGAAATCACCGACGCTACGCTTGGCGTAGTACTTGAAACCAGCGCATCTCGAGATCAGCACGCAGCTTTCGTTTCTCGCAACGATGACCTTTTAGCCTTCTGGAGATTTGAGAACATGGGACCAAATGAGGGATCTTTAAGCATCCCTATGAACGTTGGCGGAGCAGACCCCTATCTTTATCAAGGACATTACGGAAGCTCAGCAAAATTCGATGGTGTGAGTGCACTTTTCGCAAATGAAAGCATCCTTTCATCACGTCCAGAGTTTACCCTTGCAGGATGGGTTTACATCGACGAAGACGTGCTCTCAGGTCAACGACGCGGATTCTTCGGTGAGAATAATGCCTTTGAAGTTGGTTTTGACACCGATCACCTCACCATTTATACCGACCTTGTAGGAAATGTTAGTTGGGAGGTAACTCCAGAAAATTTCCCTGTTCGCACATGGCATCACATTGCCGCAGTTTTTGAACCTTCCGGAACAAATCCCCTTACGCTTTATGTTGATGGCGTAGCTGTTGCCGAAGGTGGCAGTTCTGGACCCTATGTCACGGAAGGATTCTACGAATCCCCTCTTGCGCTTGGCGGTGCGTCATTGACGCTTCCTGTGGGGACGATGCGCTTGTTGGAAGACTTGATGATGTATTTCTCTTCAATCGAGCACTGCAAAGCGACGAAGTCCTCTCCCTTATGGACGCAGGAGAAAATCCCTACACGAATCTTACCTACCCACTTGATGACGGTGAGTACACTATTCAAGGTTTCGTTATTGATGGCGGTGGCGACATGGAATCAACCTCGTCGCGGTCATTCTTTGCAACATACACCCCTCCTGTATACAGCCTCTACGTTGACGATGACTACACGCCCGAAGGAGAAAATGATGGTCATGTTTGGGGAGAAACAGCATTCGCGGATCTTGATAGCGCGCTAGAAATCGCAACGCCAAACTCAACGATCACCATGGCATCGGGCTATTACGAAACTGTTCTTGGTTACGATATCACTCTCGAAGGACTCACCATCGAAGGCCCTGAAGACATGAGTGCACGTATCGTAAATCCGCTCTGCGGGGATGTTTTTAACATCTACGCACCATCGGTCACCATCACCCACCTCACCCTCGAAGAACGCGATGGCGATGGAGCGATCTGTGAAGAAAATGAGGTCATAAGCCTATGGCATGATCCTGAAAGCATATGGGACGCTTCGTCTGCCGAAATAAGTTACAACGTCATCACGGGAGGTTATCGAGGAGTATATCTCTCAGGACACATGGAGGACGTAACTATTACATCAAACACCATCTCTGAAAGTACATATGGCATTCGATCTTACGGTGGAAAACGAACAGTTATCGACGATAATACTATTATAGAAAATTTTATTGGTATTCGTTTTGATGACCATGACTGTAGCGAGGAAGGCTGTGAAAGTTATCCCGAAGACGTCATCATTCAATTCAACAACATCAGCTATAACGACGAAGACGGTCTTAATCTTGACGAAGGAAAACGAACCATCGTTTCGGGCAATGCCTTCTTCGAAAATGGTCATGATTCTGAATTTGGAGGAGGAATCTACATATCCGACATCGGACTTGATGGAACAGAAATTGATACAAATACGTTCATCAACAACGTATCTTACGGTATCTACATCTCTGCTGAGGAAACCAGCGCGGAAAGCCCTATATCTATCACGAATAACACCATTCTTCAAGACACCGTAGGTGAGGATACTCGCGGAATTGATGTAAATGGAGACTATATTTCCATCACCGAAAATAGTATCGCCGGCTACGCTGAAGGAATTCGCGCCTGCAGTGACTATCTCAATACTGCAACCATTTCCGAAAATACCCTCGGAGCCATCACTATCGAAGATACAAGTTTCCCCGGAAACACCATCGGACTAGGCATGTACTGCGGAGACACTGTCACCGTTGAGCGTAATACCTTTTCAGGAAACGAAGTCGGTCTTCATAACTTTTCAACAGAAACCGTGACCGCTCAATACAACTACTGGGGTGCGGCATCAGGACCAACAAACCTCACCAACCCCGAGGGATCCGGAGATCAGCTCAATGAAAACGACGGCATCTTCACTAATCCTTATACTTACGGAGAAGAAGATGGAACGTATCATTTCCTTGTAACACTTTCCGCTCCCAACAACAACGTCATCTACCGTCCCTTCTTTAGCGATGAAGAAATGACTACGGAAGTCACCGGAGAAAACATCCCCTTCACGTTAACTCGAGCAGGCGTTAGCTTTGGAGAGTCCTCCGTTGAAGAGTCCACCTTAGCGCAAGAGGACAGCGAAGGTCTCCTCTTTGGAGAATATACCTTCACAAGCGACAGCCCACTTTCCTGTGGAAGATCTTATCTTTACCGCTACGATGCAACGCTTAACGATGAGGTATTCCTTTCAACAACGGAAACCTTTATCGCCGATGCGTGTACCGATAACGAAGGACCTGAAATCGTTACTATTTCAGCAGAAGCAGAAGAGACGACCGCGACGCTCTCCTTTGAAACCAATGAACGATCGTCGTACCTTCCTCGAATTGGCACACACCTCGATCTTCTTGAAGAACTCTTCCTTGAGGACGATGCATTTACTACAGCAGAACATACTGCAGAATTTGATGAACTTACCCCCTGTACGAAGTACTACGTCACTCTTGAACTCTCTGACAGTCTTGGAAATGTCTCAACAGATACCGTGGCAGAATTTACCACGCAAGGATGTCCCGGAAATGCAGAAATGGTGAATATTGGAACGGAAATTTTTGACCCCGAAGAAAGCGAATTGTTTGGACTTTCCGCCGAAGATTTCTCAGCCAGCATTTTCGCAGATGAAGACTTCTTCATTCTTCCCACCGCCTTCCAAATGTCACTCTTTATTGCCGATGAAGTTTTTGACGGTATGGGCGATCCCGCAAGAACAACACTCGCAAGCTCACACCTTGCCCAAGTGAATGCTTTCGTTTTTGGAACCAATCTTGTAGAAACCCTAAGTGAACCCATTTCCGTCAGTGTAAACTACGACGCCGAACTCGTTCCCGAAGAAGATCTTGAAAAACTCTTCATCTACAGCTATCGCAACCATCACTGGAGTAAACTCTCTGACTGCACCACGGACACCGAGGAATATCGCATTACATGTACTACCGACGAGCCCGGGCTCTTTGGAGCTTTTATCCAGGAAGATCGTCGATCGTCATCATCAGCACCAGCAACGCCTCCTCGCGTCGTTTCGGAAACCCCAGAAGGAACCGTGCCAACCTGCACCCTACCTCGAAAAACCACCTCACTCAACATCCCCTTCTCTTGTACCGCAACGGGAAGCTCAACACGTTCCATGAGCTTTACCGAAACCTACCAAGGAAAAACATCCTTATCCTCTGGTCGCTACACTTCCAAAGATACCCTTCTTCTTCGCGAAGGCGCCGGAGAACACACCATTGTCATCACACTTACATCACAGACGGGAGAAATCCTCACCCTACCCACGTTTACCGTCACGGTAGAAGATGCCCACGGACAGATCTCAACATCATCTCAATCCCCCATCCACCGCGATGACGCAACATCTTCCTACGACACCTCTCGTCAACGATTTGTTGCAGAAGATTCTGGAGAAGTAGATAGCTCAGGTCGAGCATTGTCACGTGTTGCTTCAGGATGGTTTGTTCGCAGTGAACAGTTCTCAACGGTGTACTACATTGATAGCTCTTATGTACGTCATCCACTTTGGGATACACAAACGTTCTTTACATGGGCAGATTCATGGGATGACATTACCTGGGTTACCGATGCTACCCTTGCAACCATGCCCCTTGGAAAGCCAGTGCTTCCTAAGTCTGGAGTGGTGCTTGTGAAACTTGAGAGTGATCCTTCGGTATATGCGGTAGATGAAGATACTTCAGGAAACAGTATCCTTCGCCGCGTTCCTTCCGAAGAAGATGCTCGTGCACTCTTTGGATCTTCTTGGCAGTCGTACGTCATTGATATTCCTCCTACGATCTTCCCTCACTTTGGTAAGGGATCTCCCCTGACCAAGGATGAGGCATGGGATGCGGGAGGGATGCTCTCTCGCGCACAGATTTCCGCCGCATCGTTATAGACGTTTTTCCGCACACGTGGTACATCTGAGTCTCTATGCGCCAACGCGAAGCACTTGCACTCATGTGTGCGGGAAATAATATTTTTCTCACAGGAGAACCGGGATCGGGGAAAAGTCACACCCTACGAACGTTCTGCGCATTTCTTCGCGCAGAGCATCGCAATTTTGCGGTAACCGCAAGCACCGGAATTGCCGCAACGCACATCGGAGGAACCACCATTCACGCGTGGAGCGGCATTGGTATCGCAAAACATCTCACCAAAAAAGCCTGCAAAGACCGAGGAAAAATCAATGGCTGTGCAAAGCGTATCGCAAATACTGAAGTCCTTATTATCGACGAAGTTTCCATGCTTGATGCACAAGTTCTCGATACCGTGGATCTCATGTGTCGCGTACATCGCACCGCAGATCTCCCCTTCGGAGGTATGCAGGTTGTTTTTGTTGGAGATTTCTTTCAACTCCCTCCTGTCGCACGTCACGATGAACCTCCTGCAAAATTCGCATTTCAAAGCGATGCATGGCAATCTCTCGACCTGCAGATTTGTTATCTTGATGAACAGCACCGACAAGAAGACCCTCTTTTTCTTGAACTTCTTCGCGATATCCGCAAAGGGTCACCCACCGCAAAGCATCTCGAAACATTACAAACTCGCATTCGAAAAACCGCACCAGAACATACAAAGCTTTTCTGCACCAATCTTGATGTCGACACCATGAACGCAGAGCATCTTTCCCGCATCAAAGAACCCCTCAAGGCTTTCACCATGACTACATTTGGAAATCCAAAAGCGATTGAGCAATTACAACGAGGATGCCTATCCCCCGAACGCCTTGAGCTGAAAAAGGGAGCTCGCGTCATGGTGACGAAAAATCTTCCCAGCAAACGATTGGTTAACGGAAGTATTGGTATTGTGGAAGATTTCGCAAAAGAAACTCACCTACCTCTTGTGCGATTTCCTTCCGGATCTCTTGTAAGCTTTGAACCCGAGGTTTGGAGCTTTGAAGGAACCAAAGAGGAACAAGCGAGCATTCGCCAAATTCCTCTTCGACTTGCGTGGGCTATTACCATTCACAAGAGTCAAGGCATGTCACTCTCCGAAGCGTATATCGATCTTGAGAAGACGTTTACCTACGGCCAAGGCTACGTTGCTCTTTCTCGCGTGCGCACGCTGGCAGGCATTACACTTAAGGGAATTTCACCAAGAGCTCTCGAGGTGCATCCGGATATTCTTGTTTTCGACAATCACCTTCGCACCGCATCAAAAACCCTTGTGCCACAAAGAAAGAAGACGCTTTTTTGAGGAAAAATCCTTATTTCATGCATGAATTTGAAAAAATGCCAAAAATGTGGTATACTAAAAAGTTATGCATGAACAGCCAAAAAACACTCAAGATACTCTCACTCAAGAGACTCTTCTTGTAAAAGACGCAATCAAAATTCTTCGAGAAAAACTAGGGACAGCCTCACACCAAACCCTCAAACAAAGCCTCGTGGGACTTAGGTCAACACCAGGCTTGAGCGAAGAAGTTATTCGGGATCTTCAAGGGGGAAAACTTACCCAACGCGTTCTTGATGCCATCATCGCCATGCGCCCAAGCCTTCGTCCTGAAGGTTTTTTGGGTATTGATGAATTCTGTACTGCAGTTGGCTGTTCTCCAGATGAAGCAAAGATCAACGGTCTCCTTGATCGCTTTATGAAGCTTTACGGAGATTCAAATGTACTAAAAAGCTTTGATGTGTGGAGAGCCGGGGGTCATCGCTTTCCAGAAATTGGCGTCTTTGCTCGGTCTCCAAAAAATGGCTACGAAACATTTTTCTTTGCACCGGAAAGTGTCAAGTTATTCAAGGAATTCATAAAAGAGCATCGCAAAAAGCAAAAACTTCCAACGCAACCACCACTTCAGAACGAAGGAGTCCCCCTTCAAGAACTCACGGGAGCTATATATTCCCCTTCGAATCCTTCAAAAAAATTACCGGCAACCTTCGTAGCAGAAAGACCAGAAGCAAGTCCAAATCAACCCGATCGCTCACCACTCATAAACCGATGCTCAAGGCTTCTTAATGAAGACAATCGCTTAAAAAACTTACACTCTGATGAACGAAAGCGTGTTGCCGAGATTCTTGCACGACTCAACAAGCAAGAAGCCATCGATCCTTCAACTGGAAGATTGCTCGCGCAACATATTGCAAAAATAGAAAGCCGTATCAAGGCTTAGCAAGTCGGGAATATAGCTCTTTTCGCTAAGCGGAATTTTATGCACAAAAACCACCCTACAGGGTGGTTTTTTGAATCTTATCTTTACTTTATAAGAATAAAAAATCACTGAACATGTCAGTGATTTTTTGGTGACTCTACCGGGAATCGAACCCGGATTTAAGGCTTGAGAAGCCTCTGTCCTAACCGTTAGACGATAGAGCCGTACGAGAAGAGTGTAGCAAGGTCATGAAGTTTTCGCAAGATCTCCCCCTCCACAGGGGCTATAGAAAAAACTGATGGGATTTTGTTATAACTGATACCTATGTGTGGAATCATTGGATTTATTGGAAACGACGATAGTATTACCTATCTTCTTGACGGTCTTACCATTCTCGAAAATCGAGGATACGACTCCGCGGGTGTTGCAACCATGAGCCACAAAGGCGACATGATGATTTCAAAGTTCGCAAGCAAACATGAACAAACTGCAAATGCAATCACACTGCTTCGTGAACACGCAGGAAAGCATACCGGACACAATGTAGGCATTGGTCACACAAGATGGGCTACCCATGGAGGAAAAACGGATGCCAATGCGCACCCGCATACCGATGAAAAACTTCGCGTAAGCGTTGTACACAATGGCGTCATTGAAAACTATCACACGCTAAAAAAGGAGCTTCTTGGTAAAGGCGTCTCTTTTGTTTCAGAAACTGATACCGAAGTCATCGCGCAACTCATTGGCGCATACCTCGACGAAGGTCTTTCCCTTCCCGAAGCAATCCGCACAACACTTTCTCGCTTGGAAGGAACATGGGGCCTTGCCATTATTTCACCCCTTGATCCAGAAACCATCTTTGTAGCAAAAAATGGCAGTCCACTATGTATCGGTATTAGCGAAGGAAAGATGTTTATCGCCTCAGAACCTGCGGCATTTGGCATGATAACGCGAGACTTTATCGCCCTTGATAACGGAGAATTTGCCATGGTTCGCGCAACCGGAACAGAACTTGATAAAACACGCATCGAGCAAGCTCCACTGGACACCATTAGTACCTCACCAGATCCTCATCCCCATTGGACTATTAAAGAAATTCTCGAGCAACCAGAAGCTGTCCATCGAACACTCAATTATGGAGCTCGACTTCTTGGGGATACTCAAATAAAGCTTGGAGGACTCGATAGTCATGCAGACGAACTTCTTAGCATAGACCACCTTGTCATTGCGGCATGCGGCACGAGCTATCACGCGGGAATGTACGGTGCACTTGCCATGCGTGCCATGCAGGCATTTTCCACGGTACAAGTAGTTGATGCATCAGAACTCACACCTCATCATTTTCCCAAAAAAGGCGCCGGACTTCTTGTACTTTCTCAGTCGGGAGAAACGAAAGACACCCACCGTGCAGTGATCCTTGCGCAAAACATGGGAATTCCCACCTTCTCCATTGTAAACGCTGTTGGTTCGCTCATTGCTCGAACAACGGGATGCGGCGTCTATCTCAATGCAGGAAGAGAACACGCAGTTGCATCAACAAAGGCCTTTGTGACACAAGTAACCGCACTTGAACTGACTGCGGCATGGTTCTCGGAACGACGCGGTCATGAACTCTCCCGAAGAAAAGCTATCATTCACGACCTTCGAAGGCTCTCAACAAATCTCTCTACAACACTTGCCACGCGAGAACATTGCGCAGATATCGCCAAAAAGCTCCTTCCCCACGAACACGCATTCGTACTTGGAAAAGGTCCGGGAGAGAGCATCGCCAAAGAAGGAGCTTTAAAGATCAAAGAGATCACCTACCTTCACGCCGAAGGCTATGCGGGAGGAGCACTCAAACACGGTCCATTTGCACTCATCAGCGAAGGAACACCGGTTATACTTCTTGTTCTTGATGACGCTCACGGTAATCTTATGCGCACCGCCGCGGAAGAAGTTCGAGCTCGCGGAGCGTATACCATCATCATTACCGATAATCCAAAGCTTGCCGAAGGCATTGCTGATGACACCATTCTTATACCTCACGACGGATCACTCACTGCACTTCTTGCAACAATCCCCCTCCAGTATCTCGCTTACGAGCTCGCGGTCGCAAAAGGCATTAATCCCGACAAGCCAAGAAATCTTGCAAAAGCCGTTACCGTCGACTAAGCCATCAAAGAAAAAACCATGCATCAAGCATGGTTTTTTAAGAGCGTTTTCTTATTCCTGCCAAGCGGCATCCTGTCGCACGAGCAACTCTTCAGCGCGAAGAGGTTCGGCCATGATGTCTTTCACCACACGCTCCATGCGCATACTCTGAGAACCCTTTACCAGCACAACATCTCCCCCTTGAACATGGCTATCAAGGTAACGACCAGCTTCGCGACTATCCTTAAACCACTCAACCGCATCGCGAGGCATTCCTGCGGCAATAGCAGCATCAGCCGCGAGGCGCATTTGAGGACCGACAGCGATAAACATCTGCGCAACTTCAGCAATGCGACTTCCAAGCGCACGATGCTCCTCTTCGGAGCGAGGACCAAGCTCGGCCATATCACCAAGACACGCAATGTAGCGATCACGCGTCTCTCCCGGTGTAAAGGCGGAAAGCGCATCAAGTCCCGCGCGCATACTTGCAGGAGCCGCATTGTAGGTATCGTCAAGAATGAGCGAACCTCGAATTCCCGCCAGAGGACGCAAACGACCCGCCTCGGGATTAATGCGCTTCTCCATTTCTCGCACCGCCTCTTCAAGAGAAACGCCGTAATGTTTCGCGACGGCAACACCTGCAAGTACTGTAGAAATCACCGTCTCAGAAATACAATTATCCAGCGTCAATGAAACCCGTTCTCCTTCGCAACTAATCGTTGCGGTGAGACGTGCAAATGTTTCTGTTGGCATAAAAAGCCCATCACCGTCTTTGCGAGTGTAGCACGCAATATCCTCAGCCATAACATCTGCAGGATGATGAATAGCGTACGTAACAACGCGCGCAACAAAACGTGACGCCATGGAACGAACGTCCTCATTGTCAACATTGAGCACAACAAGGCCTTGAGCATCAACCGCCTCACCAAGTGAAGCCTTCTCTTGAACAAGCGCTTCATACGAGGGGTAGTTCGCAAGGTGAACGGGAGATACCGCGGTAATTACCGCAACTTCAGGTCGAGCAATGTCAACCAAATGAGCAATATCTCCGGGCTTATCGGCGCCATACTCAAGTACGAGATAATCGGGCATATCTTCATAGCCCATATTTCTCCAAAACAACTTCAACCACTCCCAAGCATTTTTTCCGGGACTTTTTTCTCCAAGAATAGCCAAGGGAACTCCAAGTTCATTATTGTAATTTTTATACGGAATACGAACACGAGAACGACTTGAAAGCGCGTGAGCAATAGCATTGCGCGTCGATGTCTTTCCTACAGATCCCGTAACCGCAATAACGTGAGGCTTATGTTCTGCAAGATGCTTTTTCGCTAGACGAGCAAGAGTTTTTTCAAAAAACGTTGGCATAGATGCCCGTAGCATAGCACTTTTGCTAAAAAACCCTAGACTCTGTTCACAAGAGTCTTATTTAAGACTTTTTCTGACGATCGTGTACCTTTTCAAGAACTTCTTTTGCGTAACCAAAGCCGTAACGAAAACCATCGTGACGAATTGGACCAAAAAAGAGCAGGTGAAGTTCAGCGAGGGCGTATTTTATGGCCATACCAAGCCTTCCATCACGCTCTTGTCGTCGCGTTGTTACCGCAATGGAAATACCATCAAGAAAACCAAACCTTCCTCGCTTTGCGGCACGACCCGCATAGTCATGATCTTCACAAAATCGTACAGTTTCATCAAAACCACCCACTTCATTATGAAGTTCTTTTTTTACAAACATGCAAAATCCCGGAGCGTGAGCATGTACACTCCCCCAAAGTCTTACATATCTATTGTAAAAAGCATGAACTGCCCGATCAAAAGCGTTCCCATGAGGAACAATAACGTCAACCGTAGCAATGGCAAGATCTCGTCGGGAAAACTGCTCGAGTCCGCGCTCAAGAAAATCGTTCTGCGGTAAAAGAACATCAGCATCAAGAAAAAGGATGATATCCCCCATCGCCGCACGTGCGCCAGCATTTCTCCCCGGTCCCGGCATGCCACCCTTCACCACACGACATCCATATTGCCCAGCAAGAGTGACCGTCCCATCAGTACTCCCCGCGTCGGCAATAATAATTTCATCCGGTTGCAACGTCTGCTGTTTGATACTTTCAAGAAGAATGGGGAGAAAATGCTCCTCGTTTTTTGCAGGAATAACAATTGAAAGACGTTGCATATAGCCCATATCATGCAGAAGACCTCAAAAAAAGACAATGACTTGAGAAAAGTCGCGGGTTCTGGCAGGCTACTTTCATGATCGTCATCGCGCATAACATTCGAAGCATGCACAACGTTGGAGCAATCTTCCGATCTGCGGCATGTTTTGGTATTGAGAAAATTTTTCTCACCGGATATACCCCAACTCCCCCAAGAAAGGAGATTGCCAAGGTCGCACTTGGAGCGGAGCGCATTGTCGCCTGGGAATCCTGTGCGATACACGAAGCAATCGAAATCTGCAAGAACTTAGACTTTAGCGTCTTCGCACTCGAGCAAACACCGTCGGCAGAAATTCTCTCCCCAAAAAACAATCTTCGCATTGCGCTCATTCTTGGCAATGAAGTCACCGGCGTCGAATCTGAAGTTCTTGCACATTGCGATGGAAGTTTCGTGATTCCCATGGAACAAAAACAATCGCTCAATGTTTCGGTTGCCGCGGGGGTTGCGATGTTTATCCTCAAAAATTCGTAAGAGTTGCAAAAATTTGCTACGCTCGCAAAGGAGGTGACATGGCAAGACCCTGGACGACACCCTGCGTCGGCAGGATGATCACCCGCCGATGCTTAGAACTCCCCCAGAGCCGACTGGGGAGAATTCAGCTCCTAGGAGATCTCATACTCCTCGGAGCTGTGCTCGACGAAGAGCTCGTCGAGCTTTCGTGCAACAAGCAGGTCGACGCGAAATTCTCCTCCCGCGAAGCCTCGGCAACGCTTCGCGTCATGGAGGCCCTCGGTCGCGATGATGAGCAGCCCGCGAGCTACGAGTGCCAAGAAGCACTCGTTGGTGCTATCAGCGCCCTAACGACGCCTCAGGGCGAGTTCATGCTCGGGGTATGGACTTTCAGGGGTATCTACCTCCTCGCTCCCCTGGATTCTTTGCCGGAGGAGTGTTAGGCTAACGTCCAATACTCTTGGACGTTTCTTTTTTTATGTCATCACCAACCCTTTGCCCAAACGCCGACGTCTGCGGAAGTTGCGGATGGAGCCATATTGCCTACGAACATCAGCTCACACAAAAACAAGCCGATATCAATGCCTCCTTCGCGCTCAAGGAACTCCCCTATACCGTAAATGCCATACACGCATCTCCAAAAATCGATCACTATCGTAACCGCATGGATTTTGTCATCGATTGGCAAGGCAGTGTGGGACTACGCGAACAAGGAAAGTGGTGGCGCGTCATTGATAATCACCCCTGCTTCCTCGCCGATGAGCGAATTGATGAACTCTTTGCCGTGTGTCGATCTTGGGCGAAAACCTGCGGACTCTCTTTCTTTGATCGAAAGGCAATAACAGGAACTTTGCGCTACGCGGTTATTCGCACAACAACACAAAAAGAAAGCATGGTAACTATTGTCACGAGTGCTCCGGAAAATTCTGAACACGAGATTCGCATTACCGCTACGCTCCACGATCTCGTGAAGAATCTTGAAGACACCCATAAAGATGGCCATCTTACCGTACTTTGGGCGATTAACCACACCCCATCGGACGTTTCACATGGAGGGGAGTATCGCATTATTTCAGGAAAGGGATTTATTGAGGAAGAAATCGCCAATGTACGCTATCGCATTTCACCAAACGCCTTCTTCCAAACTAATCCGCATGCCGCCCCCCTTCTTCTTGATGCCGTAACTCGAGCCCTCGGAGATCTCTCGGGAAAAACCTTCCTTGATCTTTACTGCGGAACAGGATTCTTCTCCCTTGCACTTGCAGGCAAGGCAAAAAAAACTCTTGGTATCGAAATCGTTCCAGAAGCTATCGATGACGCACGGCAAAATGCAATGATCAATCATCTTGAAGACAAGGTCACCTACCTTGCACAACCCACTGAACAGGTCGATTGGCTAAGCTATCAACCCGACATCGTACTTCTTGATCCTCCACGTGCAGGACTTCATCCCTCAACGCTTGAAACCCTCAAGGATCCTCGGGCACCTCAAGATATTGTTTACGTGTCTTGCAACTATAAAAATCTTGCACGAGAAATGGCACTCCTTAAGGAGTTTTATACCGTAACCTTCATGGAGGCTATTGACATGTTTCCCCACACACCACACGTTGAAGTTGTTGCAACTCTTAAAAAACGCTCCTCCTAGGGGCGTTTTTCTATCCTCACGAACTATTTTTTTCACGAGAAAACAACGTATACTTACCATGTATGCTGAAAGAAAGTCCCAATGCCACAAAAGAACGCGTAGAACGTCCCCACGAAATAGAGCACATTCTTACGATACTTAGCGACATCGCCGCATCAGATGACATTCATCACCGTGCATTTGGCGCCTTTTGCAAGACATTTCTTAGTACCAACGAAAAAGCGTCTTTGGAAAAACTCTCAACACTCCTTGATTACTATCAGGGCATCTTCAGCGCCCCCACATCTCCAGAAGAGAATATTGCAAAGCTTAAGACCATCTTTGAATGCGCTGACTACATGGGACTATCTACACAGGCACACATTGAGGCAAAGGATCTCATCGGCGCCTTTGAGGATTTCTGCGTTCTTGAAAAATTTCTCACCCTCTGCAACCTCTCGCTTACTTCAAGCACTGAAGAAATCTCCCAGAGAATACCAAAAACAGCTCGTGACGAAGTATACGCCAACCTGCCATCTTCAGAAAAAAGAGCACTACAACGAGTGGTTATCCATCGACACAGACTTTTCCACATCTTCTCAAACTTTTTTTCAGCACAAAAAAACCTTCACTATATCTGCAAAAAAATCAATGATCTCTTTTTAAAAGAAGATCGACAATCACTTCTTGCAGAAGAATTCTCATGCGAAGAAGATGATGTAGTCTTCTCACTTGCAGACGCAGAAGCCTTGGCAAATAAAGGCAAGCTTTTTTCCGTTCTTTACTTGGATTATGCGCATGGCAATGATCTAAACCTTAGAAGATATCCATACCTTCAAAAGCTCATACAACACCCTCAAATTAAAACAAATCCCGTCATCATTGGAGACGTCTCTATTTTCGAAGAATTTCACGCAGAACCACTTCTCTCACGAGCGATCTTTAGAGGGAGTGTGATGTTATTAAACTTGGAAAAGAATATTCATCTTAACTATGGAAAACTTATCTACGCAAAACCCGCCCTGGAAATGCCACTAACTGAAGAAGCCAAAAAAGAACCGGAACCACTGCTTCCTATGCATATTCAAGGAAAGGGAACTGTGTGCATGGAACTACCTTGCAACGTTAACCTCGACCCGGGTATTTACGAGACAACATTCAAAAGTACATGGTATGCATCAACGCTACCATCATCAACTCACATCATTATCGATACAGATATCGCAGACCCAGAAACATGCACGCTCCCGAGCGATCTCAGAAAACTAACCCTTCGAAGCGAAGGTGGCCTTAGATACATCAACAAACAACTCCTCTCATCTCTCACCGATCTTACCGTCGAAACTCACATGTCAGAAAGTCACCGGATTCGAGAAGCACAAAGTCTTATAAACCTCACCCTTGCATACCCACTCGCATTAAAAGAATGCTATTCATCATCGCTTCTCTGTCTTGAAATAAAAAATCTTGGGCACAAATCCCCCACTGAACTCCCCAGCATTCCTCACCTCATTCTTCATGTCACTCCAAATACCCCAAGCATCACGATACCTCAAGAAACCCGGCGTCTCACACTCCTCTTCGAGAGCACGCCAGCAGTGGAATTCAATTATCGTTCTACATCAGTAGCGAATCCCGTATCATTTAATGCGCGATCTTATCAAACATTCTTCTCGGGTCTCAAACTTCCACAAGAAACCCGCGTCGTCATTCCTTTGCGTGAAGCTCGGGAAGCCTATGAGAAATTTTTAAAAAATAGCTAATGTATGAAGCGTGAGTTAATGCCAAAAAATCCCGAGCGAGACCAATCGACGCAGGAAAAAAATCTTCTCATCCTTGAAAAAAACCTTGAAGAGATGGAGAAGTATCCAACACTTCACAATGCCGCATTTGCTCGTTTTTGTCGTAAATTTTTAGTAAATCTTTCGCCTTACAACGTCGAAACTACTAGCGTGCTTCTTGATATCTGGAAAACGCATTACTTAAAAAATACACCCCCATTCTCACAAGAGAGTAATCGCGTTGAGCAACTATTCCTAGAATACAAAGACTTTTTTAAAGAAAAAAATCTCTCCATTCAAGAGCTTTTTATCGCCATTGACGACCTCTGTACTATAGATTCTTTTCTCAAGTTATCAGGTCTCTCACTAGACTCAACTAGCCAAGATATACGGACAAAGTTTGCAGGAAAAATATCAATCTTTGAAGATCTCCCAAATGATCATCAGCAAAGATTAAAAAAATCTCTCCTCATGCGTGCGCGAGTGCAGTATTTTTTTGATAAAGATATCTTTAAAAATTTAGAAGATATTTGCTTAGAACTCGAATATTCTCTCTCAGAAGAAGACGCTAAGGGGCTTCTTGCTGATCTCTTTTCTTGCAAAGAAGAAGACGTTGTCTGTACGAAAGAAGATCTCTACAGAGTCTTAACTGAAAAAAAATATCCACGCGTATTCTACGCGCTCTATTCTCAGAAAAATTTCCCAGAAGTCATAAACTTTGAGGACGTCGATATTTCAGCCATTGAAGAACGCTACAATGCGAATTGTAAGAGAATGTATTTCGTGGGGAATATTGATCTACGGAAACAAGAGACCGCGGAACGTGTCTGCACTTTTGGTATTTTTCAAGGAAATGTACGACTAAGTGACGTTCAACCGAGCAGTATGCGTCTGCACTACGCCAATATCACGTACTGCGACAGTGAGCTTGGCGAAGAGACCACTGAACCATCTTCCTGTGAAGTTGCAGGATATGGATCCATATCCGTCCATCGACCACTTAAAGATCTCGCACTTGGAGCGGGAATATATCACCTAGAACTCTCTAGTCCTGTTTCACGATTACTACAGGTTCCATATCTACAAAGCCTTGATCTTTCCTTTTCAAAAATTCCTCAGTCCATTGAAATCAACCCCCACCTCAAAACTCTTATCTTGCAAAATACCGAGAGTAGAATTTGGACAGAAATCCTTCCCATTGACAACCTCACAAGCCTCACCATGCGAGGTGTTAATAGAAGCAACTTCCCCACCCAAGAAACCATCGCCTCTAAGGCACGCGGCCTTATGCATCTTGATCTGGAGCGCGGCTTATCAATAGTGGAAGCTTACCCAAAAAATCTTCAAAACCTCACGATGCGAGAAATTTCAGGACCAATATTTGGTAAAAAACTCGAAATTCCCACCGTACCAAACGTAACGCTTTACGTAAAGCCAACCAACGCTCCTCCAGAACTACCAGAAGACATCTCCAATCTCACAATACTATTCCCACAAAGTACCCCACCACAAAACACTATCCCGCGGGGAGTAAAAAGACTATCATCCCATTATCAAGTGTCTGGGGATGGCCATGCGCAAAGTTTTCCAAATTTCACCCAAGAAAATCACGCTCCCCGCGTACTTACTAACGATGAGGCCCGAAAGGCTTATAAGGATTTTTTTAAAAATGGCTAATGTATGAAGCGTGAACTGGCGCCAGTGGAAACACTGAAGAGCGAAAGGCTTTTACTTGAAAAAAACTTTTCCTCCTGCGAATTTCATCCAAGAATGGAGATGCGCCTTTTTTCTTCATGGCTAAAAACCTTTCTCTACCCCATCCCAAAGACTGAAGCTGTCTGCGCCGTCATGCTTGACTTCATGCACGAATTTTTTGCAACGTACCGCGAAGAAAATGACATCCTCGCGCAAAAAGAGCCTCCAAAAACACTTCTTGATCTGGAAGAATCCCTCAAGCAAGAATTTCCCACGCTATCTCTACGAGAAATGTTTTCTTCGCTTCAACATCTTCTTCGACTCAAGCATCTTTTCCAAGAAATTCAGGTAAAGCATCTCCTAACGCAGAGAGATCGCTATGTTGGAAAAGATACGCTCACACGTATTCGTCAGGCCATCGGAGAGTATCTCCTGAAAAAGTCTGAAGAAGAAAAATTTCTCATCCTTGAGGCGCTCTGGAGCACTTCTCTTATCCGCTACCATTTCGGTAACGAAGAATTCTCGGACATAGATCAGGAATGTGCCGTATTGCTAAGAAATGAGTACACCGTTACCGAGAGTGGAACTGCGCTCACGAAAAAATATTTTGCTCGCCGTTTTTCCTGCAAGGAAGAGGAGGTTATCGAATTTAATGCTTTTAATATCGGACATACACTCATCCCAGATTCTCAGATAAAGGTTATCTATTATTCACGATCAAAGCACAATCCCGCTTTCAGCGAACTTGAGACAAGAGATGTCATGACCTTCCAAAATAACCTTCTCTCAAGACTTGAAAGCGAATCCACAATAGCCTTCTTTGGATCTGTAGAAGTTATGCCATCGGGAAATACCGGGAATGCGGATATGTACATAAACACGCTCCGCAACCATCAGTTCTTCTGCAGTAAACTCGATCTCCGCAACACCATTCCCAACATTCACCTCGCACAAGGAGGAGAAATTTCCATTAGTGGAAACATTCCAGGAAGCAATCAAGAGCGCATCTTCTCGGGAAAGATTACACACCTTATTCTTGACAGAAGTACTCAGTGGCAGAACATAACCATCATGCCAGGCGCGAAGCACGTTACCATCAACGCATCATCCGCAGACATTCATCTTCCCAACTTTCTTCCTGAACTCACCTTAAAAGATACCGTCAATGGAGAAAATATTTTTCCACCAAAATCCATTGGCAAACTTGTTCTTTCCGAAAGAACAGAAAACCTCTTCCCCGGATCGGTACAGCCCTCAATACAACACCTTGTCCTTGAAAAAACCAACTTTATCCCAAAGAATATCGCCAATATTTCAGCATTTGACGGAGAACTTCCCAAAGAAGGCCTTCCCCGAGGCATTACAACACTCATCCTTCCCGCACAACAGTCGCAAAAAACCACCTACCCCGAACATGTCATTACTTTTGGCATACGGTGCTCTCAAACAAGGATTCCAAAGACCCCCATTCCACAAACCTGCAGAGCACTCCTCATTTTTCCCAAAGTAACAAGCAATGACGTCACACGACAAGATCTTGAAAAATTTTTTAAAGATTTCTCAACACTCTCCATCCCCAGAAACGTTGAGCGTATTATCTTTAAAAATCCTCGTTATCAAGAATATTATACCGAGGTCTTCACAGGAAAAAATTCTCCAAAAGATCGTCATGAGCGTAAAGAATTTTAAAACCACCCAAGATCTGGGTGGTTTTTATTCAATCAAGGAAACTCTTGAAGAACAAGGCTCCTCAATATTTTCTTGTGGCGTGATGTAGACACGGTACGTGGAGACTTCGCGAGCAAATGCTTCCGTTACCCGACTCGCATCGTTTGTGGAAAGTGTCACAAGTGAACGACTCTGCTGTGGATTAAAAAACTCTTCCTCCAATCGATTGTCATTGCTTGCAAGAAGCTGAAACGTCGGACACGATACCTCACCATCATGCATCCATAAACTCTCTTCAAGAGGCGCGAGCGTCATCGTCGCAACTCCAGCAAGACGTTGCGAGGCGTTATCGTAAACAAGACAACGTCGACCAACGTCACACGACGTGTCTGCATAGCGAAGTGTATACACCGTTTCCTGCAATGCATGTAGCGTCTTGACGACTCGCAAGTAATTTTCTGTCATGATACGCAAAACAACCACAACGAGCGCTAGCGTAATGACCGTCAAAAGCCACATCCTCCACTCACGAGCGGAGGATGTTTTAGCAAGAGGTATCTTAACCTTGCTCCGCAACATATCCCGTGTCACGCAATTGCATGATGCGGTTGGTGAGTGCATTATTCTGCTTCATAAGAAGCACCATAACGAGCAATGAGAATGCGAGCGCGGCACATGTGAGAATCCACATACGCCATGATCCATTATTTGCCACTGACGAGCTTTGTGACTCGCGATTTTTTACCGTTGAACGAACTCCTCCTTGTTTTTTCATATATACGCAGTATAGCATATCTTTTTCACGCTTGTGCATGAGGTTGGGGGTTGCATTTTTTTAAAAAAATGTGTATATTCTTTGTCTTATTTTTGGCGCGCAAACATACTGCGCGATAACCTCGACACTATGAAAAAAGCTGGATTCGTCGCCATCATCGGACGATCAAACGTTGGAAAGTCAACGCTTCTTAATACCCTTGTTGGTACCAAGGTTGCTATCACGACTCCTAAACCACAAACCACTCGCCGCCCCATTCAAGGCGTTATTACTCGGGAAGAAGGACAGATTGTTTTCGTTGATACTCCGGGTATCATGCAAAAAGCACGCGACCCTCTTACACAAGCGCTTCTTGCGTACGCGAAAGAGGCATTGCATGACGTTGATGCCATTCTTTATGTTGTAGATCCTACGCGAGCAATTGGCGAAGAAGAGAAGCAAGCGTTTCGTCTTCTTGAACACGTCACCGCTCCAACACTTCTTGTTATCAATAAAATAGATGATCCTCAATCGCGAAACTATCTTGATTTCTACCGAGATCTTTCTAAGAAATTTACCGCATACGCCGAAGTTTCGGCTATGACCGGAAAGGACGTTGACACGCTTTCTCGATGGCTCTTTACCCACATGCCAGAATGCGAAGAACTTCCCTATCCAGAATTTCAATATACAAACCTGAGTAACGCAGACTGGATGGCGGAATTAATTCGCGAGAAGCTTTTTCTTCGCCTCGACAAGGAGGTTCCTTACTCTACTCACGTTGAAGTTGACGAGATCGCGCAACGCGAAAATGGCACCACCTATGTTCACGGCATTGTCTATACCAGCGCAGAACGCTACAAGCCGATGATTATCGGAAAAGGAGCTCGTGGCATTAAAGAAATTAGTCAGTCGGTTCGCAACGAACTCGAGGGCGTTTCTGGAAGAAAGTACTTTATTGCCCTTGAAGTTGCTGTTGATCCTCGCTGGGTTGAGAAATTTGCGTAATACGATACCCTTCAAGAAGCACCCCGGGCATAAGCGTACCCATTACGGAAGAAATCCATGATACCCCCCGAGGCTCCCATGCAAGCACAAGCGGCGCATCTGCTCGTGCGAGAATGGTGTAGCGAGCAAACATATTCTCTGCAATAAGCACAGGAACCGTTACGCGATCTTCCCCATACGTAAGCGTATATGTTCCCCATGCTGAATCCGCGGTAAGCGTCATAAACTCATCAAGCGTAGCACCACCATCAGGAAGTGCTACGTTTGCTTTTTGAGCAAGCGACACAGCGAGATCCGAAGCGTACCCAAGGTAGTCACTCACTACAGCGAAGATATCCTGCGTAGATCCGACCGTTACTCGAGCTTGTCTGGTTGTTTGAAGTTGCTCGTAGGTTTCTTTTGAAAGCAGGAGCACCGCATGGGTACTTCCCGAAAAATTACTCTCTCCCTCACTCCACATACTTGGAACAACGAATCTCGTACCCTCACGATGACCAACGATCCCCACATTTCCCTCTCGTAAAAGAGTTTCATAGACTGCATCAGGAACTTCAACGTCAGTCCCCACGGGAGCGTGTTCTGCTAAACTTCGAGCCTCTTTTGATGCTAAGGTTTCTTCTTCGTACGACTGCTTCCAGGAAAAACGCAAAAGATCATCGGTAAATGTCGTAAGCGTTATCTCGCGAGGTTCGAGATGCGTTTTTTGCAAAAGATCCCCCAGTGCCGCGTGCGAAGGAGTTACCTCGAGCATCGTTCCCTCGGCAAGTACAAGATCATCAGGAGAAAGATCTCTTGCACCCAACGACCATGACGACGGAATGCATCCAATACCAAAAAGCACCATCGCCACGCATCCCAAAAAAACCGCGCGAAATCCTCCAAGATTCTTCATACTACACCGAGGATCCTAACATCCACGCACGAAGCTCTGCCTCATCGCAAGATCCACAAATTTTTTGACCAGTCACATCATTGTAAAAGAATGGGACACCGCCACAAACACCCTGATCAATATCATGAAGCTTCTTTGCGTTCTCCTCATTATTCCAAACCTCAAACTTCTCTACCGTAACACCAAGTTCTCGTTCAAGTTTTTCCACCATCGGCATCATTACCAAGCAATGAGGACACTCGTCACCATAAAATTCGTAAAGCATACATTCTGGAGATAAGAATTACATTACTTCCTTAGCTATACTATAAGTTCCATCGTTGTCATACGCAAGAAATCCCTCACGAACTAGACCCCGAAGAATCTCTTCGCCGCGCGAAGGATTATCACCAAGACCAACATGTCGCAAAAGCGCCTCAGTGCCCACGGATGATTCCACATGTAAGACTCGCAAAATTCTTCCACGAAACATCCTATCAGATCCTTCAAACTTCTTTTGACGAGCCTTAACAATCTCTCCCCCAGCGCAAGGATATGAAGCACAAACATCTCGAAGAGGACACGAGGCACACTGAGGCTTTCGCGCAGCACACTTGCTTGCCCCAAGATCCATAAGTGCATGATTCCACGAAGCGACGTCATCTGGAACACTCCACACGGCAAGCTCTTTAATTTCCCGCGCAGACATGCTATGCGCTCCATACACTCTCCGAAGCACACGATCAACATTGGTATCAACCGCGGCCGCATGAGGAGTTTTGTACGCAAATGCCGCTATCGCCGCGGCGGTGTATGGACCTATCCCCGGAAGCGTAACAAGCTCATCAATCGATCTCGGGAGTCCTCCACGTCTTACCACTTCCTCGGCCAAACGTTTCAGCGCAAGCGCTCGACGATTGTACCCAAGCCCGCTCCAAAGCCTGAGAATAGTAGGCACATCAGCTCTTGCCACCGCCTCCCACGTGGGAAGCTCCTCAAGCCACGCTTGCCACTTGGGAATAACCCGATCAACCTGCGTTTGTTGAGACATGATCTCCGAAAGCGCAATAGCGTAAGGATCTTCTATTTTTCGCCAAGGAAGCTCGCGGTGACTTGCCGCGTACCATGCGAGAAGAATTTTTTGAAATATGCTACGCTTGGCAGAAAGCTCCACCTCATTTAAGGTCATATGTTTTTGCACGGTAAAAGAAAAATCTCCCCAAGGGCAATACAGTTATCCGCAGGAATCTGTACCGTCGTATGCGCAACTGTACTTCTTCTTTCTTTACGTCTTGATCTTCGAAAGCCTCAAATGTTTACATTTGAGGAATTCTCTCTCGAAGAAGTCGCTCCGCATACCACATCCCCCTTAGCCATCGGCGAATATCTTTCAACAACCTTTTCATCCTACGGAAAAAGCACCCTCAACACATGCACTCTTCTCCTTAGCACATCATCAGAAGCTTATCTTGAAGACTCCCGAGTCTCACCTCCGCTCATACGTCTTCTTGGAGGAAGATTTTTTGCCAAGGGAGACTGCGACCTCCTACTCCGTTCAGCGACGCTTCATACACAAGGACTGGTAAGCGTCGTGATGTATGGATGGGAGTCTCGTGCGGACGTCGTCGTACACGAAGGACAGGCAACGCTCACAACGCCACACGACGAATATCTTCTCTCCCCCAATCCCACGGGAACCACAAGCGCTATTGCAACAACCTATCATCTTACCAATGAAAGCATTACTTCAACACCATTCGCTTTTGATGGCACACCGGAAGTACGCGCTTGGTATACTTGGGCTACTCACTTCTTCGAACTATGATGAACGAAAAAAAACGCGGTGAACGCACTTCCTTGCCAGAACAGAAAAATCCCCTCTTGAACAAAGAATTCCTTGAATATCTCAAATCAGAGCTCGTGAAGTATCCAGAAACTCACGAGGGCATCGACGCATCACTACGAACCGTCATCAATCTTCTTCTTGTGTTCATCGATACGATTCCGGGAATCGGAGAAGCCTCATCGGGCCTCGTAGATACCCTGAAAGCTTTTGCCATCCTTCGAGGCATGACCATGAAGCATGGGGAAAGAACGCTCCTTAACACAACTCCGGATGTTCCCTTTGTCTACAATATCGTTTCGGAAATTTTTGAACCATGCTTTGGGTTCATTTTTCCGTCACACGCAATTCCAAGCGCATTGCAGTTCAAGAAAGACCTTCCAAGAATTCAAGCTTTTCTCAAACTTAGTGCTCAACGCATTGCCGACTATCAACAAAGCAAACAACAAAGAGATCGCGAAAAAGCCGCTGATGTATTTTTAGAATAATCCCCTATGACAATCATGGAACCCAAAGAGGCGCTCATCATCCTTATTAACACAAGCCCTCTTTCAGAGAAAGACAAACAGACTCTTCTTGATATCGTACCAACGCTATCACCTCAAGACGTCACCCTTCTAGGAAAGGCTTTTGCAAAAGAAGTCCGTGAAGAAAATATGCTCCTTGAGCGTATTTTTACACACATCACATCAACTCACGATGCTCTTACAGCTCAAAAACCTCATGCAAGCGAGGAATGAGAATATCGCTTTCAAGCGTTTTTCCAAGATACTGGGAGAACGCTTGTTTTGTTGTATCTTCGCCATGAACAAGAAAAATCTTCTTAGGATCGCCCTCAGTTGCCTTGAGCCAAGAAGCAAGTTTTTCACGATCTCCATGCGCAGAAAATGACTCGATATTTCCTACCTCAGCACGAACGCGTACCGATGATCCAAAGATGCGCACCGTTTCGTGACGCTGCATAATTGCTCGACCAAGCGTTCCCGGAGCTTGGAATCCTATAACCAAAAGGCCATTCTTTTCATCATCAAGATAGCGCAACAAGTGATGTAGCACTCTTCCACCTGTCATCATGCCATTTCCAGCAATAATAATTTTCGGCCGATGATCGTCATTGATACGCTTACTCTCATCAACCGTCACCGTTTCTCGAAGTGAAGGAAACGAGAAAAAGTCCCTCTGCATCATGGGGTGATCAAAGGATAGGTATTGTGCGTAGTGTCGATAAATTGACGTAGCCCGTATCGCAAGAGGACTGTCGAGATATACGGGAATTTGAGGAAGCTTTCCCTCGGTAACCAACACATCCAACTCGTAGAGCAGTTCCTGAGTTCGCTCAAGCGAAAACGCTGGAATAATCACCGTTCCATGTCTGCGCAAAATCTTCTCAACAAATGCACGAAGTTTTTCTCGGCGAAATGATGTTGGCTCATGATCACGATCTCCGTAGGTAGATTCACACACGACAACGTCCGCATGATGAAGCGCTTCGGTATCAGGAAGAATTGGAACGTCATTATTTCCAATATCTCCCGAAAAAACTAAACGCTTCCCATGAACATCGAGAGAAATGTACGCAGACCCTAAAATATGACCAGCATCATGAAACATCACCGAAACGCCGGGAACAGGTTCAAATGTAGTATGGTAATTTACCCCAACAACATGACGAAGATACTCCCGAACATCTTCCTCGGAGTAAGGAACCACATCGCCACATCGCTCAGCATTTTCTGACATGATGCCAAGAGAATCATCGAGAATAATCTCTGAGAGCGCCTTTGTTGGTGGAGTCATGTAGACCTTTCCCGTGTATCCTTTTGCAAAAAGCTCAGGAAGACGCCCTGTGTGATCAAAATGCGCATGGGTTACGAGCACGGCAGAAAGATTTTTTGGATCAAACGTAAAATCATCATGATCACGCAACATGCATACTCGCTCTCCCTGTTTCATTCCGCAGTCAACAAGAATGTTTCCGTGCTCCGTTTCAAGCAAAAAACAAGATCCCGTGACCTCCTCCGTCGCCCCATGAAACGAGAGTTTCATACCCGCTTTTACGCTTCCTCCTGATATCGTCGCTCAAATTCTCCAAAACGCTCACCGATACGCTGTGTGAGTTGCCCTGCGGCAGATGCTCGAATCTCACCCATATCAACCATATCGTTAAGCACGTCTTCCACAAGACTTGCGTATTCTTCCTGCGTCACCGTTCCGCGAATCACCCCTTCCTCCACAATACGATCAAAGATTTCTTCTTCAGAAAATGCAAGATTTGCCATACAAAAAAATATACAGCAAGTATACTTCACGCAACTTTGGGTAGGCAAGTGGATTATTCCGCCCACCTCTGTTACACTGCATATCTATGTTTTCTTGGAACTCCCTAGAAAAGCCCATCCTCTGCCTCTCCCCCATGGCAGACATGACCGATTCAGCTTTTTGCCAAATCGTTCGCGAAGTCACCGCAGAACGTCTAGGCAAAGACCGCGATACCTGCATTGTCTTCCGAGAAATGGTCTCCGCGGAAGCTGTTGTTCGTGGCAATGAAAAAACCCTTGGAATGACCGACATTCATCCAACAGAGCGGCCACTTATTCAACAGATCTTCGGAAGCGATCCTGCGATTATGGCCGAAGCGGCCGCGCGCATTTCCGCGGAACATGCTCCCGAAGGGTTCGACCTCAACATGGGATGCCCTGTGTATAAAATCGTGCACAACTTCAACGGATGCGCACTCATGAAAGACCCCGAACTAGCGGCACGCATTGTTCGCTCGGTCAAACACGCAATCACCACTCCCCTTTCGGTAAAGATTCGTCTTGGCTGGTCCGATCCGAAAGACTGCCTTACTTTTGTTCAGGTCCTCGAAGATGCCGGCGCTGATCTTATTACCATTCACGGACGTACAAAGGCTCAAGGATATTCAGGCGTTGCCGATTGGGATATGGTTGGCGAAGCACGAAAGCGCGTCAAAAACATCCCCGTTCTTGTAAATGGCGATATTCATAAGCCGGAACTTGTCAATGAAGCTCTCCAACGGTCAGGTGCCGACGGCGCACTCATTGCCCGAGGAGCACTTGGCAATCCTTGGTTCTTTTCGGACTACGCGCTTCTTCGCGAGGGAAAGTCAGTCCCCCCACTCACACTCAGTGAGCGAGTACGTGTTGTACGTCGCCATTTCCTACTTCATCTTGAACATCATGGAGAAGGAGCGGTTACTACTTTTAGAAAGCATCTTTCGTGGTATTTTAAGGGAATTCCTCACATCAAGCCTCATAAAGAAGCACTTATGCTTGCAAAAACACGAGAGGAAGTTCTTGCGCACCTTGAAGCGATGCAATAAAAAAACTCCCTTGTGGGAGTTTTTTTATTTCTTGGAAGAAATTAGTCGAGAACCTCTTCTTCATCTTCTCCATCCTCATCTTCAAGTCCTTCGCCAACTTCACCAAATCCATCCATCTCATCCTCATCTTCATTTTCTTCATCACCAAAAGCATCCTCATCGCCGGTAGCAGCGACCACGGGAAGAACTGCGAATTCGAGTTCTGTTTTTTCTTCAAGCGTCGTAAGCATAACAATAAAATAATTAAGTGGTTTCTATTATACAAACCTTTCAGGGCTTGGCAAGAGGCAAAAGCTCTGGCATACTATCCCTGCCTCATTCCGAGATCGTCTAACGGCAGGACGAGGGACTCTGAATCCCTTAATCATGGTTCGAATCCATGTCTCGGAACCATCACGACCCATTCCCACAATAAAGAACCGGGAGGTGACCAAGAAAACCCGCATCCAGCAATGGAAGCGGGTTTTCGATTTATTAGATATAATGTTCAGTGAAAAAATACGATATGAAAAAAGTAATCTTCGCCATAGTACTTACCCCATTTATTATCATTGGAGCACTGTATTTCGCGTACTATATCCACGATATCATTCCAGATAAATTAATGGCCGCTCGGGAAATCCGTAAAGCGGAATCCGATGGATCTATTATTATCCAAGAAGGAAAATCGAAAAACATCAACGGCATCAACATTGCATTCGATCTTCTACCTGTTGTTTACGGTAAACTTACGTTTACGGTTGATGGAGAAAAAGTTTTCGTTTCAGATTGGGATTTTTTGGCAGTTGGCGATCAAATGTACCGCATTCATGGCTGGGGAATTGGTAGCGACGCCTGGGTGTCACTTACCCTAAAAAATTGATTTCAATTTTGCGCTTTATAGCTCTACCCAATCGGGACAGAGTCGAGGAGCACATAGAAGGTACGTTGAATACCCCCTCAAAAGCTCCAAGCGAGACCGGGTCGCAGAACCATCACGACCCATTCCCACAATAAAGAACCGGGAGGTGACCAAGAAAAAGCCCGAAACCATATGGTTCCGGGCTTTTGCGTTTTCATAAAACAAGATACTCTACATTTCGTATGACAAACGCGGCACACGAAGAACTTCTTCAATGTTTTGACGACTCTGGAAACCCAACCGAGACCCGCCCTCGATCCGAGGTAAAACAACAGCCTCCTCGTTTTTGGTATGGCGTTGCGCGTGTTTGGGTTGTGAATAATCAGGGAGAAATCCTCGTCTCAAAACGTAGCGACAAGATGGATGTTGCAGGCGGAAAGTGGTCAACGTGGTTCGGTGGTCATGTTGGTGCCGGCGAGACTATCAAAGAAGCGGCTCAACGAGAATTGCGCGAGGAAGCTGGCCTTAACCTTCCATTAGAAGAATTCTTTTTCGTTGATAAGGGCCGTAACGAAGTCAAAAAGGTTTTCTTTGAAAATTACGCCGTTCGCTTTAATGGAACGCCGACTGACCTCAAGGTTCAGGATGACGAAGTTACTGAGGTGAAATGGATGCCTATGCATAACTGTCAGGCCGATGCCGCCGCAAACACAGAATGTTGGGCAAATTGCATTCTTAAAGAACAGGGGGAACTCGTATTGGAGTCGCTGTTCTTGAAGTGAAATAATGAAAAATTCTCAAGCATTTGACCTTCACCGAGAAAAATGCTAATATTTTCGCGAAAAAGCGCCGTTTTTTTCGGCGTTTTCCTCTTTTTTTCTTCATGCCACCGTTCAGACACCTGCACGGATATGCGCCTTTTGTATGGATATTCGCAATATCGCCATCATCGCCCACGTTGACCACGGCAAAACAACCCTCGTTGACGCCATGCTTAAACAGTCAGGAACCTTTTCAGATCGTGAGGAGGTAGAAACCTGCGTCATGGACTCTAACGAACTCGAACGCGAGCGTGGAATCACCATTTACGCAAAAAATACCGCCATCATGGTTGATGGAAATAAAATCAACATCGTCGACACCCCGGGTCACGCCGACTTCGGATCCGAAGTTGAGCGTGTTTTGCGCATGGTCGACTCCGTTCTTCTTCTTGTTGACGCCTACGAAGGACCAATGCCACAAACAAAATTCGTTCTTCGCAAATCCCTCGCGCTTGGCCTTAAACCAATTGTCGTACTTAACAAAATCGATAAACCAACTGCACGTCCAGACTGGGTGCTCGACCAGGTTTTTGACCTTTTCGTTGAGCTTGGTGCAAATGACGATCAGTTGAACTTTACCTACCTTTACGCCATCGGTCGTGATGGAGTTGCAAAGCGTGAACTTACCGATGAAAGCAAAGATCTTCGCCCACTTTTTGACATTATCCTCAACCAAGTTCCACCCGCAGCAAGCGACACCTCCAAAGAGCTCCGCATGCAAATTGCAAACCTCAAGTACGACAACTATGTTGGCCGTTTGGGTGTTGGGCGCATTTACGAAGGTATCGTTAAAAACGGCATGACCGTTACCGCAATTAAGCCAGACGGAAGCCGCTATAGCGGAAAAATCAGCAAAATCTATACGCATCGTGGACTTGAAAAAATCGAAGTTCAGGAAGCTGTCGCGGGAGATATCGTGCAAATCGCAGGACTTTCTCAAATTTACGTAGGAGAAACCATCGCTGGAAATGCGCAAGCAGAGGCACTCCCAACACTCGCCATCGATGCACCAACGTTGACCATGAACTTCATGCCAAACAGTTCGCCGTTTGCTGGACGCGAGGGATCTCTTGTTACCTCACGTCAAATTCGCGATCGTCTTGAGCGAGAACTTGAAACTAACGTAGGACTTCACATTGATTTTCCTGATGGAGATGGAGAGTTCAAGGTTTCTGGACGTGGAGAAATGCACCTCTCCGTGCTTATTGAGCAGATGCGTCGTGAGGGCTTTGAATTACAAGTTTCCCAGCCTCAAGTTATCATGAAGGAAGAGAATGGGGTTGTTTTTGAACCTGTTGAAAGCGTTATCGTTGACGTTCCTGATGAATTCTCAGGAACCGTTATCGAAAAGCTTGGTCGTCGCAAGGGAGAAATGCGCAACATGCACGCAGAAAACGGATCTACTCGCCTTGAATACGTTGTCCCTACGCGAGGACTTCTTGGCTACCGAACCGAGTTCATGACTGACACCAAGGGACAAGGAACACTCGCCCACAACTTCGCAGAATATGCTCCATGGAAGGGAGATATCGAGCGTCGCTCCACCGGATCAATCATTTCAGGATTTACCGGAGTTACCACCGCATATGCACTTGAAGGCCTTCAAGATCGCGGACCACTCTTTGTCTCCCCGGGTGTTGACGTGTACGAAGGCATGGTCATTGGAGCATCCATGAAAGAGTCCATGACGGTGAACGCTATTCGTGAAAAGAAACTCACGAACATGCGCTCGGCGGGAGCAGAAGACCTTACCCGTCTTACGCCACCTATCGACATGAACCTTGAACGCGCACTTGAATATATCGAAGGTGATGAGTACGTTGAAGTGACACCAAAGTCCGTTCGCATTCGCAAAAAGTACCTTACCGAAACTGATCGCAAGCGCGCTGATCGCAGTGCATAATAAAAAATACCCACCTCATCTGAGTGTGGGTATTTTTATAAAAAACAGGACATTGCCAACGATGACAATGTCCTGTACGAGAGGTGCAGGTTACCTGAGGTTTAACCTCCACATCCGAGCGAGATCCGCCTCAGTGAGGCTTGCAGTCAATCCTACCCGCCAAACCCCACCATCAAACGAGATCCACCGGTCTCGCTTCTTCGGATTCGGCGACCCCCAGGAAACCTCCGTCACCACGACAGGATCCCATCTCCCCTGTACCCCCCCTCGGTTAAAATACATCCAGAGAAGCGTCTCTGGAGGTGATGGCAACTCCTCCGAAGCGGGGGTTGCCATCACCTCCCGCATTCCGGAGGTGGTGAAATAGTTCTTCCCGCCCTTTGGGGCAAATGGGGACCAAAGAACCCCATTGAATATCTCCCTCTCCTCGGGGGAGAAGAGAAAATCCATCACCCTCTCCCTCCCCCAGTGGGGAATTTGGCCTTCAGGCCACAAAAAGTGAGCCCCAATCCCTGGGAACGAACGAAGCGCGAACGGAACAAATAGAGCAGCCATGACAATCTCCTTGAAAAAGTCTTTTATCGACATGATAAAAGACCGCTCATACTAACAAAAATCCCCCTTTCTTGCAATTGCGCAAAACTAAAAAAACACCCACTGGGTGTTTTTTTGATGACAATATTACTTCTTTTTCTGAGGAAAAACGATGTATGAATGCGCAAGGTCTGGATACGTCTTCACAATACTCTCAATAGACGAGAAAATTTCTTCTAGCCCTTCTTCTTGTTCACGATACTCTTCCTGATATTCAGCAATAGACTTAGATCCGTATAAGAATCCAAAAGAAGTATTTTGTATAATCTGCCACAGTTCGCCCATGTTCTCAGCGCATATCCGCGCTTGCTCAACAAGATTCATGACTTCTTCAGTGAGCGGAAGTGCCGGCAAGAAAACCCCCTCTTCTCTCCCCTTCACTAAAAGATCAAGAACCTCGTCTATCCTCGTCAGTTGAGCATTGAGAAACGCATAGTGATCCCACCGCGCTCGCAGGTCCTCGAGGCGCTTTGCGCTCTTGCTGGTATCAAGATATGGAACAGCGTACTCCGAATTTGGCACAAACGACACCCCGCCCTGACTTTCTACGAGATGAATTTGAGCAATTTCATCTTGAATTTTCCTTATTTCATCATCATTTTTGGCGATCTCTTCTTTATACCAAGAGTATTCAGAGATAATACGCCGAGACCCTTCTTTTTGTTGAGGCTTTTCTTTTCTCATATTAGTAATCCTTCAGCTTTTGAATGATTTCTTTTTGCTGAATTTTTTCAAGAGCCTTTGCTTCAATTTGACGAATACGCTCACGAGTAACATCAAATTCTCGACCAACCTCTTCAAGAGTATGAGAAACACCATCCTCAAGACCAAAACGCAATTCGAGAATCTTCTGTTCACGAGGCGTGAGATCCTTCATCGCCTCGGTAACGTAGTCTTTAAGCAGTTGACGAGCGGCGCTTTTATCGGGAGAAAGATTTTTCGCGTCCTCAATAAAGTCCGCGAGCTTGGAATCATCGTCATCGTCACCAACTGAAGTGTCAAGCGATGCCGTTTCTTGAGAAATCTTCTGAATGTGCACCACCTTATCAATGGGCATGTCCATCTCTGCGGCAAGCTCCTCAAGAAGAGGCTCACGTCCAAGGTCTTGAATCAATCGACGCTCAACCTGCTTGAAACGATTAATCGTTTCAACCATGTGCACCGGAATACGGATAGTGCGAGATTGATCAGCAAGAGCACGCGTAATTGCTTGACGAATCCACCAGGTAGCATAGGTAGAAAACTTGAATCCCTTACGGTATTCAAATTTCTTCACCGCACGGAAAAGTCCAACATTTCCCTCTTGAATAAGGTCAAGCAACGAAAGCTGTTTTCCTACAAATTTCTTGGCAATAGAAACTACCAAGCGGAGGTTTGCCTCAATAAGACGACGCTCAGCTTCTTTATCGTTACGTTCCTTTCGTTTTGCGAGCAACACCTCTTCTTCAGCAGTAAGGAGAGGGATCTTTCCAATTTCACGCAAGTACATCTGAATACTATCCTGCGTGAGTTCTGACGCGAGCGCGGATACTTCAGGACGCTTTTCAACCGTAATACGAAGCTTGTCATAAACATCGCTTCGGCTTTTCCCTCCTCCCAAAAAGCCCTCCTTCATTTCAACGAAGTGGAGACCCTTGCGCTCAACGCGCTCCATGAACTCTTCAAGAAGTTCGAGGTGATCTTCAATATATCCGAACGTAAAAAGCACTTCGTTTTCGGTAACGAATCCTCGCATCATGCCGCGATCAATCACCGCCTGCAAAGCATCTTCCGATGGTGGTGGAGATTTTTTATCAGCAACAAGCTTTGCCGGAGAAGGCACCTTTGTTGGGGTCAGTACGGTCTTTGGGGAAGACTTTTGCACCGAGGACGAACCTGTCTTAGCCGCCTTCGTTCCAGAAACCTTATTTCCCTTCTTTACTTTTTCTTCCTCAGTCTTCTTATCGACTAGCGCGCGCATCTTTGAACGTACAGAATTCACAATATTTTTCACAGGCATACACAAAGCAAGAGATTATCGCATCTTGCGAAATTCAGATAAGAGCGCGCTGTATTGAGCAAGAAGTGCGTGAAGACGATCAAGGTTTCCCTGCGCTTCAGCTTGCCGAATAGCCGCTTCTAATGATTTTTTTTGATCTTCCATGCGCGCACGCGCAAGAAAGAGAAAGTGCCGTCGTGCTTCTTCGTGCTTTTGGGATTGCGACAGTCCGGCAACGATCTCGTCGTAAAGAAGCACCGCGCGATCAAGCACGGAAGAAAGGTGCTTGCGGGAGGCGTCATCGAGATATGCCCGAAGTTGCGTGAAAAGGGATTGTGATTCACCCGAGGAAGAAGAACGTTCCTGAGAAGCAGTATACACGGTCTTTAGGGCCTCGTAAAGAATATTCCACGGATCTTCAAGCGGTTTTTCGGCGAACTTTTCAAGAAAAAATGGCGTGAATTGAGCGTCGGAAAGCGCGTGCATGAATAAAAACGCCTGTGCACGCTCGCGTGGAGACGATCCAAGACTCTCAGAAACTTGCCAAGACTTCACCTCACGCGCGACGACACCTCCCTGCCCTTTAGCCTGTTGAGGCTGTTGCATCTGCGTTTCTTGAGGCTTTTTCCTTCGTGCAAGTTCTTCAATAAGTACCTCCGGAGAAACATGCGTAGCATCAGCAAGTTGTAAGAGATAAAGATGTCGCTCATCGGAACGAACAATGTCTTGAAGATAAGGCAATAGTGCATCAATAAGCGCCTTGCGTGCATCAAGCGAGAGAGTTTCCCCAAAGCGAATATGAAAATCCTCAAAGGTTCGCTCGAAAACATAAGCAACGCTTCCCACCGAACGTTCAACAAGATCCCTCCAGGCTTGCGGATCTTTACGAACAACATCATCGGGATCCTTTCCTAGTTGAGGAGGAATGCTAATACAACGAATATCATAACTAAGATCCTGCTGTTGAAGTGCAAGCGCAAAAGCCAAAACACGTTTTGCCGCAGAAAATCCAGCAGAATCTCCATCAAGACAAAAAATAAATCGTTTTGTATATCGAGATAGAAGTTTAAGCTGTGCAGGCGTCAGTGCAGTTCCTGAAGATGCAACAACATGCTGAACGCCAGCCTGATGCGATGAAATGACGTCAAGATTTCCCTCAACGATAATGACCGCATCCTGTTTTCGAATTGCCTGCTTTGCAACCGAAAGTCCATACACGACCTCGCCTTTTTTATACAGAATCGTTTCTGGAGAATTAACATACTTTGCGGCGTCGGGTGGATGGACGCCACCAGGAAGAACTCTTCCGGTAAATGCAATGACATTTCCCTGAGCATCTGAAATTGGAACCATGAGACGATCGCGAAAACGATCAAAAACTCCTGAACCATTTTTTCGCTCAAGTGCAAGACCTCCGCGAACCATTTCATCATCACGATATCCTCGCTTATGAAGCCACGTCACCAATCCATCCCACCCCTCGGATGCCGCTCCAAGCTGGAATACTTCACGCGTCTGACCATCAATCCCTCGGGTATCGCAATACGATCGAGCACGTGCTCCAGCAGGAAACTCTCGCAGTGATGTTGCGTAATACGTTGCCGCCTCTTTGTAAAGCGCAAGGTAGCGTAAACGTTCGTCTTCGTGTTCTTGAGATTGCGGTTGATACGCAGGGAGCACAACACCCGCGCGAGATGCGAGCATGCGCAAAGCCTCTGCAAACGTTATCCCCTCCATCTCCATGAGGAAAGAAAAAATATCCCCCCCTTTATCACATCCAAAGCATTTAAAAATTTGACGATCTCGAGAAACATGAAACGAAGGAGACCGCTCCTGATGAAAGGGGCAGATTCCTTTAAGACTTCCCGTTCCAGCGGGTTTTAACTGGACATATTCTCCGATAAGCTCAGCAATATCGAGAGATTGTTTAACGAGCTCTTTTGGTTCCATACAGCTATGCTAAGAGTAGCCTGAAAGCGCAACCCTCGCAACTTTACATACATCCCTTATTCTGCTAAAATTTCCCGTTATTTGGGACAGCGAGCAGGTACTCTTTCCAAGAGAACTCGCCCGTTACGCTCCAAGCAGGGCCGACCTCCACACCCTTCGAGGGTTCGGACGTCTGCTTCGGACAACCAATGACACTCGTCATCCTAGCTTAGGGTGACGTTTTTTCTTTTTCCTCTTTGAGACGACGGATTTTCTCACTCCTGCCACGGTTGTATTCTCCCGCATCGCCATTAGAACGGATAACTCTATGACATGGAATCGTTGGATCGTAATTTTTCTTTAAAATACTTCCAACTGCACGATACGCCCGGGGACTACCCGCACGCTCGGCGACTTCGCGATACGTAGCAACCTCTCCCTCGGGAATACAACGAACAACATCATGTACCCGCTGAGTGAATGTTTTTTTCATAAAAAGAAAAAGAGGTTGTCGCCTCTTTTAATGTACAAGTGAGCTCATTTTCATCTTCGTTACGCGCGGCTCTTTTTTAATACGCTGATACTTTGCTTGGATGGTCGCCGATGCGAGAATGTGTCCCTCCATAGCTCGTTCAAGCACGTGTCGTTGAGATCCTCTTGGAAGATTGAGCGTCACCGAAAGCGCGAAGACCATAAAACGATATTCATGCTCTCCGTAACTTGGACAAGGTCCTCCGTAGCCAATTTCACTAAAATCAGTTTCTCCCTCAACAGCACCCTTGGGAAGAGTATCCTCAGGAATGCAGGTTATTGCGGGATCAATATTCCACACCGACCAGTGCAACCAATTGCCACTGGGAGATTTTGGATCGTCGATCATGAGAACCAAACTCTTCGCGTCTTGAGGAACATCAGCAAAGCGGAGTTCCGGATTCACATCATCGCCGTCACATGTGTACTTTGATGGTACTCGACTACCATCTTCGAACGCTGGACTCATGATGCGCATATACGGTACTCATCATAAAATGAGTTCATCTCTCTCACAAGAGAATTCATGCACAGCCTCTCACGTCTTTTCTTCTTTCTATGCTTGCATGAGATTTTTACGTGCGCGATGAAGCTCATCATGCGTACCAACAGGCTGCCACATCGTTGCTTCTTCAATATGAACATCACATCGCTTTGCAATGCGTGCAAGTGTATGCGGAATACTTGCCTCAGAAGATCCTCGCACGGAAATTATTTCAAGAGGCTCTGAAAAATATGCATCACCTAGTACATACGCTCCACAATTTTGCCAAGCATCCGATTGTGGTCCGGGAAGAAAACCGCGAAGCAATAAGGATGACTCGTCAACCAAGAATGGATTGGCGACACTTTCTTTTGTGCGACGAGCGAGTACCGCGTGTTCATAAGAGAGCATGCGCTGAAGATCTTCTTGCGCATAAAGATCATCACCATTAACAACAAGCAATCGTTCTCCGGAAAGACGCTGAACACAGGCGAGGGCCCCTCCAGTTCCCGTGAGTTCAGACTGCTCTACATATACCAACGAACACGATCCAAAGCGATCCCCCAGCGCGGTACGAATCTGATCGCCAAGATAACCAACCACAATCACAACCTCCCGAATCTCCAAAGGAATCGATCGCAGTACATGCACAATAAGCGGATCGTGATCAAGTAAAACAAGAGGCTTGGGGAGGTTTTGTGTAAGCGGAAGAAGTCGAGTTCCTTTTCCCGCGGCAAGAATGACGGCGCGCATAGATGAAGGCATCGTAACATAAAAAAAATCCCGCACGTGAATCGTACGGGACCCCTCAAGACGAGGGAAGAAATTGCGTCCTTTTTTACAATGTGAGGCCCACCGCCACACATCGTTCAAAAAACGCAACTGTCAATTTTATCAAAAAACATCACCATCGTCAAGACTATACTTCATGAAATGACTCACGATGCAAAGATTCTCCCCCGCCACTATGGCGAACACCTGCAAGAAAAACTAGCCACGCCAAAAAGATTATCGTTCCGGAAATGAGCATTGGAAGACGAATATCGTACACAATAACCATTCCCGCGATAACCGGAGGAAGCATTTGTGCTAACGCTTGAACCGATGATTGGATACCAAGAATCTCCCCCTGCGACTTAGGATCTGCAAGTTGAGAAATCATTGCGCTGGTATTTGGGTTTACAAAACCATTTGCAATCGCCACAAATGGCAACGACCACATAAGCATCATTGGCGCACTAGGAAGAAGAAGCGCGGGAATGGCGAGCGCAAGGCCAAGAAGTGCAATGCGAAGAACCTGGGCAGAAGAATAGCGCGACCCTACAAGTCGCAAGAGAAAAGCCTGTGTAATAACAATCCAAACACCTATCACCGCAAAGGTGTCTCCAATTTGCGATTCGGAAAATCCAAAACGATCGACGAGATACACTTGAAAAAATTGTGTAAAGAACGAAAAGCCAAGCGTGACCAAGAAAATTACCGTAAACATTGTACGCGTTGCTGGCATTGAAAAAGCCTTGGCAATATTTGAAAATCCTGTAAAAAAACTCATGGGTTTATAGAGTTTTTTCTGCAATGTTTCAGGTATCTTCACATATACCATGCACATATTTAGCGCAGAAATAAGTGCGGCAAAATAAAATGGCGTTGCGGCAGTAAACCACGATACCAACGAAGCATCGGCAAGCTTTCCTCCAATGTAGGGCCCTATGATAAAACCAAGACCAAATGCGGCACCAATCATGCCGAACGCCTTCGCGCGATCTTGAGGCTTAGTGACATCGGTAAGAACCGCCATGGCAACTGCAATATTTCCACCCGTGAATCCATCAAGAAGTCTACTTGCAAACAAGAGAGGGATATTTTTAAAAAGAATTCCGATTGCAAACATGACGTATCCGAGTGCAGTTCCTAGTAATGACGCAAGCAAAACACCCCGACGACCGCGTCTATCCGCAAGCGCCCCAAGAAGTGGAGCTCCGAAAAATTGCGCAAAAGGAAACGCCGCGGAAAGAAGTCCGTACAATATTCCTCTCATGAGCATTGAGGTTTCGGAAGGAAGAATACTTCCCTGTCCAAAAAAGAGTGGCCCAAGAACAGGAATGATAATTCCCACGCCAAGCATGTCGATAAAGATCGTGAGAAAAAGAATGGAACGCGAAAAGTTTTTTTGCATATGTATCATGGAAATTATCTCCCTGCCATACCATCACTCTCTACACCCCCGCAAGCTTTTCAATGCGACGCGCTTGAGCCGATGTCACCGGCATCACTGAAAGTCGAGATTGCTTTACAAGAAGCATCTCCTTCATACCATCATCATGTTTTATCTGCTCCAAGGAAACTGCTCGAGGACATCGTTCAAGCGGAACAATGTCAACAACAACCCACGCGGAATCCTGAGGATCGGGGTACGGAGATGAGACGATGCGAGCAAGGCCAACAATCTCTTTATCTTTTTGACTATGATAAATAAAAACCGTATCTCCGGAACGCATCGCGGAAAGATACTGCCTCGCCTGAGGATTACGAACCCCATCCCACACTGCACGACCATCTTTTACAAGATTATCAAATCCATAAGTTTCAGGATCCGACTTGAGAAGCCAGTACGCCATACCTTTAGTATGAGCGAGCAAAAATAACTCTCGTTGATGAAGGACGTCCTGTCATGACACAAGCACCTTCCTCGGGCTTTTCGGAAAATGGAATACAGCGAATGGTCGCGTTGGTGAGTTCTTTAATTTTAGCTTCCGTCGCCGAGTCACCATCCCAGTGCGCACGCACAAAGCATCCCCTCTCAATTGCGGCGACAAAATCTTCCCAAGTATCAACCGCAACAATCTTTTCATCACGATACGCACGTGCACGCGCAAGTAATGTTTCATGAATCTGCTCAAGAAGTTGGGGTATCTCCTTATCAAGAACATCAAGACTCAAGGAAGTCTTTTCACCGGTATCACGACGAGCAACTACCGCAACTCCTGCGTCGAGATCCTTTGGACCAAGCTCAAGACGCAAAGGAACACCCTTCTTTTCCCACGCAAAAATCTTTTCACCGGGACGACCTTCCTTGGTATCAACCTTTACACGAATACCAACTCGCTTAAGACGCTCTTCAATACTCTTTGCTGCGGAAAGTATTCCTTCGCGCTGTTCGTCCTTGAACCACAAAGGAATAATCACCACTTGCGTTGCCGCGAGGCGAGGTGGAACAACAAGGCCCTTGTCATCACTATGCGTCATGATAAGTCCTCCGATACTTCGCGTAGAAAGTCCCCAGCTTGTTTGATGACAGAACTGCTCGGTATTTTGCTCGTCGGTAAAGGTTACATGGAACGCTTTTGCAAAATTTTGTCCAAGATGATGCGACGTTGCAAATTGCAAAGCCTTACCATCTTGCATCATCGCCTCGAGACAATATGTACGAAGAGCTCCTGCGAATTTTTCAGACTCGCTCTTTTGTCCGGGAATAACCGGTATCGCCATCACGTTCTCGGCGAAGTCTCGATATACCTCGAGCATCATGCGAGCACGCTCATCAGCTTCAGCGTCGGTTGCATGCACTGTGTGACCTTCTTGCCACAAGAACTCCGTGGTGCGCAAAAAGAGCCTTGTACGCTTTTCCCAGCGAACAACGTTTGCCCATTGGTTAATAAGAAGCGGGAGATCGCGATACGAGTGAACCCAATCTTTAAAAACTTCGTACATGATGGTCTCGGACGTAGGACGAACCACCAAGGGTTCATCAAGTGGACCGCCACCGGCATGTGTCACCGTTGCAACTTCGGGAGCAAATCCCTCAACATGATCCTCTTCTCGAGTTAGCAAAGAACGAGGAATAAAAAGTGGGAAATAGGCATTTTCAACCCCCGTTTCCTTGAAGCGACGATCAAGCTCTTCTTCAATGCGCTCCCATAGAGCGTAGCCGTAAGGCTTAATAATCATGCATCCTTTCACCGGAGAATGCTCGGCCATATCTGCCGCGGCAATAACATCAAGATACCACTGATTGTAGTCTTCCTTGCGAGGAGTAATGCGAATATCGGACATATGACGGTAGTCTATCGGAAAGATTCAAAAATGTCACCCCTATCGCCTCCCCCACCTCGCCAAAAAACGCCTCCACGCTGAGGGGCTATTTTTAGAATAAACACAGGGGCATCCTTTGCAGGCGCCGGATTTTTCAGGAAGCCTGTACGATGCACAGCACACCTTTTTTATTCGTTTACGACCAAAAAATACGAGAACATCAGCCCATAGGCGGGATAGCTTTGGGCGATCACGAAAATCATGAGGAATCTCCTCTTCGTAGCCCTTCTCTCGAAAATACGAAACCCAAGAACTTCCCTCGGCTACCGTCGTCTTCACAAGAAATGCCTCAGGAGAAAGTCCCCCGAGTCGCTCAAACTTTTTCTGCTTCTTCTCAAGAACACCCGCAAATGAACCGCCAGACTGCACAACCATCGCCTCAAGAACCTCGCACACATCAGCGGCTTCAGAAAGAAGATCTTCCAGCGTTGTTGCTGTAGAAAATTCTTCAGCTTCTTCGCGAAGTTTTCGCAAGAGCTCTTGGTGAAATTCCTGAGTATCTAGAGTTTTTGTGACGATATTTTCACCCTCAGAACGTATACGCTCTGGAAGCTTTTCACGAACAAGTTTTTGAAGAAGAAATGTTGGCATATATTACTTTCGTGAACGTTTTTGAAAAAGAAACACCATAATTGCCAATAGTACACCAACACTCACGTACCCGACACCCCTCCAGGGAATAGCAAGCACGGAGGGCTGTACAATCTCTTCGCTGGTGAAATCGGAAGAAATCTCTTTTGTTCCCGAACAAAGTGTCGTTTGCAAGTCGCCATCAGCATCAATTGTGGCAAAAATTTCATAGGCGACACCCTCTTCAAACATTACTCCACACGAGATCTCCTCTTGAGATGGAAGTGTAACAAAGGGGCGAAGCACGTATCGCTCACTCTTTTCTTTATCGTGAACCCTTACAAGCGCACGAGAAATGCCATTTTCCGAAGTCACCCGATCAACAACGCCTGTAAACACCACATCGGCAGAATTGAGGAGCACCTCTCGAGACTGTTCAATACACTGACAGGCGTGTGCAGAGAGGGGAAATGCTAGGAAAAGCATCAGAGCGGTAACGTATCGAAACATAAGTTTTTTCTCAGTATACGTAAAATTCTTTTTGACGAAAAGCCAAAAAAATGCCATAATTCCAAGTTCGCACGCCACTTTTTGCACTTCCGCAAAAGAATACCCGTGCAAACTCGGAGGAAGTACGATCTGTCGCTTTCATTTCCGGGGACGACTCTATGAAGGGTTCGTCCCCGAAACAACCGGGGAGGCGTATTTTCGCCTCCCAGAAACCGACGGTAACACGGAGGGCGTCTGCGTCCTGGTTACCGTTGATGGGTTGGGTGTCGTGGCTAGCACGGTAGACTTCAACCCGAGCTACCCCCTTGCGACCGAAGTGGTCGACGAGGGGTAGCCCTCACCTTCCCAAATCATGGGAAGGTTTTTTTATTTTTACACCCCACTTCACAGTCCTGTGGTCACTTGCCGCGCAGAAATATTCGCGGTATATTCGCTGAAAATATTCTTAGCCTCAGTTATGAAAAACTTGAGTACAAACATCTCCCTTTTCGCACTGCTTCTCTCCTTCATTGCTTGTATCGTGAGCATTACCGCACTCACCACCTCTTCAGAGATATCCTCGATAACACAACAAGCATCACCCACAACAACAGAGCAGATACCGTCATCCGCTACCGCAACCTACACAAATAACGATCTTAGACTGCAATTTTCATACCCTGCAAACTATCAGATTTCGGAAGAACATGAACTCGCGGGTGATACTGGAAAGCTTTTACGTATCAACGTCACACGCAACAATGAAGCCCTTTTCACCGTAACCGCAACATCTTCTAACTACGATCCAAGCGCGGGAGAAGGAACCATGTCCTTTGCTGGATCTCTTGATATAAAGAATGCTCCTCAAGAAGCAGAGCGTATTGTCGGCGAACAGCTCGGCAAAATCTTTGCACCTTACCGTAGAGAGCTCGACAATCAGTCATCGATGGGATTCTTTTACGCGCCCATACAGTATGGAGCCGTAGATATCTTTGAATCACACATAGTTTCTGCGACGCACAACAACACCTACAGCACCATAAGCTTTACCAGTGGAAGCCTTTATCACGAAAGCGGCACCGAGGAAGAGCTCGCTCAGCGAGTTAACGATATTTTGACACTGAAGAATTTGCGTATGGGTGACGATTTTTACAATGAACTTTCATTGGAAAAGCGTGATGCTTATAACCGCATTTTGGAAAGCGTTCTTTTAGCCGACTAGTTCTTAGGCATGAAATAGTAAAAACGGCTCATAGAGCCGTTTTTTTATATAGCGTAAACGTACTAAAGTCCTGTTGCTAAAAAGGCTTTGGAGGCACGTTCCCCTTGCTCGCGTCGAAGCCTCTCTCCCAAGACAAGCTCGGCGCTCTTTGCGAATGTATAAAAACTTTTCGATGCAAGATTCGGTGTAGAGTCCCCTAAAATTTGATATTCCAAAACATTATTGTTCATTGGGTTGAGCATGTAGGGAATACTTCCATACAACACCAGAACACGATAAAGTTCCGCAGAACGAATATTGTGTTCGTTGAAGAAATCTTCAGAGAACTTTACATAGTGAAGAGCCTTGTCCGACCCCTTCCAGTGTATCGTCATTTCCTTCTCATGTAGCAGAGATGTGATAGCCGTTCCGGGAGCACATGCTTCAAACCTTCCCCACAATACGCTGCGCATATCTACTTCCTGTCCTTCGGCATCAAATGCGGCAATTTTCTCTCCGTGTAGATACGCAAGCTTCAAAAAAGCCTCGCGATCCTCGGGGGTAGAGGTCACAATAATTTCCCCGCGTTGTTTCATGTACTCCAAAACAACGTTAGCAAGCTTTTTTCAGCCTTGACACGTTCATCATAGTCATCATTACGTTGCTTTTCCCTTGAAGACACTTCCCGATACGACATAGATTTATATTTGTTTTTTTAAAAAAGTATCACGAGAAGAATATCGCCTCCAAGCACACCCTCTCAAGGTGCCGAGGTATAGCTTTTATATCATGCGGCGACAAAGATCGGTAACAATTTCATCAACCGATTGTATGGAAGTATCGTAGGTCACCGTCACGTCATCTCTACGAACCTCGTTTCTATACTGAAGATATTTTTCTAAAAATCCTTCATCAGTCATTCTTGCAACTCGCTCAGGATTTCGCTCAAGCATTCGTCTTTCATGCATTCTTTCAAGAATGACTTCGTAGGGTGCCTCGATGATGACGTGGTGAATATCAAAACCTTCCGACTTTGCATTTTCGATAAGTTGTGAGAGTTTTTCAGGACTTGCATAAATCGCAAACTCCAAAATAATATCCTCCCCCTGTTCAACAAGCGTGCATGCAATGTGATGAACAAGAGCGTACACGCGCTGACGATGTGTCGCGGAAGTATATTGAGAGTACCACTTTTTAACCTTATCAAAAGAAGGTGCAACGTACTCTATTGCAGTTTGCTCTAAAAATCGAGAAATGATGGTGGTTTTTCCGGCTCCAAATGGACCTTGAACTATAATGAGTTTTGGCATACGTCCCAATTATCTTAGCGTATTCTAAAAAAGAATACGATACGCGCACCATCGCCCCCTTGTTGCGATCATCGCCAAGAGGTATCCGACACTTATCGCTAAGGCAAGATTGAAGCACTCGGTTCAATTTGTAAAAATTCTTCAAATATTAGCCACATAAAGCACATACATCATTCGTACGAAAAGCCCCTGATGACATTACCGTGTCACAAAGTATAAGCTCCTACGTATAGTAGAATGCACCTATGAACGTTTCTCAAAAAATACGACGGGCATTTCTGACAGAATACGACCAAAATTATCAGCGCGTGTATCGTTATATTCGCATGCGTACAACTCGAGAAGAAGATGCGAAAGATCTCACGTCCGACGTGTTTATTTCAGCTATCGAGCATCTAGAACACTACGATCCTCAAAAGGGGAAATTTGAGCAGTGGATTATTAGCATCGCAAAGAATCGCCTCATTGATCACTGGCGTCAACGTAAGGATGTTTTAGTAGAAGACGAGATGCTGGAACAAATGGCTGGAGATGTCAATAAAGGATTGAACAGTCGCATAGATCTCAAGCAAATTCTTGCCGATATACCAGACACCGATCGCGCACTTGTCACATTTCATTATGTGGACGGGTATAGCTACGAGGAGATCGCGAAAATGCTTAATGCAACAACGTCCGCAGTAAGACAGCGCTCATCACGCATCATGCGACGCCTCCAACAAGAACACGCATATGAAAAACATACTTGAACATTTCGAAAATACCATCAGAATCGATGCCAACCATCGCAAAGCACTCAGAATCGAGATTAAAAAACGTCTCCATCCCCCCGTACGACATATGTGGTGGTTCATTGCACCGCTTGCGATAGGAATTGCAACTTTTGCGTTGTTTACTCGTCCATCATCACAACCTGTCACTGCTAATGCTACAGAACTCCTTCGCCACGCGTCGGAAGCCTTTGTCAATATTCCTGAAGGAAAAATCCTTCACATCCATCGAACAATGACTGGAATGAGCGAGCGCGAAGATGGAGTGATTGAATACGGCGTAACAAATAGGGACGATCTTACATTCAACGGCGACTCATATATTTGGACGATGATCGATCCGCGATCAACAGATGAAACACCGGAAAAGATGCTAGCAACAACTTTTGGAAAGCTCAGTGATAACGGTATCACCTATACCAAGTACGAGTGGGTTCCAGAAGGTTGTATGGAGAACGACGGCGATCAAACGTGCTATAAAGAGCAAATCGTCTCATATGAAATAGGCGACACAACGCGGCATGAAGCCGAATTGCATCGCCGTGCCAACGAACGCGGAATCTCACAAGATGATACTTCTGAACTTAAGGAAATCGCTCAACAATTAGCATGCAACGAGGAACTCAATGTTTACACAATGGAAAGAAGTCCACTTTACGAATTGCTCTACGCACAATCGAATCTTCGCCAAGTGCAGGAATATCTTAGCGGAGATACATGGTGTAGTGACAGCAACTGTCCCTTTGTATACAATCAGGAAACAGGTGAACGAGTAATTTTTTTCCTTACGCCGACAATGACTATTGAAGGTGCCCTATATCACATTATTGTGCCGTATAATACTGAGGCGGTAAAAATACTCACAGGAGACGATAAAAATACACTGCAATGGGAAATTTGGATTCGTGAAGACGGCCTGCCATCACGAGAGATTCTTCGAAAAAATGGCGATGAGGTGCAAGGTGTGACCTATGGCTTTGACTATACAGACGCCGCTAAAAATTCGGATCTTTTAACTTTTGATGGTTGGCGCAAAGCGAAAAATATCACCGAAATTCCACACAATCCAAGCTTTGCACCGTGGGGTTACTCTCAAGAAGAGGCGGAATATGAGCGCTCATTGCGCATACAGGCATGCGAATCTGGTTCAGTCCCAGTATCACGCAGTGGCGGTACCACAGTTCCCTCGATACAGATTCCATAAAAACAGCATGTGGCATAAATAATAAAAACGGCCGTGAAGCCGTTTTTATTATTGGACTATTGCTCATTGGGTTCCTTACTTAACACAGACGAGACTCTCGATAGGAAATTACTGGGGGCAACTCGGGTTCAGTACCAACATCAGCGATATTTTTAAAAGGCTTTCGACGACTTCTGCTTTGGCAATTTTGATGCATGTTGATCGGATAACCAAAAGCCACTAACGACCAGATGAATCTCCTGCGTCCATTATATGAATCGGGAAAGTGTTAAATAGGACAAACCATTCGTCATGACAAGCTATCACGACAACGCCGAACGAAACAGCATTAATGCCTAAGCCATTAGGATCATTCTCACAGACTTCTGATGCTCCGCGTTGTGTAAAGGCATCACCGTATTGATTGGCAATTTTCACATAGGTTTCATCGGTATCGTAGACTGCAGGAGTCGCCAAGATAATAATCGCTATGAAGGTTCCAACCCCGATCGATATAGTTTTCTTATTCATATAATCAAAATTTATCAGAATGATCCTCGAATGGCGGTGCACGCTTTGGTTTGGGCGATTTTTAGGCAAGTGAATCGAGTGCTTCAGCTTTACTCTTTTTCGCGGATTAAAACGATTCGAAGAGCAAAACCTACTATAATTGTTAGTGGAATTATCGGGAAGAAAATATCCAGCACCCAATCGCCTACATATCCGAGTTTGGCCTGATTGCAGATAGCCTGTAGTCGGCTTGAAAGTATTGGATTTACGAATGCCCAGTAATAGAAACCCGCCGCAAGGAGACCGAGCAAGAAGGTCAGAATATGAGAGATGATGTGCTTCTTCATATTCAACACACTAACATAACAAAACAACCCCGCAAAGGGTTGTTTTGTTATCGATCATGCCGCATAGGCGTCCTACTTGCACTGGGCAGTTGGGTTGACCGATACGAAATAATCCTGGCGGTGTACACGCGTTCAGTGCCAAAGTTGTAGGGGTGTTGCAAGGGCTTTTCGACAACTTCCGTTTCGGTGATTTTGAGGCATGTGGGTCGGGTGTTTTTGAAGCCTGAACTGGCACAAAGTGGAACGCGGCATCGATGGTGATTTGGGACAAATGAGACACAAGTTGCGGGTTTTTGAGACAGTGTCTCGCCGGGCATATTTCAATGTTTTCGTTGCGTTTTTAATGCAAAAGTAGGCAAAAGTCACTGTCTCATTTTTTCGGAGCGTTTCGAGCAAAAGGTTACCAACTCCGACCAGCCTGGACGCCCTACAATCGTTGCGGCATTCCTTGTGTTGTATGGAGAAAACAATATCAGCGACGATGACGTCAACACGCACAAATCACGAACAGAAAGAGGCGGTGATCGATGAGAAAATCCGCTATTGCCTCTATGCCCGCAAGTCGACGGAATCCGAGGAGCGACAGGTGCTGTCGATCGACTCGCAGATCAAAGAGATGCTCCAGCTGGCCGAGCGCGAAGGACTCGACGTAGCGGAGATCCGGCGCGAGAGTCACTCCGCAAAGTCGACTGGTCAACGCCCCGTCTACAACGAATTATTGGCAGATATTCGTCAACGAAAGTTCGGCGGCATCCTCACCTGGGCACCAGACCGCTTAAGCCGTAATGCCGGCGACCTTGGAGCCATTGTTGACTTGATGGATCAAGGACTTCTTCATGAAATCCGCACCTACGGTCAGCGATTCACCAACTCGCCCAATGAAAAGTTCATGCTCATGATTCTCGGCTCAACGGCAAAGCTCGAAAATGATCACCGAGGAGAAAACGTGAAGCGTGGATTGCGAACACGAGTCGAGATGGGCTTGTGGCCGGGCGTAGCCCCGCTCGGCTATCTTAACCAGGGCCTCATGGACAAGAAATGCCAGGTTATCATCGATCCAGTCCGTGCGCCGATTATTAAACAGATGTTCGAGAAGTTGGCCTACGAGAAATGGAGTGGACGCAAAATCTACAATTGGCTCAAGCACGATCTCAACTTCAAAACTCGCGGCAATAAAACCCTCACACTCGGTGGCGTGTACCGTGTCCTCGACAATCCGTTCTATTACGGTAGGTTCGAGCGACCACGCGAAAGTGGCAATTGGTACGACGGCAAACACAAGCCCATTATTACCAAAGAACTCTTCGACCTCGGCCAAACCCAGCTCAAACGTGACCAGATCGTGCGAGAGAACAAAGAATTCGCCTTCACCAAACTATTTACATGCGACCTGTGCCAATCCGGCATCTCAGCCGAGGACAAATACAAGAAACTCCGTGACGGCACAACTGCGCATTACATTTACTATGGTTGCACACGAGCCAGAGATCGCGACTGCAAAAATCAATATATTCGCGAGGAGGAACTCATCGCCGAACTCATCAAAATCTTCGACCGGATCAACATCAACGAACTCGGCATGAAAACCAAGCTCGAAGACGAGATTAAGCGGTTTAGCCACTTTCAACGCACGGTATTCGGCTCCGACGGCACACAGGAAGCCGACGAGGCGGACATAAATATTCGGACGCATGCGAAGTATCTTCTACGCCAAGGGAGTATCTTGGAAAAGCGGGAGTTACTGGGGAATTTACGGAGCAGGTTGGTGTATTTGAATAGGAAGATAACCTTACTCGATTGATTTGCCGATTGATCAAAAATATGAAACCATTAGCCATATATGAAAAAGTTGCCTATCATTTTCAGCTCGGTAGCCGTGGTACTCTCAGCGATCAGCCTTTACTTCGCCTATACCACGAACACGGCATTGCGAGATACGCTCACCCAGACTGACCTCTCCATGCTTTCATACGATGTCGATCGCTTGCAGTACGACCTCAATACCGTTGCCAAAAATACGGTTGTTGATGATTCAACGAGGTGGGAAAAAGGGGATGATGTTTGGGAGATTGAAACCGAAGAACTTGGCGTCCGTTTTTCAATTCCAGAC
>CAZORP010000006.1:0-68329 GCA_964582615.1 uncultured Gammaproteobacteria bacterium
GTTTCGCGATCTCGGATGCACATCTTTTAGGGGGTGTGCATATTGAAGGTGCCCGCCCACGTTCATCTGCACGTATCGCAAAAACTGCATGGGAAGTGATATCTTCATGTTCCATATTGGGGATTCCCTGTGTGTACACGTGGAACGTGGGTGATGCTTCGTGGATTGAACAAGCTCTTCACACTCGTCATGAACAGATATTTGCAGAGAAACCAGAGGTAGTTCTCGTGGAAGGCGATATTCGCATTGCTGTTCGTGAGCGTTTTGAATTTTTTGCTATTTCTTATCGTGATACGCTTTGGCTTGTTGATGAGTCCGGTATCGTTGTTCGGCAAGCTACCGATGAAGATAGATCTCCCAATGGAGATCTTCCAGAGGATGGTGTTCGTACGATTGTTGTTGATGGTAGGGTTCGTCAAGATTTTTTTGAAGGACGTTCTCTTGTTGAGATTATTCCAGAACTCCATGAGACACAGCGTTGTGAGGACGCTTTGCGAGAGTACGGTGTGCAAGCAGAAGGCTTTGTGCTTACGAACGATCCTGGGAAGGCTGGTGCTCTCTACGATGGAGATAAAATGATTTGGTTCTCGCCTTGGGGCGGTATTGGCCAAGGGCAGTGTAGGCGTGCGGCTGAGATGATAAAAAAGAACCTTCCCATCACCTCTTCGATTGATGTAAGATTTTCAGGAAGAATGTATATTAAGTAATAACTATGGCACTCCTTCAGGTGGGTACCCAGGCTCCACATTTTGCGGCGCAAGATCAGGTAGGTGTAACGCATACTCTCGAGATGTATCGAGGATCATGGATTGTACTCTACTTTTATCCAAAAGACCTCACCCCGGGATGCACGGTTGAGGCGTGTAGTTTTCGAGATAACCTTGCAAGGCTTACGGTAAAAGGGGCTAAGGTTTTCGGTGTATCCGCAGACTCCTCTCAGCGTCACGCAAAATTTGCGGAAGAAAAGTCTCTTACTTTTCCACTTCTCGCCGATGAAGAAAAGAAGTTGTGTGAAGCGTATGGCGCAATCGGCAAGAAGAAATTCATGGGAAGAGAATTTGTGGGTATTTTGCGAGTGACGTACATCATTGATCCGCAGGGAGTTATCGCGAAGGTTTACGAGAAGGTTTCTCCAAAGGGTCACGTTGATGAAGTATTGCAGGATCTCGAGATGTTACAAAGGTCCTAGATTAACATAGAAAAAACTCGCATGTATTCTGTGCGAGTTTTTTTGTTGTGAGCGCAAGAGCTGTAGCGAGACGCAGGGGAATAGTATTTTACGACGCAAGCAGTGGAGAAAAAAATGACCTATAAAAAAGGAGTTAGAAAATAAACCCATTACATGGTGGGCCTACTGTGCATCTTCAAAACATCACAATCTTCTTAGTATTAGTCTCTTTATCGAAGGACTTTTTCATCAAGACTCCTGTTAAAGACCAGGTTTACTTAACGGACGCATTTAAACGCGTTTTAAGCATTTGTGGGTAGTCTAGTACCCCTTAAATCAAAAGATGCGAGTAAACATAAGCCTGAGGGCTTATTGCAAGATGCTTGCTTAACGGCACATGATTTAATGTTAGGCGCAATGTAAGGCTCGATCGCTGATGAAAAAACGGTTTATAGAGAATGCACGGATTGCTTGGTGTACTAAGGTAGATAAAAAATAGGCACCCTCCTGGATAGAGGAGTGCGTGGTCTTGGATGGAACCGCTGGGATGTTTCGATTTTTTAGCTTGATGAGGTTTATAAGCATGTCTTCTGTTGCGTCGCACAATATATCATTTACGAAACATAGCTTGAAAAAGGCCCGTAGTTCTATGGGTACGCAAATATACCTCAACCTTCGTACGCATATGCATCCCTAAAGACGTACCCCATGTCACCATCCATCTAACCTACCTTGAGAAACAAAAACGAGATCATGACAATCTCGTTTTCTCTTTCCATTATATGTTTTTTTACTATGGTAAGAATCGGTATGGATCGACAGGTATACCATTTTCACGGACCTCAAAGTGGAGGTGTGGACCCGTCGAAAACCCAGCCCCAGGAGATCCTGCACGACCTCCAGAAAGCCCTATAACCTGTCCTCGCGTGACATACTGATCTTGTTGCACATCCATGCGAGACATGTGTGCGTAGAGCGTCGCCATACCATTGGCGTGAATAATCATCACGTAGTTGCCATACATATTACCTGTACGTGCCCACGCAACAATTCCCGGAGCGGCGGCTTCAATTGCTGTACCTTGCGGAACGGCTATATCAAGACCGGAATGTTCAAAGAGATGCCTAAAAGGATATGTTGGGTCGTGAAATGTTGTGGTAATAACTCCTGTAAGCGGCCAAGTAATTGTGGTACTTCCCTGTCCTGATGTTCCGCGCTTTGCATCTTCATCCGCAAGACGCTGAGTAATAGTGTCTTGCAACTCTGTAATCCGCGATGAGACATCTTGTTGTTCCGCGCGAATCTTTTGCAAAAGGTTTCGATACTCCTCTTCTGAGTCTTGCGTTTGTGACATGACGATCTCTTTCGCTTGCTTTGCTCCTTCGAGAGCCAGATGCTTTTTATCAAGATCTTCCTTTAGCGTCGTCAAATGTTCGAGCATGGTCTGTTCATCACGACGCTGAGCTTCAAGGCTTTGGCGAGTTTTTTGTGTTGTTGCGAGTGTCTTTTGTAATTGCGTATTCACCGAAGCAATATCTGTTGCCTTGCGAAAAACATCGTCAATATTCTCCGAGGCTAAAATCACCTCAAACGTTCCACCTTGAATATCCTGTGCATGAAGAGCAAAGAGCGCATCCTTCAAAAGCGCCTGTTGCGTTGTAAGATCGCCATCCGTCTGCTTCATGCGCTCGCTCAAAAGAGCAATTTCAAGCTCCTGGGATTGTATTTCTGCTTCAGTTGTCGCGATATCAACTTCAACCATGCCTTGCTCATTCTCAAGGAGAGCAATGTCTGTTGCAAGAGATTTCGCCTGAGATTCGTAACCAGAAATTTTTGCACGATATTCTTCAAGTCTTTTTTGCAGTGCGGCAACCTCAGCTTGCTTATTTTGCATTTCAGCTTGAAGAGCACGAATTTCTTCGGACGTTGCCGCAAAAGCCGCAAGGGGATCTTGCAGCCAAGTAAGCAGAAGTGTGAACGCCACCCATTTCCTCCAATGGAACATAGCGGACAAAGTTTTATCTAAGAATTTCTTGAGCCTGACGAATGCGCTCGAGAGCTACTTCACGAGGAAGCACGTAGAGGTATTCAAAAGGACTTGGTGATTGAAGACGTGTAGATAGCGCCAAACGCAACGGCCAAAGCACAAGACCATTCTGAAGGCCGTTACTTGCAATATACGTTTTAATCACCTCTTCGATAAGCGCAGGTGAGGATAACACCGCATCGTCCAACTGTCGCACGACTTGCTCCATGCGAACGAGAGCATCGTAACTTGTTTCTTTAGTTCCTTTCTTTCCAAGAAGATCTTCTTCCCGAAGTTGTTGCGTCGCAAAATACTGTTCTTGGATATTCGCAACTTCTGTAAGTCGCGTTATACGTTGCTTTTCAACCATGAGCGCACGCAGAACCATGGGATCTTGCAAATCAAGCGTAACAAAGCGCTGAACAAGCTCTCTATAGCGCTCGGTGCTCATGGTTGAGATATAGTGCTTATTCATCCAATCGAGCTTGTCTATATTCATCACCGCTCCCCCTTTATTTACCTTCGCGAGATTAAACGAGGCAATGAGCTCTTCTTGAGAAAAAATCTCACGATCGGAGGTTGGATTAAATCCAAGAGTTCCAAGGAAGTTAATCAACGCCTCGGGAACATACCCCTTCTCAAGGTATCCCGCCACAGAAACATCACCCTTACGCTTGGAGAGCTTCTTCTTATCAGCACCAAGAATAAGCGGCACGTGTGCATACACCGGAATCTGTATCCCTAACATTTCATGCAATACAATCTGCTTCGGCATGGACGACAACCATTCCTCCCCCCGAAGCACATGAGAAATCTTCATGAGGTAATCATCAACGACAACGGCAAAGTGGTACGTTGGAATTCCATTACTCTTAATAAGCACCTGATCATCGACATCCTTCAAATCAAAAGAAATCGTTCCTCGAATGGCATCGTCAAAGCTCACCCTTCCTTCGGGGACTTTCATGCGAATAACACATTCCTCCCCCGACGCTCTTCGCTGTGCAACCTCCTCAGCGGAAAGCGAGAGACACTTTCGATCGTACTTTGGATTTTGCTTAAGCGCCATCTGCTCTTCACGCATAGCCTCAAGTCGTTCGTGTGAACAGAAGCAGTAGTACGCATCTTGCTTTTCAAGAAGCTTTGCAATGTAGTTCGTGTAGATCTCAAGGCGTTGTGTTTGAATATAAGGACCGCAATCTCCCTTCTGCCCAAGAGATCCATCACTCTCAAGAAAAGGACCTTCATCCCAAGACACTCCCATACGCTCCATAACCTCAAGAAGTCCCTCGATGGATCCTGGAACGTAGCGCTCTTGGTCGGTATCTTCAATACGAATCAAAAATTCTCCCCCCGCCTGGCGAGCCATGAAATAGTTCCACAAAATAGTTCGCAGGGTTCCGATGTGCACGAAACCTGTTGGAGATGGAGCGATACGCGTTCGAATATGCATAAATCTTTTTCTGAAGGTTACTCAATGTTACGAAAAAAAACAACACCGAATCCTTGCGATTACCGCACTGCAAGCACGAATAAATCTCCTGCGCATAATCGCTTCTTTTGCAATGAGGAGTGGAAATACCACAACCGCCTTAGCGATGCGTTTTCCCCGCCACGGCTGAACGCTCACGCGGTAGAGCCATTCGAGTCCACGCCTTCTTAAGGCCCAAGGAGATCTCGCTACTCTTCCGCTGAGCATATCAAGCGCACCGCCAACACCAATAATCACCTTCGTCTTTGGAAGAAGTCGAGCAAACTCCTGCACGATATACTCCTGCTTTCCCTGACGAAGACCCTTTCCCTGACCAAGCGCCACAAAGAGTATGTCGGGAGCAAAAGCTTGAAGCTCCGTGAAGGTTACCAGTGGAACATGAGGATCTCGTTCGTCGATAAGTCCAGGATCTTTACACAACACAGGACACCCCGGGGCTTTACGTGCGGCAAGCTCTTGAAATGCCTTATGTTCCAATGGACGTGCGCCGCAGACCGCAATACGAGCATGGGTGGTATATGCAAGATCGAGTAGCATCTCCAGCGTATCGACTCCGGGATGTACATAATCCTCACACGCCGTGTCATAGAGTGCTGAGAGTGCATACGCAATTCCTGAACCATCAGGAATGCACCACGTTGCTTGAGACAATACCGATAAAAATGCTGGGTGTGCGTGTGCATCGACAAGCATTTCCGGGTTCACGGTATGTATCGTGACGCAAGATGCTTCAGGAATCTTTCCAAGAAGCGCATCGGACAGCGCTTTTTTATACTGCTCCCAAGAAAAAAGTGTGCAAAAAATGCCAAGTATTTCGCACTTTTGCACGGGGCGAGTGAAATTATGCGAGTCGTCGTTTGTGGGAAGATTTTTGCTGTCGCTGGATGTGGAGTTGATCATAGGAAGAAGCCGTATGTTGAGGGGCGGGAAATGCAAGAACCGTTAGCGCGACGCCAAGGACTCCTCCCAGCGTATCGAAAAGCAAATCGAGCATCGTATCACGGAGTCCCATTTGTGAAACGCCGTAGGAGCTTCCCATGCGCCAAGCATCACAAATCGCTTCTAGCCATTCCCAGCCAACACCAATGCTAAGAATGATGCCAAGCATGGAAAAAACCGCGCCAAGACTCAATAGGAAGCCAAGAGGGGCATGCCACACGCTTTTGAGCATCTTGCTTGTAAGAAGATACGCAAGAACTCCGGACGCAACTCCCCCAAGCGTATGCATCATGACGTCATACCACCACAGCGTGGCATACCAATCGTGCATGACCGCGGGGGCATGCAGAAGAAACACGAGGAGAATCCAGCCTAGAGTCCAAAAAGCTTGTCGCATATCATGGAAAATCATACTCCATTTCACGAACTGTGTACAACGTCACCATGAACCTTTGACAAACATAATTAGCACTCTATAATAACGAGTGCTAACCTCTTTTTCCTTCACTTTGCGCGTCTTTTCTATGATTCCGAACAACTTTACCTCGAAGTCCCAAGAAGCCATCCAGCGTGCACAGGTTCTTGCAAACGACAATGGACAACACGGCATCGAGCCAATTCACCTTCTCTCTTCGCTTATTACTCCAGACGAAGGTTTCGTGGTAACGATTCTTAAAAAAATGGAGATTCCTCTTTCTGCACTCAGGGGAGATATTGCGCGCGTTCTAGAAACGCTCCCCCGTCACGCCTCCATTGAACGCGGTGGCATTGGGCAGGTCATGCTCGCACCCCCCATGGCAATCGTTCTTAAAAGCGCCGGCGATAAAGCCGCTTCGTTTGGCGACGAGTACATTAGCACCGAGCATCTTTTTCTTGGACTTCTTGATGACAAGCTCACAGGAAGCATGCTTAAAGATTACGACATCACCGAAGAAGCTGTCCTTACAACCCTCAAATCTCTACGAGGTGCACAAAAGGTTGACTCCCCCGAACCTGAAGCGAAATTTCAGGCTATTGAAAAGTACTGCACCAACCTCACCGAACGCGCTCGACATGGAAAACTCGATCCAACCATTGGACGCGATGAGGAAATTCGGCGCGTTATGCAAGTACTCTCTCGACGCACAAAGAACAACCCTGTCCTTATCGGTGAAGCTGGCGTTGGTAAAACCTCTATTGTCGAAGGTCTCGCACAACGCATTATCGCAGGAGATGTTCCAGAGACTCTCAAGGATCGGGAAGTTGTCTCTTTGGATTTGGGATCACTCATTGCAGGCACGAAATTTCGTGGAGAGTTTGAAGAACGCCTTAAAGCCATCATGAAGGAAGTTCGCGAAGCTGAGGGCATCTATATTCTCTTTATCGACGAACTTCACATGCTCGTTGGTGCAGGAAAGGGTGACGACTCCCCCATGGATGCAAGTAACCTTCTCAAGCCCGCACTTGCGCGAGGAGAACTTCGCGTCATTGGCGCTACCACGACGAAGGAGTATCAAAAGCATATTGAAAAAGATCAGGCACTTGAACGAAGATTCCAACCCATTAGCGTTGCAGAGCCTTCTCAAGCTGACGCTATTGCCATGCTTCGGGGAACCAAAGAACGTTATGAAATTCACCACGGTGTACGCATATCCGACAATGCACTTATTGCCGCGGTAGAACTTTCCTCGCGCTACATTACCGATCGACAACTTCCCGACAAAGCCGTTGACCTTATCGATGAAGCGGCGGCGGCACTACGTCTGCAAATTGATTCCATGCCTGAAGAGCTCGATCGTCTTAAACGCGAAGCGACACGTCTTGATATTGAAAAACGAGCTCTGCAAAAAGAAGAAGACCAGGAGGCGCGAGATCGTCTGCAGGAAATTGAAAAGCACCTTGCCGATCTTCTTGAAAAAATGCGCGATCTTGAAGCGCGATGGCAGAGCGAGAAGAGTATCATTGGGGAACTACGCGAACACAAAGGCACCATCGATCGCCTTACCAACGAAGCTGAGTATGAGGAGCGTCGTGGCAACCTAGAACGCGTCGCGGAAATTCGCTACGCACAAATTCCCGAAGAACGAAAAAAACTCCAAAGCCTTGAAGAGTCTCTAAGAAAATTCCAAGCAGAACGAGGACTTCTTAAAGAAGTCATTACCGAAGAGGATATCGCCGCGGTTGTTGCGAGGTGGACGCACGTTCCCGTTGCCAAAATGCTCGAAAGCGAAATGCTCAAACTTGTTCGCATGGAAGACGAGCTTAAGCGACGAGTCATCGGACAAGAAGAAGCTATTCGCGCAGTTTCCAACGCGCTCCGACGATCTCGAGCGGGAATTTCAGAGGAAAAACGCCCCATCGGATCATTTATTTTCCTAGGACCAACCGGCGTTGGTAAGACTGAACTCGCAAAAGCACTCGCTGAATTCATGTTTAACGACGAAAAAGCTCTCATCCGACTCGACATGAGTGAGTACATGGAAAAACACAGCGTGTCACGCATGGTGGGATCTCCCCCGGGCTACATCGGACATGATGAGGGTGGGCAACTGACCGAAATCGTACGACGTCGACCTTATGCCGTACTACTCTTTGATGAAGTCGAAAAAGCGCATCCCGATGTCTTTCATACCCTTCTGCAAATTCTTGACGATGGACGACTTACCGACGCCAAGGGTCGTGTGGTGAACTTCAAAAACACCATCATTATCATGACGTCCAATATTGGAAGCGACACCATTCTCTCGGGAGGAAAACGGGATCACATCGGCTTTACCGATGACGATCGCCATCAGCAAAATGTTGACGAAAGTGTAAAATCTCTCTTGAAAGAACATTTTCGACCTGAGTTCCTCAATCGCATTGATGAAACCATCGTTTTCCACGCACTCACCAAGGAACACCTTGAACACATCGTCAGCTTACAACTTCATCTTGTTGAACAGCGCCTTAAAGAACATCGCGATATCACCTTAAAATTTACCCAAAAAGCAAAAGACTTTCTCGCCAGAAAGGGATACGATAGCGCCTACGGAGCACGCCCCCTCAAGCGCGTCATCCAAGATCATATTCTCAACCCACTCGCCCTCAGCATTGTACGCGGTGACGTTCCAGAAAAATCTACCGTAACTATTGATGAAAAGAAGGACGCGCTTACACTAAAAATTACCACCTATGGAGGGTCGAATTAAGAATTTCGAACATACGCTACGCGAATATAGCCAGGTTGGGCTTGGTGAAAGCCCGCAAAGACTTCAAGCGGTAGATACCTTTATTGGCGAAATTTGCCATACCCTTGGTATATCTAGAGAACACCTGCCAACCTACACAAAACAAGATCTTCAAAGAATTCTTACCGAGCGGGGCATCTCTTGCACACCGGAAGATCTTCGCACGATAAGCAAGTCGCTCTTTTTGTCATCAGGGCAACAGTTCACCCTTGCACACGAACTCTTTCCTTGGGAAGACATGAGCAATCGCGTACTCAATGCACTGAACTTTGCAGGTATCACCGATCTTTCTGAACTTCGCGATATAACCCTCGAGGGACTTCAAGAACTTACAAGACCTGTATTTATTGCAGGAAGAAACCTTGAAAATCTCAGAGAACTGCTTGACGACGCAGGTATACCACATGCGCTTGTACAACACGTGCCCGAAAGCTTGATATCCGCAAGAAAGAAAGGTCATTAATCTCCAGGCTGTTAACAAAAAACCACCAAGATTCTTGGTGGTTTTTCTTCATCGGCATGTAAAGCTTCCTACGCAATAGTTGGGAGGATTTCCGCCTCGTAACGCTCCTGACACTCCTTGATAACTTTTACCGCCTCATCCGCTTCAAAGAAACCAAGCACCTTGCACGTTCCCGGCTTCTTTACGTGCTTGTAGAATTCAAAATAGTGCGCAACTTCCTTTTCCCAGTGAGGTCCAAAATCTTTGTACGAAACAATGTGATCAACGCGCTTGTCATCTGCGAGCACACAAATCACCTTGTCATCAATCTCTCCCCCGTCTTCAAATTTAATAATTCCCACAACACGAACCTCTGCAAGAGATCCAGGAACAAGGGGCTCGGTAACATCCGCAATAATGAAGTCGAGCATGTCGTTATCGTGATCCCATGTCTTTGGAAGAAGACCGTAAGCAACAGGATATGCAAGAGACGAGTATCCCACGCGATCGAGCTTAAGGTGACCGGTCTGCGTAATGAATTCGTATTTGTTAATGCTGTGTGCGTTAATTTCTACGAGTCCATTGAGAACGCGCTTCTCTTCGTTTGCCCATGTTGGTAGTGCATGGAGCAAGTTTGGCATGAATTTTTGAATAGGGGTGGAAAGATTTGCCATAGGACAATGTCATGTTTTTGTGGCAAAAGTATACGGAATTCCAAGCGGTCAGGCAAGCTTTCCACAAAAACTCTCGACTTGCTATACTTTCAAGGTATGCAACGACAACACCTCTTTCCATGGTTTGCCATCTCGCTTGGCGTCTTCGCGTTAACCTCGCGCGTCAGCCTTGCGGCCTTTGATCCTGAGTACATCCTCTCAGACAGCGAATTAACCGATGTCTACAGCATGGATCAAAATCACATTCGAAGTTTCCTTGAAGCTCACGGAGCTCTTGGAAATCTTCGCCTTCCTGACTATAGCGGAAAAATACATTGGGCATCCGATATTATTTGGTATGCCGCACAAAACCACGGCATTAGTCCGAAGGTTCTTCTTGTAATGCTACAAAAAGAACAAAGTCTTGTTGATGATGAAGATCCCACGCAAAAACAACTTGACTGGGCTATGGGCTATGGAGTTTGTGATGCTTGCAGTATGAATGACCCTGCAGTACAGCGTTGGCAAGGTTTTGGCAAACAAGTTAATTCCGCGGCGCTTCAATTCAGTGAAGGCTACCTTGCAGACATCGCGGCGTACGGCGTCACTGCGGGAAAATATGGTCCAGGAATTCCTGTGGTTATCAACGGAACAACTATCACCCCACAAAATGCCGCAACCGCCGCACTCTACGCCTACACTCCACATTTTCATGGAAACGAGAACTTCTCGCGTCTTTGGGAGGCTTGGTTTGGAAAAACCTACCCTTCAGGAAGTCTCGTGCAGATTTCAGGAGAATCCGTTGTATGGCTCCTGAAGAACGGCTATCGCTACAGCATTCCTTCTGCAAGTGTCCTTCTTTCGCGTTTTCCAAATCAAGCAGTGCTACCCATTAGTTCAAGCAGTCTTACAAGCTACCCCGAAGGAGGATCAATCACACTTCCCAACTACTCGCTCATAGAAGCAGAGGATGGTGAGCGCTACCTTCTTGTTGACGATACACTTCGCCCCATCGCTGACGAGGAAACATTTCGCGCTATAGGATTTTCAGAAGATGAACTCGTCTATCTCAAAGATGATGAGATCGCAACCTACACCAAGGGAAGTACCATCACTACGTCAACCATTGCTCCGCAGGGAAAACTCTACGAGCTCACAACCAATAAAGCACGCTTCTTTGTACAAGACGGTGTTCGACATCCTATTTTTGACGAAACGCTCTACCACATTCGCTTTGGTTCACAACAACCAACGCCTGTTGAGCCCATGGTTCTTGAACAACTCAAAGAAGGATCCCCCATTCGTCTTCCCGACGGTATTCTTGTAAAATCTCCATCCTCCCCCACAGTGTACGTTATCTCTGACGGCATGCGTCGCCCCATTCCTTCCGAAGAAGTCTTTCTCTCATTTGGCTATGCATGGAACTCCATCGTCACACTTCCTGAGGATATTCTTGGCCTCAACAAGGAAGGAGAGCCTCTTGCCATTGATGAGGAAACCTAACCTATGCTCGTCGCCGCGGCATTCGTTCCCGCCTCACCGCTTCTTCTTTCCTCGGTGCATAAGCATGCAGAGCAAGAAGCGGGAGCAACCCTCAGATCACTTCGCTATCTTGCAGATCTCTGGTATGCACAAGGTATCACCACGCTCTGCATTGTTAGCGGATCTCGTTTTGCATACGACGACGCAATCGCCATTGATGTCAACGACCCCTATCACATTGACCTTGAAGAAGTTGGTGATTTAAGCAAGGGGGAAACTTTTCACCCTAACATGAAGCTTATTGACGCTCTCCAGCGGCAAGCACGAAAACAGCATCTCCCAATAACTCTCACAAGCGACCCTCTCCTACCTCTTGGAAGTGCCGCGGCACTCAAGCTCTTCACAAAACACCGACCCTCCATGCGCATTGTTCCTATCATTCCCGCGCGACAAGGCTCGGTAAAAATGCACTACCAAATGGGAGGGCTTCTCAAGTCGCTCATCGAAGAAGTTCACGAGCGCGTAGGACTTATTGCAACCGAAGATCTCCCCCTTCACGAGGTACGCGACATTGAAACCATTCTCCAAGAAAAAAGCATCGCTTCTTTCTTCTCGTTTAGCGAGGATTCAAACAAGAAACCCCACCTGCCGCTAGCGGTGCTTCTTGGAGCGCAAGAACACTCAAGAAATCGGACGGAAATTCTCAGCCTTGAATCTCCCTTTGACGTAGGCTATCTTGTTGCTCACGTCACATGATCGCAGAAATTATCCCCCTCACGCGCCTTCCCGCGCACCTTACGTGTCTTGACTATCTCATTCCCGAGGGATGCGAGCTTGTTCGTGGCGACCTTGTACGCATTCCTCTGCGCGGATCTTCCGCCTACGGCATTGTTTCTGGAGTAAAGTCCCACAGCGACATTCCCACGCCTGAACTTCACCGTCTCAAAACCCTCATCGGTAAAGAAGCGTCTTCTTTTCTTAAAGACGCTCATCAGGATCGCCTTCAAGCCATCGCTCGAGTTCTTGGAGAATCTCCGGCCATGCTTTACACATCAGCACTTCAGCACAGCGTTCCCACGCCGCGCGTGCAAAGAAAAAGCTCCATACATCGAACCACTCGCACGCCTCGACCGTCTTCGCTCAAAGGAGAAACTCTCAAGGAAGCGCGCTTGCGCTACGATGAAATCTTCGAAAAAAATCTTCGTCACTATGCAACAAGTGTCGATCCCGAAGCCGCATATGCACTCGTCATGATGCTCGCTAAACGAGCACAGCATGAACAGTCTCAATTACTTGTACTACTTCCCTCAGATCACCGAGCAACGCTTGCTTCAGAACTTTTTCAAAATATCCCTCACGGAGTTCTTACCGGAAAGACCCCACCAAGAACGCGAGAAGAGCTTTTTTCCGCGTGGCACAGCGGAGAACTCCCCCTTCTTCTTACCACGCGACAAGGAGCCCTATGGGAAGGCAAATGTCTCTTTGGCGTCGTAGTACTTGATAGCGGCAATGATGGGTACACCGCAACACTGCGGCGTCCTCTTTATGACCCTAGGGAAGCCGGGTATCTTCTTGCACGAGATCACGAAGCTTTTTATATTAGCCTCGACACACTTCCTCGCGTTGAAGACGTTGCGCGCATACCCCACGACCTTCAACAAGACGCAAGGATTTTTCCTGATATTCCAAAAACCGAAGTTATTTCTTTGAGAAATCTTGAGGAAAAGACTCCTTATCTTTTTCTCACCGCCACACTCTTGCAAGCCATTGAGGAAGCTTCACAACAAGGCAAACGTGTGCTACTCTTCCTTAATCGCAAAGGAGCCGCAAAACGCCTCTTTTGCAAAGGATGTTCTCATACACCGCGATGCGGAACATGTGGGGAAGTTCCCAGCGTACGAAAAGACGACCTCGTCTGTCCACGCTGTCATACCGAAATGTGGATTCCAACCTCGTGTCCCGAGTGCGGATCCGCAAAGCTCGTTCTTCAGGGCGTTGGATCAACAAAAGTACTCCACGAGCTTGAACGGGCCTTTCCTCAACTCTCGCGAAGCGAAGTACAGAAAGATGAGCCTCTTCCTGAGAAACTCGGCGACATCATTCTTGTAACGGAGTTTTTCTTTAGCACCTATCTTGAACCTTTTGTCGCTTATAATCTTGGTGTCGTCGCCGATCTCTTTGGAGACCTTGGGCTTCATCATGATGATATTCGGGTTACCGAAAAAACCGCGCGTCACCTTGCAAGACTCTCTTACCTTGCACACCGAGAAAACGCTCGTTGCATTATTCAAACCTTTCTTCCCGAACGACTTCCTCCACTTCAAAATCCAAGATTTTTCTTCGCGGAAGAACTTGCCTTGCGAGAACGCTATCGACTGCCACCCTTTGGCACCATGTATACCACCCGTCACGGCATTTACCGTAATCCCACACCGCTACCCACTGAACCCTTTTCTTACGATGGAACCTATGACACACCTTATCGTTCTTCATGAACCAGACGATCGTTTGAGAATCGTTTCTGCGCCAATTGATCCTTCGGAGATTACGCAGGAAGCTACTCGAACTTTTATTCGCAACCTTAAACAAACCATGCGCCTGGAAGATGGCGTCGGCATCGCCGCACCTCAGGTAAACGTTCACAAGCGAATTATCATCGTTGATCTTCCCGAACGAGGACCTTCGGCGTTTTTTAATCCAGAGATCATCGAACGTTCATTTAAGACCGTAGAAAGCGTCGAAGGCTGTCTTTCCGTTCCTGAGTGCTCAGGAATCGTAAACAGACATCGAAGCGTTACGGTACGAGCTTATAACGAGCAAGCAGAGGAGGAAACACTCAAGCTCCAAGGCTTTCCCGCTATTGTCTTTCAGCACGAAATCGATCACCTTGACGGCGTTCTGTTTATTGATCGAGCAACTAACATTCGCAAAGCACGTTAACTATGCGAATTGTCTTTTTTGGTACTCCTGAATTTTCACGAGCTTTTCTTGAAGATCTTGTAGAAGATCCTCGTTTTACCGTCGTGGGTGTAGTTGCTCAGCCCGACGAACCCGTGGGAAGAAAGCGGGTCCTTACATCTCCCCCAACCGTTGCCTTTGCAAAAGAACAGGGAATCCCCTTTCTTCAGCCAACAAAACTCAAAACAGAAGAATTTCAGAGAGCACTTGCATCTTATGCGGCAGATGCATTCATTGTTGTTGCGTACGGACGCATTATCCCGGAACACATCCTCGCGATTCCTCGCCTTGGAGCTATTAATGTTCACCCTTCGCTTTTGCCAAAACTCCGAGGTCCAAGCCCTATGCAGACCGCCATTGCCAACCTCGAAAAGGCGACAGGCGTGAGCATTATGCTTCTTGATAAGGACATGGATCACGGCCCCATCTTGGCGCAACTACCACTTCCACTCTCCGAAGAAACAACTCTTGAAACACTTGTACACGACGTTGTAACACAGGGATCTCCACTACTTCGAGAAACTATACTAAGCTATCAAGCTGGTACCTGCATCCCCCAGCCACAACGTCACGAAGAAGCAACATTTTGTCACCTTCTCTCAAAGGAAGACGGAGTCATTACTTCAAAAGATTCTGCGGAAATTCTTTTTGCACGCCTTCGTGGATATACGCCGTGGCCAGGAGTTCGCACGACCGTCATTCTTGACGATGGAACCTCGCAAGAAATTAAAATTCTCGAAGGACGTCTGGGATCTGAAGAGATGCATCACTTTACAAAAGAACTTCCTATAGGCGGCTGTGTTGCAAGCACTACACAAGATGCCCTTCTCATTAAAATGTCTTCAGGAATCTTTGCGATAACCACGCTTCAACCAAGCACAAAACCATCCATGCATGCGCGAGCGTATCTGCAAGGCTACCGACCCGTACGACTTGAACGCTAGCGAGAGAGGAAGAGGATTTTTTTCCTCTTCTTTTTGTTCACTCTCGGGAAAACGAAGCATCATATACATCACCATAACCGTCATGATACCAAGAGGATGATTAAGGTATGGCGTAATCATGTGAACCCCAAAGAGAAAAAGGAGAACCGTAGTAACGCCAAGCTCCAGCCACACATGAGCAACATACTCCTGAAGTGAAGACCACGCATAACGCTTCGTCTTTTGAAGCAAGACTCCAAGAGGAACCACGAGAAGATACGCATGTGCCAAAATACCAAGTGCGCCCATCTTCATCCACACATCAAGAAAACCCCACTCGTAACGATATGTGGTAAGCTCCCCAGTTCCCCCCGTTGCCTCACGAATACGTGGATCATCTGATGTATACGTCACTTCTTTACCAAAACCCCATCCAAGAAATGGATGTTCTTCAAGCGCCTCACGAAGTGGTGGAAGCATGTTATAGCGACTACTTACCGCAAGCGTTCTCGTCGTATCGTGCTCACCTCGATAGAAAGGAGATGCTCCGAGATTTGGACGAGAAACCAAGGGAAGTGATACGAGAAGCCAAAAAAGAAGCCCGGAACCCGCAAGTAACACCCCAAGCTTTGCAAACAGCCCACCAAGCGGTAGTACCACCTCACGAAAAGCGCGTAGGCAGCGTCTTCCTATAGACTGTTCACGCTCCACGTCTCTCACAAAAAGAAGAAAGAGGCCACCTGTTACCACAAGACCAACTAACACGCCTGCAAGCGCAAAGCTTCGTGACATGCTCCATGCAAATACCGAAACTGCAACACCAAGATAGGCATACTCCTGCCACAATAAAGAGCGTTTAGTGCCAAGAATGCTACAACACATGAGAAGAAGTAGCGTTCCCGCGGAAAGATGTGCTTGAGAAAATACACGGAAATACCATGATCCGGAAATAAGAAGATTGGTAAACCACCCTGGACTTGAAAGTAGTGTCACCTCAAAGAGTCTTGGATCTCGCACGAGTACATAGATATCCCAAATGGTACTCTCTGAACTATGCGTAAAGATCGCGATAAGCGCCCCCGTTATGACAAAAAGTGAAAGTACGGATCCTCCAAGAACCATGAGAAATTTTCGCTTCAGATCAGGCGTCCACGAGAGCGTCGCAAGTGGGAGAAGATATGCAAGCGTCGCGTAACTATTTGCGTCGTCAAATAATGCAGGAAGCTTGGCGTGCGTTGCGAGACCTCGAAATATTCCGTACGCCAAAGCACCTCCCCAAATGCATAGCGGAACATCTCGAGATGATGACCACGCAAGACGATACTTCCCCACAAGCATGCCAAGTCCCCATCCAGCCATAATACCGATCCAAAGAACCATGCGTAGCGATAGCGGTACACCAAACAACGTGGCACTTACAAGATAGCCGTGAACGCCAATAAGTACCTCGTACCACGCCAGAAGAAGCGCATGTTCCAAAGAAAAATACGCGAGAAAACCACTTCCAAAGCCAGCAAAGAGCAAGATACCAAGCGAAAGAGCCTCATGATGAAGTGCAAATCCGGAAATTCCCATGAGCACCAAGCTTCCTATAAGTATTGGCAGGAGTGCTTTTCCAAAAAATTGTTGCCCGAAAGACGACGGCATCATACCCCTGAAGTCTTTTGCGTTCGCTCAGCATGCCATGCTCCAAGATATGCAAGTACCGTTGCAAACGGAGCTAGCGCAGTAAGCACCGCCCAAACACCTAAGCCATGGTGTTTTTTCATGTACTTTCGCATGCTCTGACGAAACCAGACTTGTTTGCGCAAAAAACCCACACGAGAAAAACTTGCACCTCTGTGGTGTGTGACCGTGAGATCTGCAAAGTGGCGAATCTTCCATCCGGCATCATGCACCATCTTGCAGTAATCAACCTCTTCAAACCACAAGAAATAACGCTCATCAAAACGAAGAAACTCTTGCGAGGGCGCTTCGCCCGGGGACCTTTCAAGACCTCGGCGAATCATCATAAATGCCCCCATAATCGACTCCACGTCTTGCGTTTGATAAGGATCGACGTCATGCATCATGTAGCGCTCAATAGCGGGAACAGACTTCATGACATGAGGAAGTTTGAATAAGATAGGAAGCTGATCGGAAAGCGTCGGAAAGCGACGAATGCTCTCCTGGAGCGTTCCGTCCGGATAGCGCAATAAACAACTTCCGATACCCACCTCGGGAGCGGCGTCCATGTGGGCAACCATACTTGCTAAAACATTCGGCGCAAAAGAGGTATCTGGATTAAGCATGAGCGCATAACGCCCCGTCGCATGCTGAAGTCCCTGATTGGTAGCGCTTGCAAATCCTTTATTTTGAGCATTAATAATAACCGTAGCGTGAGGAAGTACTTCGCTTACTCTTGTAAGCGTCTGCGCATCGCCTGCATTGTCGATGATGATAACTTCATACGTTACACCCTGACTTTTTGCGATACTTTCAAAACACGCCCGAAGAACTTCGGGGGAATTTTTATAGACGATGGTGATTAGTGAAATATCCGGCATAGACTTAGAAAGAAATACTTGGCAGGTGATGTTTTTTTTCGATAATCGCCCGCGCGCTACGATATTTTTCGATACGACGCGGAATCCATGGCATATACCTCCAAGGAAAGCTATATGCGAGCTTTGGAAGCCACGAAGATCCAATGCGAGAGACTCCGTGAATTTCCACAGTAAAAAGAAGGTCGGGAATCATAACACCCCCCTTTCCTTGCCCAAGGAGCGTGAGCCACAAATCCCAATCTTGGAATCTTCGAATAGTCGGATCAAATCCGGGAAAATCACATGCACGAAGAAGTGATGTGGTATGGGCAATATTTACTTTTTGTAGCATGTGCGATGACCAAGGAACACCAGGAAATAGCTTCCAACCAAAGCGAAATGTTGCATAGGCATAACTCGCCTCGGGGTGTTCACGCAGTGCATGAACCATGCGCTCAAGCATATCTTCCCGAAGTACAACATCAGCATCACAAAACAGCAAAAACTCTCCCCGAGCCTCTTGAGCACCGCGATTTCTTGCGGGATTTGATCCTTGGTTTTTCTGTGTAATGAGTGTTATTCGATCACGCCAAGGAGCAAGTGCCTCAGCAAGGTCATCAGACGATCCATCATCTACAACAATAACCTCATATGCAGTGTACGTCTGAGCAAAAATTGAACGCAAACACCCCGGCAGTGCCGATGCATGGTTGTACACGGGAATAATAAGAGAAATGTATCCGGGAATCACAGATATTGCTAATGATGACATCATACAAGAGGCCTCTGTATTTGTCATAACGTTACCCACCCTTTTGCGTCGTAAAATACTCTACTGCTTCGCGGTAGGTTTTTGCAAAATTTTCAGGCGTTGCTATACGCAATGCATGCACCCTTCCCTCTTTACCATAGCGTGAAGAAATTTCTGGATACAGAGAAAGATAATGGAGGCCCTCACACAAGGCCGCGTGAGTATCATCCACCAAAAGTCCCGTTCGCTCATGTAGCACAATCTCATCAACACCGGGAACGCGCGTGGCAAGAACCGGGAGACCAAATAGTGCCGCTTCGGCATACACAATGCCAAACCCCTCACGATCCTCCCCCGGTGTCCATGTTGTTGGCATGACAAAAACGTCGTGCTGACTATAGATCTCAGGGAGACGCTCCGTGGCAATATCGGTCAAAATTTTCACACGATCCGCAAGTCCAAATTCAGCAATGGTACGAAGCAGTTCTTCCTTACAGGGACCGTTACCGACAATGGTATATGTCCATGACGAAGGGAGATCTCGCAATGCCTCTAAGACTTTTTTATGCCCCTTTCTCGCCACAAGCCGTCCAACGGTAAGAAGACGAAGGCCTCTAGAAACATCCGCAGAGGGTTCTTCGGGGGGAATAATTGCCACGCCAGCACCAGAACTCTGTACCGCGGCGTGAGTGAGAAATTTCATCAACTCCTGAGGTGAACGATAAAGAATGCCTTTATGCAATTTTTCAGATGCGCGCACGAGTTCTTCGGAGACACACGGGTAAACAACACGAATTTTCTCTGGAGAAATACCGTAACCAGCAACTTCTTTTGCAAGTGCATTGCTGTTCACAATAACTCCTTGAGCACGCCGAAGAACCCATGAAAATCTTCGCGAGCGCAAAGGTGTATTTCGCGCACGATCAACGTCGAGTCCATGAAGATGGATAAGATAATCCCAAGGCCTGAGAAGCGTCGCGTATGCACATGCTGTACCAAGAGGAAAAACATGATTAATAAGTACAGTTCCCGAAAACTTCTTAGGGATATTTTGTAAAAAAAACTTTATTGCGGTCATTGTTGAAATCCGCCAAGGAAGTTCTTCATACCGAAGTTCAGGATAGGCCTTTATAATTGCCTCTTGGTACCGCGCAACTCCCCCATTGGTCAATCGACCGTCACTTGCGAGTGTCGTGAGAAAAAGATTTACCATACCGCGACATTACGCACTCCTCTTCACAAGTCGACGAACGGTGTGCACATGATCGGAAGTAATACCCCCAAACATCCATCCACAACAAAAGAAGATCCCTGCTCCAAGGGGAATAACAAGAATCCAAGCAAGTGGATGAATGTACGTCACCGCAAGAACCTTCATTCCCACAACGCTCAGAGCCATAATAATTCCCGAGAGCGTAATGCCTCCTACGCGCAACAACCAATCCTTCAGCGAAAGCTCAATGACCTGGCGAGCAAAGAAGATACCTACACAAAAAAGAAGCACAAAGGTCATGACCGCCGCATATGCCGCTCCAACAATGCCGAACTCACGAATAAGTATCATGTTTGCACAGGCATTACAGACCATGGCAAGTCCCATGGCGAGCGTTTTTTTTGCCTGAAGGCCTGAAGCATTCAAGAGCGAACCTACGGGAAAATCAAGAAAAATAAACCAAAGTCCCAACAGAAGAACTCTCAGAACAGGAACAGCTTCACGATATCGATCTCCATAAAACATACCGATAACCTCGGGTGCAAGTGCCCAAAGTCCCCCAATAACCGGAGCCGCGAGAAGCGCCACATACCACTCCGCCTGAAGAAACGTTTCGCGCAATTGACGAGCGTCGTTAATTTGAGCGCTCATTGCAGGGTAGAGCGCTCCAACAAATGCTAGCGGAAGAAATTGAAATGCATACGTGAGTTTATAGGCAACGCTATACGTTCCAACCGCACCCTGCCCCAAAATTCTTGTAATCGTAAACGAATCAATATACGAGTAGAGCTTTACAAAGATTGCCGCCAAGAAGAACATGAATCCCATGCGTAAAGGCCTAACCCCCATGGTCCAGGCAGGGATAAGCGCCTGAGTGCCGAGTCTTTTTGCAACGTGATACGCCGCAAAAACAGCATTCCAAGTACTTCCCACAATAAGCGCCAAAATCAACAGTCGCAAATCACCGGAAAAAAATATCAGGGAAGCGCCTCCCACAAGTGCTGTAAGTGTTTGACCAAGAAGCACACCAAGAGCCTCATACTTGACCACATGGAGCCCTCGAAGGACCCCATACCAGGTTACAGAAAGCGTATCCATGATCATGACGACGATTGCAAGATGCACAAGTTCAGCCGCTTCATGAGAAAAGTGCAAAACAGGGGGAAGAAAAAATCCTAACAAAACCGTTATCGGCATGGCGCACAATTTCCATCCAAGAACACTGCGAAGAAGATCCTTTGCCTTTTCAGGAGCACGGGCAACCTCGCGAATGACAACCGAGGTCATGCCAAGATCGTCAAGGACACCAACTGTCGTTGTAAGGGCAAGAGCAAGAAAATACGCGCCAAGTAAACGTTCGTCGCCAAGTCTTGCGGCAATAAACGCGAAGTATATAAACGCAAGCGCCTTTTGCCCAACGGAGGCAATCGTAAGAAGAAAAGCATTTTTTGCAAGAACCGACATATGCGCTGAGTATATCTTTCTCATAGCATTCCTACAATTGGGTATACTATGGGCAATATGACGGAAAAGATCCCACTACCACTTCCACCACGCCACCCCGAAGGAACGCCTGGCATGGCTACTAAAAATACTCTTCAAATTCCTCTCGCGGATCAATCTCGCGATTCTTTCGAGGGTACCGGCCAACAATCCGATGACATGTTAGGAGATGGTAGCAAACAATACGACCTCCTCTCTGAACATATTTCCGTATCTCCAAACGAAGAACGTATTCTTGAGTATATATACAGAAATCTACACGAGAAAATTGCATTAAGTGAACTACGATCGGGAATCGGATGGAAGAAGCTTCTAATATTGGCACAGCAGACGGCAGAAGACCTTTACAAAAACTATCACATAACTGACTCGGATGCATTGTTTAATGGCGTCAGACCAGTGCACGATCATCTCAATCCCGCTAATAATGAAGAATTTGAATCACTATTCCTTGCGAAAATAAAAGAAAAACTCTTCACTCTCCATCACTTATCAAGTGGCGAGGTAATTCATTTAGGTGAGGCGGATATAAAAGACTACCCTGAACGCCACCATCCATCACCAGAACAACAGGCCACTCAACCACCAACAGCGCCAAACACAACCGAGGATTTTACTTCCGAAGGAAAAAAAAGACGGGAAACCGTTGAGCGCGCAAAATCAGACGCGGAAAAGGATTTTAGACGTCTAAAGAAAAGATCTATAGCACTTCTTCTGAAAAACAATATTCCCCACGACACAGAAGATGAGTATTACAAGTCTCTCTACCATCATTTTTTAGGTAAAAAATACGAGGAGTGGTTAAGAAGTCGCATGACCCCATTAATGAAGGAAAACTTCGTGAAAACCTGGCAACAATACGAAAGCGACATCGACAGTCTCAACAACCCTCAAGCAGGAATAGAAGAATGTAAAAGACTTATCGAGATTTTCACGGAACAGTTAACCAACGTGGGGCAAAACTTCGCAATTTTCATCCTCCCTCTCCTTGAAAAAAAGAAAGAATCCCTTGAGGAGAAGGGGCTCGAAGAAATTTCCATCCCCGATGATTACACTGATGAAATCCCCACCGAAACCAAAACAAGGCCCCTTCAAGTTAATTTTGGAAATCCCTTTGGAGATCCCACAGGAAACACGCCAAAACCCCTCATCCCCGTTTCAAGAGATCCCTACGAGGATGCTCGGGAAGGAGTTCGCCGGCTCTTTGAAGAATTTTCTCCAGAATTTCCAGGAAATGGAAACGCCCCTTTCAACAATACTCTTAATACCCAAAAAGACAGGCTTCAAGAAGCCCTTGGAACAACAACATCTCGTCCATTCTCCATGGGGAAAGATGATTATCAAAAACTAGGATTCTTTGATCGCATTAGTGACACCCTTGGACGATTTGGAAAATCCGTAGCTCTCTTCCTGGGAATTGGATCATTTTTTTATGGAGGAATCAAAAAGCTTGAAGAGGACTACCAGAGAATACAGGACGCCCGTTCCGAAGACACCGGAACACAAGAAAAAGCTCCTTCAAGAGAAATTCCTCCATTCACACCAGAAGAATTCCTCACACCAAAAACTCCCTCTTCGGAGAGCGTCCGCCACGAACCCCATCCTGACATTTATCAGGTTAGCGCAGGTGATAACCTCTGGGGAATCGTAAAAAATCTCATGCAAGAACATCGCGTAACGTTTGCGACCCCCAAGGAAGAGATTTCCTTTATCATCACCTGCATTCGCTACCTGAAAGATCTCAATCCCCACCTTGAACACTCCCCTCTTCAAGCGCAAACCCAACTTAATATCACTGGACTTGGTGAATATATTGAAAGCTTCTCTCCGGAAGAAAATCTCACTACCTCCACCGGTGAAACATTAGGCTCTAGCGAAGAGCAAGAGATCGTCTCAGAAGAAGATGAGTCATCCATTCCGCAAACAACCTCGGGATATCGAGAGCGCGACGCCGCTATAAGGAAACTTCTAGAACAAGCTCACCTCTCACCTCTTGAAGGAAGCACTGAATATCGATTCGCCCTCAGTAAAGGCGAGACGATCTGGACAACCGCTCGAACACTTGCCCTTAGCGGCGGCTTGCGAGGAACTACAGCGCAAACAAACTGTCTCACCGCAATTATTCTTCAGGAATCTGGCATTACCCCACGCCAAGCGCTTTCCTTAAAGGCGCAGGGCGAGCGAGGATTTGACCCAGAGAAACATAGCTTCGTCATCACCGAAACTCTTACTCAGGCGATACACGACCTTGCCAAAGGAAAGACTCCGCAAACCGTTGCACGATCCTGTGGCGTCGAAGATCGTTACCGAAAGTTACAACAATAACAAAAACGCCATCTCGCAAGGAGATGGCGTTTTTCTTTTTATCAAAGCACCCGCGTTCTTTAACGCTTGCGCCACTGAGTTCCACGGCGTGCACCGCGAAGACCTGGCTTTTTGCGTTCCTTCTTGCGAGGATCGCGAGTCAAAAGCCCTGGAGACTTGAGTGCTGGCTTTGTGGTTTCATCCATCTTTACCAACGCACGAGCAATAGCAAGGCGTGCGGCATCTGCTTGACCTACAACGCCACCTCCCTGGGTCTTAAGGTCAACATTCACCGCGTCACGCTTACCAGCCTCCTGAAGAGGGCGCGTTACCATAAGGCGCAATGCCTCTGTTGGGAACACCTCTTCAAAAGTCTTGCCGTTTACCGTCACAACACCTGCTCCTGCCGCGCTGAGGCGAGCCTGAGCAACTGCCGTCTTGCGGCGTCCTACCGCATGAAAATACTGTGCCATAGAGATTAGGAAATCATGAGACGCTTCATGCGTTCTTCACGGTGCTTGTTCTTAGGAAGCATACGAGAAACCGCCGCGCGAAGCACAAGTGCAGGATCTTGTTCCCACAACTGGCGCATGGTACGTGCCTTAATTCCACCTGGGAATCCCGAGTGATGGTGATATACCTTCTGCTCGTATTTCTTTCCCGTCACCTGCATGTTTGCAACATTGGTAACAACGATGTTGTCGCCAAGATCAAGGTGAGGCTGGAAGGAAGCGCTGGTCTTGCCCGTCAAATGACGAGCAATGTCGCTTGCCAATCGGCCAAGAACCTTTCCCGATGCATCAACGGTATAAGTTTTGCGATCGATAGTCATACTATACTAATTCAAGGATTGCCGTTTCTGCCGCATCACCTTGGCGTGGGCCCATTTTGATAATGCGAGTGTATCCACCCTTACGATCTTGGAAACGAGGACCGAGAACTTCGAGCATCTTGTTCACCGAACCTTCGGTTGAGAAGAATGCGAGAAGACGGCGACGTGCATGAAGCGTAGGAGTCTTTGCAACGGTCACCAATTTTTCAAATTGCTGACGTGCAACTTTTGCACGAACCAAAGGCACTTCAATACGCTCATGCGTAACAAGTGCGGTTACCAAGTCGCGAATAAGCGCCTTGCGTAACGGAGCCTTGCGGCTCAAGATTTTATTTTTATTGCGATGACGCATATTATTCGTCGTTCTTCACACTTTCCTCTTTCGCGCGAACGATTTGTTCGGTGAGAGATGCGTGGCTTAGTTGACCCTGCATCCACGTAATGTGATTGTTAAGAATTTTGAGCGCTTGTTCAAGGGCATCTGCAGGCGTAAGCGTTCCATCGGTAGTGATACCCATGATGAGCTTGTCATAGTTCGTGATGTCTCCAACACGAGTGTTTTCTACCTTGAAACTTACTTGGTGCACAGGGCTAAACAATGCATCAATGGCGATAACTCCAATTTCTGAGGAAGTTCCCTCTGCTTCTTCGGTAGGAAGAAAACCGCGTCCTCGAGAAACCGTGATCTCCATATCAAGTACCGTTGCGGCACTGGTGATGGTTGCAATGTGTGCTTCTGGGTTTGCAATTTCGACATCAGCGTTCTTTTCGATATCGCCTGCCGTTACTGGACCCTCGCCCTTCTTTACAAGCTTGAGTACAACAGGTTCATCTGCGTGAACTTTCAAGCGAACTTGCTTGAGCGCGAGGATGATGTCAAGAACATCTTCCTTTACACCAGACACCGCCTGAAACTCATGCTGAGCTCCCTTGATTTTTACTGCAGTAACCGCAGCTCCAGGAAGTGAGGAAAGGAGCACGCGACGAAGCGCGTTACCAATCGTTGTTCCGTATCCGTGATGCAAAGGCTCAACGGTAAGGATTCCTTCGTGAGGCTGTGTTCCCGCGGTCATGTACATCTTCGAGGGAAGAAAGATAGTCTCCATAATGAAGCAATGATTAGGCTAAGAAACTTAGCGCATGGAATAGAATTCGACGATAAGCGTTGGATCGAACACTTCCTTGAGATCTTCACCTGCAGGAGAGCTAACAACTTTTCCCTTCATTTCCTCCAAATGAAGCCATCCCGGAACCTTGTAGGTCTTCATGCGATCTGCGAGGTCAGAAAATACCTTCTTTCCTTGCTTGGAACCACGAATTTCTACAACATCGTTCACGCGAACGTGATACGATGGAATGTTTACCGATTCACCATTAACCGAGAACATGCAGTGACTAACCATCTGACGTGCTTGTGCGCGAGTCTTTGCAAAGCCCAAGCGGTAAACAACGTTATCCAAGCGAGTTTCGAGCAATCGGGAGAGGTTCTCACCCGTGTTACCTTCCATGGCTACTGCCTTGGTGAAGTAGTTGCGGAACTGCTTTTCAAGAACACCGTACAAACGCTTTGCCTTTTGCTTTTCACGCAACTGCTGACCGTATGCCGAGGACTTCGCAGGGCGAGCCGTTGGGCTTCCGTGCTGTCCAGGAGCGTAAGGACGACGCTGCATGACTTTGAGGACACTCGATGATGGAGAAAGCGCGACACCTTCGCGGCGGCTGAGCTTTCCCAAGGGGAGCAATGTTTTTCCCATAAAAATAGTCAAACGTTACACGCGGCGAGCACGACGTGGACGGCAACCGTTGTGTGCTAATGGCGTGGTATCTGTAAGAGAGAGGACGTTGAAACCGTTTGCGTTCAAAGCACGAACTGCACCGTCACGACCATTTCCGATTCCCGTTACAAAAACGTGGAGATCTTTAAGGCCATAGAGTGCAACTTTTTCCGCAGCTTTCTTCACGACAACACTTGCCGCATAAGGCGTAGCCTTCTTTGGACCCTTGAATCCGCAGTTACCCGCAGAGGACCATGCGATGATGTTTCCATGAGGATCGGTAAGTGACACGATCGTGTTGTTATAGCTCGCATGTACGTAAGCACATCCCTGAGGAACCTGCTTGAGCGTGCGCTTCTTTCCTTTTGCAGTAAGAATGCGTTCGGTCTTTTTGGTCTTAGGAGCGGGAGCTTGCTCTTCTTGAGCAACAACGGATTTTACTTCTTCAGTCATAAACGATTAGGTCTTTGTGAGCATACGACGACCGCTTCCTGCAGTCTTACGTACGTTTCCACGCACAGTGCGAGAATTCGTCTTGGTGCGCTGTCCGCGAACAGGAAGTCCTTTTGCGTGACGCGTTCCACGGTACGAACCAATATCTTTCAAGCGCTTGATGTTTGAAAGAACATCGCGACGAAGATCACCTTCAACACGCAACTCTTTTTCAACGATGGTGCGGATTGTGCGAACATCCTCAGATACCTTTGCACGAGCAAGGATATCGGATGCGCGCGTTGCACCAACGCCGTAAATGTATTGAAGCGCGATAATGATGCGCTTTTGTGGGGGGAGTGAAACTCCAGCAATACGAGCCATACAGAATTAATTAACCCTGACGCTGCTTATGCTTCGGGGTTTTGCACACAACCATAACTCGTCCAAAACGACGAATTACTTGGCAGTCGCGGCAAATTTTCTTGACAGATGCACGAACCTTCATAACGCGAAGCTGATGAATAATGAGAACGCAAAATCATCCTGGATGAACCGAAGATGATTTTGTGAAAAGCCCGAGATGCCGTCCGCTAGAAGCGGAACGTGATTCGTGCCTTGGTGAGATCGTAGGGACTCATCTCACACTTGACGTCGTCGCCGGGCATAACCCGGATACGGAACTGACGGAGCTTGCCTGCAAGATGTGCAGTAACAAGCATATCGTTTTCCAATTTGACGCGAAATGCGCCAGCGGGAAGGGCCTCGAGGACCGTTCCACGAATTTCGAGAAATTGTTTTTCCGCCATAATAAGCGGCGCGTGCGCGTTTTGCATTAAATTGAAAGCGGTGTCAGTATAGAAAATCCTGAAAGATTCGTCAAGAAACCCTGTGAGCGACTTGCGAATCTGCAAAGAAATTTCTATAGTACCCACAGACCTGATCCTTGGGAATGTTTCCCGGGAAAGATGGTTTGGAGGCCTCATGAACATGCGGCTTCGGTCCTTTATCGCCAGCTCGCTGGCGATTGTTACCGGACTGCTCCTTGTTGGAGCAATCGGGCTGGGAATGTTTCTCATTTCCAGCATCATCCTCGCCCCGCTTACGCACTACTAAAGTAGGCGTGGGCGGTTTTTTTTATCGAGTACCAAGGACTGCCTTAATACGACGAACTCCCGCAGAAACCGCCTCTTCCTTTACCAGCGTGATGCCGCCAAGCTCTCCCGTGTGGGCAACATGGGGACCGCCGCAGATTTCCTTACTGTAGTCACCCATGAAGTACACTTTAATTTTGTCGCCAAGCTGTGCGTACTTATCTTCAAAAAGACCAATCGCCCCACGCTCTTTTGCTTCGGCAACCGAAAGCATTTCACAGTGTACTGGAAGATCACGAGTAATTTGCTCATTCACGATGCGCTCTACCTCGGCAAGTTGTTCGGGAGTCACTTTTTCTGGATGAGAGAAGTCAAAACGCAAACGCTCTGCGGTGATATTACTTCCCTTTTGTGCAACATGAGGTCCGAGCACCGTACGAAGTGCTTGATGTAAAAGGTGGGTAGCGGTGTGAAGTTTGGTTGTTGCCTCGGAGTGGTCAGCGAGACCTCCAGAAAATTTCTGCTCAGCGCCTGCACGAGAAAGTTCTTGATGTTTTGCGAATTCCTCTGCAAAAACCTCTCGGTTTACCGCCTGTCCTTGCTCTGCGGCAAGTTCCTGTGTTACCTCGAGAGGAAAGCCAAATGATTGATACAACATGAAGGCATCTTCACCTGAAATACTCCCCTTCTTTTCCCACATCTTGTTAAATTCTTTAAGTCCCTGTGCAAGAGTTCGCTCAAATTTTCGAGCTTCATCAGAAAGAACCTGCACGATGCGTTCGCGATCTTGAAGGAGTTTTTTATAGGCATCACCAAGTGAATGCGTGATAGCTTCAACCATGTCGGGAATAAGCGCTTCGCTGGGAATATGGAGATTGCGAGCATGTCGAATTGCGCGGCGAATAAGGCGTCGCAAAATATAACCCTGATCTTTGTTTGTTGGTACTACGCCATCCATAGCCATTATTGCCGCCGCGCGAAGGTGATCAGCAATAATACGCATCGAAGACTGCGCGTCTGCATACTTTGCCCCCGAAAGACGCTCAACGACCTCAAGAAGACCGGTGAACATCTCGGTTTCGTAAACATTCTTATGATGCTGAAGTGCGGTGATGGTACGTTCAAGTCCCATTCCTGTATCAACGCTTCCCGCCGAAAGAGGCATAAGCGTACCGTCTTCCTGCTTATTAAATTGCATGAAGACGTTGTTCCAAATTTCCATCCATTGTTTACCGTGCGTGCCTTTGTTTCCCACAGGCTCCCCCTCTCCAACCCAGTAAAAAATTTCGGTATCAGGTCCGCATGGGCCAGTCTTTCCCGCAGGTCCCCACCAGTTATCTTCTTTGGGAAGTTTTGCAATCTTTTCTTGTGCTTGTGCACGAGTGAGTCCCGCACCCTCCATGAGCTCCATCCAATATCCGTAAGCTTCTTCATCGTAAGGAGCATCTTCGTCGCCAGCAAAAACGGTAAACGAAAGATGTGAGAGTGGAATATTGAGCCACTCTGGCGAGGTAAGAAACTCAAAACTCCATGCAATGGACTCTTTTTTAAAATAATCACTCAAGGACCAATTTCCAAGCATGGTAAAAAAAGTCAGGTGCGTATCGTCACCAACGTCATCAATATCTCCTGTACGAATACAGCGCTGATAGTTTACGAGGCGCTTTCCCGAAGGGTGTGGCTGACCAAGAAGATACGGAACAAGCGGATGCATGCCTGCCGTAGTAAAAAGCACCGTAGGATCATTTTCTGGAACAACGGATGCGGAAGGAATTTCAGCGTGCGCCTTTCCCATGAAAAATGAAAGGTACATTTGACGAAGAAGATTTGCGGTCATCATAGAATGGAAAAAGTGTAGCTAAGGAGAGGTTTTTGGTCAAAAAAAACGAGCAGCCTTCAAAAGAAAGACCGCTCGACAAAGCACCACGCGATACCTCACCTCCTCCGGACACGTCTTGGAAGATCATACTCCTCGAAAGGCGGTTCACCCGCTTGACACACAAGGAGCGCGTCCTTCGCCTCCTGCACGCGAAAGACCTCCTCCTCGAGCTCAACTCTGCACCGCTCGAGGTCACCCTCCCCGCGAGCAATGAGATCATCTCGCCGCGCAATCTCGGCGAGAAGTCGAACATTCACCGCCTCGCGTGAGGCAATGAGCCTGCGGAGTTTCACATTTTCCAAGGCAAGGAGACCCTTGGACTCCTTGAGGAGCGCAATAGCCTCCTCATATTGTTCGACCAGTATTCTCCCCTGATCGGCAAGCTCCTTATCCCGCTCATCGAGCGCCTCGCGATCCCTGAGAGATGTCTCCGCGGCCGCAACCAACTGGTTGACCTCATGCTCCCTTTTCGCCAGCTCCTCCCTGAGGTGCATATTCTGCACCACGAGAAAAAAGGTGAAGGCAACAGAAACGACGGCGGAGAGGAGAGATAAAATAGTTTTCACGGTTTTCCCTACACTACTCGAGGAAAGCAATTCGAGTAGCTCCCCATGCCGCTAACACTGTTGGAAGCATGAGGAGAAAATGCTATACATGACAACCGTGTATCCTACCAAAAAAAGTAGCCTTATGCAAGGCTACTTTTCATTCGCGAAGAGTAGTTACATCTCCAAACCAAATATCTTTCGAGCATTAGCAACGGTCTGCGCCGCCATGTCTTCGTAGGAAATTCCTCGAAGTTGCGCAAGAAAACGAACCGTATCATCTACATACGCCGGCTCGTTGCGCTTGCCACGATGAGGAACTGGAGCAAGATAGGGAGCGTCGGTTTCTACGAGGAGCGATGTAAGAGGCAGGCGGCGTGCGGGTTCGTGAAGTGACTTTGCAAAGGTAAGAATTCCGGAAAATGAAATCATACATCCAAGTTCAATGTACGCCTCAGCTTCGGCGAGAGTCCCGGTAAAACAGTGAATGATTGCTCCTCGGGAAAGCCCTCCGCAATTGCGCTCTTGCGCAAGAAGCCTCTGCATGTCGGCATGAGCGTCACGGCAATGAATAATCGCCGGCTTTTCTACACGCGTACAAAGACGAAGATGCTCTTCTGCGGCAAGTTGTTGCTCTTGCACGATATGCTGAGCTTGCGATGGATCTTCGGGAAGACGAGCATAATCAAGGCCAAACTCTCCGATTGCAACAACCTTTGGATGCGCAACGTATGGCATAAGGCTTTCAAGGGAAACCGATCCATCTTCCCTGAGAATACCCTCATGAGAAACGTTTTCAGGAAGCTCGTGATCGTCATGATACGTAAGTGGATGTACATGCGAAGGATGTACGCCAACGGCGGCAAAAACGTTCGCATAGCGCTCGGCAAAAGCAACCGCCTCTTTATTGGTGTGCTCGGTAGTCCCAACGGTGACCATTGCTATGCCAAGCTCTTGCACGCGCGCCATAACCGCATCACGATCATCGGCGAACGCAGGAAAATGTACGTGTGCATGGGTATCAAAAAGACGCATAGGCTGTGAGTATACGAAACCTTAAGAAAATGGCAAACCCACGATCATCTCGTGGGTTGTGAGGTATTTATTTTGTGAGAACGTACTTAGCAAAGTTATCAAGGATCGCTTGCCATCCTTGTTGCTGGAGGTGCTCTGGATTCTCCCCTTCGGGTTCAAATGTCACGGTTACTTTCGTGCGCCCATCATCAAGCGCCGTCATAACAACTTCAACATCTCTACCGTCCGCAATGGTGTAGCGCAGTCTTTCTCCAAGTTCAATCTCGCGATATGTTGCTACAAAATCAAAGCCAAAACTCCCATCTTTTGCTTCCATTCGCGCCGCGTATGTTCCGCCAACCGTGAGATCATTCTCCGCGCTTGGACAATGCCACGTTGCATCGGCAAAGTTCCACTGCACAATGTGCTCAGGAAGTGTATAGAAATCCCACACCTTTTCTCTTGGCGCAGGAATGATTGCTTCGACAATAAGTACACGATCTTTCATAAGCTATGCTTTTTGAGGAATTTTTTCGAGCTTTCCTTTGCGCCTTACAATATTCTTATAGTCCCACTGAATTTCTCGAGCCTTGGCTAGCCAGCGAACAAGATCCCTTCGAGAAATATCCTCAACTTTCGTAAAAAAGATTGAAGCATCCTGAAACTTTCCTCCCCGCACAGAAAGATCTGGCTCGTCGAAACTCGCTCCACTCCAAAACATCAGGCGAATTCCCGCCTTTTGCTTACTATATCCAACAATAGGATTCCCACCCAAAAACCAGACAGGATGTGCGTGCCAAATTTTTCCCTCGGACTCAGGTAATTCTTGCGCGATGCACTTTGCCAACAAATCACCCATGCGCCTTTCGGTGTCAGATAGTTGCGCATGATAGTGAGAAATGGTGGCCATAAACCTAGATAACACGATGCGCACGGCGACGACGCTCGTGAGAAATGACCACATAACCTCCCCCACCAAAGAACCCAAGGAAAAGTCCTGTAACGCCATTCACGAGAATATTTGGACGAACAGGATAGCGTGAATTTACCGCCTCGTCGATAACCTGCATGGTAATTTCTCCCGTAACATATTTCCAACCATCAGCAACATAAACATGCGCAACCGCTTCGGCGAGAGCTTCAGCTTTCTTGGGATTGGTATGGTAGGCGTTGATGGTAAGAATACCGCTTCCCCGTGTCACCGACGCGGTTACGGCATCAGACCACGCATTTTGGAATTGAATGATATTTTGAGGAAAGTACGCGCGATCAACGGAGCTTTGGCTTAGTACAGCATTATAAATTGACGACGTTGCAAGCATGCTTGCAAGCTGATCGGCGACCGTTTCGGCACTGCGACTTGCAGTATACGGATCAACACCGCTAATTTTTGGAATAACAAGAACTTTGGTCGTTGAACGATATTCAAGCGGCTGAAGAAGTGAGAGTCCAACCGCTAAAACACATCCAACTGCTCCAGCGACAAGAACCTTGGGAACGCTTCGCAAAAGAAGAGGAAAGCTTGATGAGGTAGGTGATGCCATAGTCTTTACGAGTATAGCATGGTGACACTACCCGAGAAGGAGCCCCATCCAGACGTGAAGCTCTTGCAGAATGCGTGAAGCCTGCAGACTTACACTTAGCGCCTCATGGGGAAATAAGGTGAATGCACCGTAACTAACAAGACCCACCAAAAGAACACTCTCAAGCAGACCAACCACTGCCCCCGCGAGACGATGAAGGAGTCCAAATCCCGGAATAAGGGTAAAGAGTCGGCGAACCAAATCGAGAATGCTCACCAAGAAACCAAAAATTGTATGACATATTCCTGCAATGGCAAGAAAAGCGCCCACGAACCAAAGGGGGTTTGAGGAAAAAGGGATTCCCAGTACATTCTCGGCACTTGAGGTTCCCCAAAGACCTCCCAAAATACTCACTACGATATTTACCAACCCACCAAACATCACCACAAAACCCCGATGCCACCCAAGAATTCCTCCAAGCGCAAAAATAAGTACACATGCGCCATCAAGTAGTTGAGCATCCATATGTGATTATGCTACCGGATTTTCGCGCTTTGGAAAGAGCGGAAGTCCATGAATAAGTGCTCCGTTTTCTGGATAGCGACGAAGAATCTCGTCGTGTATTTCTGGCATGACAGGAGCGAGAAGATAGGCAATTTCTCGAATTATTGCCGCGAGCTCTGAAAGCGTTTTCTTGCACGCATCGCGATCTGTCTTTGCAGTTTTAAAGGGCTCTTCGCGTTGAATCTTTGCATTAGCTTCGTTGATGACTTTTTCAACAAGTTCAAGATAGTGCTTGATATCTCTTGATTGCATTGCACTGTCACACGCCTCGCGTTCAGGAGCGGTGAATGCAAGAGATGTTACCTCACCTTCAAAGTACTTTTGCGCCATAGCCGCAACGCGACCGAGAAGATTTCCCAAACCATTTGCAAGTTCTTCGTAACGCTCATCAAGGCGCTGTCGCGTAATGTCACCATCTCCAAGTAGCGGAAGATCGCGAAGTAAAAGATAGCGCGTCGCATCAATACCATAACGCTCAACAAGCTCCTGTGGGTGAATAACATTTCCCAATGACTTACTCATTTTTTCACCCTCAACCGTAAAGAATCCGTGTACAAAAATCTCCGTAGGAAGTGGGAGTCCCGCCGAAAGAAGGAATGCCGGCCAATAAATCGCATGGAATCGAACGATATCTTTTCCAATAACATGCGTGCGAACATCGGCCTGCGACCAAAACTCAGAAAAAGCCTCAGCGTCATCGGCGAAACCAAGTGCGGTGATGTAATTTGAAAGCGCATCAACCCACACGTACATTACTTGACCTTCATCTCCGGGAACGGGAACTCCCCAATTCTCTGCGCGTTGCACCGATCGAGAAATACTAAAATCTTCCAACTTCTTTACAAACATGAGCATTTCATTTCGTCGTTCCTCTGGAACAATGGTCATTGCATACTCTTTTCCGCACCAGGTCGCCTTTCCTTTGGTAAATAATTCCTCAAAAAAAGCCTGGTAGTTTGAAAGCTTGAAGAAATAGTTTTCCTCCTTAATGATTTCGACTGGCTTTTTATGCGTAGGACACAATCCTCCTTCAAGCAAATCTTCCTGCGCGTAAAACGCTTCACATCCTACGCAGTACAAACCTTCATACGATCGCTTATCAATATCTTCGGCGCGGAACATGCTCCAAAGCCTTTGCGCGCCACGCATGTGCAGATCATCGCGCGTACGAATAAAATTACGAAGCGAAACGTCGAGGTTAAGCACTTCACCAAGTTTACGAAATTCTTCTGCGTGACGCGCAACAAATGCCTCGGTCGTCTCCCCCGCATCACGAGCCGCGCGAACATTTTTCAAACTATTATCATCGCTACCAAATTGTCCACGTACCGTTTCGCCTCGGAGTTTGTAGTAACGAAGAAGCGTGTCAACTTGAAAAAGCTCAACGGCATATCCGATGTGCGGCGTTGAGTTTACATAGGGAATAGAGGCGGTGATATAGCGGGTCATAGTAGCAAAATTATGAAGTAGTGAGGCTGAAAAGTTACTAAGAGCTTACTGGAAATTTATCTCTTTTTCAATGTAACAATATTTAACATACCAAATCGCACCACGCGAGCAATCACGTAAAAAATCACCGTCCAAAAAAGCGTCACAAACAAAAAACCTAACCATCGACCTCCCAAAAGACCTGCGTATTTACTGGAATCAAATCCGATCTGCGATAAACATTCCACAACCAACCCCGGAGGCATAAACCAAGCCAACGCCAAGTATTCAAGTGCCTCTGGACGCAATTCGTTAGAAAAATCCCCTACCCTTGGACGAGTAAAGGGAACAAAATAACCCATCACAAGAACACCTGTCACGATCGCGGAATAAAGAAATGATTTTTGAAACAATGAAAAAGCACATCGCATATCATAAGCTTGTTAAGCTTTCCTCGCGACAAAAGATTATCGCCTAGGCGCAAGAACAATGACAAACTCCCCCTTGGTACTTGTCGCCTCAAGCGCTTGAAGTATTTCTTGCGCAGTGCCGCGATATATTGTCTCGTGAAGCTTGGTAAGCTCTCGACATACACAAAGCTTTCGATTAAGTGAAGCAAGTGCAAGAAGTGTTTTCTCGATGCGGTGCGTTGCCTCGTAGAGCACAACCGTATGGGGGATTTCTCCAAGTTCACGAAAGAACGTCTCTCTTCCCTTCTTTTGAGGAGGAAATCCTACAAATGTAAATCGCGCGGTAGGAAATCCGCACACCGAAAGCGCTGTAGTTACCGCAGATGCCCCGGGAATGGGAACAACAACCACCCCTGCCGCAACCGCATCAGCAACAAGCATGCCTCCGGGATCAGAAATTCCCGGCGTACCCGCATCAGTAACAAGCGCCATGCGCTTTCCCTGCACAAGCTCTTGGACAATCTGGGCGCGACGATAATCGTCGGTATGCTCGTGAAACGTATGAAGCGTTGGATGGATTTCGAGCATGCTACACAATTTTGCGGTAACGCGAGTATCTTCACACAAGACCACATCAACACTCGACAAAATCTCTTGCGCGCGAAGAGTAATATCTCCCCGATTGCCTAGTGGAGTTGCAACAATGAAAAGCACACTACGGCGTTACTTCAACGGAAGGAACTGAAAACGAAGGAACCTGAACCGCCCCTGCGGGAATATCACTCTCCTGACCTTCTTTTTTCATCACCTCATCTTGAGCAACGTACGCGGCGGATGGATAGAGGGCATTTGCCACAAAACTGTACATGCGAACGGTAGGAACCTCGCGCAAACGCTCTCCTGAAAGTGAACCAGAAATTGCAACACCGTCAGCATTCCAGGAAGATCCCGTTTCCGCATCAACAAAGACTGTTCCCTGTGGCGATATTTGCTTTGTTAATGTCAACGGCGATCCATTGTGTTCCGCGATAAAAGCACGCAACGTTGTGCCCTGTTCATTTGCCGTAAAGAGGAACGTTTTTCCTGCGGATGTTGCTGTAGGATGCTCAGAAGCAAGCGTTGGCGTGAGGATAGCTACCCCCTGCGACGCTCCATCAACTGCTACCCACGCTGGTTCCTTTGGACGAACACTGAGCTCGGCATGATTCAAGGGGAAATAGTATCCCGACGAAGTTTCATAGCCGCCATACGGATGATGCATGTAGTCACGCTCAACGCCTGTTGCAAAAGAAAGTGTCGTCGCGCGAGCATCGCCACCATAGAGAGACTTCCAAGATTTCCACGTCATGTACGAGACCGGAATGCGCTCAAGAGATTGCTCAAGAGATGCCTGAGATTCCGCAACCACGGGCCGTCCAAAAATTCCTGACCAATATTGTTCAGAACCCTCTTTGCGCAAAAGAACGTCATTGTTATATTCCTTTCCACTTACAACAAACTTTTCACCACGGGGAACGAGGTATGCCGTAGCAGTACCTGTTAATGGCGCCGCGTAGACAAAAATTTCCTGACCACCAAGCGTATCGTATGCCCCATGGTGCCAATTCATAATTTGCACTGGGTAGAACCGTGTCTCCCCCCCTAGCGTCACCGAAACTCCCCCAATGGCATCACCAATCTTTTCATCAATCTCTGAAATCGTTGCCTGTGCTGGGTGATCAAGAAGTGGGATATCACCTTCGGTGACTCCGGCGCTATAGATTTCCTCCGGAGGAACAAGATACCAAGCGGATTCATACGCCTGAGGTTGCTCGTAAATGCCCCCATCAAGCGCACGCTCTTCACGGGCACGGAGCTCAAGAAACGCATGATATTGCCAACCCGCATATGCGAGTATTCCAAGAATTCCTCCTCCAAGAATAGTTAACCAAACGATATGTTTTGAAGACGTTCGTTGCATAGATAAGGAAAGCATCTCATGAAATTAGCGTTTTGAAAATGCTCCCGACTTTCCCGAACGATCCTGAAGAAATTGCCATAAGGTTCGAACGCCATACCCGGTTCCCCCTTTTCCAAGACATGCGCCAAGTGGTTTTTCAGCAAAAGCAGGACCGGCGATATCCAAATGCGCCCATGGAGTTTCCGGTGGTACAAACGCTTCAAGAAAAAGACCTGCCGTAAGAGATCCTCCGTAGCGCGTTGTTGCGATATTCCGCAAGTCCGCAATGTCACTTTTTAGCGTTTCCTTGTATCGAGGCTCAAGGGGGAGTTCCCACAATTTTTCCCCTGCCGTCTGCGCGGAAGTAAGAAGCTGTTTTGCAAGTCCGCGATGATTAGACATGAGACCTGCGATTTCTTCACCAAGCGCAACCATGCAAGCGCCCGTGAGCGTTGCAAGATCAAGGAGGACGTCCGGCTTTTCTCGAAGAGCGTATGTCATTGCATCTGCAAGCGTAAGACGTCCCTCTGCATCAGTATTGAGAATCTCGACCGTTGTTCCTGCGAGGGTTTTTACCACGTCGCCCGGACGAATAGCTCCTCCCGAAGGCATGTTTTCCGTTGCGGCAATATATCCACGAACATGAATCTTTGGACGAAGCTTTGCGAGAATCGCAAAGACTCCGAGCACCGCCGCGGCTCCTGCCATATCACATTTCATCGTCATCATGCCGTCGGCAGGCTTGAGTGAAAGACCTCCAGAGTCAAACGTTACCCCCTTTCCCACCAAAGCAACCGTTTCTTTTGCGCCACGTGGCGCCGTATATGCAAGCTCAATAAACAACGGTGGACGTTCAGCGCCTTGTGCTACGGCAAGAAAAGCCCCCATGCCTTCTTTTGCACACGCTTCCTTATCCAGCGTTCGTACAACAATATCCCCACGGGAAGCTTTTGCAATTTCCATGGCGGCCTCCGACAATCGCTCGGGAGTCATATCGTGTGCAGGAATGTTAACCAAGTCACGCGCAATGGTGACTCCCCCAATAACCGCCTCAACATTTTCGAGCACCTTTCTTACAGGAGCAACAAGTGAACGATCGCGAACAAAGATGTCGCATGATGCTAAGCATTTTTCACCATTTTTTTGCTTGTAGACGGAAAATGCATAATCCGCAAGAAGCACACCTTCTGCAAAGGCTTCGATCATGGGAATATTCCACTCTTTTCCCGTTGCATCAAGCGCAATGGTTCGGAATCCGAGTGCACGTGCGCGCTGTACTGCATGACCACCCATTTCGCGAGCCGCGTGGGTATCGCCACCGCGTTGACGCTCCCCCATGCCCACACACACTACAACATCAGGACCTTCCTCGTCGGAAGATGGAAGAACAACCACCTGTCCAGCTTTTCCAGAGAAATCCTGAGCCTGAGCAAATCGCTCAGCTCGCTTTTTTGCAAGCGGAAGTACAAAAGGAAGCTGTGCAAGAAAATCCTTGCCCTCAAACACCGGAAGCACACTGACTTCAGCGCCACTTTGCGCCACGTGACCCTTTCCTACAGATATTCGCATATACCCTATTATTTGAAGCTTTTTTATATGAGCGTCAAGGGTTTTCCCCACATCCCACCAAGCTCCATTGACGAAAAAGTCAAAATATCGTACCCTTTCTCACGATATGCCAACACGCCATCACTTGTCCCGCAAAGAGCAAAATGCTCGTTTTGCCGTGAAGCGCGAAGAAGGATTTGTAAAACGCCGCAAGGCAAAAGCAATCCGCATGCGCAAGCTCGAAGCTAAAGCTGCTGCAAAGTAGCATTCAAAACCCCGCTCATGTAGCGGGGTTTTTCTTTTACATATCCTCTTGATATTCGTTATCACCATCAACATCTTGATAGCTCTTTGACGGTGTGGTACACTCCCCCTGCAAAAAATTCCGGGGTAGCTCAGCGGCAGAGCAGTTGACTGTTAATCAATTGGTCGTGGGTTCGATCCCCACCCCCGGAGCCATGAGAAGGCGTGTGAGGTGACCCACATGCCTTGTCAAAAAACCACCATTGAAAAATGGCGGTTTTTTGTTTAAAGCTTGAGCAAATAACGACCCTTGGTAACCCATCCAAAAAATCGAAGCACCTGGGACGCAAAGGCGACGAATTTTTCTCAAACACCCAAAATCACGGATTTGCCTTATTTTTTCGGTTCGAACCCCGACCATGGTTTGGCGACCTTACTTAATCGCAGTATTATATCTGTGTTCCTTGAAATGGAATTTGAGCTGGCGAGCAGGTGCGGTCAGTCGCTGAGGTGTTGAGTTAGCTAGGCGGGTTCAGACCCCTCCCGAGAGCATCGAATTGTGCTTTCGGGCGGGGGTTGTCTTTGAACCCCTGATCTAATTCTTAACACCAAACGATATGGCCAAAAAAGTCATCGTTCGTACTGGTGGAATTGTGCCCACTTCGGGTCAGTACCATCCGTCTGGTAGTCGTGACGAGGTTACCCTGGTAAAGGGAAAGCGCGTCCCGCCTAACAACGAAGGCGTTCGCCAAACGTTTACGCTGGTCGATAAGACCAAGCATAAGCGTTAAGTGAACGTGAATCCTTCTCGTCAGCTTTGATTTCAATTCAGGAATAAAATACTGGGTCGTCATTTTGACGATTTTACCTCGCCGTTTGTAATTACGAGAGTCGTTTTGATGTGTTGGATTAGGTCCCGCTTTTCTTCCTTGGTGCCTTCCTTCAGAATATACTTTGCACAAGCGTACACATCGATATCAGGCATAATTTCCGCAACTTTCGCAGTCGCCACGTGACCGCCTAGACTTGAGATCATTTTTGTAAGTCGATCAACTTCTTGCTTGATCCGTTCCACCGCGGCGAGTTCGTTGATGTCGACTTTATCGATGATTTTGTAGAGTTGATTGAGTAATTCCTCCTCGCGTATGTATGGCTGTTTGCAACCCGTCATCCAGCGCTTCATGCATCCGTAGTAGACGTAGCGCTTCGTCGATCCGTCTTTCAGGCGTTTCACTTTCTGATCCGCACTAATGCCGGATCCGCAGGCGCCGCACTTGAAGATCTTCGTGAAGGCGAACTCATGTGTGCCGGGTAATGCTTTTGGTGCACATTTCATGACCTCCTGAACTTTGTCGTAAGTTTCTTTCGTGATGAGTGGCTCGTGCTTGCCGTCGTACCACTTTCCGCTTCCTTTTGGGAACTCGTACCGCCCCGTGTAGAACGGATTATCCATCATGCGATAGATCATGCTGAGCGTAATGCGCTTTCCTTTGCGGGTCGTGAGGTCGCGTTCGTTATCTAGCCATTTTTTCAAATCTCGTCCCGTCCAGCCCTCGTAGGCAACTTTGTGAAACGCTTCTTTGATGATCGGTCCACGCACAGGATCGACAAAGATTTTGCACGATCCTTTCTCGGCATACTTATCATGCAGATATCCAAGTGGTGACATGTTCGGTCGAAAGCCCATCTCGATCTTCGCACGGAAGCCACGCTTCACATTTACGCCCTTATTATCGTTCTCGAGCTTCGCCTGTCCGCACATCATCATGAGCATGAACTTGTCGCTGGGTGAGTTGGTAAACTTCGTGCCATGCGTACGAATCTCACGCAATAACCCTTGATCCATCAAGTCCACGACCGTTCCAAGATCGCCTGCATTACGACTGATACGATCCGCCGCCCATGTGAGGATTCCGTCGAATTTCTTTTCGCGAATGTCCCCAATTAAACGATTAAACTCCGGGCGTGACCCGGAGCTTTTCGCAGAGTGACTTTCGCGACGAACTTCGACGACGTTCAAACCATCTCTCTCAGCCAGCTCAAGTGCCTCCTTGACCTGACTTTCGATTGACAATGCCTGACGCTCGTCATCCTCTGATGATTTTCTCGAGTAAAGGCAGTAGCGGATCGGTACAACCTTCTCTGATTCGTTATTCGTGTTTTGTGCGTACATAAGATTTGTTTACTCCTTATGACCCACACACTACCGCGTCTGTCCCGGGTGCCTAGCCCAGGGAAGGAGGTAACTCAAACCCATCAAATACCCTTCCAAATTGCCACAATGCGTGAGTTTTGAGACAATACCGTCACTTTATGTCTCTTCTACGTATTAACGGCGATAAGCTCCAACAAATCCAAGAGACTGAGTTGAAGCTCGAGAAGGATTTGCAAAAGCTGACGGAACAAAACCTTGAAACCGTTTTTGGTCTTCAGTTTGTTTCGACTGAATTTGCGCTGAATAATCTTCGCATTGATACGTTGGCTTACGATACCGAGACAGCATCTTTCGTGATTATCGAGTACAAGCGTGACCGAAGTTTTAGTGTTATCGATCAGGGCTTCGCCTATTTGGCGCTCATGTTGAATAACAAGGCGGATTTCATCTTGGAGTACAACGAAAAAATTGGTACGAGTCTTCGCCGCGATGACATCGATTGGTCGCAAAGTCGTGTGCTATTCATCGCCCAGAGCTTTACCGCTCACCAACTTCAGGCAATCAATTTCAAGGATTTACCCATCGAACTCTGGGAGGCAAAGAAGTACAGCGACGATCTTATTTCCTTCAACCTCATTAAGGCTTTGCAATCCGCCGAATCCATTAACACCGTTTCGCATAACGAAGTCGTCTCTAAGGTGAGTAAGGAAGTTGAGGCGGTTTCTGCTGAAGACGTCTTCGCACGTGCAAAGGACAATATCAATGATCTTTCTCAAGAATTGCGTCGACGCATTTTTGAAGTAGATACTCGTTTTCAGGAAAAAGCCACGAAGCGATATGTTGCCTACAAAATCGGTTGGAGAAATATTATCTCCATTGAGCCGGTTACCGGACGCCTTAACGTGACTTTTACTCGTACGCGTCCAGAGGATCTCAATGATCCCGAAAGCAAAGCGAAACTCCGTAATAAATCCCTAGAGCACTATAATCAATATCTCACCGATGTGAGCGTTACCGAATCGAGCGATGTAGACTATGTCATTTCGCTTTTGAAGCAGGTACTAGCGCGATTCCAAAAGGAAGAGATCATATAGATTCAGTAGGCAAAAAACCAGCGCATAAACGCTGGCTTTTTGTATCTGACTATTTGTGTTCGTTGACCGACTTTACCACGTGGTCGAACATCTTTTCGCCGAAGTACGCCTTTAGGTCTGGATTCTTGTCGAGTTTTTTGTAGAAGTCAAAGTGACGGTTTAGCATCTCAACTAGCTCTTGGCCGAGCACCTCGTCGAATTTGATCTTTGCCGTATCCCGCGCGTTGTTTTTAATCGACCCCTGCAACATTGCGTTATTTACCAACCTCTCGCCCAGCTGATTCGTAATAACGACATCTTCGAGAGTGAACTCAGTGCCAAATCGATCGTTGATGTCCGTGATGATTTTCGACAGACGATCATGTTCCTTCATCTCTTCGCCTCGCTTGCCGCTTTGCATCGGTTCCAACAATCCATGCTCGTCCTCCAGGTGGATCGCGTCCTGCCCACGGTGTACGAGCTTGTATGATTCCATGTCAACGCTATCCAGCACCGCTGTTGGCAACTCTTCTTTAATTCGCGGTAATTTTTTCAAGAGCAAGCGTGTGAAAGTGTAGAGTTTTTCCAGTTCAGAGCTTTCGTACGGAATAATCTGTGAAGCAAACGCATAACGGCGGACGAAATCGGTACACTTCTTGCGGAAATCTTCCTGCTCTTGCGGCAGGCAATCCTCGAATTGTTGCACTGTCGCATCAAGGATGGCGTTAATCGTCGCCGGAGGCGCGTTGCGAAATAGTTCGTGTACGAATCCGTCCACCTCATGCTGTGTGAACAGCTTAAAGGAATAGAGATCGCGCTCGAGGTCATGGAGGATATTCGGGTCCGTGCCTTCGGAAAGAACGGTGGTCGTGTAGTATGGTTGGAACGATTCTTGGATGTCGGCAGCATCGTTTACGAAGTCGAGCACAAATACCTCGTCCTTGTCCGACGTGGTGCGATTCAATCGGCTAAGCGTCTGCACTGCGCTAACGCCACTCAGCTTTTTATCGACATACATCGAGGCGAGGAGGGGCTGATCGAAACCTGTCTGGAATTTTTCGGCGACAATTAGGAATTTGAACTCGTCCTGCTCGAACGTCTTCGCAGTGGTCGCCTCAGGAACGCCATTCATGCCTCCTTCGGTATATTCGGTCACTCCGTCCTTAACCGTGCCGGAAAACGCTACCAGAGCCTTATACGGGTAATTGTGTTCGCGTAGGTAGGCATCCATAGCTATCTTGTAACGCACGGCATGTAAACGTGACTTTGTCACAATCATGGCCTTGGCTTTGCCGTGAATTTCCTTCGCGATTCGCGCGCGGAAATGCTCGGTCATGATCTCAACCTTCTTTTGGATTGCGTGCTCGTGTTTTTCAACATAACCAATCAAAAGACGTTGAGCTTTTTTCTTGTCGAATTCCGGATCGTCCTCAACTTTCTTCAACAACGAAAAATACGCCTGATACGTTGTATAGTTTTTGAGTACGTCCAAGATAAATCGCTCCTCAATGGCTTGTTTCATCGAGTACAGGCTGAACGGATAATACTTTCCATCAACTGGACTCTTTGTTCCGAACAACTCAAGCGTTTTTTGTTTTGGAGTCGCGGTAAACGCAAAAAAGCTGATGTTATCCGTTTTCACCTTTCGGCTCCGGAGTTTTTTCAAGATCATCTCTTCTGTCGTCTCAGGCTCTTCTGAATCCTGTTGTGCCGCCGCGTCGAGACTAGAGGTCGTTAATGCTTCACGGAGATTCGCGGCTCCTTCACCGGTTTGTGATGAATGTGCCTCGTCAATAATCACCGCAAAGTTTTTTCCAGGAAGATTGCCGATTGAGTCGACGATAAACGGGAATTTTTGAAGAGTCGTGATGACGATCTTTTCTCCGGTTTCCAACGCATCCTTTAACTCCTGTGAACCTTCAGTAATCGCTTTCACGACTCCCGCGCGTTGCTCGAACTGCGTGACCGTATCGCGTAACTGACGGTCGAGCACACGACGATCCGTAATAACAAGAACGGTATCAAAAACCTTTTTGTCATCATGGTTGTACAGTTCTGAAAGACGATGCGCAGTCCAACCAATCGTATTACTCTTGCCGCTTCCCGCACTGTGTTGGATGAGATAGTTGCGACCAGCGCCATTCTCACGTGCATCTACGAGCAAACGCTGAACGGTGTCACGCTGATGATAGCGTGGAAAAATCAACACTTCCTTGACCGTCTCCTTTCCTTTCTCATCCGTGCTCTTAAGTTTTTGCAGCGTGATGAATTTCCCAACGAGCTCGAGGATGCTCTTCTTGGTCCAGACATCCTCCCACAGGTACGAGGTCTTATAGCCTCGGTCATTCGGAGGGTTGCCCGCGCCGCTGTTATAGCCCTTGTTGAACGGCAAGAAGTAGGTTTTGAGTCCAGCAAGCTTCGTCGTCATGTAGACCTGGTCGGCGTCCACAGCGAAGTGTGCCAGACATCGCTTGAAAGCCAAAAGAGGCTCTTTGTGATCTCGATCCGTCCGGTATTGTTGGATCGCGTTTTTCACCGTCTGTCCGCTCAATTGATTTTTTAGCTCAACGGTAAAAATCGGAAGACCGTTGAGGAAGATAACGGTATCAATGGACAGATCCGGGTTCTTTTCGCTGAAGTGCACCTGACGCATGACGCTCAAGACATTCGCCTCATAAAGCCGTCGCGTCTCTTCGTTGATGGCGGAATTTGGCGGGAAATATGCCATCTTGAAATTCACACCATGATCAGTGAATCCATTTCGAAGAACATCAAGCACACCCCGATTCTTCACCTCATCCGCAAGCCGACCAAATAAATGTTCGTTGAATTCTTCTCCATGAATTTCTAAGAGTTTACCAACCGATTCAGGTTGCGTTGCGTCGAGGAACTCCAAAACCATTTCAGGATCCACACAAAGACTCTTGAGATAAAGCTGGTTCGACTGCTTGCGATATCCGTTGACCTCGACGAGCTGTTGCTCGATATATTCTTCGAAGCCGATTTCTTTAGTATTAGTTGGCATATATTTTTCTTAATGTAGCAATTCTTTTCTGTATCGAAGATGAACTTTTATTAACTTCCTTCATGAAAGCCATAACTTCGTAATGAAATCCGTTATGGATTAGACGTTCGGATAATCGATCTAGCGATGATACGAAGTCGTCTTTTTCCTTATCGTGTAATCGCTCATGAATTGCCGAAAACTGATATGCTCTAGCTTCTTTAAGAAAATCATCATCAAGATACCAGGAAAAAAGTTTAACCCTTTGAGGATAGGTGACCTTTTCCCAATTACAGGTTAAGGCACGATTCAGTAGGGGTAAACCGCGAGCTTTAATTTTCTCCCGCTGATCGCTGACGATTATCTTTGTCACCTCAGCGATAAAAAGGTTTGATTTGTCTGGATCTTTGTTTGATCCAGGCTGAAGCAAAATATCAAATAGTTTGTATGACCGGTATTCGATCATCTCATCGACAGTTCTGATAACCACCTTCTTTTGATTGATGGCTAAACCCAAAGCAAGCAGTTTTCTGGAAGCGCAGTAAATGACATGTTCAATTTGATCACGTTTTTTTACAATGATTGCCTGGTCATCGGCGTATCGGAAATATTTTGCGCCAATTTCGTCGCAAATTTTCTTGATGTAAATATCGTATTCTTGGAGATAAAAGTTAGCCAAAATTCGCGAGCAGTCAGACATGGCATCTTGTGGCAACCCTACCGTTTGAGGATTGTAATGATTGATCGACTTGTTCCAGAAATTTAGGAAATGAAAAAGAAGTGAAAGTTCGTCACGATATTTTCCATCAAAAACTTCTCCTATTTTGCGTTTTAAAATGTCTAAATTAATAGAATCATAAAAATTGGCGATATCTAACTCAACCACGTATCCCTCGCTAGATTCCTTCAGTGAAACGTAAAGTTTCGCGTTGAAATCCTTGTATGCGATATACCACGCCGTTGGCGAAAACGACCACGATGGCATTGATACTGTTGGATCGTAGAGATTTTCAATCTTTTTTTGTATTTCTGCTTCTTCTGCGTCTCTGTAGTTTAGACCACTGATGCTCCAGCCGCCGAAAGTATTTTCGGTTCTATTTCGAGCAAGTTTATGCTCGAGTCGAATAACGCAATAGTAATAAACGATGTAGTCCCTAATGGTAAAAACAGGAGAGATACGAGCAACGCCAGATCCTTTATTGTGAGCAATGTAAAATTCTGGCTTTACTGGATGATATGTTTTGCTTTTAATTGCCGTATAAACCGACTTCAAAAGTTCCTCTTTTTCTTGGTAGGAAGAGGGGGTATTGAGAGGTAAATTCTGGAATGCTTTCCAGAATTTACGACCAAAAATCTTTTTGAATGATTTATAACTAATCATGTATACGTCAGACCTATCCAAGAACAGTCATCACATTTAGTGACTGACTATATTCCGTGAGGAGATTAATCGATTTATCAATGGAGCCGATCACTGAGTTAAACAATTTTGTTTTTTCGTTTAAGTAATCAACGATTCTTTTTTGTTCGTTAATTTGAGGTAGAATGATCTTTAGGTTTTCAATCACTCCCATGCCAATATTTTGTTGTGTCCCGTAAGACCAAGATAACTTAACCTGATCTTGAAATAATTTTGTTTGTAGAAAGAAATAAAGATATTCAGGCAAAACAACGTCCCTATTTGCTCTGATTAGGGCAAGCGGTGACCAGATACTAAATTCCTCGTCAGTTTCAACTAGACCAATTCTTCCGGTTGTTGCGCCAGATTTCACCATAAAAATATCACCCCGTTGTGGCTTACATTTTTTGCAGAATTCCTCATGATCTTCACGGCTAATGAATCCACGCTTTTCAGCAAAATCGATCGTGTTGTTTCCTTGAATTGATTGGGCTGAAAGGAATGGGATACCAGAATCAAGTATTTCCGGTGTCGAGTGTGGTCCGTCAGTAATTTTTGTTTTAACAACTTGTTTCAATGAACGAATAAAGAAATCTTTTGGGATTTTTTCGATCCATGCAGTATTACTATTGATAAGTTCGACATCATTATTTAAGCCTCGCGTGATTGCTTGATGAATTATGAATGCCCTTTGCTCATTTAGTTTTTGAATGAGCCTTTTTTTGTCTTCTATCAATCGTGTGATGATAGTCGAATTTGAATCAAGTTTTTGTACTACTTTTTCTTGATCGGCTAATGCCGGTAGTTCAATTTTCTGATTACCAATAAAAGTCCAATTTGCGCGAGGCATTTTAGAACCGTAGGTTGAGTTGTTGACCGCCTTAATGAAGTCATCAGCTCTCAGTCTGTACGCAAGAAATGCTGGATTAACCTTTTCTTTTTTTGAATTGAGGACCAGAAGTTCGCCCGTACAAACCCCCTCACTTTTAGCCAATACAACCTTCGCGAGATACGGACGAAGCTTTCCGAATAGAACATCGTCTTTTTGGTAATAACTAGTAACACCATCGGAAACGATTGGGGTTTCCGATTCAATGATCTTGCCCGTGCCGCTTTCAATATTTTCCAGCCCAAGATACGGCAATCCGTCTTCGGACTGACCTCGAGCTCCACGGAGCGGGGCAATGTATTTGATCTTGATAGATTCGCTCATATTACAAACTTCCCATGAGCGTTGAAATTTCTCGCTCAAGCGTTTCTATTTCTTGTTTGATAGTCTCAATTGGACGTGGCGCTTCGTACTTATAGAAGAAACGCGTCACTGGGATTTCATAACCAACTCGACCTAGCTTTCCATCCTTGTGATCCGTGTAGGATTCATCAATCCACGCATCTGCAACATACGGCCTCACTTCACGATCAAAGTACACTCGAACATCTTCGTTCAGTGGCACGTTTTCGCTATCTCGTAGGGTGCTATCGGGTTCGATGTTCCCATCGGCAAGAGTGCAGACATCGGCATTTTCATCGCGTTCACCGAGCATTGATAAGATGAATTTCAGAACGGGTTTCTTAAGTTCAACACCTTGTTCGTCGCATCGCTTCTTGATCGCCTCGACAAACTTTTCTTGGTTCAAATACACCTCGTCACCGAAATTCTCGATAAGTTGGAGAAGCTTTTGTTTTTCCGGATCGGGCAAGCGATCCTTGGTCATGAAGATTTTCCAGAACACCTCATGCCCCTTGAGGCGTTGGATGCGCTCGGCTGAGGCCTGGAAGTTCATGCGCAATGGACGTTCAACGACGATTTGTCGATATCCGAAATCGCTATTCTTGAAGATCTTGGAGTATTCATTTTCGGTAAAATCCTTGTAGAGCTCAAGAACTTTCGATCGATGCGCTTCGGTGATTTCGTTGCGCTTGTTGCCTAAGCTCTTTCGCATCTTCTCAAGGAAGCCACGGGCATCAATGATTTGAACGAGACCCTTGCGCTTCTCTTCTTTTCGATTCGTCACGAACCAGAGGTATGTAGGAATGCCTGTGTTGAAGAAGAGTTGATCCGGAAGCGCGACAACCGCTTCGAGCCAGTCGTGCTCCAAAATCCAGCGACGGATTTCGCTTTCACCTTGACCAGCATCACCCGTGAAGAGCGGCGAACCGTTGAAGACAATGCCGATGCGCGAGCCTCCTTCACTTTCTGGTCGCATCTTTGAAATAAGGTGCTGGAGGAAGAGGAACTGACCGTCGGATGAGCGTGGAAGCCCCGCGCCAAAACGTCCGGCGTATCCTCGCTCAGCTTCGCGTTCGACGGCGTCCATGTCTTTCTTCCAGTCCACGCCGAATGGTGGGTTGGTCAGCATGTAGTCAAATTGCGTGCCGAAGAACTGATCGTTCGAAAGTGTGCTTGCGAGCGAGTGATCCTTTTCGCCACCCTTGATGTTGTCCGGATTTTCACCCTTGATCAGCATGTCGGATTTACACATGGCGTAGGTGACCGGATTCAGTTCCTGACCATAAAGATACACGCCAGCATCCTTGTTCACGTCGTTACGGATGTACTCCTTGGCGATAGAAAGCATTCCACCTGTTCCGCATGCGCAGTCGTAGACGGTCTTGATGATGTGTTCCTTTTTCAGCTTCTCGCGGTCCGGGGCGAAGAGAATTTCGACCATGAGCTTAATCACGTCGCGTGGAGTGTAGTGTTCTCCAGCCGTCTCATTGGATTGTTCGGAGAACTTGCGGATGAGTTCTTCAAAGATTGATCCCATCTCGTGATTGTCGACAACATCGGGATGCAAGTCGACCTTGTTCAATTCCTTGATGATGAGATAGAGCAGGTTGCCGCCCTCGAGCCTCGACAACTGGCGATCGAATTCGAACTTTTCAACGATGTCCTCGATATTCGCGCTGAAGCCGCGAAGATAGTGTTTGAAGTTGGCGGCAATGTGGTCTGGATCTTCGAGAAGCTTTTCAAAGTCGTATTCGGATACGTTGTAAAAGCCGACTTTCGAAGCGGCTTTTAAGACGGGGTCGATATCAATCTTCGCTTTCAGCTCATTGTATTGTTGGAGTACCTTTGACTTTGTGGGTGCGAGAAGAGAATCAAGGCGTTTTACTACGACGAGAGGCAAAATGACATCCTGATATTCGTGTTGCTTCCAACTTCCACGAAGTATCTCGGCGATGTTCCAGATGAGCTGTGCCTTCTCTCGAAAATTGTTGGTCATATTAGGCGAAGAGTTTTTGGTATCCCTTAAGGGTGAAGACGCGATTACGTTCGCCGCCGTCCACGATCTCGAGTAAGTGCAAGTCCTCGACGAGACGAGTCATGAGTTTATTAAGCGTGTGATAGGTGATCTTAAACTTTTTTCCATAAGCCGCCTCAATCTCTCGCACCGTGAATGCCTCGCGCTCCATGAAATACGGAAGGAGCTCAAGTGCTACTTTTTTGGGACGCGTCTCAAGGGAGGCGACGCTGTCCTTATATCGTGCCTCGATGATGCGGACGGCGTGATAGATGCTCTGCGTACGTTCTTCTGCGCGAAGAATGCTTTGCAAAAATTCATCAGGAGTTGTGTTCTGATCCTCAGTCATGAATTTCGCAAACGGAAGCATTGGACTTGGAGTCAGGCCAAAATGGACAAACAAAGCGTGAAGCAGTGCGTTCGCCATCACATGGTTACCTGCACGAAATGGAGCCAGTTTCAAAAAGGCAGTATGGATAAGATGAATCCTTGTGAAGACATCAATTCTCACCCGTCCCACGATTTCATTTATCGTTTCGTTAAATTCTCCTCCCACTTCATCCGTACGGAATTCACCAGGAAAATATCGGTAGCCGTCGGGATGATCAAAAATCTGTCGATGTAGTTTTTCAAGGAAAGGCGACCCCATTTCAATCTGCGGGCGCAGGGCAATAAGGGCTGACGCGTATCGCTTTGCACACTCGATATCACCATGAGCACTGGCCTTATTCTCCAAACGGGCTTCCGTCTGGAATGCCGCTTCGGCCTCATGGGTGAGTAGGAGCCTTGTTGGAGCCGACAACTCCCCCAAAGCCTCTCTCCAGGCACTCAAAATACCTGCAAAAAATGCGGCTTTTCCGATTGCTTCCATGTCTATCGTATTTTCCACAATGTAATAAAATCTTCACTTATTTACATTGAGAAGTCTATCACATCCTGCATACCAGTCAAGTAATCCGCTATAAAATTACCAAATTTACCCAAGATTCCTTCAATTTCGCAGAAGCCCCATGGGGGTAAGGAAGGGCTGTGAATAGCCAATCAAATCGCTTTACGTGAATTGGTTTGTAAGCTATTATTTAGGAGCTTCACTACTCAGCCTAATAAAGGCCGAATTTCGGCTTAACCGGATCGCGCGCGATAAGCGGTGTCCGGTTAAAACAGTTCTAGCACGATCCGTGCTTGGGCTGGGTAGTGAAGCACCACCGGGCATCGCTTTTTGAATTATCGAGCGATTCCGGGATGCTTTATGGAATCGACTCTTCTAGAAAAATTACTATCCGTCCCCTCCAGAATTTTCGAACTTGAGAAGCGCGTTTCTTCTTTCAATGTGTTCGAGGCAACTGGCGCGGTGCGCCGTGAACTTCGGCACTCAGACTTCATCGGTTTCCTTTTTGACCCATCCGAAACGCATGGACTCGATGAGACCCTTTTTCAAATATTTTGCGAGAGCTTCGGCATAACCATTTCTCAAACTCCAATCATCACCGTATCCCGCGAGTGGGAGCACATCGATATCATGGTTCGCGACCGTGCGAATAAGGTTATCCTCGTCATCGAAAACAAGATCGACACATCGGAGCATTCAGACCAACTCCAGCGATACCGCAAGATTGTTGACGCCGCGTATCCAGATTACGCGCGTCATTATTTTTATCTCACAAAAACAGGAGAGGAGCCGTCAGACAGCCATTGGGCAATTCTGAGTTATGCGGACGTTCGCTCGTTCATGGAGCGTCTTACTGACGAGTCCGTGAATGGTGACGTCACGACCGTTCTTACCCATTATGCAAACATGATTGAACGCCATTTTATGCCGGATAACGAAATAGCCCAGCTCTGCCGAAAGATTTACAATGACCACAAAAGAGCGATCGATCTAATCATTGAACATAGACCGGAGGGCGGAGAAGATGTTTTCGATAAGCTCCGTGAGTTGATCAACCAGTGTCCCGATTTCGAGCTCGACCACTCCGACGTGCACCGCATTCGCTTCGCCGTTCCGGCATGGGACAGTCTTCCCGACATGAAGACTTCCAACTGGACGCCGAGCAAGCGATTCGTCCTTTTCGAGGCGAAGAACAATGTCGACGGAACCGAACGTGTTCAGCTCAAGTTGTTTCTTGGTCCGACGCCAAGTAAGATGAGAGAGGAGCTATTCCAGCACGTCCAAGGCGCAAAAGATGCCTTCCGTCAGAGTCGTCGCGAGCTGGGTGAAAAGTGGGCGCAAATTTACAACATGGAACTTCTTGGCGCGGACGATGTCCAGCATGACGATAAGCTGAAGATGCTCGAAAACAACTGGAATCACTTTTTACGACAGGATTTTCCGCTCATCAATCAGAGCATCCGTGCATTCATCGAGTTACAAGATTCCAAATAACAGTCTATGCTGACCAAGTCCAACTTCATGCAATTCCTCCGCTGTTCTTGCGAGCTTTGGCTCGTGAAGCAGCGGCCGGATTTGGTTCCGCCGACCGACCCCGCGCTCCAGCGCATCTTCGACGAGGGAAACGTGGTGGACGCGTGGGCGCAGAAGCTGTTCCCGGGCGGCGTGAACGTCGACGGGTTCGGCAAGCCAGCCGCTGAGAACACGAAGAAGGCGATCGCCAATGGTGTGACCGTCCTGCTCCAGCCGACCTTCATGACTTCGCAGCTGTCCTGTCGTTGTGACATCCTCACGAAGAACACCGACGGATCGTGGGACATCTACGAGGTGAAAAGTTCGACGGACGTGAAGGAAGAACATATTACTGACGTCGCCTTCCAGCGCATCTGCATCGAGGAGGCGGGCGTTCGCATCTCGCGCACGTTCCTCGTCCACGTTAACAACCAGTACGTTCGCAACGGTGAGATTGATCCCGAACAATTGTTCACGAAGGTCGACATCACGCACCAAGTTGAGAACGTGATGCCGATGGCGAAGAAGGAGATTCCTCGCGCCCTTGCCGTTCTCGACTGGGACAAGGTGCCGCGGCTCCTGCACGTCATGTCCTGCAACGACCCAGCCGAATGTGAATTCATCGCGTGCTATTTCAATACCCTTGATGGCGCCGAGAAGTATTCCATCGCCGCATCGCTCCCGAAGGATAAGCTTGTCGGGTTCTTGGAACGCGGACTCATCACGCCCGAGCAGGTTCCAACCGATGTCATAGCCGAACTTGGCGAGGTGAAGCTTCCTGACGTGAAGAGCGAGCCGACGCTGCATGTCGATAAGGAAGCGATCAAATCCGAACTCGGCGGTCTCCAGTATCCGCTCTACTTTTTGGACTACGAAACGTATTTTCCGGCAGTGCCGCTCTTTGACGGCTACCGCCCGTACCAGCACGCGGTGTTCCAATACTCCGTCCACGTCGTGCGCGAGCCGGGCGCAGAGCCAGAGCATTTCGAATTCCTCGCGGGCGAATTGAAAGACCCCGCGCCGATGGTCGCGGAGTCCCTCAAGAAACATATCGGTGATACGGGAAGCGTGATTGTATGGAACGCCCGCTTCGAAGCCTCGCGCAATGCGGAAATTGGCGAGCACCTGCCGGAGTTTGCGAACTTCATGACGGACATCAACGACCGCATGTACGACTTGATGATGATCGTGAAGAAGGGTTACTACGTCGACTCCCGTTTTGGTGGCAGCGCGTCCATCAAAAAAGTTTTGCCAGTTGTTTGCCCCGAGCTTTCGTACAACGACCTCGCCATCCACGAGGGCGGCACGGCATCCGCAAGCTGGGCGACGCTCACGAACGCCGCGATTCCCGCCGAGGAACGCGAGCAACTACGCCAGAACATGTTGGAGTATTGCTCGTTGGACACCTTCGCGATGTTTGCCATCTTCAAGAAGCTACAGATTGCGTTGTCGTAGACTTCGACGTTGTCGCCTTGCGTTCTGCTGATCGTTCAATACTTCGCAACCGTGCCCGCTCATGGTATTCGGCACGGGTTAATTGTTTTACGGGTGGCGTGGGTACAGCTCGCCACCGACCAGGGCCATCCCACTGCACGCCGGCGTGTACGAATCGTTCGTTCATCACTCGTTGAAGCTCCGGGAACTTTTTCATCGCATCCATTTCAAATTCAACGTTCTTCCAAATTTGTTGGAGCTCGATTTTCTCGATGTGGTACAAATCTCCGACCGCCATCCCTATCTCAATCTTCGCCCGGTTCTTCCCATGCACGGATAGCACAAGCGTGGTCAGCGCATCGACGAGGTCATCGTGCCTCGTGCTTCCAAAGTTGACGATTTGATCTATCAGCTCCTTTGGGCAGTTCTCCGGGAAAAGTATCTTGCCCGTCTTGATGAGCCCACTGATACCGTAGAGTCTGTCGCGCTTGTCCATGCGGCCTGGGAGATACTCCGTCACGCGGCGCACGCCGCGTACCTTGAGATGTTGTCCGAAGACGCCTTGGTACCCTACGCTTTCGTAAAACACTTCGACGTTTCCTATTCCGCCAAGCTTCTTGATCATCTCCATGCACACGCTCGCCGAGGGATCGAATTCCAGTTGTTTATTTACAATGCCTGGGAGAATATAAATCTTTTGGTCTTCGCCCCTGCCTTCGACGATTGCCGGAATCATCGACGTACTGTCTCCGCCCGGACTCATTGACCGTGCGAGGTCGACCCCTATCGCCCTCATCGTCACGCCGGAGAATTGGTGGTCAGGTTCGTAGTAGAAGATATCGGATTTCGTGATGATCTGCTCGTCGGGCGGAATGATCTCGAGCTGGTATTCCTGCCGCCAGGTCTTGGTAGACGGGAATGACCGCTTGAACGCGGCGATGCTCGCCTTGTCGGGGAACTTCCCAGGCCAGGCACAGACGCCCTTCTTGCCAATGAGCGGGCATTTGATCACCTGCGCGTCGAACGTTCCCGCCTTCACTTTGGCGATAATGCGGTTCGGCAGGCTGTCCTCGTGGAGGTTGTTCGCGATCATGATGACGCGCGTGCCGATGTCGCCAACGCCGAGCAAGTCGCTATTAAACCAATCCTCCAGCTTGTCGCGCGATTCCTGCATGCGCACCGAAGCAACATCCTCGATGTCGTCGAGGATGAGCACGTCGGGACGGTAATGCTTGAAGCGCACGCCGCGCATCGACTGCTCGACGGAAATTCCCGCGATCTGCGCGTCGTATTTCTGGAACGTCAGGGCGGTGGAGTTCCACGGGGTCGTTTCCTCGGATACCGCACCGAAGTCATTTTGGAGCATCGTGTTCGTCTCAAACTCCCGCTTGATCGCGTCAATGAACTTCTTCGTCTGCTCGATGGTCTTTCCGACGATCAGGACGAAGTGTTTCTGTTGCTCGCCAAGAATCGACCAGATGGGGTACGACATCGTGCAGATCGTGCTCTTCGCGCTCCCGCGGAACGTCATCGCGACCGCAAACCTGATCTTGTCGTTTTGCGTCAGATCGAAGAGCCTGTGGTGGATGTCTGCGGATGGATACTTGATGTAGTCGCCGAAGTACGTTCCGAAGAAGGCCTTGTGCGACTTTCTCGCGAGTTCAATTCTCGCGGTCTTGTTGTTCATCACCAGATCCAGCATCTGCTGGTCTAGGGGATTCTTGCTTGTCATATGGTTCTGGGGTGAGAGAAATGAGTCCGAGATTCTGGTAAGAGTTGGTGAGCTTTTCCTTCTCATCGTCCGTGAGATTTTGCTTTGTTGGGGTCGTAATCTGCACCTTGTTCGCGTACGCCTTGTGGCGGCTGCGCAACCAAAACGAAATCGCGGCGAAGTTTTGTTCCTTGATCGCGCTGATGAGTTGGGATTCTGCCATGTCGTTGATGAATCCCGTTCCTTCGCCAAGTGCCTCCTCGGTTTGCGCGGCGAATGTCACATCCTCCGCGATCCATCGGTAATACGTCGCGCGGGCGACGCCGAGCTTCTCGCACGCGACCTGGACGATCGGGATCTTGCGAAGGTGGTCGACAAGAAGCTTTTTCTGCTCTTCCTGCCGCTTGTCGATGAGCGGGCTATTTCGCTTTGTCCTTGGCATAAGTCGCGATCTTTACGGCTTTGATGCCGGTTTTCTTTTCGAACCGTTCGATGCCGGCGGCAACATATTCGGGATCGATTTCGACGCCGAAGCAACGGCGTCCCGTATCCTCGGCTGCAATAATTGCGGTGGAACTTCCGAGGAAGGCGTCATATACGACGTCACCGATCTGCGATGAGTTCAAGATCATCCGACGAATAAGCCCAACCGGCTTCATAGTGGGATGAATACCGGATTTCGAGGGTTTCGGGTACACAACCACGGATTTGTCCTTCGACTTGAAGAACCGGTGCGTGCCATACCAGCCATATGCGATGAGCTCGTGCTGACCGATGTAGTCGAGCCGCCCAATTACCGCGTGGTGCTTTACCCATACGAGCAACTGCGTGAACGTCATGCCCGCGTCGAGCATCCCTTCGCGCATGGCGAAGATCATCTTGTCGGCGTTGAACAGGTACGCGGCGTTCTTTTTCGCCATGTGCGGAATGACCGCTTCGAGCCATGCCTTCGTGAAGGCGCGGTACTGCTCGTCCGTCTGTTCGTGATCGTTCTGAATTTCTTTCTCCTTCGCGATCTTGATGTTCAGTCCTTGTTTGCTCGTTGCGTACGCGACTCCGTAAGGTGCGTCCGCGCAGATAAGCGCGACGCGTTCGCTACCAAGAAGTGCGGATACAAGACCCGCGTCGCAGCTGTCGCCGCAAGCGATGCGATGGTTGCCAAGAGAAAAAATGTCTCCGTAACTAATTGATAAGTTTTGCTTTGTCTCCGGTGAGGGTTTCATATCTGTCGATAATTACTTGAGTGAACACAGGCGACTGTTCGATCATGTACGCTTTACGCTTCATTTGTTCGCACGAGGTCATGAGAGACCCCGATCCCGCACACAAATCCAACACGCAATCGCCAATTTTTGTGCATCGGCGTAGTGGTTTTTCGGCCAAGGTCGTCGGCTTTTCGGTAGGATGGGTGTAGTCTTGTCCGTTCACGCGTTTCGCGAGCCAAATATCCATCACGTCCCAGATATCGTCGATTGTGCGGTTGCCGGGTTGTACGTCGCGATTCAAAATTTCCGTGACGCTCGTGATCGCGCTATTGAGAAATGGTTTCCCAATGGTTCCGTACGCGCACGGCTCGTACCCCTTGTTAAACGCGACCTGCGGAGTCATGTTGAACGAGTTCTTTACCCATAGGCACGTGCGCCTGTTCATGATGCCGAGTTCGCGGTACAGCTCTTGCAACATCCCAACGTAGTTCTGGTCACACCACGAAAAGATGTGTGCGTCTTCAGCGAGAACCGCTTTTCCGTTTTCCAAACACGTCTTCAGGAACGCGCGATATTCGTCGTACGTTTTCGCGTCGTTCACCTCGCCGCTGTATTTACCCTTCGTGCTAATGCCCTTGGAATAATCCAGCTTGATGTTGTACGGAAAGTCTGTGTAGAACATTTGGATCTTCGCGTCGCCGACAACCCGCTTCACGTTGTCGAGTACGGTTGAGTCCGCGCACAAGACGCGATGGTTTCCAAGTTGGTACAGCTGCCCATTCTTCACCCGCGTCGACTTCGCCTCCTTGACGGCGTGCTCCACGTCGAAGTTATCGTCCTCGGTGGAAAGGGAGTCGCCCCAGATGTCGTTGAGGTCGCCGTCGTCGAACCCGATGTCCAGCAGTTCGCCGATGTCGAACGCTTTCAGTAATTCGTAATCCCACGCGCCGGTGTTTTTGTTGAGACGAATTAAAAGCTCGCGTTCCTTTTCGAGGCTCGGAATGTTTACGAAGACAACGGGAACCTCAGTCATGCCGAGATCCTTGGCACACTGGAGTCTGAAGTGGCCGCCGATCAAAATGTTCTCACGCCCCTTGGCACAGTTCGCGATCAGTGGATCAACGAGGCCGAACTTACGGATGCTCTCGCGGAGCTTTTCCGCCGCGGGTTCGTCCCACGTGCGCGGGTTCTTCTCGTTCGCCTGCAATGAATTAATGGGTACGTTCACGATCCGGAGATCGCGTGCGGCCGTTTTTGACCGCACTAAAGAGGAACTCTTCATAGGAAGAATCTCTTAAAGTGATGGAACGCAAACGCGTTCTTCATCGGTCGCGGGAGCTAATCCGCCGTACCTTCTCAAAGCACATGCCTTGTGCTACCTGCGAAGACCCCTTTGCCGCCTCCAGGGCGATCTGCTTGAAAATACAGTACAACACTATGGCAAATGCTACAAAGTAATTTGGCTAATATTAGCAATATAACAAAGTCGACAAAGTTGAAAAAGAGAAAAAGTCAGTCAACATTTACGCTAACGTTTGCATCGTTCTACGAAATAACTGTTTCAAGAAATTTTCAAAATATTTTCAGAATGAGTAACTTTGTCTGTGGATAAGTTATGTCACACGAAGTTGGAGTGCATACCGTTCTGGGAATGGAACGAAACGATGAAACCTGATACTGTTTCGTTAAATGTCCTTGATTTTGAAGCCTTTATGAATTCCGGTGAAGAGACACTTGTCAGCCTGATTGACACACATCTTTCCAGCGAACAGCGGACGCTCATGTCGTCAATTGATCTCGAAGCTGAAGTCGCGGATATTCTCGAAACCTTGAAAACGGAAGGGCTCGTTTCGTTTGGCGAACAAGTTGATGATTCCTATGCACATCAAGAAACTCAAGAAGAGTAACAACGTATTCTCGTACGGCTCTTTTGAGTGGGATGCTATTAATCCTCAAAAACTACTCAATAACGATGGAAAACTGGTTGACAGTAAAAACGAATTTGAAAAATGCAACGTTCTCTTCGGAGAGAACGGGAACGGAAAATCAAAGTTGGTAAAAATTTTCCGTGCGCTGCACGATCCGCATCGGTCGTTGGAAAAGCATCGTGATTTGCAGGGACAGCCTCAGGAGATCGAAATTTTGTTTGACGACGACACGGTGACAACCAATGCTGGGAATGGGTGGTCGGACAGAAGAGCAGAAGGTAAATTTGTCATATTCGACAAGCATTACGTCGATGCGTTCGTGCATTCGCCGGGAACGCATGACGGAGACACTCCGCAACGAAAACAACAGCGAGGGAAAAACATCGTCTACCTTGGTAATTTCGGTAAATACAATGAAGAAATCGACAAACTTAACGACCTCAAAAACAAAATCAGGGATGAAAATGAGCGCGCCCTAAAAGCCCAGCATCAAATCATCAGTGGCATCATCACGCCCCATGGTTACACCATGGAACTCATTGGCCAAAGCCGGGCCGCCATCGAAACGGCCGATGTCGCGGGATTGGTTGAACTAAAGGATGCAAAGTTGAAAGTTGTAGAAGAGGTGACAAAAATACAGACCGCGATTTCCCAATCCCAAAAAGTCAGCAATCTCGAGGCGCTCGCACTCCAATCGAGAAGCATTTTTTCTTTGACGGAAGAAGTCGGCGGAGTTGTTGCCGTCGTCAAAACGACCGACCTGTTTGCGTTCACGGTCTCGGCAGGTATTCAAAAGACGATTCAGAAAATTGCAGGTAAAAAAGAATTCATTCACCAAGGCGTAGGATTGCTGACCAAGGACGCGGATACATGTCCATTTTGCGAACAATCAATCAGCGACTCTACGCATAAGCAAATCATCGACGACTACCAATCGATTTTCACGGAAACCTTCGAGCAGGAACAAATGCGAATTCGTCGCTTACTATCTTCGTACAAATCGCAACTTATAGCGCTGAGAGACCTGCAAATCACGAGCTCTGAAGCGTCGAAAATCACAGCAGCATCTCCTTTCTTTTCCGATTTACCTGCATTGCCAAATCTTGCGCCTCCGGAAGAGGATCGCGAGATTCTTGAGGCGGAAATTTCCCTTGTCGAACAGAAGCTTAGCCAACTTCTTGAGAAGATCGACCCTCCCAACCAGGAACGTATTCGCGTAATTGCAGAAGCGACAGAACAGAGAATCGTCGAATATAACCGCATCGCCGGAGAGGTAAATACAAAGATTGACGAATTGAAGAAAAATGCTCTCTCTGGCAAATTGAACGATCAGCTTGAATTATTAAAAAAGCGCCATGTCGAATTAGACCAAAATATTTTTTTCATCGAGAACCAAAAGCCATTGCTTCGGTACTTTGCTTCCATCGACGACGACAAAAAGAACAAGAAAGTGGTAGCGGACCTCGAGGAGGTTTACCAAAACATGAAGGTGGCAATCGTGGACAAATTTACGTCCTTCGTCACGGATTACTTCTCGCTCATCGAGGATATCTTGGGACGCATCAGCCCAGGAATGGGAATCTTCGACATCACTGGCCAAGCTACTTATACCCGAGTCGGAAAAGAGCCGGCGCAATGTGGATTTCGAATTACGTACAACGGTAATGAGTGTTCTGAGGGGTTGAGTGATGGCGAGAGACAGGCGGTCGCGCTTGCATATTTCTTTGCTCAGCTGGAAAAGCTCGCCGACAAGGATAGGATCATCATCTTTGATGACCCCATCACGAATTTCGACACCGGAAAGCGGAAGGCGACGGCTGAGCTGATTTACAAAAAGTCCCTGGAATTCGCACAAACGTTTGTGTTCACATGCGATCCGCTGTTCAGGGAATTCTGCCTCAAGGCAGGCACGGTGAAGGCGTATTCGATATACCATACTGGTGGCTCATCGGCTGTTTATTTTGTACCGAAGCATATCGCGCGAATCCAAGACGCATTCGAGGAGAGTATGCGCGGAATGGATTCTCTAACTGGAACGCCGGAGAATGTCGTTATATTTGGTCAGAAGCTTCGTTTTTGTCTGGAAACGAAGATCAAGGAAGATTACTTCGGGTACTCAAAGGACAGCCTCCGTAATATGTTGGAAACTGTCTCCGCTCAAGGCGGACAGAAATTCCAAGATCTCATTTCAAACATGGATGAGATCGTGGAGATTTACAATTACTGCAACACTGGAGGGCTCGCGCATTATCCCAGGGATGGTTCTACAAGCTGGACTGAACTCAAAGGAATGGTTGCCAGATATTTTGCACTTGGCCTTTAATGATCAGGAGGCGAGGTTTGGATTCTCTTCCTTCAAAAACACGAAATACCAGAAGTGCTTGCCGTTGCGAATTTCACGGGCTTTGAGTTCTCCGATGCGCACTTTCTTTGCCACAGTCGAATGATGCCAGCCGAACTTTTTCTTAAAATCGTCTGACGAATACCAGCTCTTACGGTCGGTCGCAACGGTACCCGGAATCACGCCATCTTCGACCGCCTTTTGGCACGGGCGACACTTGATGCCGAACCTGTCGAACCAGCCCTCGCCGCCTTCTAAGTGTTGGTAGCAAACGATACAGTTGTATGTACCATTTGAAGGAACGGCGAAGCCATTAGGTTCCGCAACGAGCCGCTCTTTCCATCGTTCGATCCTCGTGTGGACGTTCAGCAGAGCGCGGTAGAAACCGAGCAGATTTTCTGAGTATTCCAGTGCCTGGGCGTCGGTCAGGTCCTGGTCGTACTCCTTCTTCCAAAGCTCCTTAAACGACTGAATCCGTTCGTCATTTGTGCGCATAGGATTATTGTGAAAAGCCCTTGAAACCATCGTATTCCTGATTTGAGACACAAGCCATTCTCGTGTCTCATTTGTCTCATTTCGATGAGACCCGGGTGCCAGTTTGACCCCTCCAAAAGACCCCTTAAACATTGTCGAAAGGTGAGTTCGAGACCCGTACGCCGAGCCAAGTGGAAACGGCTGGAGCAATCTGGTCGTTTTTACTTTTGTATCAGTCATTATTAAGTGGTTCTAACCTTGCGGAATCGTTCTCAAGAGCCTTTTGCGATTCGAAGATAGGAACGAGCCAAGGATTGGGGTTAATGCTGAGCTTTCCGTTCAAAAGTGTCGGGTTCGAACTTGAAACAGTTCGAATTTTGTTTTATGCTAGGAATTATATGCGTTCTGAAAAACAAAATAATTCACTCATCAAAACAGTAATTACCATCCTCGCAGCTTCGGTTATTCAAATATCAGCAGGCTGGTTTTTGTTGAGTAATATTGTTTTTGCCGATTCGCACCCCAATCTCATTGAATCGATTTTGTACTTTTTGCTCGTACTCACTTCTTACGCAGCAACTCTTGCGGTTTACATCAAGACAGCACGTGCGAAGCAGGCGGTACTGCTTGGAATACTTGGTTACTTCGCTTCAGCGGTAATACTTACACTCGCACCATTAATCAATGGTTTTTATGTAACAGGCGTTGGTGGCGTCGGGCTGGTCAGCCTATCGGTAATGACCGTTCACCTAATAATTTTACTTTTCACACTCAAGTTACTGAAAATAAATAGAGAGGTGGGTAGGACTAAAATAGAGTTAAAGAATTTTGCAATTGCTTTTCTCTGTGTCGCCGTATCGTTATTTTTCATAGGCTTCTTCAAAACACTTGCATGGAATACTGAACCGAATTCATATTTGGCACTAGGCTATCTAGATCTAAAAGATCTAGCTGCGAGTATTAGGGAGTCGCTCTTTATGGGTCTGCTGAGTGTCATATTAGATCTCCGAATTCTAGGTATCTTAACGGCATACTCGGTACTGATTTACATCTTATTGGGACGGGTAGGAAAACATCTGAATTTCAGCAAAAAGATTTTAGTTATATTTGTACCAATCTGGATCGTCATCGCTCTATTTGTAGCAATGAGTGGTCAAACATTGAAACAGGGTCTACATGACAATTTCAGTAATTTTCAACCAACTTGGGATAATCAAAGTTTGATCACTAATCATAAAGTTGAACTCAGCGGAGTTTCATTTACCGTTTGGTGCGATACCACTCTAGACGTAAGCGACCAAAGTATAGAATGTAAAAATCGCTATACGGTTTTACCTACGGATCGTTTAAGGACACCACGAGACACGTATTCGAAACAGATCAACGTAGGTTTGTTTGAAAAAGTGGCGATTCAGTCAAATACCACAACAGAATGTGTTTACACCGAAAACGATATACAGATTGATAATGCGTTTTTCACATTGAAAACGGAATGGTGTGATTCTAGAAACTTCCCAGTCATGGCAGGGATCGAATGGGAGGAGTTCATCTTGCCGTTAATGGAGTGTTTCGGTTTTGATAAGTGCGAAACGACTCAGTGAAGAATGCGGGCGATCTATGCAAACTGCGCCAATTCAGTCTCCAGTCCCGCCCAGTTTGTGGTTCTGAACGCGTCCAGAGTGCGGAGCCATGAGAAGGCGTGTGAGGTGACCCACATGTCTTGTCAAAAAGTCGTCATTGAAAAAGGCGACTATCCCTTCTGGTATAGTTGCCAACATCTATACTCGAATTGTGGCATGTGCATTGCTACTCATGTTTATAACCCCTATACTCTTTATGTGGTTTATTGCGTACTACATGTCTGGCACGGACATAGCGACATGGACGGTCCTTATAGGACATAACGAGTAGCGCCTCTATGAAGAAAAAATCAGTCATCATCGGACTCCTAATTGTTCTCCTAGACATTGTTTTTATTTCTATTCTCATTATTTGGCAGACTGGTCTTCTACTGAACAAACTTGATTGGACCGCTCAGCTGGCCATCTGGGCACACAGCCCTGAAAAGTGCGAGGCACTAGCGCCTACCGAAAGTGTCCCGGCAGGTCCGAATGATGCCAAGGGTACGCCGTATACCGTCTATCCTCGCGACGTTTGCTTGTCCTATTACCTTCATGCGACAGCGGATGCAACCACCTGCGACAAAATGACTGAGCAGAAGCATCGTAACCTTTGTTTTGATTATCTAGCCGAAGTCTTTACTGATCCGCTTTGGTGCGACAGCGCATGGTCAACAAGTGAGTTGCTTAATATCCAATGTAAAGCTCGAGTGACAGGCGATATCACCCTGTGTGACGGAATAGACGGCTTGGGTTCTGTAGATGAGTATCTGACCCAAAAGGCCATGTGTATTAGTGCGGTGGCTTATACCAATAGAGATTACACTCAGTGCTTAACTATTACCGCAACGCCCGAACGAACGGATACAACCCGAAACGCATGTTTATTAGACGCTGTGTGTGATAAGCCAGAATTGCGAGAGGTTGTTTGTGAACTCATAGACTATACAGATGAGTCCTGGCATAAAAGCAAGGACAAGTGTTTAGAAGAAACCGGATTTTGTTCCGATCTCTGGAATTCACGATATGCCGTTCCATTTAAGAGGTAGCTGCAAGTCAATCTGATTTTCGAGGGAAGCTGAAGCAGATCTATGATCAAGCGTTGAAGAAGCAAAAAGAAATGATGGTCGGTGCATCACAGATCGCGCTCGACGCTAAAACCGAAGAATTTCAACAAAGCTATTTTGCCATGTACCGCTTCGCTAACTATGGATCGCATGAATTCACATCTACTGAATCGTTCGATATCTCGATATTGGCGGATGCCGATAGAAGAATTAACAATTTCTTTGACGTACTGAAGCTCGTCGATTTAGATCACTATAAACACGTGACCAATCTTTAAAGGCTTGTAATTTTTTATGTGGTTTCTGAACTGGTAGACTGCAAAATATGAAAACATATCGAAAGTATTACTCAATTAGAGCTGGAAAGAAAAATGCAGAAATGGATTTTAACGCCCTCCGTAAAATCTTTTTTAGCGTGTATCAGGAATTCTCAAATAGAGCATATTTTGATGAATATCTTGATGATTATTGCCCTGACTCATCCGGTGTAAATGGAAAAGTCGTGGACGTTTCCGCTTTCTTACTTCGTAAGTTACGGAAAGATAATCTGTGGCCGATACACCAACACTGGGAAGAATATTCGGAGGAAGATATTTTTGATCTTATAGAATTTTTATTTGATCACGTTTCCGCACCTATCGATGAGAATCCTACGCGTCACCCATTTTATAACCACTACCATTATGGGCATTTTGATCAAGAACGAGGTAAAGAAGAGTATAGAGACGCTATAAACGAGATGCTCAATGACTATGGTGCAGGATACGAATTAGGAGGTAACGGAGAAATTTACGCGCTCTTACAGGAAGAGTTTCGTCCACTGCTTGGAGCAAGTATTCCCACTACTGATACTGATAATATAGAAAGCAAGATTTCCAAAGCGGTTAATAAATTTAGAAGATATGGCTCAACGCTTGATGAGCGTCACGAGGCGGTGCGGACGCTCGCCGATTGTTTAGAGTATCTTCGTGAAGACTTGAAGAAAGTCATCACACAAAAAGATGATGGAGATTTATTCCAAATAGCTAACAACTTCGGTATACGCCACCACAATGATGTACAGAAGACCAATTATGACAGAACTATTTGGCTGAGTTGGATGTTTTACTTTTATCTCGCGACCCTACATGCAGGATTAAGACTTCTTGCGAGAAAAAAGTAAAGGATTCTCCTCATTCAGAAATACATAGAAGTACGGTTTGCTGTCGGCGTTTCTAACAATTTTCGCTTTCAACTCTCCACTTCGCGCCTTCGCTTGAACTGTGGTGTGGTGCTAGCCGTATTTTGACGTGAGCTGGCTTACCGAGAGCCACGTTTTATCGTCCAAGACCGCTGGCCCCGGGACGACACCTTCATCGACTGCCTTTTGAGAGTGGGCACTTGAGACCGTACTGGTCGTACCAGGTCTCGTTATCTCTCATGGATCGACGGCAGAGGTTACAGTCGTAAATTCCGTAGGTTATCGGAAAGCCATTGGGTTCAGTTTTGAGACGCTCTTCCCACCCTTCAAGTCGCATCTGAATGCTCAGGAGTAGCTCGTCGAATTTCACAAATTGCCCGATTTCATCATCCGTAAACGTTTGGTTTTGTTCGTATCCTGTTCGTGTTTTCATATTTGTTAAAGCCCCTTTATTTTCGCTATTTTCGTTTGGGGTGACCCTCTGACGTATCGTCCCATTTGTCTCACTTTGATGAGACCCGGGTGCCTGTTTTGCCCCATCGAAAGACCCCTCAAACGTTGTCGAAAGATGAGTTCGAGACCCGTACGCCGAGCCAATGAGACTCGAACTGGAAACGGTTCGAGTCTTGTTTTAGACTAGAGAAGAGATAAGTTCTGAACTTGTGAAATCACGAGAAAATTTAAATGATCAAGAATATAGCGAAATAGAGGGTGATTTTAATATTTTCAAAAAATACGAAGGCGCCGATCAATTGCTCCGTGACTTACAAGCGCAGATAGGCTCAAATTGTGCGAAAGTTCGTCAGATTAGAAAGGGTAGTAACAATGGCTTGTTTGTTTTGACCTTAGATGACGGCCGTAAAATGGTCGCAAAGTTTTACCAACGTGATCACCGAACTCGATTACTGAGAGAATATTCTGCAAACACATTCTTATCTAAGCAAGACTTCTCAGTAGCGACTCCTATTATTAAAAATCAGAAAAAAAACTATGGCGTATATTCCTACGAAGAAGGAGAATCGTTAAATGCCGCTGATGCTTTATCGAGAGACGTTGATCATCTCGCTGTTTTTTTGGTTCGCCTGCAGCAATTTCGACCATCGGAGGTGCCAAAGAGTTTCGATCGAGCTGTTGCAGTCATGGTCAATGTGCAAGAGGTACTTGATGACAATGACCGTCGTATTTCAGCGCTTCAGCAAGCAGCCGCTGATGGAACGGCGCACCCATTGATCAGAGAGTTGCTTGATGTAGATTCACTTACCGACTCTATTCACGATCTTACGCAGAGAATCTTGGCAGGATCTGCCGATACTTCTTGGCATGTCGCGCCTGATGATATGCGTCTCAGTCCAGTCGATTTTGGATTCCATAATGCCTTATTCCGAGGCGATACCCCTCCCGTGATTCTTGATTTGGAATACTTTGGCTGGGACGATCCGCTGCATCCCGTTGCAGATTTCATAGCTCACGATCAGACCCTTGGCTTATCACCCCTATTGCGACAGCGATTCATTGACCGTTATGCCTATGGCGTGAATCTGCCCGACCATGAAAGAACTAGGCTTGATGAATTGATTGCGCTGACAGAAGTAAAATGGATGGCTATTTACCTACTATCATTAACGCCAAAGTACATACAGAAACGATCCTTCGCTGCGGGCGGAAAGTTTGATGAAGAAAAGTACATTCGTGAACAGGTGAAAAAGATTGAGACCCGCAAATCCACCATCACGAATCAGACAACATAAGCATCTGGCGGTTCAACCTTGTCCCATCTCGTAGTTCTGAACCCGTTCAGCAATCGGAGCCAACAATTCCTCAGCAAAGATGCTGGGGTTTTGTTATTTAAGGCCGGCAAATCCATCAGGATTTTTTGGGTGATTTTTGATATAGTACTCGCGAACTATGAAGTCCAAGAAAAGCACGAAAAATCAGCTTGCGGTCTATCAAGGCAAATCGGGAGCAATTGAGCTTAAGGCTGATGCGACAAAAGAGACGATTTGAGCTACACAGGCTCAAATTGCCGATATTTTTGTTGTTGAACGATCGGTGGTGACAAAACATATTCGCAATATTCTTGCGGATAAAGAGTTGGTCGAAAAAAGCAATGTGCAAAAAATGCACATTGCAAATTCAGATAAGCCGGTAGCGTTTTACTCTCTTGATGTTATTTTAAGTGTTGGCTATAGAACAAATTCAAAGCGAGCTGTTGAATTTAGAAAGTGGGCTACAAGCGTTTTACGTCAGCACATTACGCTCGGGTACACTATCAATCGCTCCATGGTTGCGGCGCATTATGATGAATTTATAAAAGCCGTTGCAGATATCAAGGCGTTGCTTCCCACGAATCAGGTGGTTGATTCTGATAGTGTACTTGAGCTCGTCGGCCTATTCGCTGATACCTGGCTTTCGCTCGACGCTTATGATAGGGATGCGCTCGAAGTAAAAGGTATTACCAAGAAACAAGCGACAATCACCGCGGACGAATTGGAGTCTGCGCTCAAAGAGCTCAAACAAAGCCTCATTAAAAAAGGGAGGCTACGGACTTGTTTGGCACAGAGCGATCCTCGGGTGCTGTCGCGGGTATTGTCGGAAATGTAATGCAGTCTTTCGGTGGTAGGGCGATATATCCGAGCGTTGAGGAAAAAGCCGCCCACTTGCTTTACTTTGTCGTCAAAAATCATCCCTTTATCGATGGCAATAAACGCTCCGGTGCTTTTGCTTTTGTTTGGTTCTTGCGTCGTTCAAAGCGGCTTGATCCAACACACATGTCTCCAGAAGCACTCACCGCACTAACACTTTTGATTGCTGAGAGTAGTCCCAAGGATAAAACGAAGATGATTGGCTTGGTTTGCCGATTGCTGGTAAATAAACCAAATCCAACCCTGTAAAATTGAATCGTATCATTCGTAACGCTAGCTTATATGATCTCCATCCAATCACATCTCCCCCAGCCAGTTCAGCTTCCAAAGTGCTTTATTGATTGAGTAAAGGAGCGGGAAACGTTGTTTCCGCAATTTACATTCATGATCACACTCGGAGAAAATAGCGATGCCAGCCTCACGTGGTGGCGCATGAAAAACAACGGCATCGTCTTCAATGTAAACGGGATTGGATACGTGGTGAGGATTCTCACTGGGCGACCAATGCACAAGCGAGATTTGAATCCTGTGGTAGGTTTCGACCGAGATACACTCCCTTTGGCTGCACCGTTCGCATCTTCGTATCGTGGAGCTGAACTCGATAAAAGTTACGAGGCGAGTAGGTGCAAGGATGAAG
>CAZORP010000007.1:0-43277 GCA_964582615.1 uncultured Gammaproteobacteria bacterium
GAAGGAAAACCCTCAAAATAACCCTACAATTTATACACCCTTCGCAGTCTATCCGTCAAGGTTTCTTCTGTGTTATTGAGATTTTCGCGAAGATATGAAAGAAGTGCCGCTCGAATAAGGTTGGGGTTAGCGTCTTCAATGGGGATGGAAAGGGGTGGGTTAAAAGCCCTCGAAAAGCTGATATAGAGATTTTTTACGGTTGGAGGCTGGTAGACGATGGAGAAGTCGTAGATATCCTCGTAGGGATAAAGGGCGTTTTGAAAGATGATTCCACGAGATGTGATATAGGTTTGCATGCGCTGTGGCTTTCGAATGTCGCGAACGACAATGAAGAGCGCAAAAAGCACGACAAGAATTGAAAAGAGATAATTTGCCGTAAAGACTCCGTAGAGCAACATAAACCCTCCGATAGCGGCGGCTCCGACGTACCACGTGCTCGATCGTTCGACGGGTGGATATTCCCAAACGTCCCAAGAAAAAAGTAGCTCACCGGTATCAATGGTGCCTTCCTGTTCTTCGGATATTGTAGCGTCTTGCTCGAGAGATTCCTCGGAAGTCTGCGGTGTAAGTTCCTCCATACACGAAAAGTATACCAGAGTTTTTTTAAAGACCGGGGAAATAATCCGTATGAAGTGACGAGGATGCTAGACCGAGTTTTTTTACGAGTTTTTTCGTCGTAGAAACCATGAGTGATGGGCCGGAAACATACACCTCAGATGTTTTCAAATTTGGCGCGTATGAGAGTATACGTTCTTCGGTAAGTGGCCCAAGGGTTTCTGTTTCGTGAAGATGAAGGGTAACTCCGTGATGCTCTGAGGATTTTCTAAAAAGGTCGAGGTAGGCGAATTCTTCTTGCTTTTTTGCACAGTAAATAAGCGTTATTGGGCGAGAGATATTGCGCTCGATAAGGTCGCTTATCATGCTATGAAATGGGGTGACGCCAATTCCTCCCGCGATGCATACCAGGGGCTTCTGAAGATCTTCAGGAAGAACAAATTCACCTCGAATATGCATGAGGGTAAGACGATCTCCCACGGCGAGATTTTTTAGTGCCTCCTTGAATGAACTGTGATTATTTGAAATTTTTACACCAAGCTCAATACTCTTTTTTCCCGGGGATCCTGCGAGAGTAAAATATCTTCGATTTCCTCGGCGATCAGTGCCTTTGTGGGGAAGTGTCCACTCGGCGTATTGTCCGGGAAGGAAATTAACAGGATATTCTGTCGTGAATGTAAAGTGAAAAATACTCTCTGCTTCTTCACGCACTTCTTGAAGTCTCAGCGTGTGTCGTGTGGCTGGTGTTATGAGAAGTGTAAGAATATTTCCAAGAAGAAGCGCGAGCTCGGGGCTCATGGTTAAAGACCCTAGATGAAGAGGGAGGCTCATGAGTATGCCAACAAATCCAGCGTAAAGATATTCTGAAGATTTTCTTCGAGGAAGTGTGCTTGGCTCTGTAAGCATGAACGTTGCAAAGAAGATGATTGGCCAGGAGGTGAGGTATGTTGGAACGAAGGAGAGGACATCGGAGAATGAAGAGAAGAGCCCGTAGGTATACATCACTACGGTACTTGTTGCGAGAGCGGAAAGTGTTCCTGTGATAGCGATATGCTGTTTGTGGATCTTGAGTGCAACAAGTGATCCAAAAATAAGCACAAAAGGAAAGAGTTTTGGTGTTGCGATCCACCATGTTGCGCCTGTTCCGAGAAGGATTCCGGAAATCCAGGCGCCAAATGCCGCTGGATTAAGAATATGTTGAGTCTTTCTCGCGATGAGATATTTGCTTGTCATGGCGAGGATTCCTGCGCAGAGAATGGTGAGAGCGGCGTGGGTTGTTGTTGGGGGTGGTAGGAGGAAGAAAAGAATTCCCGCAGTAATAGCAGATGATTCCGTACTTCGCGTGCCTTGGAAGAGCTTTGTGAGGATGCGCGAAGAGATTTCGCAGGAAGAGAGAAGAAGTATCGCGTGAAGTGCGAGGCTTGCAGGAGGAATATCGAGAATACCAAAGATGCCGCCTATAAAGCTTATTCCAGAAAAAAATATCAATGACCAAAGCGTAAGTTGGTACATGGTTATTGCATTGAGAAGTAGTGTGGGAGAGTAGCGCATAGATAATTAAAAGAATACTCCGGGAAATCGTTCGCTCATAGAGCCCGTACCATCGGAAGAAACAATTGCGTAAGAGAATTGCTCGCCTTGAAACGCTTCTGCTTCGCTAAAAAACAAACACGTTGCAAGGCCGTCTGCCATAAGCGTCGTCGGTGCAGTTACCCAACTTGCAAGAATATCGCGAGGAGAAGTTGCGTTTTTTCCGTTAATGATATGGTGATAACCTTTCCATGCACGACGACTTCCTGCACTTCCGCAGATGCTTCCTGAGTAAATATCGGAAATTCCAAGTACTTCTGTGGTATCGAGGGGGTTTTCAAGGCCAACACGAAGCGGCTCTCCTGTTTGTGACCTGTAGCGAATATCTCCTCCCGCATCAATGCAGTAAGAGTGAATATTCTCGCGCTCAAGAAGTTCTCCCACGCGATCGATGAGATAGCCCTTTCCAAGGCCGCCAAAATCCAATGTAAGCGGCATGGTTGTGGTCATGGTTGTTGATGTATAGGTTAGCCGATCATCCCAAGGAGGCGCTTGGCGAACTTCGTCACGAGAAGTGAGTCGGTAACTAGGATCGTATCCTGCATCGTTTAGTGTAATGCCGATTAGTGGCGTGAAGGCTCCTGAGGTTTTTTCAAAAAAGAAACGATACGCTTCGAGAAGTTCAAATCCGTGCGGGGGGAGATTGAAAGTTCCCGATTCACGCGCGAGTCTTGAGATAAAAGAATTTGGTCGAAAGCGCGAGAATGTTTCCTCAAAGGTTTCAATGTACGCTTGAATAAGTAAAAAGACACGCCCCCGAACTTCGGGGGCGATATCTGGTAACGTTATTCGCCATGAGGTTCCAATGGCGGAGAAGTGAAGATCCTTGCGGTCTTCGTCTGTCATACACTACATTGCGGCTTCCTTCTTGATGGTTGCTACAGCGTCGTTGAATCCTTTTGGTGTGAGTGATCCTCCTGAAACTTTATCAAGGCGAACTTCGCTGAGTTTCTTTCCTACGACGAGTTGCTTGATGTTTTTTGAAAAATCTTGTTGAAACTTTTGTGATGTAACGTTGCTCGCGGGAGAGGTTGAGGATGCTTCGGTGATAACGCCGTCCTTAATGGTGAGCGTTACAGGAAGTGAGTCAATGCCTGCGGGCGTAGTGTAGCTTCCTACGGCGGTGTAAGTTCCATCCTTGTAGGAAGATGTGGTTGTGGTTGAAGTTTCAGACCCTGTCGTTGAAGTTGTTGTAGCTTGCTCTTGAGAGGATGTGCATCCTGCTCCTGTTGCAAGAAGTGCGGTAAGCGCAAGAACGCTTACGCGGGAAGATGAGAGATATTCTTTAAAAGACATACGCAAATGATTATCTCAAGAATGAGAGAAAAGTCAAACATAATACTGTGCATGCCGTGAGATTTTCCGGGGTTCTTTCGAGGTATACTTTCCTCAGTATATGAAATCTTTTTTTCCTGGAAAAATTTTCTTGTTGCAGTTGTTTTTGCACTTGCTCCAAACATTTCCCATGCGGCATGGGATGCGCAATATTGGGAGATGGATAACTACTGGTTTGTGCAAGAAATTCCCGATTCTGCTCCTGATGCTACGGCTACGGTTGCGAATATTAATGAAAATTGGGGTGATGAATCTCCCGATGAGGGTATTCGTGATGATGGTTTTGCGGCTCGCTATACACAGACCATGCACTTTGATGCTGGAGAGTATACATTCATCGTGGGAAGTGATGATGGAGTGAGGATTTTTCTTGATGGGGAATCTGTACTTGATCTTTGGACGAGCCATGGAGCTGAGCATGTTTTTACTGCTGACGTTGATATCGCCGCCGGTGATCACGAGGTTGTTGTTGAATACTACGAGCTCATGGGAAATGCGCAGATATGGTTTTCTTACGGAAATCATCCTTGGACGGGATCGGGAACCCCGGAAGATCCCTACATGATTTACGATTGTGTTGGCTTGCAGGCTATTGACGGTCAGTCATATTTTGATAATGAGGTTGTTAAACTCGCAAACGACATTGACTGCTCTGCGTTTTCTGAGGCCTTTGCACATGCTGATGGGGGATATGCGGGGTTCAATCCCATTGATGTCTTCATGGGAACATTTGACGGAGGAGGTCACACCATTCGTCACTTAACCATTTCTTACCCTGAGGAAAATACCATTGCCTTTATTAAGGATCTTTATGGAACTGTTGCTGATGTGAACTTTGAAGATCTTCACGTTGTTGGGGGTGATAATGTTGCCGGTATAGCATCATCGTTTAGCTCGGGTTCGGTACTTAATGTTCGTTTAGATGCCGACTCTGTGATATTAGGATCGTATAGCGTTGGAGGCATTGCGTCTCAGATGGGAAGCGGTTCGAACATTCTTCAGAGAGTTGGTGTTTCTGCGACGATTCTTGGAGACACTACGGTGGGTGGAATTGTTGCTCGACAGTATGCACGGGGTCCCTACATTAGTGACGCTTTTTTTGATGGCAGCATTCTTGCGAATGATATTGTTGGAGGAATTATTGGTTCTGTTTATGGAGATTGTGGAGCTCCTGGGGTATACAGGGCATATGTTGCGGGATCGCTTACGGCTTCCGAGGGGATTGTTGGAGGTATTTACGGTGTTATTGAAAATACTACATGTGAAGCGGTGGAGATTTTTGATGCTCTGATTATTTCTGAACAGACAGGCTTGGTAAATGGAACATTTGCGGGAAAAATGATTGATGCAAACCTCACGGCAACTCGTGTGTATGTCGATGAAACAGTAACTGCTCCTGCCGGAAGAACCGGAGGCGGTGAGGGATCGGTGGTTATCGCTGGAGCTCCTATTGGTGTTAATGGCGACGGTCTCTCTCCAGAGTATTTTTATAACACCGCAACAAATGGACCTTTTTCTTTTTGGGATTTTGAAGCGGTTTGGCAGACGATTGAGGGTGGCTTGCCAACGCTTCGTGGTGGTGATGAATTTGGACCTATTGCGGCGCCTGATGATGCAGAGCTAACTGCTGATGGCATGAATCTTGAAAGCTCATGGTCGGTTCCTGTTGATGATCATGGATTTGAAGTTTTCGGCTATCAAATTCAACTGAAGCGGGGTGATGATGCGTGGGAAGATCTTCTTGCAAATGAAAGTCCTGCGGATCCTGCATACGCTTTTGGACATGAGGATTCGGCGTACGATGAGACATTTGATATTCGCGTACGAGCGCAGACTATCTATGGCTATGGACTTTGGGCTGAAGATTCTTACACATTCCCATCTCCACCCGTGCACATGATTGATACCTGTGAAGATCTTTTTGCGATTGACGATCTTGCTTCGGGATATGCGGACACCTATATTCTTACGCAGAGTATTTCCTGCGATGGCGTCGTTGCGTCGTCCTTGGGTAGCGATAGTTGGGAAGATGCATTTAGGGGAATTTTTGATGGAAATAGCTACGTTATTTCGGATCTTCTCATTAACCAAGAGGGGCGTGATAATGTAGGTTTATTTTCTCTAGTAGAAGGTGGTACTGTGAAGAATCTTGCGTTGGATAATGTGGTTGTTCACGGGGGTAATTTTACGGGAGGAGTTGTTGGTTATGCTGTTGATAGCACATTGCAAAACCTTACAGTATCCGGTGAAGTTTCTGGTGCTTACTATACGGGTGGAATTGCAGGGCAATCATACGATTCTCTTGTTTTAGAAGATAATGAAGTAAGCGCTGTGGTTTCGGGTGATTATTACACAGGCGGTATGTTGGGCGGTATTCTTCTCGAGCGAGAAGGTAGTGTGACACTTGAGAATAATACATTTACAGGATCATTTGCTTTTACGGATGACGATCTCATGTTTCTTGGAGGGCTTGTTGGGGAAGCGGTGCTCTTCTCTGACAGTTCCGAGGAAGGTCTCTCCTTGATCATTGAAGAAAATACTGTTGCGACGGATATTGAATACCCTGGTCAGCGTGTGGGTGGATTGATTGGCTATCTTGAACAAGAAGGTGAATCGTATACAAGTTCTCTTTTGGTAAGCATTGTTCGAAATGCTTTTATTGGATCGATATCAGGAACGGATATTGTTGGAGGAATTTTGGGCATGGCAAGCGTGTTGCAAACATCTCCTATGGCCAGTCTCTCATTTTCCATGGAGGATAACTTGAGTCGTGGGGGAGAGTTGCTTTCGGATAATGGGAGGCTTGGTGGACTTATTGGTCTTTTTGGATCCTCCGTTCGAACTGAAGAGACGTTCCTTGTGAATATTTCTCGAAATTTTTCAGAAGTAGATATTATCGTTGGTGAAGATACGCGCCATGTTGGGGGACTGCTTGGTGTTTTTGGAAGCCAAGGAAGCATTTCTCATAACGCGTTTTCAGGCATGCTTGTTTCTGGGGGTAAAGATGAAGAAGATGGAGTTGTTGGTCTTTTTGGATACGTGAATGAGAATACCGAAATGGAGGACAATTGGTACGATAGCGAACTTGCGGAGGTGGCGAAGTGTTTTGGGCGAGAAACTGATCACCTTTATGGAGAGACTCTTCGTGGAGCATGTGAAGGTCGCGAAGACGGTGTTGAGGTCTGGCTTGAAGATAGCTCGGTAGCTCCACTTAATGCTTGGGATTTTAGTACGGTCTGGACGCGAGATTCCGCAGTGTTTTCTGGCGCCCCATATCTTCGCGCACAATCGGTAACACAAGATCCTCTTCGAGCGAGAACTCTTCCCGTCCAAAGGGGACATCGAGCGGTGACGCTTTCTGGAGCTGTGGAAGGTTTTTCTGAGGAGTCTCCCACCACATGGGGATTTTCATATGGAACAAGCGAAGATTATGATGAAGATGTTATTTACGATGAAGATTTTTCCGGGAGAAACTTTTCTGCCGCTATAGTAAATTTCGACTGTGGAGATACCTATCACTATCGCAGTTTCTTTACATACGGAGAAGATGTTTATGTTGGTCGCGATCGCATGTTTACCGCACAGCGATGTCGAAGTGATTCATCGGGCTCCGGAGGTTCCTCATTTGGGGTATCGGATGATAGTGATGCGTCGGTAGAGGAAGATGAAAATGCCTCTCCGGTCAATGAAGAAGATGGTCGGATTTTTCAAGAGGAGGATCTTGTAAGAGATGCTGATGGACGACGAAGGGCTCCCAATAGTGACATTCTTGGAATGTCGCCATCTACGAAGGAGCCAGAGCTCATTTCACTCGTTCAGCCGGGGTGGTTTGTGAGAAGCTTTGAATATCCGACAATCTATCGCATTGGAGAAGACGGTTCGCGTCAGGTTGTTTGGGATACCACAACGTTCTTTACCTGGAAACAGTCATGGGATGATGTTATTTGGGTAAGTGACGCGACGCTTGCCACACTCCCTCTTCGAGGAATCGTGCTTCCTCAGCCTGGAAAAATTCTTCTAAAAATCGTTAGCGATCCTCGTGTTTATGCACTGGAAGAAGGTGATGATGGTTTGATGAGTATTCGATGGATTCCCTCGGAAGATGTTGCGAGAGATCTGTATGGTGAGCGTTGGAGCGATATGGTTGTTGATTATGATCCAACGCTTATGAGAAATTTTGTTCGAGGCGATATGCTCACGAGTAACGATATGGTGTATCCCGAGAACATGCTTTCAAGAAATGATCTCATGCAACGCGAGATGAAATAAAAAATATCCAGCATATGCTGGATATTTTTAATCGGTCACCGAAGATATGAGCTCTTGCTCGATGAGGAAAATATTTCCACTTTCATCGGCAATGAGCGCCTCCTTCCATCCCCATGGTTTCTCCTCAGGTTCTCGCACGATAACGCCACCGTATTTTTTTACAAGATCCAAAAAACCTTCAAGATCATCGGTAGAAAAGGACATCTGCTTTCTTCCTCCAATGTGCATTTCCGCCCAACCAGGTTCGCGAGTCGGTGCATCTTCTTCGATGTTAAATTCCATACCATCAAGATATGCCGCCGCAAATGGTGGGCGAAATTCTTCAAATTTCATGCCAAAAACATGTTCGTAAAAAGATCTTGCCTGAGAAAGATTTTTTACACCAATAAGAAACGATCCAACATGAAGCATAAGCGGTTGCTTAAGAAAAAGAATTAGCCTAGGATAATTCCCTATGCAGGATATACGTCTTGAAGCATCGTGGAAAGAGGTGCTTGCGCCAACACTCTCTTCGGCGTCCTTTCAACATCTTCGCGAATTTGTTCGAGAGGAATATCTTCGCGGAGCAGTATTTCCTTCGCCGAAGAATCTTTTTCGAGCCCTGGATGCGTGCCCATTTTCTCGAGTTCGTGTGGTAATCCTCGGTCAAGATCCCTACCACGGAGAGGGTCAAGCGAATGGATTATGTTTTTCTGTTGAAAGGGGACAGAAGCTCCCGCCGTCACTTCAGAATATCTTTAAAGAGCTTGAGCAGGATCTTGGATGTGCTGTGCAAAGGTCTGGAGATCTTTCATCTTGGGCTAAACAGGGAGTTCTTCTGCTTAATGCAACGTTAACGGTTCGGGCTCATGCTCCCGGGTCTCATCAGGGAAAGGGATGGGAAGAGTTTACCGATGAGGTTGTTCGTGTACTCTCAGAACAGCGGGAGGGGATTGTGTTTCTTTTGTGGGGAAATTATGCAAAGAAAAAGGGGAGCATCATCGATCGTTCTCGGCATGTAGTGTATGAAGCCGCGCACCCATCGCCGTTTTCTGCGTACGGAGGATTTTTTGGTTGCAAACATTTTAGTAAAACAAACGCGTATCTCGCTTCGCGTGGTCAGGATCCTATTGATTGGGTTGGTGAGGTAGAATAAAGATCTATGGAAAGCGTTGCATATCTTGGGGGAGGGTGTTTTTGGGGAATGCAGGAGTTGTTAAGAAGACAGGAGGGCGTTCTTTCGACGGAAGTTGGGTATTGTGGGGGAGTTAGTTCATCTCCAACGTACGAGCACCATGACTCTCACGCCGAGGCGGTGAAGGTTGTGTATGATACGAATCGCATATCATATCGAAAAATCCTCGATCTTTTCTTTAGAATTCATAATCCCACAACGTATTATCGTCAGGGGAATGATGTAGGGTCTTCGTATCGTTCAGTTATTTTCTTCTCAAGTGAAGAGGAGAAAAGGCAAGCTGAAGAAATGATTGCTCTTGTAAATCATTCTGGGAGGTGGAAAGACCCTGTGGTTACTAGCCTTGAGCCTTATGAAAAATTTTATCCCGCAGAGGCGTATCATCAAGACTATCTTCAAAAGTATCCAGATGGATACACATGTCATCGATACTTTTTTTCAAGCTATCTTCAAGAATAAATATGGAAAAAGATTACGCGCAACGCGAGCTTAGTGAACAGGAATATGCCATTCTCCGCAAAGGGGGAACAGAAGCTCCATTTACGGGAAAGCATATAGTTCCCGGTGATGACGGTTGTTATCACTGCAGACTGTGCAATGCTCCGCTTTTTTCTCAGGATGCAAAGTTTGAATCAGGTACGGGTTGGCCGAGTTTTGATGCCGCTCTTCCCGGTGCTTTGCGAGAAATCTCCGATACGTCGCACGGCATGATTCGTACTGAGATACAGTGCGCAACGTGTGGCGCTCATCTCGGGCACGTTTTTGATGATGGTCCAACAAAAACAGGGAAGCGATACTGCACGAATTCAGTTTGCTTTCTTTAGCTACTAGTGTCTTGAGTATCGTAGATGTCCGGGGGTGTATTTATGCGACATGCTCGTGCTTGATTTCTTGCAGGATATCTTTCATGCGAGCTTTTATGAGCATGGTGATAATTTTTTGCTCAAGAGGCTCTTTCCATGAAAAACGAACGCAACCTTTAGATGTTTTGTAGGAAAGAAGATGCTTTGCGCAGGAGGCGATTGGACCGCTTGTGGGATAAAAGCCAAGGTGACCCTTCATTGCCGCAAAGTAACAGAGGGGCTTGTTTTTCCATGAATACGCTGGCATTCCGTAAGAAATATGTTCTTGTGCATCGGGGACTATGGTGTGAATGATTTCCCGCATTAAGCGAAGTTTTTCTTGGTTTTCTTTTGGCGCCTTGGTGATATATGACGACACGGATGCAAAGGATTTCATAAGCTGTTTTTTGCAATGATATGGAGATAGTTGCGTTTTCCCGGCCTTATTTTTTGTGTATAAACGATCTGAAAGCCAAGTTCTCCGAGTATGTCCTCGACTTCCTTTTGCTGATAATATCGAAAGAATCGTGGGAGGGGAATTTTTTCCGATTCCCGATATTCCTCCGTATCACCCTCGATGAGTCCTAGTCCCAAAAATCCCTCAGGTTTTATAACTCTTTTAAGTTCTTGTAGTGCGATTATCGCCTCGGATGTTGTTCCGTGAAGAAGGGAGGTGTACGCCCACGCCCCGTCGAAGGCATTGTTTTCAAATGGCAGATCGGTGAATGTTCCCTGGATGGCGGGAAGTCCTTTTTGTGTACAGAGATCAATCATGGCTTTTGATGCATCAAGACAGAGGACATCTAAACCGTAACGTTGAAGGAGTATTCCATCTCTTCCCGGACCACTTCCAACATCGAGAACTTTTCCTTTTGCAAGCCGAGTAAAGGTATCAAGAAAATCTTTAGGAAATTGCTCCCAAAATTGTGCGGTTTGATCGTCGTATGCCTGTGCGTATTGGTCGTATGCCTCGATGGTTTTTATATCCATAGGTTTTTCTAATAATACCTTGTGGCATGCTGGCCAATAATCTAGTCGTACCAGAGTGTAAAAAGCGCGAGATTATAGAGGGCGGCAAGTATGATCAGGAGAGTGCATGTAAGTAAAGCTTTTTTAGAGCTTATGTTCTTTCTTGAAAGAATGAACGCCGCAATGGCGAATGCGACTAAAAACCAAATCATTTCGTTCGTAAATACACCGCTCCACATGTCTCCCGGTACATGATCATTACCCATGGGCGAAGGTGGTAACTCAAGGGACGAGAAGGGAAATCCTGACCTTGCGACACTTGGCAAATTAACCCCCCATTGGTGGGTAGACTCTTCTGGGGTAATAGAGTGACGCGACGCTATCCATGAAAAAAATAACAACCATTGACCAATAGCCGCGGTTAATACTAGAAGTAGAGCTACTCTTGCCTTGTGGTATTTGCTTGCAATACCTGCGCCGATAATGAGTGCACCACTTGGCAATGCAAAGAGTATGCCGAATGTTGTGAAAAGCTGAATGATTCCGAGGGGGATGCTGAGTGTAAGGAGTAATGGGAGGACTAGGATTATTCCGAAGTTCATAATCATTTTTTATTTCACTCTAACATACATCAGACTTCTACGCGTACAGCTTCGTTTTGGTGATATAAAAATACGACCCATGCGGATCGTATTTTTATGGCGGAGTGCATTGAACGAAGTTCGAATGTATTTTGAATTGAATCCTGACGAAGAGTGATGCGCGCCTCGGACACGTTCGCGGACTCGCGTATGCAAAAACCAAAAAATTTCCTTTCCATTCATTCTTCCGCTTCGTGGCGGAGGGGTTGGGGGAGGAGACGCGAGCGGTTTTTGGAGGAATTCTCTTATTTTTTCGCTCGGTCACTAAAAAGATCAGCGGATTATCTTCAAAAAATTCAACTGTTCTTGCGTCATGCCCTCTGGAACGATGTTAATTCTTTTTCGTGCGCCCATTTGTTCCGCTAATCCGTTAGTTGTTCGGACAAAATTAAAAATGTTTAACAAAATATTTTTCTCGTGCTTGTCGATTTCGCTACCGACGGAAAGTTTAAGAAGGGCGATTTTTGCTTTTTCAACCATTTTACTTTCACCTGGATAGCGCGTATCAACCAATGAGTATGTCCACTTTCCGTCTTTTTGAAAGAGTACGATATTGTCTTGCCCTGCAAGATCAAAAATTTCTCCCGTTTCTTCGGTATATGTGATTATTTTCTCTAAAAGCTCTTTTAGAGATTCTCTCAAATTTTCGTCGCCCTCTGATTTTTTTAAAAGAGCTTTTAAGTCATTATGAGATTGTATTTCGAGAAATTTTTCTTTGTCTATTTTTTCTTCTGAATTTTTTCCGAAAATAAAATGCTCGGTTATTTGGTCATACAAGTCTCTTGATACTTCCTCATTTTCGGCGTAGCCAGCGACAATAGCAAGTCGTTCCGGGTCATTTAATGCCGCGACACGTTTTTGAACCATTACGATACTCCATGCTTTATTGGTTGTCGCTGGCGGATTGTTCTCATAGAGGGCATTTAAAATTTCTTGGGTAATTGGAACTTCTATCAAAGATTCTTTTTGGCTCGGAACATGGCCGGCACCAAAATATTTTTTTAATAATTGATATCGAGCAGCTTCTCTCTTGAGATACTCGCGAGCGAGCGACCTAAACTCCGTTGGTAGTGAATCTATCGGCTGACCATGTTCCACGTTCCAATCGATTACTTTTTTAAGGAGTCTTGTTGAAACTTTAACTACAATATCAGGATGCTCAGGGACTTCGTAAACTATATGTTCGCCGCCCTTAGCGAGAAATTTTGGCTGATATCTTGAAGCAAGGTCATGTTTAACTTGATCAATTTCATAATTAGCTTTTTGTTTAGCTAGTTTTTTAGAAATTACTCGCATATTGTTACTAGCATTTTACTTCTTTTAAGGCGAATGGGTTGGGCTATTTTCAGCGTGACGAATCAGATGTTGTAATGAAGGAGTAGATCGTCTCGCTTTCTTCGTCGGTCAAATTGAGGCCCTCAAGATATTTTCCCGCTCGTCCTGGATGCTCTACGGCCTCACGGAAGTCCGACTCGGAGATAAGGCCACCTCGAACAATCACCATTGCATAATCCCAATCAGCGAACATGTAATTTTTTGCGGAGCCATGACAGTCTCGAACCCCAGAGACGTGAATACGTGCGATACCTGTGTCTTCGTTAATCCACTCAATCGAACACTGCGTCTTTCCGTTGGCGTCAATACCCTCGATGACCGTACAAAGTCTGTTTGAGTTCACATCATCCATTGAGACGGCATTGCGATTTTTCATGTACGTGTATCCTTGCGGGTCGGGGTCTCGTTCGGAGCAAATAGGCATCTGGAAATAAGAGACGACCTCGCGAGAAACGATCGCGATGCCGATGAGTGAAAAAGCAGCGATACCAATAACTGCAGACAAGGCTATTTGTTTCAATTTAACTTTCAGAATGTGAAAAGACTGTAGCATAACAAAACAACCCCGCGAAGGGTTGTTTTGTTTTCGATCATGCCGCATGGGACACCGCATGTCTAAGACGCTTGTATTGTCCGATACGAAATAATTCTGGCGGTGTACACGCGTTCAGTGCCAAAATTGTAGGGGTATTCCAAGGGTTTTTGGACGACTTTGGTTTCAACGATTTTGAGGCATGTGAGTCGGGTGTTTTGGCGTACAAACTGGTACAAAACAGAACAGGGTTTGGAGGGTAAAATGAGACAAATGAGACACTACATGCGGGGTATTGAGACAGTGTCTCATTTCGCATATCTTGATAGTTTTACTGGGCTTTTCCTTCAGAAATGACGAAAAAGCCACTGTCTCACTTTTTTGAGGCAATTCGACATCAAAAGTTACCAACTCATGCCAGCCTGGACGCCCCACAACCGTTGCGGCATTCCTTGTGTTGTATGGAAAATACGAGGTCAGCAACAATGACGCCGACACGCACAAAAGACGAACAGGAAAAGACAGTGATTGAGGAAAAAATCCGCTATTGTCTCTACGCCCGTAAATCGACGGAGTCAGAGGAACGCCAAGTGCTGTCCATCGACTCGCAGATCAAGGAGATGCTCCAGCTTGCGGAGCGTGAAGGGCTCGACGTGACCGAGATTCGCCGCGAGAGCCATTCGGCGAAGTCGACCGGCCAACGTCCGGTCTACAACGAACTTCTTGCCGACATTCGCCAACGAAAATTCGGTGGCATTCTCACATGGGCGCCGGATCGGTTGAGCAGGAATGCAGGCGATCTCGGGGCGATTGTCGATCTCATGGATCAAGGACTCCTCCACGAAATCCGCACCTACGGTCAACGATTCACCAATTCGCCGAACGAAAAGTTCATGCTGATGATTCTCGGCTCGACGGCGAAGCTCGAAAATGATCACCGAGGCGAAAACGTGAAGCGTGGCTTGCGAACACGTGTCGAGATGGGCTTGTGGCCGGGCGTGGCACCACTCGGCTATCTCAATCAAGGGCTGATGGACAAGAAATGCCAAGTCATCGTCGATCCTATCCGTGCGCCGATCATCAAGCAGATGTTCGAGAGGCTCGCCTACGAGAAATGGAGCGGGCGCAAGATTTACAACTGGCTCAAGCACGATCTGAACTTTAAAACGCGAGGCAATAAAACCCTCACGCTCGGCGGCGTCTACCGTGTCCTCGACAACCCGTTTTACTACGGCAAGTTTGAGCGACCGCGCGACAGCGGTAACTGGTACGACGGCAAACACAAGCCGATCATCACGAAAGAACTCTTCGACCTCGGTCAAACGCAGCTCAAGCGCGATCAGATCGTGCGCGAGAACAAAGAGTTCGCATTCACGAAACTTTTCACCTGCGGCCTGTGCCAATCCGGCATCTCAGCCGAGGACAAGTACAAGAAGCTTCGCGACGGCACGACCGCACACTACATCTACTACGGTTGTACTCGAGCACGGGATCGCGATTGCAGGAATCAGTACATCCGTGAGGAGGAATTGATCGCCGAACTCCTGAAAATATTCGACAAAATCAACATCAACGAACTTGGGATGAAAACGAAACTGGAAGACGAGATCAAGCGGTTCAGCCACTTTCAAAAGACCGTATTCGGCTCCGATGGCACACGGGAAGCCGACGAAGCTGAGGTGAATATTCGGGCGTATGCGAAATATTTATTGCGGCAAGGGAGTATTTCCGAGAAACGGGAATTGCTTGGGAATTTACGGAGTAGGTTGGTGTATTTGAACAAGAAGATCACCCTTTTGCAGGAAAGTGCATAAAGACATGGTTTTTCACCCCCCCACATGATAAGATCCTGAAAATACTATTGATAAACGTTTATGAAAGAAAGTGATTTCTGGAAGCATCAAGAGGGTGATAGAACGAAAAAAGCTACGGAAAGGGTTGCACCTGAGACAGGGGGCGAAAAGGGTCGTCGTGCAACGCCAGAGGGGGAACGGGATGGTCGCTCGGCAGAACAAGCCCGAACCGTAGAGGCGGGTGCTCGTAAAATTGAAGACGCCAAGCGACTTGATCAAGCTAGACGTGAATTACACGGGGACTCCGGCGATATTCCCGCTGAGGGATGGGGTTCCTTATCCCGTGATGAGATTCTGGATATTCGAAAGAACTTGAATCTTGGGTCGGTGAGTGCGCAATATGACATAGGTGTCGCGAAACTCGCGCAGGGGCAGTTGGATGGTTTGCGACAAGAGTTGGATAGGTTGCGGACGAAAGGTGTACAAGAAACAAGTAGCGAATGGCAAAAGTGCGAAAGTCAGATGGCACATTATCAGCGCATGCTTGATGCTACGGCTCCAGAGGCCCGGCCGCTACCGGAAGACTCCGCACTTGAACGCGCAACGAAGAGCGCACGGCAAGAGTACCAGCGCATCTCCGATGAGGCTGAACCAAAAACTGGCTTAGCAAAAGTACTGGCCTTCTTCTCTGGGCCAAAGGGGCCTACTCGTGAGATGCGGGAGGCTCAGGCGGCGTGGCAACGCGCGAAAAAGAATGAAGATACGCATACCGCGGAGAAGATACTTAAACTTGCTGAGGCAAGGAATTTACCATCGTCTGAAATCGACGGCCTCAATCTCAACGACAAAGTCGGCCCGTGGAGTGTCGCGTATGTTACCGATGGTAGAGGAGGAAGTCGCGCTCAAGTAATTCTGCAAAAGGGTGCCGGCGGCGGGCGGGAATTAATGATGGTAGAACCCGAAGCATTAAAAAATCTTTCTCGGCGAGCCGCATACTTGGAAAAACATCCAGATCAGCGAACCGCCGATGACATAGTGTAAAGGTGGGTAAAGAAGGATTAGCAAGTACATACCCCGATAGAGATAACAAAATGACTCCGCGATGGAGTCATTTTGTTATGGGACACATCCCTATGGGTCGCACCACGTACCCGAGGTACGTGGGTCTCCCGATAAGAAATTGTCCTGGCGGAGAGGAGAGGATTCGAACCTCCGGAGAGTTTTACCCCTCGACACGTTAGCAATGTGTTGCCTTAGACCACTCGGCCACCTCTCCAAAAGAGCAAAAATAGAGTACGAATTTTACGGGGTTGTGTCAATGTAGCTTTTGTGGCAAACTGTTCTGCGTGCGAAATAATGGTGGGGTGGCCGAGCGGTTTAAGGCAACGGTCTTGAAAACCGTCATACTGAAAGGTATCGCGAGTTCGAATCTCGCCCCCACCGCCACGATAATGTCTTATCGGGAGACTCACGTGCCTCAGGCATGTGAAGCGACCCATAGGGCTTTGTCGATACAAAACAACCCTTTGCTGGTTTTTTTGTTGTGCTAAGCTTCTAATAGTTATGAAGCTCAGGGAAATCCAGGAAAAGATAGAAAGTTTGTACTCGGACAAAGAGACAGCGATCCGATCTTTAGAAGGTCAGGGACACAGTATCCCACTAACACTGATACAAGGGCAGCAGAAAAAGGTCGCGCCGATTAGTACGATGCAAAAGTTGCGTCGCTTGAGCTTCAGAAAAAACATATGATTGAAAGAAGGACATTAACAATTGGTGTTGCAGGTTTTCTTGTCACAGTGGCTATCGCCCTAGACGGTCGGAATCTTTTTGGATCCACAGCTAAGGACGAATCCTTTCCGGTTATCAATGAGCCTGCAGAGTCCGGTAGGAATGCCTACTGGGTCTGCAAAAATTCAGATACGAAAGAAAGGATGTATAAAATTTCTTATGACGGTGGTGATTACATTCGAGAAGGATATTATGATAAAAACGGACAGGCCATTGAAGTACATACCCCGTTAGGTTATGGAGCGGTGAATGATACGGGGACGGAAGTAAAGCTTGAAGACTGTATTCGGACAACCGAGGACTATTTCAAAAGCCACGTCAAAGCAGAATGATTGTCGCGACCCGTCCGCCTCAAAATTGCCAAAGTGAGAATCTTCAAAAACTCCTTCAAAGGCCCCACCAAATTTGGTACCTAACCCGTCCGTCCCGCCACATAAAAGCGACCTATACGGGTCGCTTTTATGTATGTATTGGATTTGCTACAGTAGTTGCATTCTATGCAAGAATTAGATGTCCCCAAGCTTATCGAAGGTGATGAGTCGATGATGATGGTGCTTCGATCGGTGCGGTCCCTGATACTTCCCGATTGCTGGATCGGTGCGGGTTTTGTTCGTAACAAGGTTTGGGATATTTTGTCTGGACAGACTACCCCTCCTGGAGATATAGACGTTGTCTACTTTGACCCAAGCAATCTCTCAGAAGATCGGGAACGTGAATATCAGGATCGTCTGGAGATGCTCTATCCCACAGGCAAGTGGTCGGTAACAAACCAAGCCCGCATGCACGTTGAAAACGGTGATGACCCATACTCCTCATCACTTGATGCTATCGCGCACTGGCCAGAAACGGCCACCGCAGTAGCGGTCACGCTGGACGGTGTTGGTAGCGTAATTTTTCGAGCTCCGTGCGGAGTTGACGATCTTCTTGGGATGATTATTCGTCCAACACCCACCTTCGAAAAAAAACTCGACAAATTTTGCACACGTCTTGAGAAGAAAAATTGGATGTCGAAATGGCCAAGGGTGCAAATTATCATGCCGGACGCATATAATATCGAGCAGTGAGTTGTTAAATTTTTACTTCTAAGCCATTTAGATATGAATAACTATGACAAATTTTCAAGGTTTTATGATGCTGTCATGGGCGATAGAAGGCTAACAGTAGAGCGTGTTGAGCAACTCATAAAAAATTATCATCCAAACACCAAAACTATTCTTGAGGTTGCTTGTGGAACGGGGGCGCTCTTGGCGCCACTTGCCAAAACCTACAGCGTCAGTGGTCTCGATCTATCAGCCGGCATGCTTGAGGTTGCAAAGGGGAATATTCCTCACGCCCATTTTTATAAGCAAGACATGGTAAATTTTTCTCTTGAAGAAAAGTTCGATACCATCCTATGTCTTTTTGATTCAATCAATCATCTCCTAACTTTTGATGATTGGGGAAGGTTTATTGAACGAGCATGGATGCATCTTTGTGATGAAGGAATGCTTATTTTTGATATCAATACCGAGAAAAAAATGAAACGCATTATTACTGACGAGCCTTTTGTTCGTACGCTCGACGACTGCACGGTGGCTATGCATGTTGATGATGAAGGTGGCGGAGTTGTAGCTTGGAAAGTTGATATCTCTGAGCGAAGCAAGGATGGCGGGACTGATGTTTATGAAGAAAGCATTCGTGAAATAGCATTTCCCACGCACGACATCGTTAGGCTTGCGGCATCCCGCTTCGCTTCGGTTGAAGTCATTGATTTTGACGAACATCATCCAAGAAAGTCTGGTGAGCGTTTATATATGGTTTGCAAAAAGTAAAACAACCCCGCGAAGGGTTGTTTTGTTTTACTCACGTTTGCGAAAAATCTTTTCAAGAGACCGGCCTTTTGCGAGCTCGTCAACAATTTTATCGAGATAACGAATCTTTTTGGTGAGAGGGTTTTTGATGTCTTCAATGCGATAGCCGCAGATAACACCGGTAATCTTTTTCGCTTCTTTGGGAAGTTTTGCTTGATGAAAAATCTCAGAGAGGTTTTTATCCGTCTGAAGAAGATTCGTAAGTTTTTCTTGTGAACATCCAAGAAGCCAGCAAATGACTTGTTGCAGTTCTTCCTCGCTTCGATCCTTTTTACGAACCTTTGCAAGATATGCGGGGTACACCTTTGCAAAAACAATGTTCGCAATTCGTTCATCGTGGGAAGCTTTCATAGAGTTTTAGGCGATCGAAAGGTCCAATGAGTATTCAGTGTAAAGTTAAAAAGAAAAACTCCCAGCGTTGCGCAGAGCTTTGTAGTACTTTGGAAAAGTGCTGATGGGTGACTATTTTCCGCAAAAAGCATTCCAAGAAGTGTAAGAATTCCAATATTCAGACAAAGACCGCCAAGTGAAACGGTGAGGAATTTCTTTTTTGCATGAGAGGTGGTTGATGTGTGGGAAAAAGTCCAGCGAGCATTAAGGATATAGTTGTGGGTTACTGCAAAAAGAAAACTTATTGTCGCCGCAAACGATCTTCCCGGGAAAGAACCTCCAAAAAGTGGGTGAAGAGTAATGAGTGTAAAAATGCCAACATCAAGTATGGTTCCTCCAGCGCCAACAATGGCGTATTTGACGATGCTTTTTTTAAAGATTTCTTCCACCCGCGAGCTAAAAAGCGGCATATCTTGTGCAAGTATGCCTAAAAATACCTACACGGGCAAGGATAAATATTGCTTTTTTTTCGAATTCTTTTTATAATCCGCAAGATTTTCCTGAACTCTATGCCAGCACGTCTTACCACGCTCATTTCTGCGCTTACAGGAGTTGGTCCCGCGAAAGCGAAGGACTTCGCTCGTCTTGGTCTTTTATCTCTTCGCGATGCGCTCTTTGATTTTCCGTTTCGTTACGACGATCTTTCGCACACACTCACCATTGCGCAAGTTCAATCTGGTCAAAAGGTGACTATTCAAGGAACGATTCTTGCACTTGAAAATAAAAAAGCGAAACAGGGAAGAATGATGGTTACTGAAGCCGTTGTAAGTGACGGAACGGGAACGCTCAAAGCGGTTTGGTTTCATCAGGGATTTATTACTAAGGTGGTAAAGCCTGGGCAGATTGTTTCTCTTGCGGGAAAAGTTGATGATCGTTATGGACTTTCGCTGGTTAATCCTGTCTACGAAATCATTGGAAATGGAAAGGTTACCAAGGAGACGGGAAGAATTATGCCGGTATACAAGCTTACCGGAGCATTGACCCAGAAAATGCGCAGAAAAGTTGCCGAGGCTTCTCTTGGCATGCTTCAAGAAATAGAGGAGTGGCTTCCTGAGCGATTGCGAAGTGAGGCTGAACTGCTTTCTCTTCACGAGGCGCTTCCTCTTCTACATTTTCCACCGTCTCCCGAGGCGAAAGATCGTGCACTTCGAAGAACGAAATTTGACGAGTTTTTTCTCTATCAGCTTCTTCATGCGAAGAGTCGACGTGAAATGCGACAATATAAAGCTCCGCGTGTTGAATTTGCCGAGGAGTACATGAAGGAACTCGTTGCTTCGCTCCCTTTTCCACTTACAGGCGCTCAAAAGAAGGCTATCTGGTCGATTATTCAGGATATGAATCGTCCCGAACCCATGAACCGCCTTCTTGAGGGTGACGTGGGAACTGGAAAGACTATCGTTGCGGCACTTGTTGCGCTTAATGCCGCTCGTGGTGGTTGGCAGACGGCAATGCTTGCACCAACCGAAATCCTTGCAGAACAGCATGCTCAGACACTTCAGCGCATGTTTGGAGGAAAGATTTCTGTAGGAATCTATACAAGAACCAAGCGTCGTTTGGGCGATCGTGAGGTTACCAAGGCTCAACTACTTTCTGCTCTTAAAAATGGCGCAGTACAATTTATTGTTGGAACCCACGCGCTTCTCACTGAAGATGTTGCCTTTGATCGTTTGGGGTTGGTTATTGTTGACGAGCAACATCGCTTTGGCGTTCGTCAGCGTCAAGCGCTAAAGGATAAGCAAGGAGATACTCATGGAATTCCACATCTCCTTTCGATGACTGCCACGCCAATTCCTCGCTCACTTGCCCTTGTGCTTTACGGCGACCTTGATCGCTCTATTCTTGATGAATATCCCGTTGGACGAAAGACTATCGTAACGAAACTTGTAGAGCTTGGTCGTGAACAAGAGGCTTTTGTGCGTATGCGTGAAGAAATGGATTCTGGTCGTCAGGTTTTTGTGGTATGTCCACTCATTGAAGAGTCCGACGCTCTCGGATCAAACTCCGTTCACGAAGTGATGAAAGAGTTTGCAACGGGGCCATTCAAGGGTTACCGCATGCTTATGCTCCACGGACGCATGAAGACTAAGGAGAAGGATGAGGTTATGCGCGCTTTTGCCGCGGGTGAGGCGGACATGCTTATTTCTACGACGGTTGTTGAAGTTGGTGTTGATGTTCCCAATGCCACGGTGATGTATATTGAAGGAGCTGAGCGCTTTGGTCTTGCACAGCTTCACCAGCTTCGTGGACGTGTTGGTCGAGGTATTCATCAGAGTTACTGCTTCCTTCATGCTTCTGGTGTTCTTGGTGAGGTTGCTCGCGAGCGACTTCTTGCTATTGAGGACAATCAAGATGGTTTCGATCTTGCAGAGCGTGATTTGCAATTGCGAGGATCGGGAAATATTTTTGGAACCGAACAATCAGGATTCCAGCAATTCCGTATGGCGACCATGGAGGATGTTGACCTGATGTCATTTGCGAAAGATTTTGCCAAGCAACTGCTTGACGAGAGTGCTGATTTGGAAAAATTCCCAAGCGTTCGTGATAAAGTTCGAGCTTACGCAGAGGCGGTTCACTTGGAATAGGGAAGGAGCTCCTTAACGTGTTTGAGAGTTTTGGGGGAGAATAGCGTGGTATATCCATGCCGTTCTCCCTCTTTTGTTCTTCGTTCGGCAAAGGGTACGGATCTAAGTTCTCCACCAAGGCCAACTTCGCCAAAATACACCGCAGTCGTGGGTGCTGGTTTATTTGCGTGAGCGGAGATAAGTGCGGCGGCAACCGCAAGATCCGCCGCGTGTTCACTGATAGTGATTCCTCCCACGATGTTTACATAAACGTCCTGATCGTGAAATCGAACACCTACACGCTTGCTAAGAATTGCAAGAAGCATTTGTAGACGACCAAGGTCGTACCCGGATGTTCGTCGTACGGGTTGTGGAAAAAAGCTCTTCTCAACAAGCGCCTGTACCTCAACAAGAAAAGGACGATTGCCCTCCATGACGGCGCAGACCACAGATCCCGCTATTTCCATGCGCTCTGCGAGAAATCTTGCGCTGGGATTTTCAATAATTTCCAACCCTCGTTCAGTCATTTCAAAAAGACCAACTTCCTCTGTGCTTCCAAAGCGATGTTTTCCTATGCGGAGTGTTCGATATGGATGATCGGGGTCGCCCTCCAGGGTGATAACCGTGTCTACAAGGTGCTCGAGGGTTTTTGGTCCAGCTACGGATCCGTCCTTCGTAACTTGTCCAATAATAAGAACGGGAGTACCTGTGTGTTTTGCAAAGTGTACAAGAAGAGCGGTTGCGGCACGAACGGCGGTTGGAGTTCCCGGAAGTGCGTCCGCTTCTCCAGAGTACATGGTTTGAATAGAGTCGATGATGAGCAGTCCTGGAGGCTGTTTTTCTCCTGCTTGCAAAATTCCAGCAATATCTACGGAATGAGAAAAGAGAATTCCGCTTGTTGGAATTCCTAGTCGCGTACAGCGCAAGTGGATTTGTCCTTCGGACTCTTCTCCCGATGCGTAATAAACGGGTTTCTTTGCGGTTCCCATGCTTCCTGCAATTTGTGCGACAAGCGTTGATTTTCCTACGCCAGGTTCTCCTGCAAGAAGCGTGACGGATCCCGGGACAAGGCCACCTCCAAGGATTCGATCAATTTCGGCATTTCCTGAAGAAATCCTCGCGATATTTGCAGTTGATACATCTCCAAGATTAAGGAGTGTTGCAGACTTTGTTCCACGGCCTTGTCGGTCTTTTTTTGTAAGAGGTGAGGCTTCCTGAGCTTCTTCCTCAAGGATCGTTCCCCACGCACTGCAGGTGGTACATCGCCCTGTCCATTTAGGATATTGAGCTCCGCACGATGTACAAGAAAACATAGAAATTATTCAAAGCAAGCAAGAAACTTTCCTCCTTTGAGTTGAGAGGATTGCATGTGAACATGCGGTCCTGTTACGTTACCAACGTGGAGATAGCTTTGACAAGTGCAATTTCCCCCAACCTCAGGATCGCAGGCTGTTCCGCTTGCTGTGCACTCGGTGTAGGAGTGCCCACTTGAGATGAGTTCGCCTGAGCTATTTCTTAGTGCACAGCAAACTCCGCCAATGTGACCAATAATATCTCCTCGTTTAACCTTTCCCGTGACAACGTCCCCATCTTGGTTGGTAAAGTCTCGAACATGGCAGAATGAAAGATTGTAGCCACTTGCGCCATCTACGGCAAGAGTAATGGTATTACCACAATCGTCAACACGGTCTTTAATTTTATAATTCACCGTTCCATCAACGGGAGCGTAAATGGGATTTCCAAAGCTTCCGGGCCAATCCAGTGTTGAGATTTTTTTGTAGTCAATAATTCCATTGGTAAACCAGTGGTAATTTGTTGGCGATGGAAGGCCTCCTGTTGGTGAGGTGAAGCCACTCTCAAAGGGGCATGCCATGGCTTTTTTTGCGGCTTCAATAGCGGAAATATTTGCGGACGAGAGTTGTGTTTTCCAGGTGCCAGGCTGGTAGGTGTATGTGGCATCATTTCCACTGCCTCCCGATGAAGAAGTTCCACTCTGGCTGCTATAGGTTCCACTTGTGGTACCTCCTTCGGCTCCCATGGTTCCCATGTTGAGCTCGATTTCCTCAACGCTTTGAATTTCAAGCGGCAAAAACCGCGTAAGACGTGGGTCGATAAAGAAAGCTATGGCGTAAATGGCCATGAGAATCACAAGCCCAAACACCGTCTGCTCCATGCGTCCCTTAGCCTTTGCTACAGCTCCCTTATTTCCCCCGGCGGTCATATACTGAAAGCCGGAGATACTCAACATGAGTACACCAAGAATAGCCGCAATAACGAGTGCGTATCGGTAGACGGCGTTGACGTAGACGCCGATCATGTTCGTATAGATCATGCCGTCTTTGCTTTTTTGAACAGATGAGCTGAGCTTTTCAAGGTCGAGTCCGGGGATTGGGGTATTGAGCGTTGGAACGATGATGCTTTTATTTGTAACGGAAGAGGTGAGTCCACTTGCAGGAGTACTCGAGGTTGAAGTGTTCGTTGAAGAACTGTTGGGATTTTTTTCAATCGAACCTTCGGCGGTTGGCGTTATAGTGTCATTGCAATAAAAATGCCAGCTTTCCGATCCCGATGCCGTGCAGGCTTCTTCACAGAGAGATGATGTTGTAATGTTTGCATCTTCTTGAAAGACCTCGTCGCCATCGCTATACGTGCATGCGCAGAAAGTAGCTTGACTGCCGCACCCCTCGGCATAAGCGGGGTTGGGGGATAGTGCATGTACGACACTGGTGAGTGTCAAGAGAAGTAAGAAAAATCGCATAGGGTTTTATCGACTTCCGCCGCAAAAGCGTTTTGTAGAAAAATGCATATAGTCTTTGTTTCCCGCCTTCCAATCTCCGCCCCAGCCAAAATTATGATTCTTAAAGGCGTTGATAATTCCCTGTGGCATAGTGTACGAACATGATGCTTGTTTACAGTTGGGATTCTCTAGATCATTGATATCGATAGCGACGCCCCATGAGTGAAAACTGAGTGCTTTTGGATTATTTCTATTCGCGCGCCAGTTGTATGCTCCAATTGAGGTAACGTAGGAAGAAAGTCCGGCGGCTTCGATTTCCGCAAAAGCATCCTTGACGTCTTGAGCGATAATGCTGTGAACCTGAACTTGCTGTCCATTAATACTGAGGGTTACTAGTTGGTTTGACACTGAAGAAGCATCTTTGCCGAATGTGGTTAGCATGCAGTCCTGCCAAGAGTTTTGTCCGTAAAAATTTCCCGTCGGGCTTGATGGGGTAACGCCATCATCTGGCTCTACAACGTTTTCAAGAGGAATATCCTGAACTTCCTCAAGAGAAATGGGTAAAAACCGCGTAAGACGTGGGTCGATAAAGAAAGCTATGGCGTAAATGGCCATGAGAATCACAAGCCCAAACACCGTCTGCTCCATGCGTCCCTTAGCCTTTGCTACAGCTCCCTTATTTCCCCCGGCGGTCATATACTGAAAGCCGGAGATACTCAACATGAGTACACCAAGAATAGCCGCAATAACGAGTGCGTATCGGTAGACGGCGTTGACGTAGACGCCGATGACATTACTGATGACGCGATTATTGTTATCGCGAACAAGGCTTGTTTCATCGAAGACGAGGCCGGGAATGGGGGTGTTAAGTTCTGGAAAGATGAGGTCTTTTTTTGTTTCTTTTGCAGTGACTTCTTCGCTGATAATGGTTCCCGATGCGGTAGGTGTAACTCCTTCACCACAGAAAAAATTCCATGTTTTTGCTCCAGATTTCGTACAAGTGTCCTGACAGTCGCAGGAATTTGCCGAACTACTCTGAGAAGATGTTCCGGTGCTATATGAGCATGTACACGATGTCGTTATTGAACACGTTGTCTGTGAACATGAGGATGATGGTGACGTTGATGGCGTCGCCATGTTTGCGAAGCTTGCCTTGGGAGAGCCAAGGATGAAGAGGGTTGTTAAAAGAAGTGTGCTCCCAAGGATTCGCATACGTTATTTCAGGTAGGGACGAAGAATTTTTTCAAGAGCATCTTGCGAGATGCTTCCTGTGTAGCGTTCGTTGTTGATAAATAGTGTTGGTGTTGCCGAGATTTCGAGCGCAAGGCCTTCGCTGAGCGTTCTTTCAACAAGCGGTCGAGTTTTTTCCTGTTCTCGACACGCGGCAAGAGATTCGATATTCATGCCAAGCTCTGTGCCAATGCCTTGAAATACCGCATCAGAAAAAGATTCACTTTGCGAAAAGAGTTTGTCTGAATATTCCCAGAAGAAGCCTTGCTGTTCGGCGCAACGCGCGGCAATTGCCGCGGCCATTGCTTGGGGGTGGCGATCTTCGTTTGGCATATCTTTCCAGACAAGTCGAATGTCGTTTGGATGTGCCGCGATTGCGGTGGTGAGGATTTCGTGAAGATTTTTACAGCCCTCGCAGGAAAAATCGCTATATACCACAAGTGTTACGGGTGCATCTTTTGGTCCACGTTGAGGATCCGCAACGGTAATTGATGGAGCTGATGGCGCAACTCCATCTGTGTAGGTGATTGAATGAGAAAAACGAAGTCCCAAGGCAATAGCTCCAAAAAGAAGTCCTAGACAGAGTCCAAAAATAACGATGATGTGCCAAAAATACTCGCGCATACGCTATTTGAGAAGAAAAGTTTTAAGATGATCGCGTTCGTCGGTGTAAAAGAGTACCGACGCATCATTGTTGACCTTTGGATTTTTAATCGCGGTATCAATTGCGGGAACGGCGAGAAGTTCGGCTTCTCCCGAAGGAAGGCTGATTTTATAAAGAAGATCTGGTCCCTGAAGAACTTCCGGATTTCCTCCACTTCCCGGAACGACATCTTTCGGAACGCCGCAATACAGTGTGGTTTCATTAAAGAATGTACAACGATCGACGGTAGTCTTCACGGGAAGTCGTAGGCGAATTTTTCCACCGCGATCACCCTTTGCATCGACATACCAAAGACTTGGCTTGTAGTCATCTCCTGCATCGGCAATAGAGTACAGGATGTAATCTCCGGAAGGCGACCAAATATTTTCATAGTTTGTCCCATTTACCGTGATCGCGCTTTGCGCCTCTCCACTTTTTGTGAGGGTATAAATCTTTCTTTGACCAAAAGTAGATGTTGCATCTCCGGTTTCTGAGAATGCGACAACTTCTCCTTTTGGCGACCATGATGGCTGTACTTTATCTGCGTTCTTGCCAAGATCTGCAACGACGGTCGTAGAGGTTCCGTCCGTACTTGTAATAACAAGTGAGCGATTCGATACATCACTTCCTATGCTTTTCGCAACAATCTCCTTGCCATCTTGCGAAAAAGCAAAATCCTCCCAATGTGTGGGGAGTGTTACCTGCGTTGCATTTGCGAAGGAGTAGACAATGTTTGTTCCGTCGGGAAATTCAAGAGCTGCCGCTAAAGCATTTGGCGCAAACACGACGTGTTCTGCTTCTGGGAATTGTTGCAGGCTCAATGCGCTTACAGATCCTTCATTGGTAATAGTGTAGAATCTCCCTTCGCGTGAGTCGTAATATGCAATTGAGTTTCCATTGATGAGTGTTGGTGAGGTAATCCCACTTCGGGTCAGTTCTCCGCTTGTGGTGGTATTTCCATCTTTTGCAATGGAAGACATAGGGAGCGTTTCTGATCCTTGAGACGATGTGGTGGTCTTTTTTCCTCCAGTTCCCGAAACAGGAAGTCCAGAATTTTTATCCGAAAGATTGGTTTCTTGATCTTGTTGCGTAAGAACCTTTGGAGATTCTCGAATGAAAAAGTAGTAGAGGGCAAAGGCAAGAAGCCCAACACTTCCGAGGAACAGTGTTAGGCGGATAAGCATTTGCGCGCGCGGTGAGAGTGAGGAGAGTGATGGCATAGGAAAGATGTGATAAAACGCAGAATTTACAAAGCACCCTGATTTAATACGAACTGACTTATGAAAATCATTATCCCAAGTACACAGACGATGGCTGAGGTTAAAATCACGGCTACCGCGATAGGCACTGCGGCATCAACGGTATCAAGAATGCCCTGAAGGCTATAGGGGGGAAAGAGAACTTTTAAATATGCCGCAGTGTATTTTTTCATCTTTCCCTGAGATCCGTTCACGGCATCGGGGGCAATGACGGGAAGTATCGTCATGATGACTCTGACGAAGGATATGAATACGGCAATTGCTTCAAGAATCCATGCAAAGAAAGGTACGGCGTCAATTGCCGCCAGGGCATCGTTAACCGACGCAACAACGTACTTATTGGCTTTTTTGAAAAGTTGACCAGATACGTCGTTGTCCATTTTATCAAGGACGTCGTCTAGCATGTTGTTCTTTTCTTGTGGGCTAGAGCTAGAGTCTTCAGCGTCGTCACTTTCATCATCTTCGTCATCCGGTTCCATGGCGTCATTTTGTGAAGTTCGAAGATCGTCTCCCCAAACTTCTTGCATAGCAGGATCCTCCGAAGCGCTCGGTCCTTCTGTGAGGATGCCTTCATCATCTTCATCTTCATCTTCATCTTCAGGAACTCCTTCAGGATCTTCGTCAGGATATGGGTTGTAGGTGGAGAGGGTATTTCCCCACGAAGCTTGAATGTTTGGATCGCTCGAGGTTGGTGGCCCAAAATCGGAGAAATCGGGGTGATGTGTCGGTTGAACTTGAGGCGCTTGATGTAGATGCTTGCCCCACAGTTCTTGGGTTCGTTGATCCGGTGAATTGGAAATGTCTAAAACATCCCCAGGGTATTGCGAGGGGTCTTGTTGGTTATCAAGAGGAAGGCGACTCTTGGGAGAATCCATGCGCACAGTATAGCAAGCTTTTTCTTGCTAAGAGCGGAGTTATGCGCTAGTGAAAAAGTATCTTTCCTTCGGGGGAATATGTTCCTGAGAGGATTTTTTTTGAACGCTTACGAAGTGCGAGGTGTTCGGCAAGAGGGTCTTCTATGGTTGTTTGGAGAAGTGTGCGAACATCGCGACCATGGCGAAGATTCTTGGTTGCGGCAAGTTTTTGCGCGAGATTCTTTGGGAGTTTTAGGGTAAAGCCTTGTATCTTGAGATGGGCAAGGAGGCGTTGTATATGGTGATCGGTAATGGTTACCAAATGCTCTTTGGTAAGAGGGTGGAATGCGCAGATTGCGTCAAAGCGCTGAAGAAGCTCTGGTGAAAAACGATCGCGAAGAAGCTCCTTTACTCGCTCGTCTTTTGAAATTTCTTGTTTAGTAAAGCCGAGATGTTGAGATTCCCACGCCTCGCGTCCTGCATTTGTCGTAGCAATAATCGTTGCATTTCTAAAATGCACCAAACCTCCACTTCCATCGCGTAACTCACCTTCCTCGAGTATTTGCAAAAGAAGGTGGTGAACACTGCGATGAGCTTTTTCGAGTTCGTCAAAGACGATCACGATATGAGGACATTCCTTGACGGCATCGGTGAGTTGAGCGCGTTCCTTGTAGCCAACATATCCTGCGGGAGATCCTATGAGCTTACTAACGCTATGTGATTCGTGATATTCGCTCATGTCTAAACGAAGATAGGCTTTCTTTTCGGAAGAGAGTGTTTTCGCGAGACGTTTTGCGAGTTCGGTTTTTCCAACGCCTGAAGGTCCCGCAAAAAGAAACGATGCTTTTGGTCGCTCGGAAGATGAAATGCCAAGCTCGGCTCGTGCCAGTGCGCGCACGACGTGCTCTATGGCGCGATCCTGTCCAACGATAGCGTCACGAAGTGATGCTGTGATGCGGGTAAAGAGTTCTGATTTGTGATCGGGCGATGGAAGTGAAGTTCCTGCGGCATGAGCGGTGGCGGTAACGATATGGTTTTCGAGGACGCTTTTTCCCTTTGCGAGCGCTCCTGCTTCGTCGAGAATATCAAGAAGCTTGTCTGGAAAGCGACGGTGGGGGAGATGCTGTTCGCAAAGACGATATGCGGTCTCAATGACGGGAGTGCTGTATGTCGCCCCATGGTGTCGCGCAAGGTCCTTGGCTATTTTGCGAGCGATTCCAAGCGTTTCTTCTTTATTTGGTTCTCGCACGATAAGAGGATGCATTCGTCGTGTGAGTGCGCCGTCGTGTTCGATGTGCTTTTTGTATTCCTCATGCGTTGTGGCTCCTATGACGCGAAGGCCCGGTCGTGCAAGCGCGGGTTTAATCATGTTTGCCGCATCTACACTTCCTTGACCACCACCCGCATGCATGAGCGTGTGAAATTCATCGATAAACACGATGGCTCCCTTGGTATTTTGTAGTTCCTCAAGCATGTCCATGAAACGAGCTTCAAAATCTCCTCGATACATTGCTCCGGCAAGAAGATCGCCCATGTTGAGAGAAAAGATTCGAGCTTTTTTAAGAGATTCTGGAACGTCACCTGCGAGAATGCGGCGCGCAAGTCCTTCTACAATCGCTGTTTTTCCTACACCGGGATCGCCAAGAAGAAGGGGATGATTTTTTGTTTTGCGCGAGAGAATGGTGATAATGCGATCGAGTTCTGAAGATCGTCCAACGAAAGAGAGATGTTGTTTAAGGTACTCCTGATCAGTGATTTCTTTTGTAAAAAACGCCAAAGCGGAATCACCCTCCTCCTCATGTGCTTCTCCACAGTGACTGCAGGGGGATCCTTTTGCGCCCTGCTCGGGAACTTCGTCGATGGTATGTTTTCGTGCCTGTTGAAGAATCTGTGTGAGGTGTTCTTCAAGAGCTTTTCGTTCGATTTTTGCTACACGAAAAAGAAGATTGGGAAGAGCTTCGTCTTCAACGTGAAGAAAGCCAAAAAGAACGTGTGCAGTGGTGATGAAGGGGTGATTGTAAAGACGGGCGGTGAGAATTGCCTTTTCTAGAATTTTTTGCGTGCTCTCACTAAGCTCTGGGCGCAATTGATCGTGTTCACTTGCCGGTGAACTTTGTTCAAGATAGTTCTGTAACTGTTCAAGAGAAATTCTTGCCCGGGAAAGAATAACTGATCCAGGAGATGTTGGCTGTGTTGCGAGTGCAAAAAGAACATGCTCCGGTGTGATGACGGGAGACTTCTTTTCCGCGGCAAGAACGAATGCTCTTGTAAGGACGGATTTAAGAGGATTACTGAAGCGTTCAACGGCAGTATCGAGCATAGGTAAAATTAGGATCGGTCGAGAGATCGGAGTCGAGCAATACGCTCTTCTGCGGGTGGGTGAGTAGCGAAGAGTTTAGCAATCCACGACATCGAAGAAGATCCTTGAAAAGGGTTTGCAATAAACAAGTGAGCCGTTGCTTGGTGGGCGTGTGCAAGAGGGGTTTGTGCGGAATGGATTTTTTCAAGAGCGCTAGCGAGTCCTTCGGGATAGCGTGTAAGGAGCGCTCCGGAGGCGTCGGCAAGAAACTCTCGTTCGCGAGAAATGGCGAGTTTGATGATTTCTCCAAGAATAGGTGAAAGAATTGCTAGAGCGATTCCGATAAAGAAAAGTGGAGAAAATTCATCCTTTCGTTCACGTGAAAATCCTCCACGGAGGAAGAAATCTCCAAGAAGCATAAGAGCCCCAACGAGTACTGCGGCTATCGTCATGACGCGAATGTCATAATTTGCGATATGCGAGAGTTCGTGTGCCGCGACGCCTTCAAGTTCGCGCTTATCAAGCATGGCGAGAAGCCCAGTTGTAAAGGCTACTGAGGCATGTTCAGGATCTCGTCCTGTTGCGAATGCGTTTGGACTATCATCATGAATGATATAAATGGCTGGCGTGGGAAGTCCTTTTGCGATCGCAAGATTTTCTACAATGCGAAAAAGTTCAGGAGCGTCTTGTTTTTCGATCGCCTTCGCTCCACTTACATGAAGCGCGATGCTATCCGAGAAGAAGTAACTTATCCAGGAGTACCCTCCCGTGATAAGTGTTCCAAGAAAAAGAGATGACCACACATCACCTCCTGCAAGCATGCCAAGGAGTGTTGCAAGTCCAAGAATCGCTCCTCCCATTCCAAGGAAGAGAAATGAAGTCTTTCGTTTATTTGCGGCGATTTCTTGGTACATAATGTATGGTTAAAAACTTACCTCAGGCTTTTGCGTCTCCGCATCAGGAGCATCGTAGAAAGCGTACGCGCTAAATCCAAGCATTGATCCGACGATGTTGGTGGGGAAGAGTTGGAGTGCGGTATTGAAGTCGCGTGTTTGGCCATTGTAAAAACGGCGTGCCGCTTGAATTTTATCCTCAGCATCAACGAGCTCTTGTTGAAGATGTCGGAAATTATCGGAAGCTTGAAGGTCTGGGTAGGATTCTGCAACAGCAAAGAGTGACTTCAAGGTTGATGTAAGAACTCCTTCATTTTGAGCGTGTTCCGCGACCGTTTGTGCGCCCATTGCCGCAGTACGAGCCTCGGTGACCTTGGTGAATACGGATTCTTCGTGGCGAGCGTAGCCCTTCACGGTACTTACGAGGTTGGGGATAAGATCGTAGCGGCGTTTAAGCTGAATTTCGATGTCGCTAAGAGCTTCCTGGACGCGGTTTTTTTTCGTGACAAGACCATTAAAAGTCAGGACGAGCCAGATGCCAAATACCATGATTATTCCAAGGAAAACCGAGAGAATTATCAAAAATGCCATGCTCATAGAAAAAAGAGGTAAGATTTGTTACGCTAACCATACGAGGTTTTACCTAAAAAGTCAACGTAATTTCAGGGGATTTTATGGCCTTTTCTCGACATGTTTTTCGTGGTCTTGATGTTCGCGGATTAAGTGAGGAAGTGACGGGCGAGGTGGCATGCTGGACTGCGCATGCGCTCATTCAAGAAACTTCTGCAAAACGCATTCTTCTAGGAAGAGATATGCGTGCAACGAGTCCGGGTTTGGCAAGGGCTATTCTTGAGTTTTGTCAGGGTCAGGGTGTTGATGTTGTTGATATTGGTCTTTGTACGTCATCGGTATTTAACTATGCGGTAACAACCTCAGATGATGTACAGGGGGGTCTTATGATTACCGCCTCTCACAATCCTGCAGAATATAACGGCATTAAAATCGCGCGTGCAAATGGAAGTCCTCTATCTGGTGCTGAAATTCTTGCATATATTGATCGCGATAACGTGCTTCCTTTGGCGACAAATCGGCAGGGTCTGCACGAATCTCGTTTTGTGCTTAATGCCTATCTTAATGCGTGCACTTCTCTTCTTGGAGAAGCGCTTCCTCCGCTTTCGCACCTTCGGGTTGTTGTTGATTATGGAAATGGCATGGGTGCATACGCCATGAAACCACTCCTTGAGCGCCTGGGTCTTCACGTTACTGCTCTTTATGAAGAGCCCGATGCACGCTTTCCTCACCACGAAGCGAATCCTGCTAAGGAAGAAACTCTTCGTGATTTGCGAGATAAAGTTCTCGAAGAGCAAGCAGATTTTGGTATTGCAACTGATGGAGATGGTGATCGCATTGGTTTTGTAAGTGAGCGTGGAGAGGTATTTTATGGCGATGATACGCTGGCTCTTTTGGCGGAGGATGTATTGTTGCGTTCGCCCGGCGGCGTGGTGTGTTTCTCTTGTAACAGTAGTTGGAAGGTAGAAGAGGCTATTATAAGAAGCGGTGGCACCCCTATTCGTTGTCCTGTTGGCAGGACGAAGATTATTCGAGAGGTTCGTGAACGCGGAGCTCTTCTTGGTGGCGAGGTTTCGAGCCACTTCTTTTTTCCTGAATTTTCATTCTTGGAATCTATTGATTTTGCGCTTCTTCGAGTGCTTTGCGCGTGGCAAAGAAAAGGCGGGACATTTGGTGACGCTCTTCGCGGATCTTCGCCATATGTCACAACTCGTGAGATGAACTTTCATGTGAGTGATGCTGATGCCGCATTGCATGCTTGTGAGGCTTTTTACGAAAACCAAGCATCTGAAGTTTCTCGACAGGATGGTATTCGCTATGTTTTTGAAAAATCTTGGTGGATTCTTTTGCGAAAGTCGAATACCGAACCGCTCCTTCGTGTAACGATAGAAGCGGAGAATGGTGAAGTTCTTGCGCGTGAGAAGGAAGCAGTGTTTACTATTCTCAAGCCATTTATTCTTTAAGCAAGACTATGTCGTATGATTGGCAGGGGAAGCGTGTTGCGTTTCTTGGATACGGAGTTGATGTGCAGGATGTTGAAGCATACCTCGCCGAACGAGGAGCTCTTGTAACGGTTCTCGATGAAAAGCATCGCCCGGACGCTTTCTCTGATCTTTCATCGTACGACGTACTTGTGCGCTCTCCGGGAGTTTATCGTTATCGTCAGGAGATTGTTGATGCCGAAAAGATGGGGGTTTTAGTGACGTCAAAAATGCAAATCTTTTTTGATGTTTGTCCAACAAGGCAGATTATTGGAGTTTCAGGAACAAAAGGAAAAGGAACTACAAGTAGTCTTATAGCTGAAATGTTGCGTCAGGGCGGAAAACATGTGGTACTTGGAGGGAATATTGGTTCGGGAGTTTTTCATACGCTCGGAGAGATAACTTCAGAAAGTTGGGTTGTTCTCGAGCTCTCAAGCTTTCAATTGTTTGATTTACATACATCGCCACATATTGCAGTGCTCCTCATGGTTACGTCAGATCACCTTGATTGGCACAAAGATCATGATGAGTATGTTTTTGCAAAATCATCACTTGTCCGCTTTCAGGGTCCTCAAGACGTTCTCGTATTTAACCCAAGCTACCCACAGACTCAGCGTTTGGCGGAATTGACCAAAGCTCGTCGCATTCCGGTTTCTCGACAAGATTGGCAAGGTGAGGTTCGTATGCGAGGCGAGCATCAGCGTGAGAATGTTGCTGCGGCCGCCGCAGTTGCTCGTGAGGTCGGAATTTCCGAGGAGATTATTGCGCGTGTTGCCGCAACATTCCAAGGACTCCCACATCGCCTTGAGGAGGTGGGGATTTTTGGGGGTGTAACGTATATCGACGACTCTATTTCAACGACTCCAGAAACGGCTATTGCGGCAATTTCCGCCTGCAAAGAACCGATCGTTCTCATTCTCGGAGGAAGCGATAAAGGCGCAGACTTTTCTGAGCTTGCTCAGTTTTTGGCAAAAAGCACCCACGTTAAACAGCTTATACTTATTGGTCAGACCGCTGATCGCCTTCAGGAGGCTTGTGTTCGATTTGGGGTTACGATACCGTCAATAAATGGGGGAGGCACGATGGATGAAATCTTTGATGCTGTTCTTGCTTGTGTTCGTCCGGGAGACGTCGTTCTTCTTTCCCCTGCATGTGCCAGTTTTGGCATGTTCCTTAACTATAAAGATCGCGGCGATCAGTTTGCCGCATGCGCACGTCGTCGCGCAGTATCTCTATGATATCTCTTCTTATCTTTCTTGCTCTTATTTCTGCGCTTGTTCTTGCGCATGAATTTGGACACTATGCGTTCGCTCGGCGTGCAGGAATGCGCGTTGAAGAATTTGGCATAGGATTTCCGCCACGTCTTTTTGGAAAAAAAGATGCACATGGAACGCTTTGGTCGATAAACCTCATTCCGCTTGGAGGATTTGTGCGTATTCAGGGTGAGGGGGGGTCTGAGCATGAGCGTACGCTTCCCGGATCTTTTGGTGCGGCTTCTTGGTGGCAGCGTTGGTGGGTCTTGCTTGGGGGAGTTCTCATGAATATTTTTGTTGCATGGGTAGTATTCTCCTTAAGCGCCGCAATAGGATCGCCAACCGTTCTTGAAGGTGAATCTTTTGAGCAGTTGGGATCCTCGGCAATTATTGAAGATCGTTCGGTTGAGGTTGTTGAGATTCTTCACGGTTCTCCAGCGGAAAGTGCAGGTATACGCGTAGGTGACCGTATTACACAAGTGCAAGGAGGTTCTGTTTCTTCCGGAGAAGAAACTCGCAATGCACTTGCCGAAGCGTCTCGTAGCGAGCAGGTGCATATCACGCTTCTTACCTCCGATGGAGTTTCTCGAGAGGCCGATCTTTCGCCGGTATTTTTTGAAGATATCGGAAAATATGGTATCGGTGTTGCGGTTGTTGATGCGGGGTTTGTTCGTTATCCGTGGTATCTCGCGCCGATTGTTGGCGCTCAGGTTACTGGAGGCATGGCACTTGCAATGTTTCAGGGTGTAGGGATTCTTGTTAAGGGGATTTTTACAGAAAGTTCAGTTATGGATCAGGTATCAGGTCCGGTGGGTATCGCTCGCATGACGGGTGAAATTGCTGAGCTTGGTTTCCGTCATCTTTTGCAGTTTGCAGGAATCCTTTCGTTGAACCTTGCAGTTCTCAATGTTTTGCCATTCCCAGCGCTTGATGGTGGTCGCTTGGTATTTCTTTTGCTTGAAGCATTGCGTCGAAAGCCTCTTTCCCTTAAGGCTGAGCAGTATGTTCATGGGGCGGGGTTTCTCTTTTTACTTCTTGTCATATTCGTAGTAACGTATCAAGATATCGGTCGTATATTCTCCTCACTATGACGCAAATACCAGAATTTTCTCATATCGCGCAACGTGCCAAAGAGGCTTTTGCTCAGGTGGCAACGCGCCAGGCCTGCGAAGAGCTTCGTGTAGCATTCCTTGGTCGCAAGGGTGAACTTGCGCAAGCAATGCAAAGTCTTGCACAGCTTTCTCTTGAAGAAAAGCGCACGGCTGGAGTTGCCGCAAACTCAGCAAAGGCAAGTATTGAGGAGGCTTTTTCTCAAGCGGATGAACGTCTTCGCGCTCAGGAAACTGCTGAGCTTGCTCATCGCGAACGTTTAGATATTACACTCCCGCCACTCCCGCGCTCCGCTGGGCATCTTCACGTAACTTCTCAGGCTATTGAGGAAATCACAGAAATCTTTTCTCATCTAGGATTTGTGCGTTCCCGACATCCTGAAGTTGATTGGGATTATTTTGCATTTGAATCACTGAACATGCCAAAAGAACACCCTGCTCGTGATGAATGGGAGACGTTCTTTGTTGATGATGGATCTGGCAAGGTTTCTCTTGGTGAGCAAGGAAAGATGGTACTCACGCCACACACAAGTAATGGACAAGTTCGCGAAATGCTTAAGGGAAATCTTCCTATTCGCATGATTTCTCTTGGAAAATGCTATCGACGTCAGGTGAGTGCCCGTCACCTCCCCATGTTTCATCAGTTCGAAGGATTGATGATCGATAAGGGCGTTACGGTTACCCAACTTCGAGGCGTTTTTGACTTTTTCGTGCAAAGATTCTTTGGACCAGAAACAAAAACGCGTCTTCGCCCATTTCACTTCCGTTTTACAGAACCAAGTTTTGAGCTCGATATTTCATGTGTCGTCTGCAAGGGAACCTCTCGTCATCCTTCTGGTGGAAAATGTAAGCTTTGTAAGGCTGGATGGTTAGAACTTGGAGGAGCTGGCATGGTTCATCCTGAAGTTTTGCGTGCAGGTGGTGTCGATCCTGAAGTGTATACCGGTTTCGCATTCGGATGGGGACTTGAACGAACGCTTATGATGAAGAGCGGGGTAAATCTTGACGATATCCGAGTTCTTTATCGTAACGACCTTCGTTTTCTTACTCAGTGGTAGGTTTTTTTATGAACATTCTCGCACCCTATTCGTGGATTAAAGAGTATTGTACGACAGGCGTTTCTCCCGAGGAATTCGCTAAGGAGCTTAGTCTTCGATCGTTATCGGTTGAACGTATCGAGCATTTTCATGAGACGTGGAATGCTGTCGTTGTAGGAACTATTGTAAATATTACCGCGCATCCTCAGGCAACAAAGCTTCGCATTGCAGAAGTTGATCTTGGTAATGGCAGGAGAGAGGGGATTGTTTGTGGTGGTGCAAATATTGCCATTGGACAGCGTGTTCCGGTTGCACTTCCGGGAGCTCGTGTGCGATGGCATGGAGAAGGAGATCTCATCACTCTTCAAGAAACAGAGATTCGAGGAGTGAAAAGCGTTGGCATGATTTGTGCACCTGCGGAGCTTGGACTTACAACAGTTACCGTTGGTGAACGTGATATTTGGGACATAACTACGCTTACCGATGCGCCGTCCGGAACCCCACTTGCCGATGCTCTTGGCATGAATGATACGGTTTTTGATATTGAAATTACCACAAACCGTCCAGATTGTATGGGAATTGCTGGACTTGCTCGGGAAGGTGCCGCCGCGCTTTCTTGCGCCTATGCGCCGCATAAGTTCTTTCAAGAAAAAAACGTTCAAGATCGTCTTTCTGGAGTATTCCCCGGAAAACTTCAGCCAGAAATTCGTACAAAGAAGTGTCTTCGTTATGCCGCCGCGCGCATTAAAAATGTACAAGCAATTCCTTCTCCGTGGTGGCTTCAGCGCCGGCTTATTCTTTCTGGTCACCGACCGGTAAATATCCTTGTTGATGTTACAAATCTTGTTCTTCAAGAATTTGGTCAACCACTACATGTCTTTGATGCCGATCGTGTTTCTGGAAATATCGTTGTTCGCGAAGCTGAGGAGGGTGAGAAAATTCGTGCACTTGATGGAAAGGATTACGCACTCTCGTCGGGCATGACAATTATCGCCGACAGCCAACAGCCACTTGCTATTGCAGGTATTATGGGAGGTCAAGAAAGTGGAGCATCTTCACAGACCACGACGGTCATTCTAGAGTCTGCGACATTTGATGCGCTGGCAATTCGAAAGACTTCACGCGCTCTCAACCTCATGTCCGATGCTCAGTTGGTGTTTGAAAAGGGACTTTCTCCCGAGGCGGTTCCTGGGGCTCTCGCATACGCTATTGAACTTCTTTGTACATACGGCGGAGGGGAAGTTGAAGATGTTGCTGATATTTTTCCAGAAAAAGAAGAAAAGAAGATCTTTACGCTTATTCCTGAGCAGGTAACGTACCGTCTTGGCGTCGAGATATCTTCCCAGGATATGGTTGGAATGCTCGAGCGTCTTGGTTTTTCTTGCGCGGTTTCGGGTAAGGGATATGCGGTGACGGTTCCTTGGTGGAGAGCGCAAGATATCGAACACGCCATCGATCTCACTGAGGAAATTGCAAGACTTTACGGATATCACTGCATGCCTTCCGTATTACCAAATCAAGCTCCTCCAACCACAGTTCCTGATGCATCACTGCAGTGGGAAATGCGTATCAAGCGCATGCTTGCCGGTGAAGGATTCCAAGAATTTTTTGGATATTCTTTTGTTGATGGCGGCGATCTTGATCGGGCAAGTATTGCGCGAGATGCCGCGGTCAAAGTATGGAATCCGCTTTCTGAGGACTTGGGTTATCTTCGTCCATCGCTTCTTCCTTCACTTCTTCGCGACATTGTCCGCAATGAGCCTCACACGCCTCACGGTATGGTATTTGAGTGTTCAAGAATTCATATTCCCGCTCAAGCCGGTGAGCTTCCTGTTGAAGAGTTAGCGCTGGTATTTGGAGAGTATGGCGTTGAGGATGGTGAAATGTCGTATCGTCGCGTGCGTGGAGCTCTCGAGGTTCTTATGGATGGTTGCGGTGTATCGATTCTCTTGGAGCGTGTCCAAACGACATCCGAACAGTGGCATCCGGGACGCTCTGCGGATATATTCTTGCATCGAGGTTCCGAAAAAGTGCACATTGGAACTATTGGTGAAATTCATCCAAAGCTTCGTGAGGCCTTTGGCGCACTTCGTCCTGTCATGGTTGTACAGATTCACCTTGAAACTCTTTTACGCTACGCGAAACAGCGTCGAGCTTACACGCCTGTTCCAGAATTCCAGCAAGCTGAACGATCGCTCGCGTTCGTTGTTGATGAAGACTGTACACATGGGGAGCTTCTAAAGATTCTTCTCAAGACTCCACTTCTTGAAAAAGTTTCATTTACAGAATGCTATCGCGGAGCTGAGATTCCTCAGGGAAGAAAGAGTATGACGTATGCGCTCACATTTGGGGCTTCTGATCGTACGTTAACGAGTGATGAAATTGAGCAGGCCGTTTCTGCCGCAAAGGAGGCGCTCACTATGCAGGTGCGAGCAGTTCTTCGTTAAAAAGTGTGGTATTGTAAAGGGGATATGCTTGAGTATCGAGATATTCTCTATATTGTTCTTGCGCTCTGCGCGTTGTGGTTCACGGTTTTTCTCTGTTTTGTGCTATATCAGGCGGCAATGCTCATTAAGCGAGTGCATGCACTTGTTGATGATTTAAAAGTGCGCCTTGGGGACGTTGAGCAATCACTGCTTTTCATGCGAAAGAAATTTGATGGCAATATTGCTATGGTTACGGGAATTGCTGATGGGGTTCGTCGCATTATCGAAACCCTTCGCGACCGTCGATAGTAAAAAACGAGCCTTGCTGGCTCGTTTTTGTTTAAAGCGTGTGCTCTGCGGTAAATTCGAGATATCCCTTTGTTGTGAGAAGGGTAACGCTTTTTGTTTCTTCTGAAAAGAAAACGCGAAGTCCTGTGAGATTTTCGTTGTAGAGATAATGCGCAACGAGTGCCCCTGTGCTTTTTGCAAAGACGAGAACACGATGGTGTTCGCTATCAAGCACATAAAGATCGTCTTGATCTGGAGTAGTGAAGAGGTCGGTAATCGTTGAAAGAGGCTGTGTAAGGGTTGCAGAAGACCAGAGTTGCTCCTTTCCGCCAAAGAAAACGCGGATACCATCGGGGGTTCCAAGATAGATACTTCCATCAATAGCCATGCTTGAAGCTTTGCTAATATCGCTTGAGCGGGCGTGAATCCATGGAGTACCTGCTTCGTAACCAGATCCTTGTTGACGAAGCTTTATAATCTGCTGATCGTTTGGATTGAGAAGATAGAGAACACTGTTGTACGTTTTGAGGATGCTTACTGCGGATTGATTTTTTACGCCGCTTACAAGTGTTGCCTCTGTGTGTGTCACAGTATCGTAACGAAGAAGCTCTTTTCCTGATGTAAGTGTGAGGAATGTTGTTGGAGATTCTTCGGTGATTATGAGTGGTTTTTGAGAGAGAAGAGTTTCTTCTTGCATCCAAGATCCTGAGAGTGCATCAAATCGAAATGTTTCACCGCTTTTTGTTACGACGTAGGGCGTTGGAAGGAGGGCTCCGGACATTGCTTCTTGTGAATCTGGAAGAGGAACGTTTCGTTTTTCGGTGACACGGATAATGCCCTCACTCTTTTCAAGGAGTTTTTCGATGTCTTGGAGAGTTTTTGCGAAAGCTTCAGAATTTTCTTGCAGTGGAGTTGTTGTGTTTTGGAGAAGCTCTTTCGCCTTGAGGAGTGTTTCGGTTGCGCCGCGTTTATTATTGTAGATAAGGTTGCTTTCCGCTTGGATAAGGGCTTCTCTTCCCTGATTCAAGAGCGCAATCTCCTGCTCTTTTTGATGTTGGTATACAGCTCGCTCTTGAGTAACATGCCATCCTCCAATTCCAAGAAAAAGAAAAAGAATGGGAATGATAACAAGAATGGGGGAGGATGAAATTCGTTTGTGATATTTCTTAAGTGCTGCGTGAAGTTTTGGATGATGAAGAAGGGAAAATGCGGTCTGAAATACGCGTAAAAAAGTTCCACCAATGTGACCACCAACAAGTCGAGCTCCTTGTCCTGCACGAAGAACAAGGGCCTTCGTATCGGTTCTTCCAAGCCAGGATTGTTCGTGACGAAGGGACTGGTGGGGACTTCGTTCGCCAAGAATATCAGCGGTTCTTTCTTGAGTTTTTTGAAGAACATCAAGCGATCCAAGAGTGTTAAGGGGGGAAAGATGTGGTCGATGATGCTCCTCCACCTGAAAGACGAGTCCAGAAAATGCCATGGCGGGAGGAACGAAGCCCTCAATACGCTCGAGGGCTCCTTTGGCGGGAAGTGTTGTAAGAATATCCTGCAACCCTGCGGAAGGAAGGAGAATTTCCGGAAGTGGGGTTGCGAGATAGCAAACATCTCCCGGATGGAGTTCGCCATCAAGGATGGAGTTACAGGTTTTTTCCCAAGTTCCATTTCCCTGATCGAGTTGCTGGTGAAGTTCGTAAACGCTAAAGCGACGTTCTGCAGTTTTGTGAAGATAAAGCGCAAGAAGACTTCCAAAACCCGAAAGAAAAAGTTGATTTTTTGCACAAAGACCAAAAAAAAGATGTGCTCGTTCTTTGCGAATATCAAGCGTTGGTCCAATGCGTGCAAGATCTTGATTGAGTTGTGCGAGAATGTGTTCGAAGGCGCGTGCGGGATTATGGTCTTGTTCAAGTGTCTGACTCAATCGCTCAAGGTGTTGTGCGTAAAGCAAAAAAAGTCGCTCACGAGCCTCTTCATTTGGAGATTCTACGCCTGCAACGTAAAAGACTGCACTGGTTCCGCGGTGCAGTGTGCGAACTTCTCCGCGCGCCTCGACGTCGGTCCGTTGTCGGCGAAGAGTTCGCTCGGCTATTTTTAAAGGGAAGGGTTGTGGGGTACGCATGTGGCGATTTTTTCACTTTTCACATACAGTATACTCAATACTGCTTCATTTGTGACCACCCCGTATGGAAGAAAACTCCCAAACCCCCGCGGTACTTGCAGGAAACGACGATCAGGAAGAGCTTCTTGATGACGATCGAGAAGGCCGATTTGAAATTGAGCAATTATTTGGTTCTCGAACGCGAGCTCGCCTTCTTGGGCTATTTCTTGCAAATGCCGATCGATCCTTTTTTGTACGAGAGGTTGCTCGTCGTGTTGATGCGCAACTCAATGCCGTTCGCCGTGAGCTTAAAAATCTCCTAGACGTAGGAATTATTCTTGAACGCGACGCTGGTCCTGAGGGCGATAAGGAAAATAAAAAGTTTTATCAGGCAAATCAGCAATTTCCTCTCTTTGAAGACCTTCGTAATGTTATGAGAAAGATGGGTATTCTCATGAATAAATCACTCGTTGAAGGCCTGGAGCGTGAAGGCGAAGTTCATCTTGTTCTTCTAACGGGAAAGTTTACTGACACTACAAAGGTTCTCACGGATGTCCTCGTGGTGAGTACATGTCCACCCGAAACCGTGACAGCCGCTATTGCAGATTTCGAGCGAGATCTTGGTAGGGAAGTTAACTATACGTCACTTAGTCCACAGGAATATCGCTATCGAAAAGATGTTGGTGATAGGTTTTTGCAAACCATCTTTCAAGAAAAACATATTATTCTCTTTGACCGAAAAGAGGTATGATGTGGTGTATTGATGGCTCGTTAAATGATGTGGTGGTAGTGGCTATGATTTCTGGTGATGGTGATGAAGAGTGCGCTACTGAGCAGTGGGAAATGCCAAGAGTGCTTGGTGATGAGCTCATGGTGCTACGCGAAGCTTTTTCAAGATTTGGAAGAGTTCCTCAGCGAGGAGATAGTATGGGAATTGTTCAAACTGGACCATCGCTTGGGGCGTTGAGGAGTATGGTTAGTTTGGTGAACGCTTACGCGCTTGGTCTTGGGATTTCTGTTGTTCCACTTGTGCGAGAGGGGAAAATATGGAAACGTAAGGGCTCTCCTATGCCTTTCGTACTTCCAGAATATCCTCACGAGCCAAGAATTACACCTTCAAAAAAGGACGCACTTAAACGACCTTTGCGTGCATAGTTTATGACGGGGGTATTTGGTCAGTATGGAAGAAATCGTCTCTGGGAAATTATCCCAGGTTTTTTATCGTGGACGATCATTTTTGGTTGTCTGATAGGAAGCTTTGTCGCACCTGAAGCCGCGGTGCTCTTTATCCTCATCTTTGACTTCTACTGGATGCTTCGCGTCTTTTATTTTCTTGTTCACATGGCGGCGGCCTATAAGGCTTACCGGGAGACGATTGCGGTGGATTGGTGGAGTGTGGTGGAGAAAATTCAAAATGCACATGAGGTATATCACGTAATCATGTTCCCTTTCTATAAAGAGGAATATGATTTACTTGAA
>CAZORP010000007.1:43287-52137 GCA_964582615.1 uncultured Gammaproteobacteria bacterium
AAGCCGCTGTTGAGGGGGTTTTAGCAAGTGCATACCGTAAAGATAGGATTATTCTTGCCTTTGGAGGTGAGGGTCGTGCTGGAGATCATGCCAAGACCTGTCTTGATCGCCTCAAGGCAACGTACGAACATCGATTCGCGGGTTTTGTTTCCGCCATTCATCCTCCCAATCTTCCCGGAGAAATTCCCGGAAAGGGGTCCAATATGCGATATCTCGCAGGGGAGGTTGCGAAGTTTCTAGGAGAGCATCCTGAAATTAGCGAAGATAAGGTACTTGTCTCAGCGTTTGATAGTGATACCCTTGCGCATCCGCAGTATTTTGCAAAACTTACCGAAGCTTTTCTCACACTTCCGAATGCACATAGAACGTCATTTCAGCCACTGACGGTATTTGGTAATAACCTATGGTCTGCAACCGCTCCTGTACGTATTTCCGCCTTCGGAACAACGTTCTGGCTTCTTGTGGAGCTTGTTCGTCCCGAGCGTCTGTGGACATTTTCTTCACATTCGATGTCGTGGAAAATGCTTCGTGATGTAGGTTTTTGGGAGCCAGATCTTGTGAGTGAGGATTCGAGGATTTTTATGCAGGGATTTTTGAGGTATGGGGGAGACTATCGAGTGACTCCAATTTTTCTTCCTGTTTCCATGGATACGGTCGTTGGAGAGACATATCTTTCAAGTCTTATTGCACTGTACAAACAGCAACGTCGTTGGGCGTGGGGCATCGAGCATCTTCCGTACATGATCGATCAATTTCCCAAGCATCCAGAAATTTCTCTGGCGAAAAAAGCTAAATACATTTTCAATCACCTTGAGGGAATGATTACGTGGTCAACTGCTCCACTGCTCATTTTCATTCTCGGATACCTGCCATTTTTTACTCTTCGGGGATCTCAGGAGAGTACGTTTATCGCAAATGCTCCATTCACTTTGGAATTCATGATGCGTGGAGCAACAGTCGGTGTATTTGTTACGGGTGTCTTGAGCTTCGCCTTCCTTCCTCCTCGTCCAGCACATATTCGTCCATGGAATTGGATTGCTATGATCGCACAATGGTTTCTTCTCCCTATAACTTTTATGATATTTGGAGCGCTTCCCGCACTCGACGCACAAACGAGAATGATGTTTGGATCGTATCTTGGCTTTAACGTTACAAAAAAATCTGCAGCCTCGCGAACAGCGTAGTATATGCTCTCCGTATCACTCCACGTCCTTCTCTGGAACAATGAGCGAGATCTTCCTGATCTTCTTCGCTCAATAAAGCAACTGCATTACCCCGAGCTAACCGTTCGTTTTCTTGACAATGGAAGCGTTGATGGGTCTCGTGCGTACCTTAAAGAACATGCACCCGAATGGCTTACGGTATGTAATGCGAAAAATACAGGATTCGCAGGTGGGCATAATCAACTCTTTCAGCACGCGATACGTCGCCAGGAGGGAAAAGATCCTTCCCAGCATGTGATTTTCATTGTAAATGCAGATATGATTCTTGAGAGCGATATTCTCTCACAGCTTCTTCGGCCATTTGAGGACGACGCTCGTTGCGGGGCTGTACAGCCAAAGGTCCGACGCATTCTTCGTCCGGAATACGAGGGTGAAGAGCCCCGTCGAACGTCGTTGCTTGATACCGCGGGTCTTGTACTCCCATCGTCGTGGCGATGTGAGGATAGAGGGGCTGGAGCTGAAGATGGTCCTGCATATAATGAATCGATGGAAATCTTTGGTGCAGGCGGAGCTTGTGCCGCGTATCGACTTTCGGCGCTTCTTGATAGTGCGGATGAAGACGGTATGTTCTTTGATGGTGATTTTTTCGCCTACCGCGAAGATTGTGACTTAGCCATGCGTCTTCGACGAAGGGGGTGGAATACAATCTTCTCTCCATCTGCTCAGGCGTGGCACTATCGAAGTATGTTTGGAGAGCAAAAACGGTCTCTTGTTAAGCGTCTTCTCGATCGTCGGCGACAGCAGGGATTTCGTAACGCGCTTGCACTTCGCAATCAACTATTCTTTCTCATAAAACATTTCCCCATACTTTCCGGAATTCGCTATCTTCCTTTGGTACTTTTTGGAGAATGTGGAAGATTAGTCTACGGTATCTTGTGTGAAAAAGAATCAAGAAATCTCCTCTTCTCATCACTTCGCCTCTTTCCAAAGATGCTCATAAAACGAAAGTTTTTGAATCAAAAGTCACCACTATCTTCTCGTAATCTTTTGAAGTATGTCGGCAAGTATTAGCGTCATGATTGTTTACATGAATGATCAAAAAATGTTTCGTCAGACACTGAGAAACATTCGAAGAATAGCCTCTCCTTTATGTCGAGAGATTATCGTTATTGATAACAATCCAAAAGATGGCGTTGTACACCTTCTCAAGCGAGAATTTCCCGAAGTTCGCTATGTTCCCATGGAGCGAAATGTTGGCTTTGGCGCGGGTATGAATGCGGGTGCAAAACTAGCTTCTAGTGATTATCTTCTTGTTTTCAATCCCGATCTTAATCCCGAAGAAACTTCTTTTGAAAAGTTGCTAGAATTTCTTGAACAGCATCCTCAGGCCGGAATAGCGGCTCCGCAATTGCGCAATGGCGATGGAAGCGTTCAATTTTCGGTTTGTAGAGATCCTTCGCCCATCATCCCACTCCTTCGAAGAACTCCGCTTGGAAAAACAACATGGGGAAAGCGTGTAATCTCGAATTTTCAAATGCACAACCTTGATCGATCAAAGCCTTCAATGGTCGATTGGGCACAGGGAAGCTCGTTGCTCATTGCTCGAAAATTTTTCGAAGAACTTGGGGGGTTTGATGAGGGTTTTTTCATGTATTACGAAGATGCCGATCTTTGTCGTCGCGTGAGAGCGTCCGGAAAGGAGGTTTGGTACGTTCCTGAAGCTCGCATGATACACTACCATCGTCGCGCGTCTGCTGATGGTTCACTTTTGCGTCAGATGCTTAATCCATTGACGTGGCAGCATATGCGGTCAGCTGTACGTTATGCAAACAAATATCCAAAAACACGCCTTCCCGCATAAAAATGCCATCATTGCTTTTGGAATACTTCTCTTTGTTGGATTTTCATGGATCGGATACTGGAGCATTCGAGGTTTTTTTGAGGCGAAGCAGGTGTTTTCATCTGCGGTGCGTTTTTCTCAGGCGGTTGCGGCATACGACCTTACATCCGCTGAATTCGCGCTCCAAGATCTTCAAGAGGGAAGTGCTTTTTTCTCTGAGACGTTTCCTCTTTTTCGCATCGGAAAACATCTTCCATTTTTAGACAATTCTGCAAGTCTTGCGCAGGAGGGCGTTGGCGCGCTTGCTCAGGCAACGGCTTCTGCTGACGTAGCTTTTCATATTGCGCACAATATTAACGACGCTGTTTCTCTCTCAGATTCTTCTGAGAGCTTTGATTTCTTTGAAAATCCAAGATCTTATGCGGAGCTTTCCGTGCAGGAGCGTCGCGCACTTGTCAACGCACTTGCCAAAAGTGCGCCGGACTTGCAAAAGATCCTTCTTCACATAGGTCTCCTTCGCGAACATCTTGACGTGCTTATTGAGCAAAAAGCTCCCTTTTACCATGAACTTGATCGTGTAAGGACAAAAATTCTTCAAGTCGAGGATGCGCTGAGTGCGCTTGCGCCTATAATGACGTTTGTGCAGGAGCTTGGAGGTGTACTTGAGCCAAGAGAAACGCTCATACTCTATCTAAATAATGGGGAGCTTCGTCCGGGAGGGGGATTCATTGGTGCTTATAGCATCATGAAGGTTGATGCAGGAACGGTTTCCTCGTTTGTTACGCAGGATAGCTATGCCCCTGATGCGTATGTGCTAAATTCTCAAGAGTACGCAATTGCATCTCCCGGGCCATTCGCAAAGTACATGGGCATTCCTGTGTGGTATTTTCGAGATGCCGCATGGTCTCCCGACTTCCTTGAAACTGCCGATACCGCACGTATGCTCTTAAGACAAGAGTTGGCGTATGGAGGCGTTTCCGTTCCCTATATTCATGAGGTTATTGGAATAACTCCCGATGCTGTTGAGGATCTCTTCTCTTTGCTTGGTGATATTACTATCGAGGGAAAAACGTATACTGCAAAAGATGTGTACGATATTCTTCAGCATGAAGTTGAGATTGATTACGTAAACTCTGGAAAAACTGTCGAAGAACGAAAAGCTGCACTCGCAAAACTTGCTGACGCCGTACTTGATCGCATGCTTTTACTTCAGCCGCGCGAAATTCCCGAACTTTTTTCAACAATTCACCGTTCTCTCGAAAAGAAACACATTATTCTCATGAGCACGAACGAGGATTTTCAAAAAGTTCTCGAGGCTTCGGGTTGGGCTGGTAGAGTATCGCCAAGCTCCGGGGAAGATGCGCTTATGCTCGTTGATGCAAATCTTGGATCCCTAAAAACGGACAAAGTCATGCACCGAGACCTTTCATATAAGCTTACGCCAACACCAACGGGGGATATGCTTGCCGAGGTTTCGGTGGTCTATACGCACGAAGGTGGAAGTGATTGGCGAACTACGGGATATGCTTCGTATACACGACTTCTTGTTCCTTTGGGTTCCCGCCTCGTTGATGTTGTTGGATATCGTGACGGTGTTCAAGAGGGCTCTGAATTGGGAATGACAAGCTTTGGCGGATACTTTGTTGTCGATCCAGGAACTCAAAAAACCATCACTTACCGCTACATTCTTCCTCAAAGCATTCTTGAGAGTATTCATAGGGGAACGTATCGCCTGACGGTTATTGACCAAATTGGGGGAGGGGATAACCCATTGACCCTTAATCTTGATTTTGCTACCAACCTAACGAGCGCAAATCCTCCCGAAGACGAGGAATATTGGGGGGACACCTTATACACTACTTCCCGAGTTCCCTCGGGGGATCTTATGGTGACTCTTGAGCTTGAATAGCTGATGCTTATGCTTGGAAAGAAAATTGGTATCGATCTTGGAACAACAACGGTATTGGTATATGTTCCTAAGCGTGGAATTATTATCAATGAACCATCAGTTGTTGCCATTGGAAAACAGGATCGCGCAGTGCTTGCCGTGGGAAAGGAAGCGAAGGATATGCTTGGTCGTACGCCTGAGACGATTATCGCTAAGCGCCCTCTCCGCGATGGGGTTATTGCTGACTATCGAACAACCGAAGCGATGCTTCGTTATTTTATTAACAAAGCTCTTGGAGGTTTTCGACTTTTTAAGCCAGAGGTCATGGTTGCAGTTCCTGGCGGCATAACGTCTACTGAGCGTCGTGCGGTTGTTGATGCGGCGTTGATGGCGGGAGCTCGCGTAGCTTATGTTATTAAACAGCCAGTCGTTGCGGCTATTGGAGCAAATATTCCTATTGGAAGTCCAAATGGGCACATGATTGTGGAGATTGGAGGAGGAACCTCGGAGATGGCGGTGCTTTCTCTTGGGGGAATTGTTGCGTCTTCGTCGGTGCGTATTGGCGGTGTAAAGTTTGATCATGCGATTATTGATTTCATTCGTCGAACCTACAATATTGCTATTGGTGAGCGCACCGCTGAAGAAATTAAAATTGCTGTCGGGTCTGCGCTATTCATGCCTGAAAAGTTACGCACCGAGGTTCGTGGAAGGGATATGATTACGGGACTTCCTAAAGTTATCGAAGTTACAAGCGATGATGTTACCGAGGCGCTTCAGTCGCATTTAGAGGATCTTGTCGTTGCGCTTAAAATTCTTCTTTCGCAAACGCCCCCAGAGCTTGCCGCGGACGTTATGGACAAAGGAATTGTTCTTTCGGGAGGGTCAAGTCAGTTGCGTAACCTTGATCGCCTCATTGCAGATGCTACGGGCGTTCCCGCATACGTTGCCGATGAACCTCAGTTGTGTGTTGCTCGAGGAACTGGCCTTGCACTTGAAAATCTCGACGCCTACAAGCGAAGTCTTTTCTATTCATAGTCTATGCGGGAAGATCTTGTAAGGAAATTTGCTCAGGATAGCGTAAAACAAGGGGGTTCATGGCTTTTTCTTGGTGCCCCGGAAGACTCTTTGTATGAGTTGGTTTTTCGTGAATGTGCACAAAGTTTGGAGTATGCTCCCGAGGCCTTTGCACAACATCCCGATTGCATGATTCTCCGGGCTCCTGAGGAAAAAACTGCGGCAGGAAGATCTCGAATGTTGAGTGTTGAGGATGTTCGCGCAGTAAAGGACCGTATGGGACTTGCTTCATTTTCTGGAAAGAAATTTCTCTTCTTTCCTCAGGCGAGCGCGCTTTCGGATGCCGCACAGCAGGCACTTTTGAAGCTTATAGAAGAGCCGATCGGAGATATGACGGTATATTTTTTTGCCGCTTCCGAGGATGATCTTCTTGCAACGCTTCGATCGAGGCTTTTTACCGTTCGTTGCGGGGTTTCTCAGGGGCCTGTGTGGAATTTCGGAGAAGATACGCATCCAAAGCATCTTTTTTCCAATCAGGTCACAAAGAGAGCGGAATGCTTGCGGGACATGCTTGCGGTTTACGAAAAAGATCATGAAAAGGTGCTCTTTTGGATTGTTTGCGTGCTTTCCGAAGCGCAGAACCGTGGAGATACGGCGATGTTTCTTCGAGCGTCAAGTGTGTATGAGGGGCTTCTTCGCAAAGGCAATCTTCATGCACATCTCGCGCGACTCCTTCTTGAATGATGCTATACTAGAAAAAGATATTTTTTCTATGCGTCTTCATCGTCTTTCTTCCGCGACAGTTGCAGTTCTCATGCTTCTTGGTGCCGGATGCACGTCATCTTCTCCTGCGGTAACAGCAGGTGGTATGTGGTACTCATCTAACCTCGGACAGGCTTGGTCGGCAAAATCCACACTTCCACTTCCTTCCGGCGTAGACTCCCTTCAAAAAATTAGCATGACGTCGTTTGCAGTCGATCCTTCGCATAGCGATACGCTGTACGCGGGAAGTGCAACGGCGGGAATTTTCATGTCCCTCAATGGAGGAGATTCGTGGTCTCGTCCCGAGGATAGCGAAGCGACACAGGGCGCAATTCTTGACATTGCCGTTTCTCATTCGGATGTTTGCACCTTCTATGTTCTCAAGGCTGATCGTCTCATGAAAACCGATACGTGTGGTCGATTGTTTAATCACGAGATATATGTTGAGGGTCGTGCACGTGAGGCATTGAGTGCTATGGCTATTGACCCCAAGAATGATGCGGTGGTTTACCTTGGTACAACGGCCGGTGAAGTTATGAAATCGGCAGATGGTGGCGCAACGTGGAGAACGGTCTATAACGTGAACGACGCTGTGAGCGATCTTCTTGTAAGCGCAGGTTCTAGTGGTACGGTCATTATGGGGGGACAGCGAACGGGAACGTATCGCTCGGTAAATGCTGGCGAAACTTGGGAATCCCAAGAAGACGCTTTGGAAGATTTTAAAAATGCCGATCGCGTCTATGCTTTCGCGCAAAACGGCGATGGCAAGCGCATGCTGGCCGCTTCTCGTTATGGTATCTTAACTTCGTATGACGAAGGTGCGACGTGGGAATCGGTTTCACTGCTTACCGATGCGGGGGATGTTACGATTCAGGCAATTTCTGCCCATCAAACGATTTCGGATACCTTTGCGTACGCTACCGACTCCGCACTCTATGTTACGCAGGATTCCGGTGTCACCTGGACAACGCACGACCTTCCCACAAGTCTTACTCCAAGTGCGCTCAACTTGTCTGAAGATGGTCTCTGGCTTGGCGTTCGGGCAAAAGAGGAGTAAGATGCTTGGCGTATGCCTTCATCTCAAGAAATGAAAAAGTTATTTACTCAAGTTATCGAACACCTTGCAAATGATCTTGCAAGTGTTCGAACGGGTCGTGCAACTCCAGCGCTTCTCGATCAGGTGGTTGTTGAAGCTTACGGAACAACTCAGCCAGTTAAGGCTCTTGGTTCGATTTCAACCCCCGACAGCCGAACGCTTCTTATTGAGCCTTGGGATACTTCGGTAGTAAAAGCTATTGAAACAGCGCTTTTGCAGTCTGATATCGGTATAAATCCTGTTGTTGATGGTCGATCCCTTCGTTTGGTCATGCCGATGATGACCGAGGAAAATCGTAAGAAGCTTGTGAAGATTGCTGGTGAAAAGTCAGAAGAGGCTCGTGTGGCAACGCGAAGAGTTCGTGAAGATATTCGCAAAGAAATCGGAAAGCAAACGGGAGTAAGTGAAGATCTTGTGCGAAAAGAGCAAGAAGATCTTGATAAACTCACCAAAGAATTCATTTCTGCTATTGACGACGCCTTTGAGAAAAAAGAAGAGGAGATCATGAAATTTTAATATTTGGCATATAAAAAGATCGCTGGGGACAGCGGTCTTTTTTTTGCATTCTTCGTGGTATAATCAACTCAAAATAAAGTCTTATGTTTTTACGAAAAAAATCTCTTAAAAATTTCTTTACGACGTGCTCGCTTGCCGCGATCACGGGGTTTGGTGCATTCTTTCTTCAAGTTCACACCGTAAGTGCCGCGCCATTTAACGGTTTCGCGAGCGCTATTTATCAAGATACAAACAATGATGCGGCGATTGATACGCTTTTTGTCACGTTTGATAGTGGCTATCTTGTAACTTGTGATGTAAGCGCGGGTGAGCTTGCCTCTGATTGGACATATGTAGGAAATAGTATTGGTGGAAGTATTGCAAGTGCATCTTGCCATTTGGGTGTTGGACAGCCTACGGTTACCTTTACGCTCACGGGAACAAATCCAAATGTCACAGGAGGAGGAACTGCCCCGACGATTGCATACACTGATGATGGTGATAACTCGATTGTTGGAGATGGTCCTACGAATGCGCCAAATATCGGGGCATTTTCTGCAACCGATGATGCCGATCCTATGATTGTCGAAGG
>CAZORP010000008.1:0-3064 GCA_964582615.1 uncultured Gammaproteobacteria bacterium
TCAGGAACTACGTCAGGAACTACGTCAGGAACTACGTCAGGAACTACGTCAGGAACTACGTCAGGAATCACCATGCAGACCGTTGCAACGCATAGTAGCTCTTCATCGTGCTGGAGCGTTGTCGATGGAACAGTGTACGACCTCACCTCATGGATCAATCGTCACCCAGGGGGATCCTCTTCAATTATAAGCATGTGCGGAAATGATAGTTCGGCGACATTTTCCAGCGTACACGGAGGATCTAAAACCGCAAAAGCCGCACTTGTCCTGCTTGCAATTGGAACTCTTGCCCAATAATTCTTCTCATGAAACCAGACCTTTCGCATCTACCATCACTCATGATGGCGCTACTTGGCACGGCCATGCTCCTCTTTGGAAATTTCTTTATTTCGGCCCTGCCGGAGTGGACGGGTTACTTCCCTATTCCGGGCATCATGCTTGCACACATACGAGGAGTCGCTTTTCTTTGCTTGAGCGTACTTCTCTTTCACGAAGAAACTCGACGTCAAGGAAAGATTGCAACCTATCTCCTTACAGCGTTGAGCGTCTCATATTCTCCGCTCAATATCGCCATCACGATACTCACACTCCTTCCCCATTACCTCATCAAAAAACTCCCTCAGCGATAAGCTGTGGGAGTTTTTTTGTGTCGCAATTAACGGGACTCAAGTGAAAAAGACCAGGAACCTCGAGCATCACACATCACAACAGCACAGGACATCTTCTTATGACTGCGACGAATTTCTCGAAGAGCGCGCTGTGCGAGCGTAGCGGGACTCATATCAAGAATGAGGGGATTTGCACCCCAAAGTAACACCGCCTGACGAGCAGAAGCGGCGTCAGGAACTACAACATAGCATGGAACTTTTGGACGGTAGCGAAGAAACTCTCCGATGTACGGGATGTTTCCCGGAAGAAGAATGGCGTCAATTCCACCACCTTCCGCGAGAAGCGCAAGTGAGAGCGCGATAACTTCAGATCCTTGCGCCGTGGGAAGTGCCTGAGGGTGAAGTTCCGCATATAACGACTGCTCGGCGGAAGCTATAGCCTGTGCCATGGTTTGAACAGCGACGTCGGGATACGCTCCCGTTGCAGATTCTGCAGAGAGCATCACCGCGTCAACATGATCGTATACCGCCGTTGCAATATCAGAGATTTCCGCACGAGTTGCCCGAGGATGCATTCGCATACTTTCAAGCATATGTGTTGCCACAATGCAGGGCTTACCCTTTTTCCTACAAAGCTCAGCGATATCTTTTTGAATTCTTGGAACTTCAGAAAATGGAACTTCAATACCAAGATCCCCCCTACCAATCATGACACCATCAGCGGTGGCGACAATATCCTCCAAGTGAGCAACCGCCGCCGCACGCTCTACTTTTGCCATAATCTTCGGAGGACGAACGCCGCTTCGGCGAGCATACGCAAGAACCCTCGATCGTACTTCTTCAATATCACGCGCATCTTCAACGAAAGAAATACAAACCCAATCAACACCAAGAGAAATTCCGTATTCAAGATCTTGCAAGTCCTTCTTTTGAAGGAGTGGGATGCGGACCTTGGTATCCGGAAGGTTGATTCCCTTATGAGAAAAGAGGGTTCCACCCTCATCTACCAAGCAATGAATGCGCCTACCATTTACACGCAAAACCGACAAAGCCATCATGCCATCATCAAGAAAGATGCGATGACCCTTAGCGACATCTCTCCAAAGACCACGGTATGTTACGGGAACGTGACGAAGTTTTTCTTGGTATACCTCGTCGTGACACGTTAATGTCACCGTTGTTCCGGTGGGAATGCGAATACCTTCTTCAGGAAGATTTCCTACACGAATTTTTGGCCCTTGAAGATCCTGCAAGACCGCAACATGTTTGTTGGCTTTTTTTGCCGCAAGATGAATCGCCGCGAAAAGCTCCGCATGATCCTCATGTGTTCCGTGAGAAAAATTCAATCGAGCAACATCCATTCCTGAACGAATCATGCGTGAAAGCACAACAGGTCCCGCAGAAGCGGGACCTATCGTGCAAACTATCCTCGTTTGTGCACGCTCCTCCATACAGCGTTAGTATACCTCATTCACCCGCTTGCATACGCAGGGTAAGTGAGATTCGCGATCGAAGGTAGCGAGTAGTAACCGTATCGTGCTCATCAAGCGGCTCATCGAAGAAGAACCATCTAAAGAACGTCGGCTCAACGTCAATGACATACTCGGACCAATCTTCACCAAAGAGTGCTATCGCAGTTTCTTCGTCAGGAATAGCTCGAAGCGTTGGCCTCCATGGCTGTCCTGGCGTCGAGAAGACTCCGTAAACTTTTGGATCTGATTGAATTTTGAGAAGAACACGTCCCGCACGCGGAAGAATTGGTGATCCAAGCGGATACTGCGACAAATCCGTTGTTTCTACAATACGAATCTCTCCAAAAGAATCTGCCCATGTGAAGTATGTCTGCGCCGAGAGGAATGGGTGACGAACTCCAGCATTGTCGATAAGGTAAACCGTTGGAAGATCTGGTGACTTGAAGAACGTCTGCACTTCATCTTCTTCGGAAACAGGATTTTGATGATCAGTATTTTCCTGCGTTTCCTCCTGAGGAATTACCGAGGGTACTAACACAAAGTCCTGAGATGTGTATGTTGCAACAATTGCCGCACCATCAGTTCCTTCGAGTCGGAAGCGCATCTTTCCACGAGCCTCAGAAGGAATGTCCCACGAGAACGATTCAACTGATCGACGATGAAGAATTTCTTCATACGTAGCACCCTGATCGTAGGACACAAGAACATTCACCCAAGGAATAGACCCCTGATATAGCCAGCGAAGACCAATGGCTTTCCCGGGAATGAGTTCGTATTCCTGAGCGGTCTGATAAACCGGCTGAGTGATGACGAATCTCGTGAACTGCGTGCGTACTGGAGTGACTGGACCCCCTCTATCACCATGAGACTCATATCCACCCCCCTCTTCTTCTGTTGTAAAGGTTGCGGGAAGGACGAGGCCTGCAAGCGTCACAAGGGTGTTGCCTGCAAGATCCTCTCCCGTGGGCAAGCTTAGCGTGACGT
>CAZORP010000008.1:3164-51436 GCA_964582615.1 uncultured Gammaproteobacteria bacterium
TACCGGAGCCGCGAGGTCGTCTGGCGTGAGAGATCCACTTGTGAGGAATCCTCCGCGAAGTCCGCCAATGCTACCGACAATCGTGAGGGATGGTGTTGCACCGGTGTCAGGTACCCCACCTTCTTCTAGCGTGAGCGTGAGGACGCTGTCCCCTGTTCTTGTGAGTGTTGTCACCGTGTAACCGTCGAGCGTGACGTCCGAGGCGTCGAGTGTGAGTGCATCCACATCTTCCGAGAGCGTGAGGATGACGTGGTCAAGGTAACCATCTTCGTCAGCGTCTTGGGTGTCTGCACTTACAAGACTTGGTGCAAAGGACTCTGTTGTAAAGGTTGCGGGAAGGACGAGGCTTGCAAGGGTCACAAGGGTGTTGCCTGCAAGATCCTCTCCCGTGGGCAAGCTTAGCGTGACGTCGCTTGCGTAGTCCCAAGCATCTGTGTGCGTGAGGGTAAGTACCGTGTCACCAAGGGACCATACCTCTGCGAGATCTGCAGGTTCGTCAGAGAAGACGAGCGACACGAGTGTCGTGTTCATGGGCTCGGAGAAGGTAAGGACGACATCCTGTGTACGTGCAACATTGGTCTGTCCATCTTCTGGGGTGAGCGTGAGAAGTACCGGAGCCGCGAGGTCGTCTGGCGTGAGAGATCCACTTGTGAGGAATCCTCCGTTGATACCAGAAATGGTATCAACGATCGAAACGCTAGGTGTAGCTCCCGTATCAGGAACTCCGCCCTCCATAAAGGTGACCACAATCTCATCAACATCCCCTCGAACAGCTGAGGTTACCGTATATCCATCTACGAGAATATCACCTACATCAATACTCTCAGCGATAATTTCTTCTGAAAAAGAAATGGTAACGCCATCAAGGTAACCATCAGCATCTGCATCTATTGTTGCCGAAGAAACAAGTGAAGGATTGAGCACTTGAATTCTAAATGTCGCAGGAAGTACCGCTCCGGTTGCCGCATCGATAAATGCATTTCCCGAAGGATCGGGAGCGGCAAGTATGGAAAAAGTTACATATTCAGCATACGACCAAGGTCCAGTATGCGATATGGTGAGAATCTTATTATCAACACTCCACGAATCAGAAATTCCCGATGGCATCGATGAAAGATCATAACTCACCATGCCTGTCGCCAATGATTCACTAAAGGCGGCAGTGATATCTGCATAAGGATCAACTTCGCTATCTGCATCAGCCGGTGTCAGCGTAATGAGCACTGGAGAGGCTTCGTCGGCAAGTGAATGCGTTGCGATGGATGAAACAATGTTATTCGCCGCATCACGAAGGTGAGCTGTATCGCTATAGGAAATCTCAGGCTCAACTCCCCCACTCGATCCCGTAGTAAATGAATCGGCTGTGACAGAGAATTCTAATGTTGTCGTTCCATTTCCACCGTAAAGTCCAGAAAGCGCAAGTCCCGAGAGATCATTTGCATCAAGTGTCCAGTCAAGTGCATCAAAGGTGATAAGTGCCGGCTCGGTAAATACTAGATGAACGCGATCAACCGTACCATCTTCATTGACATCTTGGTAGGCTGGTAGATTTCCCGCATCGGTACGAAGAATTGGCATTGCGCCATCACGAACCGTTGTTGCAGAGAAGGACTGTAGACGATTTCCCGAAGGGTCTTCAACGTATCCCAAAAGAGGCTCAAAAGATAGCGTAGGCTGAGATCCCCCAACGGAAATTCCCGTAAGCCAATCTTGTGCTGTTGCCGAAAGATAAATCGTGGAAGATCCACTACCACTTTCATAACCCGTAATTGTAAGGTCAGTAATGCTATTTGGCACAATATACCAATCCGTCGATCCGTACGAAATGGAAATCGGCTCGGTAAACATCAAACGAACGCGATCAATCGTTCCATCACTATCCGCATCCTCGTAACGAGGTGAGAGACCGTTATCCGAACGCAAGCGAGGATCGGCATCATCGATAAGCGTCGAGAAGTTAAAAGCGCTTAATGCATTTCCCGCACCATCAGTGAGTGAATTTGGACTGCCACCAAGCCCCGTGTAGCCGAACGAGATATCCAGAGCTGTAGTATATTCAGGAGATCCCGTAAGGGTAAAGCGTAGGGATGTTCCCGGGAGTGAAGGACACGCCACGAAGGAAATATCCCCCACGTCAGGGCCTCCAAAGGCATAATCATTAGCCTCACACACACCAACAGCAACCTCTTCAGAAAAGACAACATCAATAGCATCAATTTGTCCATCACTATTTTCATCAACATACTTAGCAGAAAGAGCTTCAGCAGAAGCCCCGTCGGCAAGCGTACCAAGAGAGAGGGACGTTCGAGCGTTTCCAGCATCATCGACTAAGGATCCGATTGTCGCCGTGAAGATAACAAAAGGACCAGTAACCGCCCCTGTTATATGTGCATTTGCCGTTGCAGAAAAAAGAATTTCATCAGTGCCGTTTCCCGAACTAATTCCTGTAATATCAAATCCCGTAAGGTTATTAGCAGTAACATCCCAATCCCCATCGCTATAAACAATGGTTACATTTTCAGTAAACACTACTCGAACAATATCCACAACTGACTCCCCACTCTTTTCATAACGAGCACTCACAACGCGTGGAAGTGCAAGGTCAGTCAGTGTCTGGCTTGAAAACGTTGCGGCAGAATTTCCGACATCATCAACAATAGAGTTGGCAACAATACCTCCTCCTGAATACGCCAGCGTAAGTGAAAGCGAAGTCGTGTCCTCGGGAGTTCCCGAGAGGACTAAAGAAAGCGTACTTCCCGCAATACTACAAGAAGCTATCGTAACCCCCGAGCTTCCCGACCCACCCAAAACGTAATCATCTTCTTCGCATGATGATCCCTCGATAGATTCCGAGTAAACAACCTGGGCTCGATCAATTCTTCCGTCACTATTTACGTCAATATACTTCCAAGAATATGCAACAGGAGCCGCTCCATCGGTAGAAATAATCTCCCCCGAAGTCATATATTGACCACCCGCTCCCTGCACCGAACCAACGACCGTAACCGTTGGAGTCGCCCCGGTGGTATACGTCGTCTCCGTGAGCGTGAGAGTTATCTCCCCTGACGCAGTTCTCGAGGCACCTGTAACCGTATATCCGCCGACGGAAAAATCCCCCGCCGCAACGGTTCCTGAAATAATATCCTCCGAAAGAGAAAGAACGATGGTGTCAATCTTTCCGTCAGCATCAAGATCTTGAGTTTCTGCGGACACAAGCTCCGGAGTAGTGACAGCGATAGAAAATGTTGCGGGATGCGTTACCCCAGAAGACCCGCCAGCAAACGTATTTCCAGAAGCATCCGGAGCGGCAGTCACCGTGAAAGTAACATCAGATCCACTCGTCCAAGCCTCAGCATGAGAAAGTGTAAGAAGTGTATTGCTCAAAGACCAGGCCTCTGAAAGATCCGCCGGGGTCTGAGAGAGCGTGTATGAAACTGAAGCTGTCACGACAGGTTCGGTAAATGCAACCGCAATATCAGCGATTCCAGAAACATCTACATCGTCATTCGCCGGACTCAACGAAAGTATTCTCGGACGAGCACCATCAAGAAGCGACATCTCTGAAATTGTCATCAGCGCATTTCCATAATCATCCTCAAGTGATCCAAGTGTCGCTAAAAATTCCAGAGTCGGTTGAGTTCCCGTGCCAACACCCGTCAATCCAGCATCAGCAGATGCGGAGAGGTAAAGGGTTTCAGTTCCATTTCCTGAAGCGTATCCCGTAACCGTGAAAGCGCTCAAATCATTGGATGATGCACTCCAGTCACTTGCATCAAATGTCAACGTTACATTTTCGGTAAAAAGAAGTCGAACACGATCAATAGTTCCGTCACCGTTCGCATCTTCGTATCGTGGAGCCGAACCTCCAGCAAGAAGCACGGGAGCGGCAAGATCGACATGACTTTCATTGAGGTCAGGTGAGCTTGTAACATTAACCCCATCAGTCCACTCCCCCGCTATTCCAAAGATGTTTAGTGATCCTATTGCGGTATTCCTTGTCGACTGTCCAAGTACATTAGTCAAAACAATCGACGACGATGCTCCTGCGGGATCGGAAATAGTCGCAGAGGAAACGAGAGATCCGTCAGGAAGCCGTATACTTCCAAAATCAGCAAGCACAGGAGCAGACCCATCATCAGTGTCAACATTTTCTGACCAAGAAATCGTCAATTTATCAATAAAACCATCAGCATTTACATCCTCAGCTTCGAGCGTTGCAATATGCGGTGCAGCACCATCGGCGATCATGAGATCGCCCCAAGAAGCGACAGGATTTCCTGAAATATCACGAAGACCATTTGCCGTACCAGACGATGCCGAGTACGAAAAGAGAATTCCTAAATCAGTATTTTCTTGAGCAAGATTTGAGAGTCCAAATCGAACATCGCTAGCATTTTCCGTGCACGAAGAAACCGAAAGACTTGGCGCCTCGGGGCTTGTTAGCGTGTAATCTCCACTCTCACAAAGGTCAACATCCATGGCCTCGGAGAAGGAAATGTCAACTCTATTCACCGAACCGTCAACATCGGTATCCTTATAAATCCCCGAGAGCACAATAGGAGCCGCTCCATCGTCAGGATTCGTATCGCCAAACGTAATCTCACCAGAAGAAGCTCCGCTTATTGTACCAACAATGCTCACCATTGGTGTTGCGGCGGTATCGTAAGAAAGCTTCTCGTCAAGCACGATAGTTACGACTCCACTTGCCGTTCGTGATGCGGAGAGAACATCATAGCCATCAACCAAGAAGTCAGAACCATCAACCGTAATATCCTGAATATCCTGGTCAAAACTTACTTCAATTGCATCAATATATCCGTCGGTGTCAAAATCTCTTGTTATCGATCCTGTAAGTACTGGGTCAATAATTACCGCAACAATGGTGAACGTTGTTGGATTCGCAACACCCGAAACACTACCTTCAAATATATTTCCTGCAGCATCGGGGGCGCTGGCTATTTCGAAGTCAATGATTGCCGCCTCTGAAAAGTCTCCCACGTGCGAAATCGTAAGCGTCGTGTCACTTAGTGACCACGTGTCAGAAATTCCTGACGGCGTCTCAGAAAGAGTATATCCAACACTTCCCGTTGCAATAGATTCGCTAAATACTGCAACAATATCAGTATTAGCAGACACTTCAGTTGATCCGTTTGTGGGGCTAACCGAAAGCAATACTGGACCAGCGTAGTCATTAAGACTCTGCGTTGAAAATGAGGTCAATGCATTACTATCACCATCAATAAGAGATCCCGATCCTGCCGAGAAAGAAATGGTTGGCTGAACACCAGTGCCAACACCTGTAACATCACTTACCGCGGTTGCATTAAGATAGATAGTCGAAGAACCCGAACCCGAGGCATATCCTGTAACATCAAAACTCGCAAAATCATTCTGCGTAATTGTCCAATCCGTATCTGCATACGTAACCGAAACATCTTCAGTGAACACCAACCGAACACGATCAATAGTTCCATTGGCATTCACATCCTCATATCGAGGAGCATTTCCTCCATCAGTTCTCAATAAAGGTGCCGCCAAATCTCCAAGAGTCACCGCATCAAAAGATGGCATAGCCTCAACCGAGACCGCCCCTTCTAAAGAATTTGCTGTGGCATTTTGCGCATCATACGCAATACGAACCGTAGTTGCCGTATCAAAAGCATTTCCTCCTGTAACCGTAAGCTGGACATCATCTCCCGAGACCGCGCATCCCGTGATTGTATAAAGACTTCCATCAAGGCCTGTAAGCGTATAGTCGGAAGCCTCACAACTCCCCACGGTCATCGCTTGAGAAAAACGAAGATCAAAACGATCAATCCGACCATCAGCGTTGCTGTCCTTGTACTTTCCGTAAAGAATAGCAATAGTTGCATTATCAACAAGTGATGCCGTCGAAATACTTGAGCGACTATTTCCCGCATCATCAACAATACTTCCCCCCAATCCAGAAGAAAATGCGAGGGTCGGCTCAGTGCCACCAGAAACACCAACAATATCAGCCGCTGCCGTCGCATCGAGAGTAATAATTGTAGATCCATTTCCCGAAGCGTATCCCGTGACATCAAATCCCGTAAGGTCGTGTGCGGTAGCCGTCCAATTAGCATCACTGTACGTAAGCGTAACCGGCTCTGTAAAAATGAGAGTTACCGATGATACACCGCCGCTTGTGCTGTTATACGTTGGAGCATAGCCGCTATCCGTGCGCAACAGTGGAGCAACTCCGTCGATGAGTGGAGTTGAGGCCATTTCAGCAAATGCATTTCCCGAAGCATCAACCACAGATCCTGTCCCGGGAATAAAGGCAATTCTTGGTTCGGTACCACTACCAACACCGGTCTTTTGTGCGGAGGCTGTTGCGGAAAGATAGATCGTCTCCGTACCATTTCCCGAAAGATATCCTGTAACATCAAACGATGTGAGACTTCGTGCATTTGCCACCCAATCGGTATCGCTATACGTAAGCGTCGCGGGTTCGGTAAACACCAAACGAACCCTATCTACCACACCATCATCATCAGCGTCTTCATACTTTGGACCCGACGAACCATCTGTACGAAGAACAGGAGCCGCGGCATCAGAAACCGCAGCATCAGTGATACTCGTAATGCTATTTCCTACATCATCAGCAATACTATTACTCAACCCCGCCGTTTGATTGTAGGAAAAAAGCACGTCAAGTAACGTGGTGTATTGGGGAGATCCTGAAAGAGAAAGTTCAAGGGTATTCCCTGAGGTTCCACACGTTGTAACGCTCATCGAAGTACCATCGGCTCCCCCGAAATCATAATCACCAACCTCGCACTCGCTGAGCACAATAACTTCACTAAAGGCAACGTCAATACGATCGACAGTTCCGTCATCATTGGTATCAAGATATTCATATAAGATTGGTCGAGGAGATGTTGCGTCAAGCAATGTCGCCGCAGACCACGAGGCAATCGCACGATCTCCTCCGTCAAGAAGCGAAGACGATCCATTGTCGTAAGCAATGGTAAGATCGAGGTTTGTATCGTTTGCAGGAGTTCCCGAAATGGTGAGCTGCAAATCCTCTCCCGAAACCGCACATGATGCAACCGCAATACCAGAAGCATCCGTGCCTCCAAAGGTATAATCACCTGAAGAGCAAGATCCAACCTGAAGCTCTTCGGTGAAGGTGATATCAAGACGATCGATCTGTGCATCAAGATTCGTATCGCGATACGATTGGTTCGTCTTTAGTGGTAATGCATAATCCGTAAGAGTTCTCGCAGAAAAACTTGAAATCGCCGCACCCGCTGCATCGATAATCGAACCACCACTTCCCGCGGAAAAAGCCAAGGTAGGCTCGGTTCCCAGAGCGCCAACGCCCGTTCTTCCCTCTTCCGCTGTAGCGGAAAGATACACCGTTGTCGTTCCATTTCCCGAAAGATAGGAACCAACATCAAAAGAAGAGAACGTTCCGTCAACCGCACTCCAGTTTGCATCAATATAGGTAACCGTCACTGATTCAGAGAAAACCAAACGCACTCTATCTACCGTTCCGTCGGTATTATTATCCTCATATCTCGGAGCATTTCCTCCATCGTTACGAAGGTAGGGAGCGGCGCCATCAGCGAGTGTTGTTGAAGAAATGCTTTCGAGGACATTTGAAGATCCGTCTATGATACTTCCTCCACTTTGCAAAAAGGCAAGGGTTGGAGCCGTTCCTGAACCAACACCCGTCACGCCCGATGCCGCCGTAGCAGAAAGGTAGATTGTTGTCGTTCCATTTCCTGAAGTATAGCCCGTAACATCGAAGTCCGTGAGATCGTGGTCGGTTGCCGTCCAATCACCATCACTATACGTTACGGTTACTGCCTCACTAAATACTAAGCGAACCCTGTCTACCTGACCATCTCCCGTAGCATCTTCATATTTTGGAGCGTTCGAACCATCGGTACGAAGTACCGGAGCAGCAACATCAAGTAAAGATTCTCCATCATCAGGATTTGTCGTGGCATTTGTACCATCAGTCCACTGCGATGTAATGCCATTAATTCCGAGAGATCCTGCTGCGGTGTTTATCGTCGTCTGGCCTGTCACATTTGTAAGCGTCACCACAGATGACGACCCTGCGGGATCGGAAATAGTCGCAGAAGCTACCGATTGTCCATCGGGAAGCGTAATCGTTCCAAAATCTGCCAAGACGGGAGCAGATCCATCATCAGTATCGACATTCTCACTCCACGTTACCGTCAGCTTATCAATAAGACCGTTGGCATTGGTATCCTCACTTTCAAGAGAAAGAATTGCAGGAGCAGCACCATCGGTTACCGTACGCGCGGAAGAAAAAGTAGCAACGCTATTTCCCGAAGCATCAACAAGCCGATTTCCTCCGTTGGTATAGAGAATTTGAGGACTTACTGCGGAAGAGGTTTCTCCTGCATCCGCAGATACCGTCACCGCAATCGTTTCCGTTGATGAGGAAGATGCACCTGTGTCAGCAAGCGTTACACTTCCCGCGGTAGGAAAGCTCCAATCCGCGCTATTGTATGATGAAAGTGTCACTATTTCAGAGAACAGTATGTGAACGACATCAAGCGTTCCGTTCCCAGAAATATCTTTATACGCCGCAGAAATTGCCACCGGAGCGGCATCGTCGGTAAGCGAAGCGCTGCTTATGTTAGCAAGAGCATTTCCCGCACTATCTTCAAGAGAGTTTGCCGTTCCCGACGAAGCCGTATAGCTCAACGTTAATGCAAGTGACGTATCATACGATGGCCCACCGGTGAGGGTGAGTGTGAGCGTATCGCCCAAAACACTACATGCACTCACCGCAAATGAACCCGCATCCAAACCTCCGAAACTATAATCAGCTGCATCACACTCCCCTAGTGCAATATCCTCAGAAAAGAGTGCCGTAAGGGTATCAACCGTTCCATTAGCATCTCCATCGGTATAAGTTCCCGATTGCCAAAGTGGAGCAGCGCCATCAGTTGAAGTAATATCACCAGAGGTTGTAGGATTTCCTGAAGTATCCGTTATCGATCCCACAATCGTCACGAGCGGTGTTGCATCGGTATCAATACTTACACTTTCCGTAAAAAGAATCGTCACCTCCCCACTTCCTGTGCGTGAAACGGAAGTTACCGTAAAGGCTCCAACGGTAAAATCCTCGGTACTCAAAGAACCCGAGGAGACGTCGTTATCAAAAAGGAGAACAACACCATCGATATGTCCATCAGCGTCTACATCCTGCGTTGTCGATGACGTCATGACAGGACCTGGTAAAAATGCCTGTGCGAGAACCACCGTTCCATCATCTCCATACACCGAACTACCAGGACGCAATCCTCCTGCAGTATTAGCAGAAGAAGTCATTGTTGATAAAAATGTGGAAGAATCCGTAGTGTAGTAAATGTAGATACGACCTCCCGAGCCTCCTCCGCCATCTCTTATAGTTCCCGTCACATCTCCACCATTACCTCCTGCGGCAACTATTGAACCTGAACCCGCCAAAGTGTCCGCCGAGATATGAATACTTCCTCCCGAGCCACCTCCACCACCATATCCCGTTCCCGAAATCGTTCCCGTTGATCCCGAAGCCCGTATCAATCCCTCTATCGTTAATGTTCCAATATCAAGGGTAAGCAAACCTCCCCCGGCTCCCCCAAAAGCATTTGTTGCATTACCCGCCGAAGAGCCAAAAAACTGAGGATTATTTTGATCACCATACGAGCTACCACCAGCAGCACTTGATGCACTTGTTCCTCCAGATCCTCCATGCCCTGCACCTCCTGTTCCTCCTGACGTCGAAAGACCCGAAGTCGCACCACCCGTCGCGAGAGTACATGCATTTCCCGCATCAGGACCGTAGCCAGCGGCTGAATTCGTAGAGTTAGTCCTACACCCCTTTCCTGTTGCATTGATCGATGCCGTGCTATTGACCGTTAGTGCATCAAGAATAAGCGAAGCATTTCCTGCAATACTTGAGGTGCCCGCAAGAGTAATGTCAGAAAGTGGCTCGTTCAAGGAAAAAATACCTTCGTTTGTTGTAGAAATAGTAACATTGGTCCATGTTTGAGAAACGTCATCAGGAAGGTCAAGGGTGAGATCGGCACCCGTGGTACCTACCGCAAGCGATGCCCCTGTTCCAAAAGTAAAGCCGCCCGTTGCTGCAACCGAAAAACTTGTTAACGACGTTCCCGAACAGGAAAAAGCACCATTAATCACCATGGTGAGTGCAGAAATTGATGGCGTTGCGGCAGAATTTAAACAAGCAAGCGTTGAGCTTGTTGCGAATGTAACTTCGTCAAAGGTGTAGTCAACATCCGCAGCAACGAAATTCCCAAAAAATGTTGTGTAGTCCGCCGTCGCATCGTACACCTTCGCCAAACCCGCCGTTCCCGCCGAAGTACCACCACTCGTTCCTCCTGCAGTAAGAAATTTTGATGAGGTAAGAGACGCGGTAGATGTGGTGTATTGCAAAAAAATCCTTCCTCCACCTCCTCCTCCCGAATCCGAACTTGTATCAACTCCTGCGCCACCTTTTACCGAGAAGGTTCCCGTGGAATTTTCGTATGAACCAACTACTACATTAATCGACCCTCCACTTCCTGCACCACTCGCACCTCCCCCACCTGTTGTTGCGCCATTCCCTCCATCTGCGACCAAAGAACCATTATGGGTAAAGGTTCCCGAGATGGAAAGGCGAATAATTCCTCCTCCAATACCCGCACTCGTGGTAAAAGCCTTGCCTCCCGAAGATCCAAAAAAAAGAGGATTATCATAGGATCCATAGATCGTTCCTCCTCCCTTATTTGCACCGCTTGTACCACCGATACCCGCATACCCTCCACCACCTGCAGACTGCGATGAACTCCCAGACGCCGTACCATACCCTGCAGTGCTTACTGTACAGATGTTTGACGAGTTTGGACCAAAACCATTCGATGAACTCGCGGCGCCAGCCGTGGTACAACCCTTTTGCGAAGAGCTAATACTACTTCCAGAATCTATCGTAAGATTATCTGCAGTGAGCCACCCATAATATCCATTCGTCGTATCTGATGCAAATGTAAGAGTGCTATTGTTTGTTATAAGCACGGTCTTACCGGAACAATCCCACGTGGTTGCATCGGTTGGAGTCCACGTTGTACTTGCGTTAATGGTGATTGTTCCATTTACCGTAGCATCACTGTCTCCAGCTCCGCCATCGGTTACTGGACATGCCGCGGCAAATGTTTGTTGTAGGGGGAAGAGAGAAAAAAAGAGAACGCTGAAAATTCCAAGAAGAAGCGTTCTAAAAAGCATTTTCATAACGCAAAAAGTATAGCATTTTATACCAACTTTTTTACAACCATCTGTGTATAAAAAACACGCTATTCTTCGCGTGTTTTCGTACGTTCTCCAGAGATTTTTTTCACTTCTCTTGCAAAGGTTTCAAGGTCATTAAATTGCTTATAGACCGAAGCAAATCTAATGTATGCAACCTCATCAAAATCCTTCAGATGCTTTGCGACAATGTCACCGAGCACTGAACTCGTCATCTCACCTCCTCGTTGACGATGAATATCCCGCTCAATGTCGTGCGTAAGACGAGAAATATCCTGTTCGGTCGCCGGTCGCTTGTGAAGAGCTCTACGAATACCTACAAGCATCTTTTCTCGCTGATACTGCTCGCGTCTGCCATTTCGCTTTACAATCACAATATCAAGCAATTCAACTTGCTCAAGGGTTGAAAAGCGAAAAACACACGTGCTCTTTTCACATTCACGACGGCGACGAACCGCATCGCCGTCATCGGTAAGACGAGAGTCAACAACCCGCGTCGAAGTTCCATTACACAGCGGGCAGTGCATAAACTACATCATTTTTTTGCGCAAAAACGCAGGAATTGCCCACTCTCCTTCTTCCTCTTTCTCTTTTTGCACAGGAGCCTGAGCTACTGAAGGTTGAGGTGCGGGCTGTGTCTGATACTGAGCTCGTGAAACTGGAGCAGGATTGAAAGAAGCCGTGGATGCTTCTTCAAATGAAGATCCTGAAGTTTGTTGTGCAGGTGGGGTAAACGTTCGACGAGCAAACGGCGTCTCGGATCCCTGAGAAACCGAAGCATATGAGGGTACTTGTGCCTGTGGAGCAAACTGAGGAGCTTGCTGAGGCTGTGGAGCCGTCTGAGATGCAAATGGAGATGCCTTTACGGAACTCTGTTGCCATCCGCTTTTTGCGGCAATCGTAACCTCTCCCCCCAGTGAAGGAGCTCTTCGGAATTCACGGTTGTCAAAACCTGTCGCAACAACTGTCACTCTAATTTCATCTTCCAAGCTTTCATCGCGAATAAGTCCAAAAATAATTTTCGCATCGTCATCAGCGGCGCTCGTAATAACCTTTGACGCCTCGGTGACTTCGAACATCGTTACATTCTTTCCTCCGGTTACCGTAAAAAGAATTCCCTTCGCGCCATCAATGGAAACTTCAAGGAGTGGGCTTGCGATAGCCTGTTTTGCGGCTTCAACTGCGCGGTTATCTCCCGTTGCTCGACCGATGCCCATGAGCGCAGATCCTGAATTTTGCATGATAGCTTTAACATCAGCAAAGTCAACGTTAATCTCGCCAGCAGTCGTAATCATCTCAGCAATACCTTGAACGCCCTGACGAAGAACATCGTCAATAATACGAAAAGCTTCTTGGATGGTGGTATTTTTATCAATAATTTGCAAAACGCGATCGTTGGGAATTGTGATAATCGTATCAACGTGCTGAGAAAGTTCCTGATGAGCGTCATCAGCGATGCGCTTGCGCTGAGGTCCCTCAAAAATAAAAGGCTTCGTAACAACCGCAACCGTAAGCGCACCTACTTCTCGAGCAATTTTTGCGATTTCTGCGGCGGCGCCACTTCCTGTTCCACCACCGAGTCCAGCAGTAAGGAATACCATATCCGCACCACCAAGTGCATTACGAATATCCGCGGCACTTTCCTCAACCGCGTGCTTGCCCATTTGGGGATTCATACCTGCACCAAGCCCTCGCGTGACCGACTTTCCGATAGGAATTTTATTAGGAGCGGTATTAATATGAAGAGCCTGAGCATCGGTATTTACCGCGATAAACTCAATACCACGGATGCCTTCTGCAACCATGCGATTCAGTGCATTGCCGCCTCCACCACCAACACCAATGACTTTAATCTTCGCACATGTTTCAATATCCGGTTTGATTTGAGCCATAAGACAGGAAAAGCGTAACGGACTGAATAAAAACGTCAATGGAACCACCCACAGTCTGGAAACTATGGTAAAAATGTCTTCATCCAATCTCGCATTTTTTGAGCAACCTTATCGGCGCTCTTAAACCGGAAGAGGTTTCCTAGTGAAAATCCTTTTTGATGAAGAGATTGAATATTATACCCCCATTGAGCTAGACCAATCGCCGTAGAAAATGCTGGATCGTAAAGCTCATCGAGAACACTAGTAACAACTGTTGGCGCTCCAAGTGCACAAGGAAGTCGCAAGACGCGCTTACCAACCTCAAGAACGCCCTCAAGTTTCATACCTCCACCAACACAAATAGCGCCCACGGGAAGCATACCCGAGCGATCAATCTTTTTAAGCTCAGCGTCTACAAGTCCAAAGAGTTCCTCCATGCGAGCCTCAATGATTTCAGCAACAAATCGACGCTTAATATCGTCTTGAAGATCAATTCCAAGCTCCTGAAGAGGAAGTGATTGCTTGCGGTCAATAGCATCAGGAACCGCGTGTCCGTATGCCACTTTCACTCGTTCGGCAATATCAATAGAAGTCCGAAGTCCAATAGCGATATCGTTGGTAACATGATCTCCGCCAAGAGGCAGTACCGCGGTATGTAATAAGTCCCCCTCTTCAAAGACTGCGAGCGAGGTTGTGGAAGCGCCAATATTTACCATGCATACACCAAGCTCTTTCTGACGCTGTGTTAATACCGCTTCAGCGGTTGCCAAGGGGCCAAATACCACTTCATCAATATCAAGCCCTGTGCGGTAAATGCTCTTTGTGAGATTTTTTATATGCGCAGAAAGCACCTCAACAAGCATGGCATCAACTTCAAGACGAATACCCGACATGCCAACAGGATCTTTAATGCCACGCTGACCATCAACTGAGAAGCTCTTTGGAATGACGTGAAGAATTTCGTAGTTTGCGGGAATTGCAATGGTTTTTGCGGCTTCAACTGCACGTTCAACGTCATCTTCGGTAATTTCTCCATCAGGCTTTGTTACCGCAACCGCTCCTCTGCTTGCCTGAATGACACTCTGCTGACCAGAAAGTGCAACCCATGCTGAATTTATTTGCACGCCCGTCATGCGCTCTGCGCGCTCAAGGGCTCGAGAAAGAGCGGACACCGCATCTTCCATACTCGAAAGAGCTCCGCGATGAACGCCAAGAGACGGGGACGACAACGCGCCAATAAGCTGAATATGCGGTTTTCCATCATCCTGCACAACACTCTTGCAGAGCGCAATGCGGATCATTGAGGAACCGATATCAAGACCTGTGATAATTTCATCAGCCATACACAAACTCGATGCGGGATTATTTTACCACATGCGAAAATAACGCAAGGATATGGGGAAGAAAAAGTGCACCACCAATGCCAAATGCCGCAAGTGCCGTAAGCAAAACAGAGCCCGCCATCATGTCTTTCACTTCTCGCATTGTACCATGAAGACGGGGATGCAAGGCATCCGCAAAACGCTCAAGAACACTATTCATAATTTCAAGCACCAAAACACCAAGCACTAAAAGTGCAATAACAATGCGCTCCCAGGCCGCGAAGGAAATAATCCACGAAAGCATGATTGCGCATCCTCCAAAAATAAGCTGTATGCGAAAATTCTGCTCACTTTGTGCGACATCGTAAATGCCACGAATGGCATAATGTACACTTTTTCGAAGACGAGAAAACATCATAGGGATCGCAATATTTCAGCCACCAGAGCATCTTGAAGGGGAAACATTTGCTGAGCATCAGCAGGATCTTCATGATCATAACCAAGAACATGAAGAATGCCGTGAACTAAAAGATCGAGAAGTTCAAGCTCGTCATCTCCTTCCGACTGACGAAGCGCCTGCGCCATACAGATAAGCACATCGCCAAGCTCCTCGCTATAAGGGCTTTCAAGAGGAAATGAAAGAACGTCAGTTACCTTGTCCTTACCTCGATGCATGCGATTAAGTCTTCGTATCTCAGTTTCATCTACAATGTGAATGTGAATAATTCCAGAAACCTTTGGCAGTTGACGAGAGAAAGCTTGCCTTACACGGCGAAGCATGCCATCGCTAAAGCGAAGGCTGTTCGGAAGAAGGCTCTGTTCGACATCAAAAGAAAGCATGTTTAGGGGGTTTGCACTGACTGATTCTCTTCAACGACAGGAAGCGTAATACTGTTAAGCATCATAGAAAATGTCTGGAGATATTCGATGCTCAGAGCAGAACCAAGCTCATATACTGCGTGAATGCCATACGCGCCACCATCGATATACGCTTCGCGTCCATTATTTGCAAGAAGTCCGAGATATCCCTGTTTTGTGAGAAGCTCATGAAAACCCGTAAATGACTTCCCCATCTGACGAACCCAGGGTTTTACCTGTAATAACGCATCCTTTTTCTCAAGAGAAAAAGAGATCTTTTCACCTTTCTCCAAGGCGAATGAAATAAGTGAACCGTCAGAGGAAACATTCCACGACGCGGGGTAAAGAATAGTTACCGGAAGTGCATCTGAAGAAAGTACCTTCACTGTTCCTGTATCACGAAGCGTCTCTGGGGAAAGGCCCGTTGGGCTATATCGGTGAAAAACCTCATTACCATCAAGAAATGTGTCACCATCAGTATCGGGATTTCGAGACTCGGTTGCGTAAAGACGCTCCTCAATATCCGTAAGTCCATCACTATCTGCATCACTTCCCGGAAGAGGATCCTTGGGCTTCTCATCAACAACAGGAACAACAACCACCGGTGGAACCTCCTGAGTGCCCCCAAATATACGGTCTTGAAAGAAGAAGAGCACACCACCAACACCACCGCAAAGCAGTACAAATCCCAGTAAAAACCAGGGAAGACGAGATGTTGTATGAACAACCTGCGGTTCGGACGGAACCATAAATGGAACAATAACCGGCTGAACCTCCACGGGTGGCGCCTGAAAACTTGCAGACGCAAGAGGATCGAATGCCAAAACCGCTTCCCGTGTGCGAAATTCTTTGGGAAGACTAAAAAGTCTTGGGGATTCTGGCAAAAGACCTTCTGGCATACTTAGCGAGGCAATTGCAAAAGCTTTCCATTTCCATTGGGATTGTACCCATTGCGAACCTCTTCACCGTCTTTATAGGTATCACCATCGGTATCAGCTCTCAGCGGGTCTGTTTCGTAAACCTTCACCTCTTCCCTATCTCCCAAACCATCTCCATCGCTATCAGCTTTTGCGACAGATGTTCCAAGTGTACGTTCTTCTTCATTAGAAAGCCCATCACCATCACTGTCAACAACCGCAACAGTTCCGTCGGTAGCATTTTTTTCAGTATCATTTACCGTGGATTTTTTTTCAGTAGTTTTCTGCGTATCTTGAGCTTCTGTATCTTGCTCTAGAATCACTTGTTCTTCGGATGGAGTTGCCGTCATTGCACGATATGCGGCATACCCTGCACCACCAAGGCAAACAAGGGCAATCGTCATCATTCCTATGACGGAAAAAATGTGTTTTTTTGCGGAAGGATCTGGAGATACCGTAAAGGTATCCTGAGCTACCGGCTGTTGCTCGGTGAATTGTGGAGACAATGTTGGCGATGGCATTGAAGGAGTTTTTTCAGGGATGCTTGCAAACATGTCTTTTGGTTCGTTGTGATCGTCAAACATAAGCTATGGTTGTAAAGGATTTTGACCTGCCGCCACTTCATCTCCATCAAACACACCATCTCCATCAGTGTCCTGCATTGTATCAGATGTTCCATAGCGAGCCTCTTGCTCAGCAGAAAGTCCATCAGTATCACTGTCGCGCGACGCAAAAAGATCCTGGCATGTAGCACGCTCCTCCGAAGGAAGTTCGGCACAAGCGCTTGGTGATCCTGATGCGAGAATTGACTCAATACGCATCTGTGTTGTACACGCCTCTTCAGGGACTCCATATGCAACACAATTACCCTCTCGAATAGCCCTCTGGGTAATAAGACCTTCACATGCATAGCGAACACTTTCACGAGAAGCTGAGGCGCAGAGCGTCATAAGATCTCCCGCATTGGCGCGAGCAAGAATAACCCCATCGCGACAAGAATTTTTATCCTCTTCACCCATCAAACTATCACACAATGTCGTCGATCGAGCGGATTTTGCGGCAAGCGAAATACAAGAACTGTATTCTCCACCCTCCAATCCTACACACACATCTCCAACACCTGTCTCACGCGCGACATCCGCGGTTGCAGAACGCAAGCAATTCACATCATCACTCGAACATGCAGACCGTCTTTCTTCAAGAGCCTGTATCGCCTTCTCCCGAGGGGTGAGCTCGCGCGAAGATTGCCAAGCGTTCCACCCCCAAACTCCAAGAAAAACAAGTCCGACACTCAACGAACCAAGAATAACAAGTGAACGCGTGGGAGGGAGACGCCCCCGCAAGCGTGATTGCGCAAGAGGAGCGTCTGGTGGTGTTACGCGAAAAAACTGAGGATTCTGCATAGAGATTACGGAGCACAATATTCAAGACGAATATCTGACACTTCAACCATTCCCTCACCGAGGAAGGTAACCTGAAGAGGAATTTCCTGCTCTGATGTCGGATCACAAGAGAAGTTTTCAGGCCATGGAAGAGCGATGCCGCTACCCTCCGTAACAAGGCGAGTTGAAAGCTTCGCCACTCCATCACGAGAACTTAGCACGGAAACCGTAATACCAAGAAGCGAATCGACAATGCCCTTGTAAGCATCTTCAAGATCCTCGGCAGTAGATCCATCATACGCGTAGTCAATGCCATTATCAGCAATTTCCTGACCATTATTTGACGACCACTCATTCATAGATGCGATAAGCGACGTGTCGGTGGTAAGTGCAACCGTGTAGAGCTCGTAGTCGTTAGCCTTAAGAAGATCCGCCTCGCTCTCGGGATTATCAGTCGGAGAACCGTCCGTTAAAAGCACAACAATCTTCCTTGCTTCACTGTCGCTTATTCCATCGAGCATGACCTTTGCCTCGTGAAGAGCGTCCCCTGTATACGTAGATCCTCCCGTGGTGTATTCAGCGATGCGATCATCAAGAACGCTCTCCTGATTAACCGTAAGAAAACTCAACCTGTCATCACACGTCGTTGAATTATTGTAGGTACAATCAGCATCTTGCGCACAACTGTATGCCATTGGACTACTACAGATGCCGGATCCTCCAGAATTTGAGTAGCCAACAAGTGAAATATGCGCACTTTCTCCAAGCTCATCAAAGAGAGATCGAATGGATTGCTCAAGAACATCCTTTGCAACCGTCAATCTATCATCGCTTCCGTCAAGTGGCGTTGCCATGGAAGAAGATCGATCAGTTACAAAGACGATATATGCCTCAGGTGGAGTAACGTTCTTCAAACTAACTGTTCCCGTGAGCGATGAAGCGACGGTACATGCTGGCATGGTAAGCGTCGCGGCATTAGGAAGCGTTGCACTTGAAGAACTATCGTAGCTATAGAGGTTTACCGTTGATGACGCCGAGGATCCTGCAAGGTTTGGTGTCGCGAGAACCGCAAGAGATGATTGCGATAGCGGACAAGAGGCCGTACAGGTATCTGAACATGTTGGGAAGACACACGATCCAAAGGCACCACATGAAGCCGTATCTTCTTCAAAAACTCCAAGAGAAGTTGTACAGTACTCACCATTTTGAGCACCACCATCACACATACCTACGCGACGACAGGTATACACCGTGTTATTGGATCCTGTGACTGTTTTTCCAGCACGTGCATCCTCAACAGAACATGCACCAAAGATGGTATCCGTAGTACTGTCAAAGTAAGCGTAAGGAATGTCAGATCCATCGCAGAACTCTCTTCCATTTACAACTCCATCACCACAATACGATCCGGAAGAGATTACAAGACGACATGACGTTGTACACGCAGAACAAGAAGATCCATATCCCGCATCACAACCTGCTCCGTTTGAAGAACCCTCATCACACTCCTCCTCACCAACGTAGATAGCGCCATCTCCACAAACATTGTACTGACAACTATCCGTGCAACCATCTGCAGGATCCGTATTTCCATCATCACAAGCTTCATCAGCATCAATAACGCCATCGCCGCAACTTCCCGACTCCGTGCATCGAATTGATGACCATGCCGCCGTGTACGCACAGGTACCTCCCGCGTCATCATCACAGGTGCGTACTCGAGTAAAGCCTGACTGACATGCAGAGTATTGAGCAGATCCTCCACAGGTTCCTCCGGAGCACTCATCCGAAGAAGAGCATGGCTTTCCCGCAAAAGGACCCGTTGAACAAAGAGCTCCAGCCCACTTGGCATCTTCACCATCACAAACTTCACCTTCGTTAATATCACCGTCACCACAGAACGCCGCAGGCCCCTGACAGTCCCACGAACATCCCGAAGATTCAGACTTACTATACTCACCGTTAAATGCAACACAAGAAGCACTTTGAGCCGATTCATACGCGCGTCCCGTTGAAGGAAGTGACGAGAAGAGACCTGCATCACCACAATCGCACGACTCTCCCGCGGAGGTTACACCATCTCCACAGAATGTTGCAGTTGCGTATGAACAGTCACTTCCACAATATCCATACATACCATTAAGCGCACCGTCATCACAAGTTTCACTGCGCACATCAACAATTCCATCTCCACACGTTGAAGATTCACATACCGCATGAGCATCATCAATAAATGCCGTACATGTTCCGTTGCACATTTGCGAAGTATATCCATCATTGGTTCCATCGCCATTTCTATCACACGCAACGGAAGATCCTCCACGCTCTCCAAGTTCACACACTTCAGATCCTCCAACAATGCCATCACCACAAACCGACGAGGCGCCGCGGATGATGCCGCTACAAAATGGCACCATTGAGAATCCCTGCTTTTCAGAAGAAATATTGCCGGCACGAAGCGTCACTGTATCCTGAGAAGATTCAAGCGGATAGAACCATGAAGCCTCCCTAAATTCAAGATCGGCAAAAATTTTAGCCTCATGTTGACCAACTGCCTGGTAGTGGTACGCGGCAGAGAAAAGTGGGCAAACATACGATCCCGAAACTTCATCAACACACGTGTTGGCATTGTATGAAGTGAACGGCGAAGCGCCACATCCACGATACACATTCAGCGGATCCTCGGGGAGCGTCATGTCAAGCGCGCCTCCAAGAATCTCTTGCCAAGATCCCCAAACGCTCGATGCCAAGCCTCGAACCGAAGTTCCCGAAGGAAGAAGAGGAACACCAGCGCGGCACGTTTCACTTTCCGGACAGTCGCTCGAAGATGCACAAACCTGTTCTGTTGTTTGAGAGCAGAATCCATTCTCTCGTCCATATGCGGCAATGATATCACCAATATCGGTAATATCCGTAAGACGTCGCATGTCTCGAGAAAGCTTTGCCTTATTGTCGCCACAAATACCCGCAGTACCACAATCACCGTCGTACGAGCACTTTGTTGTAGTAAAGCCTCCAAGACTATCTGTACACAATCCAACCGATGAGAGGTTTGTAAGGAGTTGAATATTTTCAAGAATTTGCGTGTAGATCTCGGAAGCTTCAGGACCCGCCTCATCGTTATAGGAAAGAATATAGATATTCGAGAATGTGGTATTTCCCCCTGAAAGATTTGGAGCGGCGATGTACGTCGTTCGACCATCTTGAATAGCAGAAAGACCATCGATAGTGAGTTCCTTTGGAGATCCCGCGAATCCTTGTCGCTTATACCACGCAAGAGGACTATCGTATGTTGGATTTTTTGCGATACGCAGACCAAAGGCATCGTGAGTTCCCTCAATGGTAAAGAGATATTCTTTTACAATAGAGTCGTCTTGAGGATTTTCAATGCCGACAACGTGAAGACCGGGAAGATCGTCTGACGATCCGGAAGATCCCGCATCCTTACAATAACCAAAGGAAACATTCATCCAACCAGCGCCAGCAACCGCACCCTCACCAACATGATCACGATCATCATTCCATGGATAGGAGGATATGCCGGGCCAAGGATTTTCACAAAGTAGTGCCGTGAATGGAAGATATCCCGATACTCTTCCCTCAACAAGAACTCCGCTTGTCATGTCGGAAATTTCAGCAGTGGCGGCAATATTAGCATCTCCATTTTTTCCTCCCGAAACAACAACCGCCGACTCTCCCACTGTCTTATCTTCAACCAGTTTCACAACACTGTCATCATCAGAAACCCATGTCCAATCCCACGAGTAAACTCCGTTTATGGGGTGAATTTCTTGAGTTCCTCCCTGCTGATTGTATGAAAGTGCTGTAGCGGTAAGCTCATGCGACTCATCTAGCGATGAAAAATATCCAGGAGCATCACTTCCATCGGTCACTTGCACAAGATCAACCTTGCAGATATCACTACCAACTCTAAAGGTTTCGCGAGCATTACCCATTGGAGCAACGCCGTAAACTGATTTTACGAATGGACGATCACCATCTTCACCACCTTCACTGAAAGGATCTTCATCGCCAATGACCACCAAAGTGTACGATCCGTTCTCCACAAGAAGTTCCTCGGTATCCAGAGTTACACGATACGTTCCATCTCCCTGAGAAGTTTGGGTGAATCCCGTAACCGGGAGATAGCATCCCGCGTACGAAGATGCGGCAAAAGCATCTCTTCCAAGAATAAGCCCTCGCAAAACACGCACCATGCGCTCGGCAAATGACTGATTCGCGAAAGCAACTTTGCGATGACTTACTGGACAAACGCCGCCAGAAGAAGCGGTATCAAGCTCCACATGGAAACTCGAAACAATTTCTCCAGAGTCAAGTGTTGTGACAAAAGAATTTTCATCCATTTCTTGGCTAAACGTTGCGTACAGCGAAGCATTTCTACATACCGCATTTCCAAGTGAGGCAAATGTTACCTCTGGACGATCCATACAACAATTTCCCGTACCAACACCCTGAACAAAAGGATCTCGACACTGAATATCTCGGGTCGCAGAACAGAAAAGCGTCCAGTCAACACTTGCACCAAGACTTGCATCATCTTCAACAACAGAAACGTGCGCTACGGCCTTTCCTGTTTCCGGATCTACTTCAAAAGGAGCCGTTGGAGCAATTTCAGCAACCTGTACCGGATCAATACGACCGTCACCTCCCGCACCTCGTTCGCATGCCGCAACTTCACCAGTTCCAATCCTTCCATCACCACAGAAGGAAGGCTCTGCATATAAGCCCGATGAACCTTCAAGAAGACATCGCGAGGAACAACCGTCACCATTTTCCGTATTACTGTCATCGCAGGACTCCCCCATTCCAAGAGCACCATCTCCACACACTGAAGGAACTTGATAACCTCGAGAGGAGCCCTCGAGAAGACATGTCGAGGAACAGCCATCTCCGGAGATAACATTGCGATCATCGCAACCTTCGTATGGAGCTTCGAGCGATCCGTTTCCGCACAAAGCACTGCCAATGGCAATGAACGTTGGAGTTCCTTCATTGATACATTGCGACGAACACCCGTCACCATTTCGAGCATTGCCATCATCACACTCTTCACCTGCAAATGATGTAGGGTCAAGTGCAACGTCTTTATTGCCACATGTTGCACCAACCGAAGAGGACCCCTCAGCAAGACAGATTGCGGAACATCCATCACCATCCTGAAGATTGCCGTCATCACAATCTTCTCCAGATCCGTCACCACGACGCTCAACCTGTCCGTTTCCACAAGCTCCAAAACTATTTCCACCCTCACGAAGACATGCCGAAGAACAACCATCTCCATTGGAAATATTGCCATCCTCACACTCTTCACCGGCAATAGTTTCAAGCACTCCATCGCCACAAATGGCGCTATATGTTTCACTTCCCGATGACGTACAAAGTGACGTGCATCCTTGAGCGACACTTGCCGGATCGGTATCTACCTCGCCTTCCGCAAACCATGTTGCAACAACCGTATCTTCGTTATCGTCATAATTTTCATCCTCAATAGGATTTGTCCACGACCATGGATACGCATATGCATCAAGCATCTGTCCAGAAACCGAACATGAATCAGCATCTCCAAAGGCAGAAGCTGTAAGAAGCTTCTGATCGCCAACTTCTGAAGACGTTGGCGCCGATGGAGATATACTGACACGACTCACCGCACATAGTGTCGCGTCTTCACGAACTCTAAATGTCCAAGCAAAATCACCACCATCATTCGTACGAATAAGTGGAACTCCACTTTCACTGCGAACGCGTCCAGAAATTACCGCGCGATAAAACTTCTGCGCTTCAAGAGGGCGCTCGAGATCAAACACAACTCCAGAACATGCATTGCTGTCATCATACGTACAACGTGGAGTAACTCCTGCAACCTCTTGCTTTGATGTACAAAGTTCATTCGTACAAGCATAAAGCGTTGTTCCAAGAGAAAGTGTTGCGGGCTGTACCGGGATATTAAATTCGGCACCTACCACAGCGTTTGTACAAGCCTCCGTACAGTTTGGGTAGTATCGCGTAACGTAAGGATCGGTGAAATTAATGTGAAGCACCGCATCCTCGGCGACAAGACTGTCTTTTTCATAAACAACAACCTGAGCATCGCCCTCAGCGAGAGCTTCAATCGTTGCACATGCACTCTCACCACCACTACAGAAAGGATCCTCTTCATTAAAGCGAGCATAGGAAGCGCTCACGTTCCAATCCCACGAGAAGTCCTTACTTGAAAGAACTGTACAATCGGTAACCGGAAGCGCAATAAACTGCTGAAGGTCACCTCGAGCAGTAAGTGTTGCCTCTTCGGGAGAAACGATAACATTTTCAACTCCACACTGTTCACCGTTTGGCGACGTTGTGAATGTCCAGGAGACTTCTTTTTCAAGAGGAGTTCCCTGCGCAGACATAGCCGCGGTCGTTACACGAACCTTATACGTAGCATCGCGATCGAACGAGGTTCCTGGAGTAAATGCAACGGCATTTTCTTTTGTTGCGTAAACACCGTCAACAACCTCGCCCTTTTCATTTTCAACAATCAAGGCGTCGTCAAGCGTCCCCTGATTCATGACCGAAGTGAATTCAACATAGACAATTGCATTTGTACATACCGCATCGGTGAAGCGACTATTTGGAACGGCACTAATAGTTGCATCGGTACATGCTGTAATAACCTCAGGAACTTCTGGCATGGTTCCCGAAGAAAAAGACCAGGCATACGAAACCTCTGCTGGAGAACCTCCCGAACTTTGGCTATTGGAAGTTACAAAGAATGTTTTTGTATTACTTTCCTGCTCGTTTTGAGCATTTACCGCGTAGACGTCCCCAGTTTGAACACCCTCGGGAACAACAACCTGAACCTCATCAGAAGACCAAGTAGTGACGTTTCCGGAGCCTCCCGTGAATATAACTTTTCCTTGGGAGGATCCGAGATTTTCACCCCAAATAGTCACCGTTGAACCAGCATCACCTTCCGATGGGCTAAGTGCGCAAATTCCAGGAGCCGCAACATCGTCAGTCATGACAAATTGTACAGGAGAAGATTCCCCTGAAGCAGTCTCAACGGTAAGTGCATAAACCCCAAGATCTCCCTTTGGAACCATAACAACAATTTCTTCATCGGACCACACACTCGCACTACAAGCCTCGGGAAAATCCATATTTCCCTGTAAACGCTCTCCTGTTTGTTCGTGCTCGAACCATACATTTCCCAAGCGCGATCCAAATCCAGTTCCTGTAAGCGTAAGGTACTGCCCCTCCCCTCCTTGGCTTGGCGTAAGCTGGGCAATGACCGGATCGGTACTCTCACTTGCGCTATCACGAACGGTAAAAATAACCTCATTACTCTCTTCTCCATCAACTCTGGCAAATACCGAGTATTTTCCTGGGGATACCGAAGGAACCGTTGCAGAAATAGCCGCATCAGTCCACGCGGTATAACTTCCCGCCTCTTTTACATTATCGCCGAATACTACAACACTTGAATCGCGCGATGCTCCAAAGCCGTATCCATCAAGATCAAACACCGAAGCAATAGATCCCTTTGATGGAGAAATTGCGCAAATTCCAGGATGTCGCGTATCGTTAACATCGAAATCAGGAATAAGCTCTCCACGGGCATCATCCGTTGCGTCATCCTCTTGCGAAAATGCTACAACTCGCAAAGCTCCATCTCCTGCACCCTCGGGAACAACAACGACAAGCTGGGTATCCGTCCAACCACTAGAACAACTTGCAAGGGAAGCTTTTACCTCCCCACCTCTTCCGTTTGAAAAATAGACAGCACCCTCTTTTGTTCCAAATGAAGAACCCGAAATGGTGACATATGTTCCTACCGCTCCATTGTCTGGAGTGACATTAGTGATTTCAGGAAGCTCTGTACAGACACCTCCTTCGCAAAAAGCTCCAGAGCCACAATCATAATTCTTCTCACACGAAGAACCCGCCGAAGAGGAGGACCCACTTCCGGAACCAGAAGATCCGGAGGAACTAGAAGAACCGCTCGATGAAGAGCCTGTACCCGAAGGACATGCCCCGCAGTACGTTGGAAGGGTTTTATCACCTCCGCAATCTACCCCCGTTTCTCCAAGATCGCTATCTTGAATGTCATTAAAACACGTTGCAGATCGGGCGAGAACTTCAACTGACGCCTTACCTGTATTTCCCGCAACATCTTCAATGACCGCGATAATTTCATGTGAAGTTCCGGGAGCTACGCCATAGGTATTCCATTCGCCTTCAAGAAGCGCGTCGAGTGCATATGCATACGGCACAACCGCACTATCAACAAGAACTCCATCAACCGAAAAGTCAGCAAAAGCAACACCCGCGTCATCAAACGCCTGAACCTCAAGAGGCTCAAGACCGTCAACAGAAACAACCGTATCGGCGTCTGGAGCGGAAAATTCACCCTTTGGATCTTGCGTATCAATAAGAGATCCTGCAGTAAAAGTTTGCGTACACGATGTCTCGGATGTACATGTTAGGGATTTTCCAGCCGTGTTTTCCAGCGAAGAAGAGACCTTGACGACATACGCCGTGTCGGCGGAAAAGCAATATCGATCCTCATTCGGAGCCTCGCAGGGCTGTGAAGGCGTAAATACAACTCGCTTTCCCGATGTCGCGAATGTTCCTTCTACATTTTTTCCACTTTCTTTTTCGGTGATTTCAATAGCATCAGCTACGGTTTCTTCGTTTACTGCATGAGTAAAACCAAGAGAAACGCGGAGATTTCTTGCTGTCTGAGCCCCGGAAGGAGAAATTGCCTTCACTTCAAACGCGGAAAGCGAGACCCCTCCGCCAAAAGACCCTCCGCCACCGGAAGAGCCTCCATTTCCCGAAGAATTTCCAATGGAACCCCCTGTTGCGCCAAGGATACTCGACATGATAAATGAAGTAATCGTCCAAGAAAGAAGGATGATGAGCATGCCGATAAAACCATTGATCATGGTTTTTTTGGCATCTTGTATTTTCTTTTCGTCTCCTGCTGACGTCATCCATGTCCAACCGCCATAAAGCACGATACACACCGCAACAACACCCAAAAGACCAAGGCCAACTCGAATAAGTCGAGCGATGACTATGGTGATATCTTCGGATCCAAGACCTGCCTGATCGCCAACGGTTTCAAGTGAATCTTGTGCGGTTTGAGCAAAGACAGGTATCGTCGCCCCTCCTCCAAGAAGCGCCGTCATGAGGCTAAGAGCAAAACCGTAACGAAGGAAACGATTCATAGACGATTAGAAAAGATCACAGGTTTCTGAAGATTCTTTACCATTGCAACATGAAGGACCCGAGCAAACTCCCCCATCACGACCAGGTCCTTCCGCGGGAACGTAACAGTTTTGATACGCGTTTTTAATTCCACTACCAAGCGTAACACCATACATATACGTCTTTCCTTCAATGGATTCGAGGAATGTTCCATGAGAAAGCGTCACGAGTGTTTTTTGTGCAACTCCACTGCGCTGATGAACTTCATTTCCCTCACCGTCAAGATACGTTGCCTTTGGACGATACCAAAGCTCATGAGAAGTTTGAGATACCGCCTCTTTATTGGTGAGTGAAATGACATCACTCACCACCGTGTCAGCGAGAAGAACATCGGAAAATACCGCGGTAATTGGAATATCAAGCGCAACATCCGACCCCAGGATGTTAGGAGAAATTGTTTCAAGAACGGGACCATCAAGCGCAATGCTATCGGTTGTTGAAAACCACCAAGAAATATCATCACCCCCAGCGCCATCATTATTTCCATCAAGTGCATTTCCAGAAACATCAGCAATACCATCGTAAGGATATACATCAACTTGTGGAGGATTACTTCCCACTGTTGCGGCCTGCACCAAAACCGAAACCGTCTGATCTCCCGGAAGACAATACAATGTATCTCCACAAGAATTAGTTCCGCAAGCATCGGTAGGAATGAACGTCACCGTGGTGTATCCATTGCTCAGCGCATACGTTCCTCGCAAAGGAATTCGGTCACTTCCCGACGTTTGGATGATATCGTAACCCCCGGAACTTTCTCTTGTTCCTGAAGCGGAAAGTGGATCAATAGGTTCATCGAACGTCATCTGAACGGTGATATTGCGAGCATATGAGCTTCCTTGACTTGGAACAACCGAAAGAAGCGTTGGCGGCTCAGTGTCAATAGTAGTTCCTGTTTCAAACGACCAAAGATACCCATCAGCGTATTCTCCTGTAAAAAATGCATCACCTTGGGCGCTGGAAAAATCTCCACTAAGAAAAACTGAATAAGATACTGGGCTCGAAGGAGATCCAAGATACTCCTGAGGATCGAATACTACCGTGTGAAGATCGGAAGAAAACGCAACGGTCACATTGCTAAGCGCAGTCTCCTGACCGTCCGCCGTTCGATAAATCTTTACCACGTCAGTATTAAGCATGAGATCACCCTGACTTACATCGTCACTTACATCTTCAGGGGTACCATTGTCATCATAGTTAAGAATGATGTCTTCAAGCATAACCGCTTGCTTAAACGTCACGATAACCCGAGCGTTGCGAGGAATATCGGTAGCATTTCTTTCAGGGTAGTGGTCACGTAGGGATCCACTGCCAAGTGCGCCAGAAAGACGTTCAACAGCGACCGTTGCATATGAAACATCTTTATTGCCATCTTTTACTAATCCGGAATCACTCAGGAAATTAATGACAAACGTTGTAATCGCGTACGCTGAGAGCAAAATAACCAATCCTACAACACCATTGATTAAGATTCCTCGAGCCTTTTCAATTTGCTTAGGATCACCCTGCGCATTCATCCAAAGCCAACCTGCATACAAAACAAGAAACAGGAAAACAACGCCTAGCAGTGAAAGAACGATGTTAATAAGCGTTCCTAAGATATCAATGAAACTTGTTTGAGAAAAGCCAGCAGTTTGAGCAACTTCCGTTGCTGAAGTCTGCACGTCAAGCGATTGCGCGAATGTCGTTTGGGCTCCCGCAAAAATCATGCACACACCAAGAAAAAGTGCGATGCGAGAAAGGGGCGAAGAAAAAGCCATATCACCCCATATTTTACCCCATCCAATCTTGCAATGAGAGATTATTTCTTGGGAACTGGGGACAACACTCTAGCGAGCTCGCTCTTGAGGTGCAAAAGCCCCTCCTTCGTACGCGCGGAAACAAGCAGTCCCTCAGGATACTTTTCACAAAGTTCTTGACGAGCACGCTCATCGAGGAGATCTATTTTGTTAAGGACAAGAATGCAGGGAGTCTCTTCAACCCGAAGAAGCTTCAAGATATCTCTCACAACACCAATCTTTCTTGTGCATGCAGAATCAGAACCATCAGCAACAAGAAGAAGTACATCCGCATGCACTGCTTCGGATAGTGTTGCGGTAAATGCATTAATCAGCGAAGGAGGAAGTCCTTCAATGAATCCAATGGTATCTGAAATAAGAACCGCTGTTTGACTTTCGGGCAAAAACGCTTCTCCTACCCGAGTATCAAGCGTCGCGAAAAGCTTATCCTCGCCATGCTCTTGTTTTTTTGTAAGCGCCGCAAGTAGCGATGTTTTTCCTGCATTTGTATATCCAACCAAGGCGACCGTTGCCCTCCCTTGTCGCTCCCGACGCTTTCGCTGTTCCTGCCTTGTATGCTCGTAACGTTCAAGTTTCTCAAGAATCGTTCGCTCTTGCTCGCGAATATGACGCTTCATGGCTTCAGTATTTCCCTCACCACTTCCACCGCGAGTTCCCGTTCCTCCACGCTGACGACCCAATTGTTGTCCCATGTTAAAAATGCGAGGTCCCATGTGACGAAGTCTTGCGAGCTCAATCTCAAGCTTCGCTTCGGCAGTTGTGGCGTGCTTTTCAAAAATATGCAAAATAAGATCTATACGATCCCACACCTTTACACCAACAGGGCGCAATGCTTCTTCGAGACGGAACATCTGACTCGGCTTGAGTACCGCATTTACAATAAGCACCGTTGCTTTCCAGGAAGATGCATGCGCAAGAAGTTCCTCTACCTTTCCCTTTCCTAAGAACGTTTGGTGATCGGGAACAGCACGACGTTGAATAGTGTGCACAACTGCAATACCACCGTACGTTTTAGTAAGTTCCTCAAGCTCAGCCATGCGGTAGAGCGCTTCGGATTTTGGTACGGAAAAATGAACAACGTCAGCAAGAATTGCTCGATGTGCAAACATTAGGAATTTTTTTCAAGAATTTTATCAAGAGCCGCCTTAATACGAGATCCATCCGCAATTCCCTGCAACTCTTTCACTAAAAGACCCATAGCCTTTCCCGCCGCTTGAGATCCCTGAATACCAAGCTCGGTAACTTTTTGACGCACCTTCTCCTCAAGATCCGCATCGGAAAGTTGCTCGGGTAGATATCGCTGTAAGATCGCAAGCTCCTCCTCAGCTTTCTTTGCAAGATCTTCACGGGCCGCGGAAACAAAAGAATCCAAAGCATCCTTAAGCTTCTTCGCGTCCGAGGCAAGGACTGAAATGATATCCGCATCGGAAAGTTCCTTATTAAGTTCCATGGCCTTATTTTTCACCGAAGAAATTGCCATGCGAAGAACATCAAGCGTTTGAGCATCGTGCCCCTTCATGGCGGTCTTCATGTCTTCCTGGAGTTTTTGGAGAAGTGTTTGCATACAAAAGAAAAAGATAGTTTTAGTATAGCGATCCCTTGGGAGATTACAAGATCACAAAAGAAAAACACTGGAAAAATCCAGTGTTTCTTTTAGCGACGACCGCGGAGCTCTTCTTCGGTAATCTTTCCCGTCTTGAGAAGGTACGCGCGATGCGCAGCCTTTTTGAGGGATCGGATTGCAGAATCGTGAACTTTGTTCTTTTTTGGAGTTTTTACCCAAAAACGATTTGCTTTTACCGTGAGAGACTTTCCGCTTTGTTGCATGCGGCGGGTAAAGCGACGCAAAAGAGCGTCAAAACTTTCTCCCTTTTTTCGTTTGGTTTCGATATAGCTAGACACATGATTTCACCTACTTTTCAATGTGAAGGAGTATACAGGAAGGAATAAATGACGTCAAGCTAGGCCTGTGGTGCAACAACGGGAGGCTGCGCGGGTCCTCGAAGATCTTGAAGGCGCTTGAGTACCAATGCGACAACCTTTTCAGCGTCGACAATTTCTTGCACGCCAGATTCCATATCGCGAATAATCACCGTTCCATCAAGAACTTCCTTTTGACCAAGAATAATCGCAAAAGGAGCCTTTGCCTTATCAGCCATTTCCAATTGACCCTTGAGACTTCCCTTTGAAAAAGCCTCGGCGATTTCAATATTTGCCTCACGGAATTTTTCATAAATGCGAAGACCCTTGCGACGAGCGGCTTCTCCTAACTGACAGAAGAAGACGTCAGCGCGGTACTGCGCAACAGGAGCTTTTCCAGCTGCTTTTACCGCATTAAGTACACGTTCAACGCCAAGTGCGGCGCCAATGGCACCAGTTTCTTCGCGTCCACCAAAAAGTGGAATGAGTCCGTCGTAACGGCCGCCACCACCAAGTGCAGATTGAGCACCCTCCTCGGAAGAAGGGTTCGAGAGGACAACTTCAAAAACTGTCTTACTGTAATAATCAAGCCCTCGAACCAAGTATGGATTCAGCGCATACGTAACACCAGCATCGTCGAGATACTCAAGAACACGCATAAAGTGTTGCTTGGATTCTTCATCGATGTACTCAAGAAGCTGTGGAGCTTCAGCGCGAATTTCATCCATGCCGTCTTCCTTGGAATCAAGGACGCGCAAAGGATTGCGAAGAAGACGCTTTTGATCAACTTCACTCAATTGTTGCTTAACTGACTTAAAGTATTTCACCAAGTCTTGAAGATAAACCTTGCGAGAAGCGAGTGTTCCAAGAGAGTTAATACGAATAGTGACATCGAGTCCAAGATCGCGACAAAAACGCTCCGTCATGAGAATAATCTGCGCATCCACGATTGGGTCAGCGGAACCAATTGCCTCAAAACCAAGTTGCCAGAATTGGCGATAGCGCCCAGCCTGTGGACGTTCGTGACGGAACATTGGCTCAAAGTACCAAAGCTTTACCGGTTGTGACTGATTAACCATGCCGTGCTCAACATACGCACGAGCAACTCCCGCCGTTCCCTCCGGTCGAAGCGTCATCTTCACGCCACCCTGATCAACAAAGGTAAACATCTCTTTCTCAACAATATCGGTATCCTTACCAATACCACGCTCAAAAAGCGTTGTTTGCTCGAGTGCAGGAAGTCGGATTCTTCCAAATCCATACGCACGAGCAAGAGAACGTGCTACTTGCTCTGCTTTATCCCAAAGAGCTTGTTCATCAGGAAGGATGTCGCGGAATCCGCGAAGAGTTTCAGGGGCTTTTGTAGTTTTCTTTGGAGCTTTTACAGCTTTTGCTGGGGAAACTTTTGGCATATTGGCGTCACTTTACAGATTATAAGTAGGAACTTCAAGTACACCTGCGGCAGAAAAAGGATATCCACGGATCCACACCCTTCCCGCGAAATGATCAAAAGGAACAGCGCCAATGCGTCGAGAGTCTAAACTTGCATCGCGATTATCCCCCATGAGAAAGTATTCATCTTTCCCAAGAACCGTACGCATGGTATCAGTCGTTGGTTCGGTGAGATATGTTTCTTCGAGCGTTTTTCCATTTGGGTACGTCTCGTTATAAATCGTCACAGCTCCGTCGCGAATTTCAACCGTCTCTCCGGGAAGTCCAATAACGCGCTTGATGTAGTATTGAGATTCGTTTCCCGGTGGATGAAAAACTACCGTTTCTCCACGAAGAGGATCTCGAAAACGATACGAGAGAGCGTCAACAATGAGATACTCATTTTCATGGTAATTAGGCTCCATGGAAGCGCCCTTTACAAGAAAGGGTTGAATGAGGAAATAGTGGACAATAAACACGATCCCCATTGCAAGACCGATGATCTGAGCAAAATCAAGGACAAGACGAAGAGCTTCTTTTCCCCAACGCGGTGACGGCGTTGGCATTTGAGGGAGCTGTTCTGATACGGATTCTTGGTCTTGGGACATTTCCTGAGAGGATTCCTGGGAAGATTGCATACGTGATTACGGTAACAGAAAAGAAAAAATTAGGCTATCTCAAGAGGCTCAAGTCCGGGCATGCGTTCACCGCTTATGAGAGCGAGCATAGCACCTCCACCCGTGGAAACATGCCATTCTTTTGGAAGCAACTTCTCTTTTGCAAGAAAGGCAACCGTATCCCCTCCCCCAACTAAAACCGATACGCCACTTTTACGAAGCGCCTTTGCAAGTGCCCGCGTCCCCTCTTGGCCCTGTTCATCTTCAATAATTCCCATGGGCCCATTCCACACAACACTTTTCGCCTTACCTATAAGCTCTATATAACTCTTGCGAGAAATTGGCCCAATATCAAAGACTCGTTCTTCTTCAGGATGCGCAACAACATCCGACGGAAGAACAATTTTTCGCTCAAAGCGATGAAGAACTCTTCGAGCCGCAGTAAGAACCTCTTTCCTTCGAAAAGTTCCTCCCGCCCCCGGAACTTCGTCACCGCGAGCCAACTGAACCGCAAGCGCAACACCACCCCCTAATAGGAGCGACTCGGCAACGACACCCAAACGCTCAAGTAAACGTACCTTGGTTTCGATCTTAGAACCCCCAACAAGAGCAAGAAGTGGATGTGCAATGGGTTTTGTAAATGCTCTCATCTCGGAGCGCATCAACTCTCCTGCAAAGCTCGGGATATGACGAGTGATAGCATGAACCGAGGCATGTGCACGATGACAGACGCCAAAGGCATTATTGATATACAGGGAAAATTCTGCGGCAAGCGAACGAGCAAACGCATCATCGTCACGCTCTTCGGCACGCCAAAATCGAACATTTTCAAGAAGAAGAACGCTTCCCTGGGGAGCCCTTTCAAGAGCCTCGCGAACTTCGTCACCAAATACCGCGGGAACATGAATGACTTTTTTCTTTAATCTTTTTTCAAAAAGCTTCACCATTCGCTTAGTACTCCATTGAGGATCATTTTTTCCGTAAGGCTCCCCCCAATGCGTCATAAGTGCAACAATCGCCTTACGCTTAAGAAGCTCCTGAATTTCGGGAATGAGCGCCGCAATTCTTCCACGAGGACCGCCGTCATCAAGTTTTTTTGAAAGTGGTTCCCAGGGAATATTCGCGTCACAACGCATGAGAATACGCGTTCCCGGAAGAATGCTTTCGTGCATCAGTGCACGAAGCTCCTTACTCGCCACGAGAGCCTGTTCCATAGGGGTATTTTCCAACACTCAGACGCAACCATGTGCGAAGAGGAAGAATAGAGAAAAAATAAAGATAATCAATACTGCAACGAATAGCCCATCCAAGAATTCCCGAACATCGAAGGTAAATTCTCGCAACTGCATACGAACCCCCGAGCGCAAGTGCAACGTGCCACGTTGGAGCACGGAAGGATTTTATAGGGTGTCCACGAAGGAGAGCTTCTACATTATACGCAACGCAAGAAGCCTCCCTTGTCGCAGCTTGGGCACTTTGAGGATCTCCACCACTCTCGCGACGCGCGTTGTCACCAAGAACAAAGATGTGTTGATGCTGTTTTGCTAAAAAGGTGTCCTCTGCAAGGAAGCGACCTCGCGAATCCTGCAAAAGACCCCATGTGTCACTTTCCGGATTTTTTCCAACTCCTCCCATGAAAACCACAAGCGATGCTTCGTGTCGACCTCCAGATGTTCGAATAGCATGCGGCTCAACTTCGCGAAGCGCTTCTTGATAAACTTGAATAACACCAAGGGCATCTAGTCGTTTCTTTACCGCCTCCTGAACGGAAGTTGGAAAATTTGCCACGGGACCAGCACCTGCGTCATACAGCGTGCAAGTAAGCGCCGAAGATGCGAGGTTATAACGCTCGCGCCACGCCCGCACACGAAGCGCACATTCGGCGGAGAATTCAACGCCACTTGGACCAGCACCAATGATCGCAATGCTTCCCGAAGGAACCCTTTTGAGACGCACGTCTTCAGCAAGAAGATCGATGCTCTTTCCCAGATGCTCAGCGTCAGAAAATGTTTTCAAACGGTGCGCGTATTTTTTCACTCCAGGTATGCCAAAATCCATAGCGATACCACCAAGTGCAACAACAAAAATATCAGCCCTCAATGTTGTTCCATCCTCAAAAATGACCGATTGATAATCCTTGCTGAAACCAGAAAATGTTCCGGGACGAAATCGAATGTTCCAACTCTTGCAAAGAGTATCAAGGGGAATTCTCGCTAAGGCACGCAACTGACGACTACGCGAAGGGTATCGGTCAAGAAATCCCGCAGCAAGCGAATAAAGCCAAGGCGTATAGACGTGATAACGCTCCTTATCACAGAGCACGATTTCAACATCCTTCAACGAGCGCTTTGCCAGGCGAACCGCAACTGTGAGTCCACCAAATCCTCCACCAAGAATGACAACGCGGCGCATATGCTAACGAGAAAGAAACATATCCCCTCCATAAACTCTTCCCCAATGAGCGAATATCGCAAAAAGAAGGAATCCACCCACAAGAAGTGTTCCCGGCCCCCACATAATCCACGCCTGTCTCCACGCGGGAAGAAGCATGGCGACAAAAAGCACAAGGAGCATTCCCGCATGAACACGTGTGCCTATTCCAAGCGCGAAACCAACGCACGCCTCATAGCTATAGATTTTCCAAAATGACCATGAACATACCGTTGCAAAGAACTCAAGAAAAGGAACCGTTCCCTCGCGAACAATTGCAAGAATATCAGGCATGCCGGCATGAAGCCTTAAAAGCATTACTAGCGCCGACCACGCAAGGATGCCTCGCAAAAAAGCTAATAAAAAACCAGAAACAGCGAGGTGTTCTCGATGAAAAAGATGTTCGGCGGGGAAAAACTTCTTCATACATCAAGCGACACGGCAAGATCGATAAGCCGATGTGCGTACCCCCACTCGTTGTCATACCACGCAACAATCTTCACAAGCGTTCCATCGACCACCATGAGAAGTGGTATATCAATCGTGCAAGAATGTGAGGATCCTTTAAAATCCGAAGAAACACATGGGTCTGTCGAAGTGGCAAGAATTCCCCTCCAACGAGGGTCTTGTGCGGCTTGCGTAAAGCAATTTGCTAATTCTTCAACGGTAACCGGCTTTCGGAGAACCGCGACAACATCAAGAAGTGACACCGTCGGAAGAGGAACTCTTACCGAAATGCCATTACATTTTTGGGAAAGTTGCGGCAGTGTTTTTGCAACCGCACGAGCCGCTCCTGTGGTTGTAGGAATCATATTCTCAACCGCAGATCTTCCCTCTCGCAAATCTTGTTTTGGACTATCAACAAGCGCCTGCGAGGCAGTAAAGCTATGCACCGTCGTGAGGAGCGACGAAGCAACTCCAGCGTACTCATCAAGAACCGCGAGAATTGGTGCGGCCGCATTTGTGGTACAGGAAGCATTGCTCACGATATGACTCCACGGCAATGCCTCACCCTGACGTGCATTGACTCCATAAACATACGTTGGAATTTGATCATCCTTTGCGGGAGCGGAGAGAACCACATGTCGAGCTCCTGCTTTTACATGGAGCATTGCTAGCTCTTGCGTTAAAAAAAGTCCCGTACATTCAAGCACGACATCAACCTCTAACCTCTCCCAAGGAAGTCGAGTAGGATCTTTTTCTTGAAATACGGGAATATCCTGCCCTGCAATACGCAATGTTTGCTGATCTTTTACAGATACAGGAACATTCCAAGTTCCATAGTTCGAATCGTACGTCAAAAGATACGACAACGTTGCAATGGGAGCGAGATCGTTAATTGCAACAAGTTCAAGATCATCCCTCCCCCAAAGCGCACGACACGCCATCCTTCCAATTCTTCCAAATCCATTAATTGCAACGCGAAGCATATGACGTATTGTAGCAGAAAAGAAAATCACCCCGTGTGGGGTGATTTTTTTACGCTCCAAGCGTCATGCGAACAAAGCGGCCAATCTTCAAATTCTCACCAATCTTCAATACCTGCTGTTCAAGCACCTGCGTTACCGTCAACGCATCGTCTTTTACGAACTTCTGGTCCATAAGCACGATATCTTCAAAGAATTTATTCATCTTTCCTTCGAGAATCTTCTCAACAACCTCAGCAGGCTTTCCTTCTGCCGCAAGCTGTTCGCGGTGAATTGCCATTTCGCGAGCAACGACATCAGTAGGAACCTCCTCACGGGTAGTATATTGAGGAGCCGCTGCAGCAATGTGCATTGCAAGATCCTGACAGAATGCAATGAAATTTTCATTTCGAGCAACGAAGTCTGTTTCACACATAACCTCTACAAGAACTGCGAGCTTTCCATTTCCATGGAGGTAGGTCTGTACGCGTCCCTCTGCGGTTGCACGCTCTGCTTTCTTTGCAGCCTTTGCCGCACCGCTCTTGCGAAGAAGATCAACCGCCGCATCAAGATTTCCCTGAGCTTCGGTGAGCGCCTTCTTTGCATCCATCATTCCTGCACCAGTCATTTCACGCAACTTTGCGATATTTTCTACGGTAACCATACGATGGTTTTGAGTTAATGTAAGTTAAGGATTACGCAACCTTTTTCTCCTCTCGGATCACACGCTTCTTTCCCTCGTTGATTGCTTGTGCAATTGCGCGAGAAATGAGCGTGATAGAACTTACCGCGTCGTCATTTCCTGGAATTACATGAGCAACGCCTGCTGGATTTACGTTCGTGTCAACAAGTGCAACAACAGGAAGGTGCACGGATTGCGCTTCGCGAATAACCGTCTTCTCATTGCGAGCATCAACAACAAAGAGCGCTTCTGGCATGCGGGTAAGCGTAGAGATACCTCCGATCTTTTCATCGAGTTCAGCGATTTCGCGATCGAAGTTCAACTGTTCAAGCTTCGTATACTTTTTAAGTTCACCCTTTTCACGCTTGTCTTTAAGTGAAAGGTAGTGACGAATAAGACGCTGGATCTGTGCCCAGTTGGTGAGCGTTCCACCGAGCCAACGGCTTGTAACGTATGGCATGCCACATGCACGAGCGGCTTCAGCGACCGCTTCCTGTGCCTGACGCTTGGTTCCAACAAAGAGCACAACGCCACCCTTTGCGGCAATGTCTTCAACAAATGCCGCCGCAGTTCCAAGTTGAGCTTGAGTTTTTTCAACATCAACAACGTGAATACCCTTTCGTTCACCAAAAATAAATGCGCTCATTTTTGGATGCCAGTGAGCACTGCGGTGTCCAAAGTGCACACCTGCCTTAACGAGATCTTGTACCGAAGGAAGAGAAATCATAAATCCTTTTTTCCGCGACGTCTCACGATGCGCCCCTATAACTTAGAGGGGAGGATGCATGGTGGTGAATAACGCCTGAGAGATAAAATAAATAAAATTAGCTGAAAAGCTGCCAATAGGTTACATTTTTTGGCTTTTTTTGTCAAAGAGTTAGCGAAGAACTCGTCACTTGTGCCAAATAGCATCCTACATTTAGATAAATCCGCCAACGCCAAAGACCAACCGAGGGAAATTCTACCTAATAAACATTGCGTCGCCAAAGGAAAAGAACCTATACCCACAGCGCTTTGCCTCTTCATAGGCATGAAGTACCGATGCTCTTCCCGCAAATGCAGAAACAAGCACGAGAAGCGTTGATTCTGGAAGGTGAAAATTTGTCATAAGTCCCGAAATGATGGCAAAAGAAAATCCGGGAGTGATAAAAAGCGAAACTCCCCCGGAAAATCCCCGCAAAACTCCCCCATGCAGTGCCGCAACACCCTCAAGGACCCTCACCGTCGTTGTTCCAATGGCAATAATTCGACGACCCTCCTGTTTTGCTTGCATAATCCGACGCGCTGATTCTTCCGAGAGAAAAACCTGCTCTTCGTGCATGCGGTGTTCGGATAACAGCTCTGTTTGCATGGGCCTAAACGTACCTATGCCAACATGTAGAACAACTTCCTCGCACTGAACCCCCATATCCCTGAGCTCCCGAAGAAGCTCAGGGGTAAAATGAAGACCCGCCGTTGGCGCGGCGACGGATCCAACCTCCCGTGCGTATACCGTTTGATAAAGCGACTCTTCTTCGGGAGCGAGTTTTGCAATATAGGGCGGCGTAGGAACCGATCCGTAACGCTCGCAGTGCGCAAAAAACTCCTCAGCTGAACACCCTGTATCAAGAACCGCCGTTCCGTCCTCGTGCTTTTTTTGAACATTTACACGAAGAAATACCTCCCCTTCTTCAGATATCAGGTCAAGGAAAGCTTGCTCTTGAATCTTTTTACCTGGACGAAGAAGAGCAACCACTCCACCATCTTGCACTTGCAAAATAAAAACTTCAGCATCCCCGCCACTCTCGCGTCGAGCACGAAGTCGCGCTCGAAAAACCTTTGAGCGATTAAAAACCACCACATCCCCCGCACGAAATTCATGAATAAGATCTCGAACATGTCTATGCACAATATCTCCAGAAACTCTATCTAGCACCAAAAGTTTTGCAGAATCACGAGGATTTACAGGGGTTTGCGCAATGAAAGACGCTGGGAGATCGTAGGAAAAATCCTGTACGCGAAGAGACATATACCGCAAATCCTAGCGCTTTATTGACATCTTTTCAAGAATTTCGTACAATTTTCTCTGAAATTTTTGAGCTTCGTATGAAAGCAGATATCCATCCCTCCTACTACCCACAAGCAACAATCGCTTGTGCATGTGGAGCAACCTACGTTACCGGTTCTTCAAAAGAGCGCATCGACATTGAAGTATGCGCTGCTTGCCACCCATTTTTCACGGGTAAGCAAAAGATTCTCGATACCGCTCGCCGTGTAGAAAAGTTTACAGGCCGCGTTTCTTCTGCCGCTACCGGCGTCATGTCTGCAAAAGAAAAAGCAGCAGCACGCGCAGCACGCGCTCAAGAAAAAGACGCAAAGCGCTCCGGAAAAGCAGGTGCTCGTTAGTATCTTTGTCTACCACAAAAACGCCTTTCCTTTCGGGGATGGGCGTTTTATCTTATCTATCCCCTATGGACTTTGAACCCATCATTCTCGAGAAGCGAAAGGAGAAACTATCTCTTGAAGAAAGCCTTAGCAATCCCGAAATCTTGAGTCAACCAAAGAAACTCAAGGAAATCAATATCGCCTACCATACGCTTTCAAAAACACTCACTATTGCTGATGAGTACGAGAAGCTCACTCGCGATCTCGCCAGCGCAGAGCAAGCGCTTCGCGAGACGCAGGATGCGGATATGCGCATGTTCGTTGAAGAAGAAATTCGCCTCTGCCAAACAAGACTTCCAGAGATTGCGAAAGCTCTCGAGCTCGCACTCCTCCCCCAAGACCCCATGGATGCACACGATGCCATTGTTGAAATTCGCGCAGGAACAGGCGGAGATGAGGCGGCACTTTTTGCAGGAGACCTCTTTCGCATGTACCTTCGCTATGCAGAACGTAACGGCTGGCGCGTCAATATCCTTTCACAATCACAGAATGACCTTGGAGGTCTCAAGGAACTTATCTGTGAAGTTCAAGGAGAAGGCGCTTACGGAACTATCAAGCTCGAAAGTGGCGTTCATCGCGTACAGCGAGTGCCTTCAACTGAAAAAGCGGGAAGAGTCCACACCTCAACAGCAACCGTTGCTATTCTTCCAAAGCTTGAAGAAGAAGATTTTTCCCTCAACCTTAAGGAGGTTACTATCGAAGCAACGACAAGCCAAGGCGCGGGAGGACAGTCGGTTAACACCACATACTCTTCATGTCGCGTGGTACACGTACCCACGGGTATAACCGTCGTCTGTCAGGACGAGCGATCGTTTTCACAAAATAAAGATCGCGCACTTTCCGTACTTCGTGCACGTGTTTACGCTCAAGAACAAGAACGAAAACGCGCGGCACTTGATGCTGAACGACGAGGGCAAATTGGAAGCGGAGAACGTTCTGAGAAAATACGAACTTACAACTTCCCGCAAGATCGCGTAACCGATCATCGCATCAAAACAAGCTGGCACAACTTACCACTCGTTCTTGATGGAGACATTCAACACATCATTGACGCATTGCGCCTTGCCGCTCGAGATGCTTCATTTGCCGATCTCTCAACCGACGACGATGAATAACGCAACACTTTTTCATACACTCCAATCAGGAGTACAACTTCTCAAAAACGCCTGGTCTGAGGCGTTTTTTGACGCTCCACCCGATCCACACAAGGATGCTCAAACGCTTCTTGCACACGCGTATCAAAAACCGACAAGTTATCTTTTTGCACACGGAGACGAAATTGTTCCCGAAGATATTTCCACAACATTTTTCTCGTGGATTCAGGAACGAGCGAATCATAAGCCCATTGCGTACATTCTTGAAAAAAAAGATTTCTTCGGAAGAACATTTCACGTAAATGCCAACACCCTCATTCCAAGACCAGAAACCGAACTTCTCATCGAAGAAGCCCTTCGACGCATAACACCAACAACGCTCGTTCTTGATATAGGAACCGGGAGTGGAGCTATTGCGATAACGCTCGCGAAAGAGTCTACCGCCCCTATTCTTGCGGAAGATATCTCGCAAGAAGCCCTAAAAATCGCAACGCATAACGCGCAAAAACTTGGAGCTGAGGATCGTTGCACCTTTTTCCAAGGAAATCTTCTCGCACGACTTCCGGAAATTCTCACCAAGTGGCCAAGCTCTCATCCCATCAACCACCTTCTCATATGTGCTAACCTTCCCTATCTTAGCGAGCATCAGTGGGAAGCACTTGATCCACAGGTCAAGCATTACGAGCCGAAACTCGCGCTTGTTGGCGGGGGGCCTTACGGCATGGAGCTCTACGAGCGGTTATTTAATGAGCTCGAGCAACTTTCCCCGCCTCATACACTCTCCGTGACTACGCTTTGCGAAATCGATCCATCGCAAGCAAAACTCATAGCATCCGCATGGCACGCACATTTTCCTCAAGGTACAGGCGTGGTGCTTTCCGACTATGGAAATCTTCCAAGATTATTTATAGGAACATCCAATCCTCGCTAACTACTCAGATTGGTTATTTGTAACAATAGCCTCATCAAGCGAGGAAACCACCTCAATCCATAGAGATCCCGGGGAAAGCGTAGCAACCGATGTATCCATCTTTGTGAGAGATAGAGGGGATTTATCGCTATCTTTGTGCCACAAAACCTCTTCACACGATCCATCGCGACACAATAGCGCACGACCGCTTCCAAGGGTAGTAATCGCGCGACGACCGACGTCATCAATAACCGAAATATCCGTCTCAAGAACAAGTACATTCTTCGCAAGAGTCACCTCTCCCGAAGAAGCAAGCACAGGCTCATTCTTTCGCGTGCGCACATAGCCATCAGCTGTGCATGTCCACACCACGTCATAACCACTCCCCCAAGCAAGAGCAACATCTTCGCATGATTGATTATCGTGAGACTTTGCATCATCAAAAACAAAGCCGTAACGAGTTTCACTCGCGTCAGACTTTTGTCGATCTGCATATGCAAAGAGCAGTGCGGTTGACGTATAGGCATTGTGCGGGGCGGTTCGATAAGAATCCCTCCAGAAAAATGACCCATTCCAGAATTCATTCATATCGTAGAGATCCTGAGTTTCTTCAAGAAGAGCAAGCGCCTCAGGACTTCCTCCAACGTGAGCATATATCGCTGAAGAAAAACCGGAAATCCATGATACATAGTATGGACGAGCCGATCGTACGGGTCCGATTTTTGTTACCTCATCAGCATCCTCAGCGAAACATGCAACAAAACGTGGGATATTTCCTTCAACAGGCGCTTCTATAACAAGAAATGCTCGCTCAACGCCAGAAAGTGGCCATGCATCGGCACTATTTTCAACCATAACACACGCAACTCTTGGCATAGGAACGGCTTCTGAAGAAGCCTCTCCCGTAAGTGGATGATGAAAAACTTCGGCAGGCTGAACTACAGCAGAACTCTCACCGCTGACGTCCGTTGAGGTTGGCGAAGCAAGAAAAACGTTACGCATGAGTATTGCAAAAAACCCCGCACCGAGCACAAAAAGAAAACCTGCCACGATACCAAGGATTCTTCGCGAAATTTTCATAGATATCTCATGCTATCTCACTCTGAGGAAGGGTTCAAGCGAGAAATAGTACATCTTTACAGGAAATATTTTGCATAAAAAAACAGGCAAGCTTTCTTTCGAAAATTTGCCCGTACGACCCCCCAAACTACGGTGATCTAGGTGGCGGGGTGCAGACTCCCCGCTCTTCTCTCTCCGTGCACGTAACGAGAAGCCCCTCAACTTCTCTTGCAAAAAACCAACATCCATCACCACACTCCTCACCAACCCCCCACGCCGACGCTGCCTTCCTCCAAGCATCCTCGGGGGAAAACTTTTCCCCGTCAAGAAAACACTCCCCATCCCTCAAGGTTCCCAACCCTCCCTTGGGAAACCTCACTCCCAGCAAACCGTTCCCCGGAAGGTCTTTGGCGTAGCCCGCCAGATTTCCTTCGAGAAGGAAAAAGTCCCCATTGCACAGGGGAAGCTCGACTTTGGGGAGGACTGCTTGCGAAAACAACAAATGCAATGCCGCCAGCATCGGTGTAGCGGCCAAGATCACCAACCCCACCACTTTTACAGGCGGCGAGCCCTGGTCTTTATTCACTTGGATCTCCTTACGCCAATTACAACTTTTGCATTTTACACCACGTAAAACACGAGAAGTAGGACTTGCGGCGCAGCAAGTCTCGCAGAAAGAGATGTTTTAAGAGAAACGATCTTTTTTTGCGAGACTATCTGTGCACACAAAACAATTGGCAAGCATGGAATTGTAAAAAGAACCGCAAGAAATGTAGCACATTTTTCTCGAAATAGCAAAAAAACACCACCCTTGCGGATGGTGTTTTGTATGTATCTATTAAGCCTTTTCCTCAGTTTCTTCCTCAGCCTTCTTCTCCTTCAATACCTCAACTTGAGATACATCGAAGTCTACAGCGTCGTTAAGTGCCGCAAGTTCCGCTTCGGAACGAGGTGCCTGTACCGATGCAACGGCCATGTGGGCATCGTTCTTGATTTCGATTCCTTCCGGAACAACGATATCAGAAACGTGGATAACATCATCAAAGGATGCAAGTCCAGAAACATCAACCGTAATCTCAGGAACAAGCTTTGCTGGAAGTGCGAACACTTCAACTTCTTCAAGGGATTGAACAAGGGTTCCACCATGGTTCTTTACCGCAGGAGCTTCTCCTACAAGTACCAAGCGAATGTGTGCTTCAATCTTTGCGTTTTGATCAATTCGTCGGAAATCTGCATGAGAGAAGAAGTCCGTCAAAGGATCGCGCTGAGTGTCGGCGATAAGTACTGGATGAGAAACGCCATCGAGCACAAGCTCAACAACGGTACTTTCACCAGCTTTTGCATATGCTTTTACGAAAGCATTGCGGTCAACAGTGATGCTTACAGGTTCAGTACCAAAACCGTACATAACCGCAGGAACACTTCCTGCTGCACGCAATGCATTGGTAGAACGACCTGAAATTTCGCGCTTTTGCGCGGTAAGGGTTACTTGGTCCATATCGCGCAATAGTTTGCCAAAAAAGAGGGGTATGTGTCAAATGGTTCTCGCGCGAACCTCCCAAGACGCACGAAAAAGAATGCCCAGAAGGACACTCGTCATAAGAAGCGACGTTCCACCGTAACTCACCAAAGGCAGGGTGATTCCCGTCACCGGCAGAACCCCCATATTCCCACCGATGTGAATAAATACAGGGATACAAAGGAAGGCGCCTCCCCCGTATAAAAGCGCCCGAAGGAACCTGTCCTCAGAAGCTCGGGCCGTGCTAAAAAGGCGAATAACGACAAATCCAAAAGCTAAAAGCACTAATCCGGCACCAATAAAGCCAAACTCCTCAGCAATAACTGCAAAAATAAAATCCGTCTGACTTTCCGGCAAGAACTGCAACTGACTCTGGCTTCCTCCGGCAAATCCGCGCCCAAACCATCCTCCGGATCCAATAGCAATCATCGCCTGATTGACGTTGTACCCCGTACTAAGGGGATCTGCGGCAGGATTTAAAAATGTGGAAATACGATCCTTCTGATATTGAGAAAAGAACACCGTCCAGCCCAAGAGAAAAAGCACCAATCCCCCACCCAAGGCTCCAAGAATCCAACGCCACGAGATACCCGACAAAAACACCATGACACCGGCCGCGCCAAGAAATAACAACGCTCCACCAAGATCAGGCTGTAGCTGTAAAAGAATAGCCATGGCCCCAACCATTCCCCCGATACGCAAAACGGTTGCACGAGAAAGCGGATAACGGTCATCTTCTGAGAGAATTTTACTTGCGTAGAGTAAAAATGCGATTTTCGCCCACTCAATCGGCTGAATACCGAAGTTCCCCACAACAAACCACCCCCGAGCGCCATTGAGCGTTCTTCCAAAAAAAAGCACCGCAACCATACCGATAACCGCAGAAACCCAAGCTAGGTAAGCGTACTGTCGATACGCTACGGCGGGTTGCGTAATAAGTACCCCTGCGGCAATGACCCCAAGAACAGCGGCAAAAGTTTGTTTTGTAAGAAACGCAAACGAACCACCAGACTGCGCAAGCTCTCCAGAGCCGATTGCGATAAGTCCCATGGAAAAAAGGAAGATAACCGCAAGAAAAAGCCACCAATCAAACCAGGCAAGCACTTGGCGTTGCATACAGACCTAGTTGACCACTTCAAATGTGCGAGCGTCAAGTATCGAGGTCTCCTCCGGAGAGAGGATGTACTCTGGCGAAAAATACGGGACGTGAGGAATCACCTGCACAACCGCCGTTTCTGGAAGATCACCCAGGAATCTCACATCAAAAAAAGCCTTTTCTTGAGAAGTGAGCGATGATTTTGCGATTTGAGTCACCGCAATAGGTGTTGATCCGCGCAAGAGCGTAACAAAAAATACCGCATCTCGATATCCGTAAGGGCTTCTATTTTCTACCGTAAATGTAGCCCTTCCAAGAAAAGATCCATCGTAAGCAACTTCCCTTGAAAATATCGGATTCTCAACAACGAGCGCTTCGTGATCTTTTTTCCAAACTGAAACATCTTCAACATCCTGACGGGAAAGATATACCCACGAAATATCATCAACGCGCACCTCTGCAGTCTTTGGTCTCGCAGTACTTACCCGAGAAGCAAATATCGCCGTTGTTTCTCCCGGATTTATGAGCAACTCCCCACGCTCTCCATCGACACCATCAACGACGATGTGATAGTTCATTACCGCACCATGACGAGGATTTTCATTGGTAACAGAAATTATTGCGTCGTAAAATCCCTTACTTGATGATGGGAGAAACTGCGCCTTTCCAAAGGAAACCTCGCGAGGCGCTCTTTTTTGAAAAAAATCTGAGAGCGTTTGGGAATTTTCAAGCACGCTCACCACAAGGCGCTCGTCGGCAAACACACCATCAGCTCCATACCATAGAACTGACCCCGCATAAAAAAGACCCATGCACACAACCACAGAAAACCAAGCAAGAAATCCCGCACGCACAAGACGAGGACGAAGAGAAATCATCGTCATTTTTTGCGCATACTCACGATCTACAGCTTGAGCCTCAGAAGAGAGCTCACTTTGCTTCGTGCGAAATTCCTCCATAATTCTCCCCTATCGTACCACAGGTCTATCTTGTGGGTGCATAGGAGCCATGATACCCTTCCAGACGATATGGCGAATTTGCAATCCAAAACATCATCCGATTATAGCGCGAAAAATATTACTGTTCTTGAGGGACTTGAACCTGTGCGCAAGCGCCCAGGTATGTATATTGGTTCGACAGGACCAACCGGTTTACATCACATGATCTGGGAAGTCGTCGATAACTCGTTCGACGAAGCAATGGCGGGTCACGCAACAACTGTTACGGTTCATGTGGAAAAAGACAACTGGATTAGCGTCGAAGATGATGGACGCGGAATCCCTGTCGATATTCATCCAGAACAAGGAGTTTCCGCGCTCGAACTTGTTTTAACAAAACTTCACGCGGGAGGAAAATTTGGCGGAGAAGCTAGTGGATATAAAGTATCTGGAGGTCTTCACGGCGTTGGAGTTTCGGTTGTAAACGCACTTTCCGACCATCTTAAGGCCGAAGTACATCGAGACGGTTTCGTATGGCGACAAGAGTATAAAAAAGGTCTTGTACAAGGACCTGTACAGAAGGGTGAGGCGACAAAAAAGCGCGGAACAATCATCCGCTTTCACGCAGATGCAACCATCTTCGAAACCACTGAATACGATTTTACCTACATCATCGACCACCTTCGTCAGCAAGCATATCTAACCGCAGGAATTCGCGTAATCATCATCGATGAACGTGGAGATACCCCAAAGCCATTTGGCTTTTACTTCGAGGGAGGAGTCGCTTCCTACGTTCAACACCTTAACGAGCGCAAAGAGACCAAACACGCTTCCATTTTCTACGTCCACAAAGCTGAAGGGAATGTTGATGTTGAAGTTGCCGTCCAGTACACCACCGACTATCACGAAAGTGTTCATTGTTATGCGAATAACATCGTCAACCCCGATGGAGGAACTCACCTTGCAGGTTTCCGATCTGCGCTTACCCGAGTGCTTAACACCTACGCACGTGAAAAGGGTTACTTAAAAGAAAAGGACGGAAACCTTACCGGAGAAGATGTTCGCGAAGGTCTTACCGCGGTCATTTCGGTAAAAATCCCAGAGCCACAATTCGAAGGACAAACTAAAGGTAAACTGGGAAATCCAGAAGCTAAGCCCGCAGTAGAGGCAATCGCCGCAGAAGCTTTGGGAATTTTTCTCGAAGAGCATCCACGTGACGCTGAGGAAATTATTGGAAAATGTCTCCTCTCTGCACGCGCACGCGCCGCCGCTCGTGCCGCTCGAGAAACCGTGCTCCGCAAAGGTGCACTTGAAGGCATGACGCTTCCGGGAAAACTTGCAGACTGTTCAAGTAAGGACAGTAAAAATTCTGAACTCTTCATCGTTGAGGGAGACTCTGCAGGAGGATCCGCAAAGCAAGCTCGTGATCGAGAGTATCAAGCAATCCTTCCTCTTCGTGGAAAGATTTTGAACGTTGAGCGCGCACGACTCGACAAGCTTCTGAGTAACAATGAAGTAAAAAACCTCGTCATTGCACTTGGTACCAATATCGGCGAAGCCTTTGATAAGGCAAGCATGCGCTACGGTCGCATCGTTATCATGACCGACGCTGACGTTGACGGAGAGCACATAAGAACACTTCTTCTCACACTCTTCTACCGACACTTCCCTCAACTTATTAGCGATGGTCATATCTATATCGCCATGCCACCTCTGTATCGTATTCAAGTAGGAAAGCAGGTTCGCTATGCTTTCTCCGATCAGGAAAAGGCTTCTGTCATTGAACAACTTACCGGCTCTTCACAGAAGAGCAAGAAAACACAAGAAGCTCAAGAAACAGGAGACGACGAAGGCGTTCGCGAGCTTACCATCGGCGGCGTAAAGGTAAACATTCAACGCTACAAAGGTTTGGGTGAAATGAACCCAGAACAGCTTTGGGAAACTACCATGGATCCTGCAACTCGCATGATGAAACAGGTTACTATCGATGACGCAGTGCTTGCCGATGAAACCTTCGATATGCTCATGGGAT
>CAZORP010000009.1:0-6481 GCA_964582615.1 uncultured Gammaproteobacteria bacterium
ACTTCTGACCTTCACAATGTCAATGTGACGCTCTAACCAACTGAGCTAATCGCCCGAACGCACAGAAGTATAGGTTTTTTCTCCTGCGACGTCAACGGCAGAGAAGATGTTCGCGAATGTAGGCAAGCGCTTCGTCTTTAGTTGAGACGCCACCTTTTAGTTGTTCGTCGCGGAGTTGTTGGAGATAAAGGCGAATGTGTGGACCACTGGTAAGGCCAAGCGGGATGAGATCTCGACCTCGCAAGAGTGGTGGAGGTTGAATGTCGCGCACGAGGCGTTCTCGCAAAAGCGCCGCCTTTCCAAGATGGTGGAGGTGTTCTTGAGCGTCCTTTTTTTGAAGAGAGACGACGTGGGCAAGGCTTAGAGCGCTATCTCCGTGCTCTTTTGCAAGAATTTTTTCCGCTCGTGCAAGTGACCAAAGTGACGGGTTTTCGGTGAGAAGTGCGTGGGTTTTTTTGAGAATAATCCCTGTATCTTCGTGAGAAAAAGTAGGGATTCGCTCTGAGACACGGTGATGATGCATGCGCTTACTGTGCTCGGCGTAGTGCGTAGAGCGATCGGCATGATGGGCAAAGAGTGCGGCGGTGAGGATGTTGTGATGAGGATCTACGTGTACATAACGTGTTCGTGTATGGTCATCGTAAACACCCAAGATATTTCCCTCCGCCTGAGCATAAAGATCCTCTTTAAGAATGTGGGGGAAGATGTGGGGCGTTGCTCGTGCTTGCTGGAGAAGCTTCCATCCGTAAGATCCAGAGCCTAGGGTGTGAATGCCTTCTTGGGAAATGTCTCCTCGCGGCGTTGCGAACATTGCATGGCCGTGTTCATTGTGGGTAATAGTGTGAAGTGCGTCGAGATTGTGCAGAATGCTGTTCCAGGTTTCTGGATGAGGTGTAAGTTGCAGTTCTGCGGCAGTTCGTAGTGCTCGAAGGCTTGCGATTGGCTTGAGATAAAGGGTTCGTGCTCGTTTCTGGGTAAAACCAATCCTTCCTGATGAGAGTTCCTGAAGAATTCCGAAGTGATCCTGAATGAGTCCATCGCGAACGTTGTAAGCAAGTGTATCGCTGGTGAGATCTTCGTTCTCTAAAAACTCTTCAACGGGTTGCGAGGTGATGGTGTGGGTGAAATATGCTGGTGCCGGATTTCTTGAGATCCACGTTTTTGTTATTGCGTGGTTTGGTGTTTGAAGCAGGAGATGTGCCTGTGAGGGAATTTTTCCGAGTACCGCATGAAGCACGCCTTCGCCGGTAAGGAATACATTGAGTTCTGGATTTTGCTGAAGCGCTGAAAATACCCATCGATAAGATGGTTCATGAGCAAGAGTGAATCCAACGCGCGCATCGACGCTTAGTGGAGAGTTCCATGAGGGGTTCATGGATCAAGTATAGCAAATTATCTTGCGCTTTTGAGAATGTCGTGAAGTGCGATGTTTTTTTCGAAGCTGTGCAGTGCAGATTCTCGAGTACCTTCCATGGTCATTGCGCCAAAGAGTTCTCGAGCGTCGGAAGGTTTTTTTGCAAGTACGCGCGCCTGTACGCGATCTCCATCTTCGTAGGCGAGGATGACTTTTGTGGTGCGCTCGTTGCTCTGAAGAATTTCTTGTCCAATATCAAAAAGGATTTCTGATGTTGTTCCTGTGCGAAGAAAATCTTCTTGTGTAATAAAAGAAGAAAAAACTCCCGATACACGTTCTTCAAGTCGCGCGCAGACCGATCCCCAAAGTCGAAGGGTTTCAATGGATCGCGTGCGGTAGAAGGTTTCAAGAAGTTTTATACGGTCAGCACCACGGTCTACAAGGAGAGCGGAGAGATTGAGCATTGCGGGTGAAACATGTTCTGTTCGAAAGTGCTTTGTCTTTGCAATGATGCCAGCAAGAAGACAGGTTGCGACGTGTTCGCGAAGTGCAGATTCTTGAGTAAGAAGAAAGAAATGCGCGCAAACTTCAGAAAGGGTTTGTGCGGTGGGGTGGCTCACGTGCCATCGTCCAAAAGTCTCAGCTTCGGCTTGCCAAGCGCAGGTCACGATGGGCGTCTGCAGGAAGAGATCTGGAGCTTGTGAGCTTAAAAATTGGGTTTCTCCACGACTGAGCATGCCAAAAAGTACAAGGCGATCAAACGGTGGAAGAGATTTTGAAAAGTGCAATCCTGCAAGCTCCTCGTGGGAGGGCTTTGCTTCTTTTGGGAGGGTGAGGACAACTGTACGGGAACCTTCGTCAAGGTGCGCATGGAGCGCCGTAAGGCTTTCGGGGAGTTTGCAGGAGTAAATGAAAAGCTCTTCAAGGCTCGCAACTACCGTGAGATGTCGTGCAAGAAAAAGCGCTGGAGTTTGCAGTTTTCTCTGAAAGAAGATTGTTGGTTTTGCACCCTGATCTTCGAGTCCGTGGGCAAGCGCACATGCAGCAGAGAAGGCGTCCATGTCGCTTTCTGGGGAAAGAACAAGGAGTGGACGTTTTGCGTCCCACAGGGCCTCCTGCCAAAGTGTTTGCTGGTCTTTTGCCACAGAAAAAAACGTGAAGGGGAGAACGTTACGATACGTTCACCCCTTCGTCAAGGCGACGGGGGGACACTATTTCATCTGAAGAAAGGGAAGTGATTCTCCTGAATAATACGATGGAAGCTCGCCGTTCCACTTTCGAACAGCCTCAAGTGAAACGAGTGCGTCGTTCTCAGCAAGAGCTTCCGCTTGAATGCGTAGGCTTTCTGCCTCCGCTTGTGCTGCGATGATTTTTTGCTCAGCTTCGTACTTTGTTTGTTCGAGACGATTTCTTGCCGCGAGAGCTTCTTGTTCTGCAGTCACCTTTCGCTCGATCGCGGCATTAAAAGATTCTGAAAAATCAAAATTCACAATGTTGATATTTTCTACGAAAAAATATGCTTCAAGTCGTTCTCGAAGAAGCGTTTCTATGCCTTGTGAGACTTCGCTTCGTCGAGCGATAAGTTCTTCCGCGGTGTACTGCGCGGTAATAGACTTTACCGCATCTTGAACAGCGGGGGAGAGTAGTGTTTCTTGATAGTCACCGCGTACATTTTGATGAAGAGTGTTTACCGTTGAGGGATTGAGATGATAGTTTACGGCGAGTGTTACCGAGACGGTCTGGAGATCTTTTGATGCCGCTGATGCGAAGGTTTCATATTTTGTAGTTTGCACTGAGTAGTGAAATACGTCATCGAGAGGATTTTTGAGGTGAAAACCTTCGTTAAGAATAGTTTCCTTTACATGTCCAAATCGAACAACGACTCCACGTTCTCCAGCGCTGATAATGGTGAAAGGGGAGAAGATGATAAGCAAGAACAGTACTCCTGCAAGGTAGATTGCCAAAGTTGATTTTTTCATAGGTGAAAAAAGTGTAGCACGTAAAGGTGACAAATCCCGTGGATAACGCTACACTTTGGGTACTATGTCTACGGTTGAATCCATGGGAAAGGCTTATGAACCACAGGGTATTGAGCAGGCGCTTTACGACGCTTGGCTTGAAAGTGGCTACTTTAATCCCGATAATCTTCCCGGTGAGCGAAAAGAAGCATTTTCCCTTGTGCTTCCTCCGCCAAACGTTACAGGAACGCTTCACATGGGTCACGCAACGATGCTTGCTATTGAGGACGCCATGATTCGGTTCGCCCGCCTTCGCGGAAAAAAGACACTTTGGCTTCCTGGAACTGACCATGCCGCCATTGCAACGCAATCAAAGGTTGAGAAGATGGTCAAGGAAAAAGAGCACAAATCTCGTCACGATCTTGGGCGTGAGGCATTTCTCGAGCGTGTACACGCATTTGCAAAAGAAAGTCATGACACCATCGTGAACCAGTGTAAAAAAATGGGATCATCGCTTGATTGGAGTCGTGAAGCGTACACGCTTGATGCTGATCGTCATGTAGCGGTGAATACGGCATTTGCGCGGATGTACAAGGATGGATTGATTTATCGTGGAAATCGAGTAGTAAACTGGGATCCTGTTGGCCAAACCACCATCGCTGACGATGAAATCGTTCACAAAGAAGTTGAATCCATGCTCTATACGTTTACGTATAGTAAGGATTTTCCCATTGCTATTTCTACAACGCGTCCAGAGACAAAAGTTGGTGACGTGGCGGTTGCGGTGCATCCAAGCGATGAGCGCTATGCTCAATACGTGGGAAAAACGTTTCACGTTGATTTTGCGGGCGTTAAGCTCTCAATAAAGGTCGTTGCCGATGAATCGGTGGAGAAGGAATTTGGCACTGGTGCTTTGGGAGTAACCCCTGCGCACAGTTCTATTGATGCAGAAATTGCCAATCGCCACAATCTTGAAATGCTTCAGGTTATCAATGAAGATGCGCGCATGATGCAAAATGCAGGAATTCTGTCGGGCATGACTACAAAAGAGGCGCGTGAAAAGGTGGTGGAATGGCTCAGGTCGGAGGGACTTCTTCAAAAAGAGGAGAAGGTACTACAGAATCTCTCAACCGCCGAGCGAACAGGAGGGACTATTGAGCCACTTCCTAAATTGCAGTGGTTTGTTGCGGTGAATAAAGAATTTGCACGTGATGGACGCATGGTGACGCTTAAGTCGCTTATGCAAGACGCTGTTCGCGAAGGAGGCGTTACAATTCTTCCCGATCGCTTTGAAAAAACCTATTTCCGTTGGATTGATAATCTTCGCGACTGGTGCATTAGTCGTCAGATTTGGTTTGGTCATCGTATTCCTGTTTGGTATCGAGGCGAGGAAATTGTCGTAGGTGATGCTCCCGTGGGTGAGGGTTGGGTTCAGGATGAAGACACGCTGGATACATGGTTCTCGTCGGGTCTTTGGACGTTCTCAACGCTTGGATGGCCTAATCTTGAAGCAAAGGATCTTAAGACGTATCACCCAACTTCCGTTCTTGAAACGGGATATGATATTTTGTTTTTCTGGGTTGCGCGCATGATTCTTATGTCGACCTATCTTCTCGGAGAAGTTCCTTTTAAGACGGTTTATCTTCATGGTCTTGTTCGCGATGAGCAGGGTCGAAAGATGAGTAAGTCTTTGGGAAATATTATCGATCCACTGACCATGATTGAAAAATACGGAGCAGATGCAACCCGTCTTTCATTAGTTATTGGAAGTGCTCCGGGAAATGATCTTAAGCTTTCTGAAGAAAAAATTGCAGGTTTCCGTAACTTTACCAATAAGCTTTGGAACATCTCGCGTTTTGTTTTGGGAAGTGTTTCTCATGTTCATCACGTTGTTCAGGTGACGCCAAAAACTCTTGCGGATGCGTGGATTTTATCGCGTTTCTCTGAGGTTGCAGAGAAGATTACTCGCATGCATGAGTCATACGATCTTTCTCTTGCGGGGGAAATTCTTCGCGATTTTACGTGGGGAGAGTTTGCAGATTGGTATTTGGAAATTGCAAAAGCCGAGGGAGATAAAGAAGAGATTCTTTTATTCATCCTCGAGCGACTGCTTATTCTTTGGCACCCATTCATGCCATTTGTAACTGAGGAAATTTACAAGCAGTGGAATTCGGGAATGATTATCGTGGCAACGTGGCCAGATGTTGAGAGCCTCGCACAGTATCGCGACGAAGAATCTGAAAAGCGCTTTGTGGAAATTCAGGAAATTGTTGGAGCGATTCGCAATATTCGTGCACAGTACAAGGTTGATCAGAAAAAAGAAGTTACCGTACACCTTTTGGAGGCTGAACATGTGCGTGACACTGAAAAGGTTATTGGCGCACTTACTCGCGCCACCGTGATCTTCTCGTCGCCTCAACAGGAAGAGCAGGTTGCGAAGGCGGTTGTAGGAGGAGTTTCCCTCCTCATTCCACTTGCAGGTATGGTTGATGCCAAGAAGGAGCAAGAGCGTTTGCAAAAAGAAATTGTTACCGTTGAGAAATTTATTGCAAGTCTTCGAACAAAGCTTGGAAATGAGGAGTTTGTTGCACGCGCTCCCGCGGCGGTCATTGCACAGGAACGTGAAAAGCTTCGTGAAGCAGAGGTTCGTCAAGAAACACTTACTCGAGAACTTGGACTCTTGAAAACATAATGTGATTTTTATGGATTCTCTTGAAAAAGCGTTAACGCATAACGTTGAGCGCATTTACCCAACCACCGACGCTCTTCGTGAGGTGCTTAAGACAGGAAAAAAACTTCGTCTTTATGTTGGTGTTGACCCGACATCGCCACACCTACACATTGGTCATGCCATGCAATTTAAAAAACTTCGTGATTTTCAAGATCTCGGCCATGAGGTTATTTTGCTCATTGGTTCATTTACGGCAATGATTGGTGATCCTACGGATAAATCAGCAACACGAAAACAGCTTACCCGCGAAGAGGTCATGCAAAATGCAGCGACGTACAAAGAGCAAGCGGCAAAAATTATTCGCTTTGATGGTGAAAATCCCGCGAAGCTCATGTTTAACGATGAGTGGCTTGGAACGCTTACCTTCAAGGAGGTACTTGAGCTCACGTCGCAATTCACGGTTCAGCAAATGATGGAACGTGACATGTTTGAGAAGCG
>CAZORP010000009.1:6581-51391 GCA_964582615.1 uncultured Gammaproteobacteria bacterium
GGTAACGATCAGACGTTCAACATGCTTGCTGGCCGCACGCTTATGAAGGCTGGTGTGCTTGGTCATAAGTCAAAAGAGAAGTTTGTTGTTGCGGTAAAACTTCTTACCAACGAAGAAGGAAAGAAGATGAGCAAATCTGAAGGCGGATTTATTGCTATCGACGATAGTCCTGAGGATATGTTTGGAAAGATTATGGCGATGGGTGATAGCATGATCGTTCCATATTTTACGTATGTCCTCGATGCTACTCAGGATGAACTTTCGAGCATAAAAGAGCGTTTAACAGTCGAGAATCCTCGTGATGTAAAGATGCTTTTGGCGCGTCGAGTTGTCGAGCAGTATCACGGTTCTGAAGCGGGGGAGCGAGCTTGTGCAAACTTCGTGCGCATTTTCCAAGAGCACGCCGTGCCCGAACACATGGAAGATCTCAGTGTTATTGCCGGGGAGAACATTGTGGATGTTCTTGTACGCGCAGGTTTTGCGACATCAAAGAGTAATGCGCGTCAGCTTATTGAACAGGGAGGCGTAAGACTTAACGATGAAACGATTCAGGACTTTTCTTTCTTGGTAGATACGAGTAAGCTTCCCGCGGTTCTTCAAAAGGGCAAGCGTAGCTTTATTCGACTTGTTGCGTAATATGTACACTCTGTATCAAGCAAAAAAAGAAGCATTTACAGCGCTTAAAAAACACATTGGAAAGCAATTTCCTCTCACTATCGACATGCTTGCAACGCCTCCTCGTCCAGAGTATGGAGATATTTCGTTTCCCTGTTTTCAAATGGCGAAAGGCATGGGGAGAAATCCTGCAGAGATTGCTTCGGAGCTTGCGGCAAAAATCGCTCCAACGCCGCTTATTCGTCGTATCACGGCAACAGGCCCCTATGTAAACTTCATCTTTGACATGCAGGCTTTTTCTGCGGGTGTCATCAAGGAAATTCTTACACAGAAGAAGCGTTACGGAAAAGGTAGTACGGGTAAGGGGAAGCGGGTGATGGTTGAATATGCAAACCTCAATACGCACAAGGAGGTGCACGTTGGTCACCTGAGAAATCTCGTCCTTGGACAGTCGGTTGTTGAGATCATGCGAAGTAATGGATACGAAGTGATTCCGGTTGCATATATCAATGATCTTGGAAATAACGTTGCACGTTGTCTTTGGGGAATTCTTACCATGTATCCCGATGTTCAGCCTCCTGAAGGTGAGTATTTGAATTTCCTTGGACGCGTATATACCGAAGCAACACTTGCGCTTGATGCAAATCCCGAAAAACGTGACGAAGTTTCTCGTATTCAGCGAGATCTTGAAGATATGCAGGGTCCTCACGTGGCTCTTTGGAAAAAGACGCAGAAGTGGTCGATGGATAACTTGCGTGATGTTTATAAGGAATTTAACCTCGAGCTTGATCGGATGTATGTTGAACACGAGCTTATTGGAGAGACTCACGATATCGTAAAGAGGTTGCTGACCGACGGAATCGCAAAGATGTCTGAAGGTGCGGCAATTGTTGACCTATCAGATGAGGGGCTTGGCGTTAATCTTTTGCGAAAGAGTGACGGTACGCTTCTTTATAACGCAAAAGACCTCGCGCTTGCGTATAGGAAGGAGGATGATTATCACGTCGATCGATCTATCTATGTTGTAGATACGCGTCAAAGTCTTGCGCTTCGTCAACTCGGCGCAACACTGAAGCTCATGAAATTTTCTCGTGAGATCATTCACCTTCCATACGAGTTCGTCACCCTTCCCGAGGGTGCAATGAGTTCTCGAAAGGGAAATATTGTTCGGTGGAATGATATTCGCGATGCCATGCTTGAGAAGTTGCGAGCGTCTATTACCGATCGTCATGCTGACTGGAAAGAGAAGCAACGAGACAAGGTTGCTCAATCCCTTCTTTTTGCGTCGATTAAATTTGGACTCTTAAAGCAGGATCCTGATAAGGCCATTACATTTTCACTTGACGAAGCGATGTCGGTTGAGGGCTTTACTGGTCCTTATGTCATGTACACCGTTGCGCGTCTCTCGAGTATTCTTAAAAAGGCTACAGTAAAGCCAGCTAAAACTATCACGCACGAGATTGGCGATGAGGAAAAGGAGCTCATTACGCTTCTTGCTAAATATCCCGAGGTTGTTTTGCAGGCAGGAATGACGCTCAAGCCTTCGCTTATTGCGCAGTTTGCTTTTGAACTTGCGCAGGCATATGCGCACTACTACGAGCGCGTACGCATTCTTGATGCCGCCAATGAAACGGCAACGGCAAGTCGTTTGGCACTTTGTCAGGCGCTTCGTCAGGTTCTTGAAAATGCTCTTGCTATACTAGGCATCACGGCACTTGAAGAAATGTAATTTTATGGGGTTTATGGCAAAAAATACCTACAATCAAACAATCATTGCGCAGGGTGTTCGCATTCAGGGTGAGCTTATTGCGCAGGGTGATTTGATTATCGAGGGGGAGGTGCAAGGGACTATTGTAACCAGCGGAGATTTGCAGGTTGGTGATAGTGCTAAAATTGAAGCAGATATTCGCGCGAAGAATGCAGTTGTTTCTGGAGAGATTCGGGGAACCTTTCATGTTGAAGAAAAGCTTGAGCTTATGCCATCTTCCCGCTTTACGGGAGATTTGGCGGTTGGCGTTTTGTCGGTAGGAGCTGGAGCTCAGGTTAATGGAACGGTGCGTATGGGTGAAGAAGCGGTTGCGATGACTTCATCTTCAAAAAAGGGGAAGCGCGGTGGTGAAAGTGAGGAATAATCATTGCCCTCCACGCCGTCCTGCGGGTGGTGGTTGAGTTGGTGGCTATGTACGTATACGTGTACGATGCATTTTTGCAGGATAAACGATACGAGCGTGATCTTGGACTTCTTGAAACGCGCTTAACGGATCTTGGCATTTCCGGAACAATCATCCGGCTTGCTTTTTTTCGCGATCACGAACAGGTGCTACGTCAAGAAATTCGCAAAGGTATTAAAACGATCGTGGCCGTTGGTAATGATGCAACGCTTGAAAAAGTGCTTAATGCCGTTGAAGAAACGCGGACGGTTGTAGGGTATGTTCCTCTTACGCAAGACAATCCGTTCGCTGAGTTACTTGGGGTTCCTACGGGTGTTGCCGCGTGCGATATTCTCTCCGCGCGCCTTGTTGAGGATCTTGATATGGGTGACGTGAATGGACACCGTTTTTTACATGAAGCCACTATGGATGGCACTGGGGCGATGGTTGTTTGCGATGAACGATATACACTCTCGATCCCCAAAAGAAAGGCTCAATTTTCCTTCGTGAACTTAAGTGCGCAACACCCAGATGTGGGAGTTATTAGTCCGACAGATGGAGCGTTAACGCTCATCACGGTTCTTCCAAGGTTTTCCCTCTTTGGAAAAAAACAAGACGTTGGCAAGGTTCATGCCGCGACTCTTCGTGTTTACGCACAAAAAACCATCAGCATGCAGGCTGATGGAAAAAAACTCCAAGGACAAGAATTCGTTTTTCGTACACTTCCGGGAAGGCTTAGAGTTATTACCGGACGAGATCGGAAGTTTGTGGTGTAGCAAGTTTTTTTAACGTTGCAATGCTTATTCCCGCAAGAAGTGTTGAAGTTACCGCGGACGCAAGACAGTATGTACACCATGCATGAAGAATAAAGCCCATGATGGTAACAAAGTAGACAGATGCTCCAATGCCAAGAAATGACCACCAGCACAATCCTCGCAATACGCGAGGATTTTTGTACTCAGAGGCGAGTACCCATCCAAAAAATACTATTGCGTAAAATACCACCCCAAAGAGCGCAACGGGAATTCCAAAGATTTCGCTGTATGCACTTGATGTTACGGTTTCGCATCCAGAGAATGGGCCGCAAGCAAGGGGAACTCCAAAGTAGTGATGGGCGGTGAGGTACATTGCATCACCCATGCCTAAAAAAGAAAGTACGGGAAAGAGCGTGCTTATGCGAGGAAGAGATTGCATAGGTTACTCTTTTGTAAGCTTTGAATCGATGGTTTCCTTGAGAAAAGTGTAGGGATCGGTATTGCGGGGGAAGGTGACCGCTTCTCCATTGAGAAAGAGCGTTGGCGTTGCGGAAATGCCAAGAGTATTTCCTGCGGAGACATCCTTTTGTACACGAGCAATCACCGCGTCGCTTATGAGGTCTTGTGAGAATTTTTCTGTATCAAGCTCAAGAAGCTCTGCGTAGGTGATAAAAAGGGGAGTTGGATCTTCGCGACGTTCCCAGTCATCTTGTCGGTCAAAAAGCATGTCGTGCATCTCCCAGAATTTGCCTTGAAGTGCGGCGGCTTCGCTTGCTTGTGCGGCAAGCTGTGCGTTTGCGTGAATGGAGCTAAGTGGAAAGTGTCGATACACTAAGCGAATGTCGTTTGCGTAGGCATCTTCGAGACGATCAAGAAGTGGAGATACTTGCTTGCAGGCAGGGCATTGAAAATCTGAATACTCTACCAAAGTAATAGTTGCCTGCTCTGCGCCTTCCAGATGATCCTCTGAGGTTACCTCGGGGAGTGTTCCGGTAATGCCGCTGGGCCTTGCAAGGCTGTACATACTTGCGCCAAGGATGAAAACTGCAAGACCGTAGAGAGAAAATCGGAAGAAACGCGAGGAAGACATAGTGTAGTTATGGTAGCAAACTGGGGGAGAAAGTAAAATTTTTAACGTTCTATGAAGAAACTTTTTTCAGCGTTGGTGTAGAGATATTTCCTTTGTAGAGAATATGGGGAATGTGGGCGTAAAGAAGGGGTTTTTTCTGATTCTGAAAAGCGTCCCTGTAGACATCGAGAGTTTTTTGAGGTACTTCCGCGTAATGCTCAAGATCTTCGTGGCGATAGGGAATATACATTCCCTGAGAAGATTCATTCTTGGGAAGATAGACGGTTAAGTTTTTACTGTCGAGTAATGAGGGATCTATCTCGTAGGATGCAAGATTGAAATCACCACGCTTACCTGAGCGGATAAGCGCATCTTTTATCTTGGAGGGATGTATTGCGCAAAGATGGAGCACGTCATTCCACAGGCAGTTGAGCGTTGGAATTTCTCGTTCGAGAAGATATTCTCGGCCCGCGTACTTTTTTACGTGTTCATGGTAGATTTCCGGAAGAAGATGTTTGAGAGTATTGAGGGGGTAGAGGGTCGTTCCTGTGAGATTTTTTGGTACGGCATGATAAAGAAAGGGCATAGTTTACAGTGCTAATGTCATCCCCCTGCTTTTTACATAGACAAAAGCCCAGCCTCTTTAAATGCTAAAGTCAAAGTTTTGCGCGTAGGATGTTCGGGATTTTCCAATCCGTTATTGAAGCTGATAAGAATTCCTCCGGTCTTTGGATTAAAACGAGCCCGCACTCCGCAGATAAACTGCCCGGTAAGATTAACTGCCGCCTTTTGAGCAAAATTTTTAATACAAATTTCGGTTGAATAGGTGGTTGGTGTGATGTTATTTTTTCGAAGAATGTCCAAGGCGGTAAAGAATTCAGATATTGCCTGTTGATATTTCTCTGGAATTTCTTCTGATGTGTTTGGTTTTTCGAATTTTTCGATCATATAGCATTAGTATACGCGGGGTGGGGTATTTTCTTCTAGTGGCTAAAATATAAAAACTCCTCAAGTTCAGAGGGGTTTTTATGGTGGTGTTATTCTAGCATTTGCGCGAACCTTTTTGATCGCTTCCAAATGCGCTTTAGAAGTTGCAATACCACGATGAATCCCCTCGTGCACTTCGTGATCAGAGTTCGATGCATCATGTTTATTGACGCAGCATCAAGTCGCGTAACCTGCCAATGATAACGGTTATATTCAACTGTCCCTGCTCCAAAAACGGAAACAAGTAACGCGTCCAGTGATCTCTCGAGCGCATCAATTCTTGCGTCGCTTCGGTCAGCTACTGAATCAACATTAAAACTTTCTAGGTCGGCTATTCTTCTATCAAGCTTTGGAATAGCCGCTTCCATTTGTTGAAACGAAAGATTGGCTTCAATCTTTTCTGGTCGCGTTCTCTTTGCGATAATTAAAAATTTTTTAAAAGATAGTCAGTAATCATTTTTCGAGCAGGCGGATTAAAACCACTGTATGCTTCGCCAGCGATGTAGTCCTTAATTAAAACCCACTTCCATTCGGAAAACTTCTCAGGCTCCATGAGTTTTGCTTCCTGTTTTGTCGTGCAATAAAACATAAGGACTACATCGCCCTCCTTTGCGCCAGGCACTTCGCCGATGAAATCTAAAATCTCCAAGTCTGTTATATTAACTTCCTCAGCAACTTCGCGTCGCAAGGTTTGTTCAATAGTTTCTCCAATGTCAGAGCGACCGCCCGGAATTGTCCAAACTGAAATCTTTTTCCACTTATCTGGAGTGTAATGACGATGACCGGTCAAAACTTTGCCATCTTTTACAATTACCGCGATTGGGCAAATAATACCGTCCCCATTTTTTGTAAGTTCGTTTTCCATATCATTCGTAATCATTCGATTTTGTCCGATTTAGCTAGATTACATTTCGCACAAAGGAGTCTGATATTTTTTGCAGTTAAGCTCGTTCCGCCTTTTGCAAAAGGGAGATCGTGATCGAAATGCAAATTTGCATTCGATCCACAAATCACACACCTACCACCGTCCCTCTGCCAAACGTCTTTTTTAACATCGGATGGGATGAGGCGTGTGTGCTTCAGATCAATCGATTCATTATTCTGAATGCTTTGATTTTCAGAAAGCCTTAAAGTAAAAACAAAAACATTTCTACACCCATCATTCACGATCTTATAATCAATAAGATCAAAAAAGCCTTTCAGCGACCACACTCCTGGCAAAACTTTTTCATAAACCTTTACTAATTCAGACGGACTTTGACCACTTTTATAATCTTCTATGGATTTAATAAATCGACCGTTTTGAGTCAATGTTCCTTTGAAAGATAATTTTCGTTGGTCTAAAATTTTTGGATCTGCAACACCTTTAGTTTTCGGCTCATCATGTCCTTCATAGTGTATTGTTATGCCATCGTCTAGCACGCTGTCGTTATACGGTGCATTATTTCGTCTAGACATTAAAATAACCGAATAGCTATGATTCAATCGAAAATTCATTCCACGCTGAAGTGTTTGGACGTTTTCCTGTTCGCACATTTCTCGATATGAGCATATTTGGTCAATCATATTTATTTAGTTAATTCATCAAGTGTAACTCCTAGGCCAGTTGCAATCTTTTTCACGGTATCCAGCGTCGGATTAGTTACAGTATTCGACTCTATCTTAATCAAAGTCGGATACGGAATATTGGCCTTTTTAGCAAGCTCATCTTGCGTCAAATCCTTCTTTGCACGCCAAACTCTGATTTTTTGCCCGATTGTTTGTTCTTTGGTCATAAAAGACATGTAATCTATGGTTAGTTGTATTATAGCGCGCAGGTCAAAATATACAAGAAATCTCTCAATGTTCGAACCACGAACCAAAAGGTATTTAACCTCTAATCTAAGCCATAATATTTTCAATACTCATGCAAATTAACCAAATAGTGTCACTAAATTTCGAGTCGCTACAATGTCCACAAAATCGCTAACAAATACAGTAAGCAAGCACAATTCAGACAAAACAAAAATTCCACCTCTTCGGTGGAACTAATGATGGTGGACCTTAGCGGGTTCGAACCGCTGACCTCTTCCATGCCATGGAAGCGCTCTACCAGCTGAGCTAAAGGCCCTTGTGGATAACTGTGGGAATAGTTTTTCAAAACCACCATTTTTTTGCAAGGGTCTTGTGGGGAAGCCAGAGAAAAGAAAATGTTTGCCAAATGTGAAGAGAAAAATAAAAAATACAGACAAAATGTCTGTATTTTTTGGTGGACGCTGGGGGATTCGAACCCGCGACCCTCTCGGTGTAAACGAGATGCTCTAACCAGCTGAGCTAAGCGTCCAAGAAGTAAGGACAGAAGCAGTGTACACCATTCCTTTCCTCTTGCCAAGTCCTGGGGTATTTAGTATAATACTGCCGCAACAAACAAATGCGGACGTGGCGGAATTGGTATACGCGCTAGCTTGAGGGGCTAGTGCCAGCAATGGCTTGAGAGTTCGAGTCTCTCCGTCCGCACCAAAAGTCTCCTTCCAGAAATGGGGGAGATTTTTTATTTCTTGCTATACTTGGAGTATCTATGTTTGAGCGTATTTTTCTAGGACTCCTTATTATTGCGGTGGGATTTTTTATGTCATGGAAGACGGAGTTCTTTTACGACATTCTCGGTCCTGTAGATTGGGCAGATAGAACCATTGGCGGGGGAGGATCGCGGGTTTTTTATAAACTTGTTGGCGTTGCGATTATTGTACTTGGATGTATCGTTGCAACGAATCTTTTTGAAGAATTGGTAGGCGGCTTCATCACTTCACTCTTTGCTCGATAATATGCGCGCAGGATCGGCTTTTCTTTCTTCTGATGACATTCTTACTATCGCGGATGTACGTCCGGGATATTCGGTTGTTGATATTGGGCCCGGAAGAACGGGCCATGTGCTTTTTCCTGCGGCAACACGTGTGGGGTCTTCGGGAAGTGTTGTGGGCGTTGATATTGCTCAAGAGGTTTTGCACATGCTTGAAAGCACGCGTCGTCAGCATGAGCTTCACCATGTAAAGTTTTTGTGGGCAGATGTTGAGCGCTGTGAAGATTTGGGTTTGCGTGATCAGGATGTTGTATTTGTGGTGAATACGGCGTGGATGTTTCGTCGTCATCGAGAGGTTCTTGGATGGCTGACACATATGCTTGGAAGAAAAGGGAAAATTGTTGTTGTTGACTGGCATCCTGAAAATACTCACGCACTTGCTCCGCGTTGGGATTTTCGCATCAATCCTCACGATCTTGATCGTGCACTGCAAGGATACGGACTCTCTTCGGTTTATGAGAAATCGTTGACTCCGTGGCACTGGATTCGTGTCTACGAGCGTGGATAATTGCAGAATTTCTTGATGTTTTGTACACTCTTGCCGCTATGCTCCCTCTTTTTTCGCCAACTTTTTGGTTTGACATGACGCCGTTTCGCATGGGGACGCCGTTTACGATATTCTTCGCCATCACATTTCTTGCGCTCGTTCTTGGTGGCATTGTTTTGCGTACCGCAAAGGTGAAGCAACTTCTTGAAAAAGAAGTTCGCCGTCTTAGCCTCATTCTCTCAAGCGACATGATTCTCTGGGGAGTTCTTGGTCTTGCGTGGGTTCTCTTTTCTTACGGAGAGATTCCATTTTTTGGCTCTCGTTTCTGGGTTCTTATTATTGCAGGAGTGCTTGGCCGAAGCGTGTACGGATATTACATGGTGTACACAAGAGAAATTCCTGCACAGCGCCTTCGCCGTGTAGTAACGCAATCGCAACGGGCATACCTTCCTCGTCGTGCTCGATAGTGTGCTAACATGGCTTCATGCCTTAAGAAAACTCCCCGCATAAGGTGAGTTTTCTTTTTTATGCCAAGTCATCGACAGCGTTGGGGTTGGAAGGGTGAGGAATATGCGGTAAAAATGCTTGAGTCGTGGGGTTGGAAGGTGTGTGCTCGACAATATCGAACGCCGTTTGGTGAGATTGATATCATTGCAGAAGATCCTGAGGGTTGGCTTGTATTTCTTGAGGTCAAAGCGCGGACTTCGTATAAATATGGACTTCCTGAAGAGTCGGTTACTTCAAGAAAGTTAAGAAAGATCGCGCGATCGTTATGGGCATATCTCGCCAAAGAACATCAAGCGTTTACACGTTATCGAGTCGATGTTCTTGCTTTGGATGTTTTTCCGGGAAAGCCCATTGTACTTCGTCATTTTGTGGGAGTTGGTGTACTTGCATGATTTCCTGAAGGTGCGTATACTTTTTTCATACGACCCGGCTGTTTGCCGGGTTGTTCTTTTCTTGAACACTATGTCATCTCCTATTGAACAGGCGATTCGCCAAATTTGTGAGGAAAAAGGACTCTCATATGAGTCGGTTATTGCCACTATTGGTTCTGCGCTTGCGGCGGCATACCGTAAAGATTTCGGTGATAAATATCACAATCTTGAGGCTGAATTTAATCCTGAAACGGGAGATGTTCGCATGTTTGATGTGAAAACGGTAGTTGAAGATATCGCTCCCGAAGAATTTGAGGAACTCCAACGCAAGGAAGCTGAGGCACATGCGCTTCGCGAAGCTCGTCGTGTTTCGGGCGAGGTCATTCCCGAAGATCTTGCGGGTGAAACGGGGCCTGTCTTTAATCCAAAAACCGACATCATGGTTTCGGATGCTCGCGTGCTAAAAATGAGTGCAAAAGTAGGAGAGACACTCCGTCGAGAGCTTCCTATTCCTGGAGAGTTTGGACGCATGGCGGCTATGACCGCGAAGCAGGTTATCATGCAAAAGCTTCGTGAAGCAGAGCGTGAAATGATCTTCCGTGAATACAAGGATATCGAGGGGACTTTGGTAACTGGCACGGTTCAGCGTCGTGAAGGACGCGTTATTCTTGTCGATCTTGGAAAGACCGCGGGAATCATTCGCCCTGAAGACCAGATGAGTACTGATCGTTATCGCTCGGGTGACCGCATTCAGGTGTATGTTCGAGAGGTTTCTCTTGGTCAACGTGGTGCGCAAATTCTTCTCTCACGAACGCACGAGATGCTTGTGCGAAAATTGTTCGAGCAAGAAATTCCAGAAATAAGCGAGGGATCTGTTGAGATTCGAGCTATTGCGCGCGAGGCTGGTTCTCGTACGAAGATCGCGGTTTCCTCTCGAGATCCACGCGTCGATCCTATTGGTGCTTGTATCGGTCAGCGCGGAACTCGTATTCAGACGATTATTTCTGAATTGGCGGGGGAGAAGATTGATGTCATTGAGTGGAATGATGCTTCTGAGCACTTCATTTTGCAGGCACTCGCTCCTGCAAAGGTTGAGCGACTCGATCTTGATGTGCAAGAACACGTTGCTACGGCGGTGGTGACCACGGAGCAACTCTCATTGGCGATTGGTCGCGGTGGTCAGAACGTACGTCTTGCAGCACGTCTTTCGGGATGGAAAATTAATATCGTTGAGCACGGTCAACATGCTTCGAAAGAGGATGCTCAAGAAGATGCTCAAGAAGATGCTCAAGGCGAAGTCTCTTCAGAAGATGATCGTAACGAAGCATAACTATGGGAAGCTTATTTTTCTCAGTGCTGTATCAGCCGTTGTATAACCTTCTCGTACTTCTTTATAACGTCCTTCCCGCGTGGGGAGGGCTTGGGCTTGCAATTATCTTGATGACGGTATTGGTAAAGCTTCTTGTACTTCCCATGACATACCGATCACTGAAGGCGCAAAAGGACATGCAGGAAATTCAGCCAAAAATTCAAGAAATTCGTGAGCGACTAAAGGAAGATAAAGAAGCAATGGCAAAAGAGCTCATGGAAGTTTACAAGACGCACAATGTTAATCCTTTTGCATCATGTCTTCCTGCAATTGTCCAGATCTTTGTATTCATTGCGCTCTATCAAGTGCTTTCGGCAGGATTTGGTGAAGTACGCGCAGATATTCTCTATACGGGAATTATAAGTCCGGGAACTATGCAGACATGGTTCCTCGGTATGGATCTTCATAAGGTCTCCCCGGTTCTTGGTATTATTGCTGGAGTCGCTCAATACATTCAGGCTCGACAAATGATTACTCAGCGTCCACCAAAAGAAGTACGTGCAGAATCCGCGTCACTTGATGAAGATATGACTGCGGCGATGAATCGAAGCATGCTTTACATGCTTCCGCTTATGATGGTGGTTCTTGGATCGACGACACTTCCTGCGGGTCTTACGATGTATATCATCGTAAGCACGCTTGTCACCTACATCATGTACGCAGTTTTCTTGGGAAAACAAAAGCGCGCGTGATACCATGCCGGCATGGAAAGCTCACCTCTTGAACGCGCCCTTCTTCGAACGCTTGCCTATATGGCAACGCAACGTTTTCTTGTTTCAGAAGAAGAGCTTTGGATGTGGCTGGTAAGTCCAGAAAAGGTTACCCCGCAAGAGGTTGCACGCTGTTGTGCGACTTCTTGTTTTTTTCGTGAACACGCACGGGAAATTACTCCCGGATATTGGGCACTGCGGGGAGTTCATGCGGATTCTTGGAAAAATCTTCGTCAAATACACCTGCCTCATGCTCGGCGAAAATGGAAACGCGCTCACTGGGCGGCGTCGTGGCTTAGGTATGTTCCGGGGGTTCTTGGGGTTGCTGTGGGAAATTCGTTGGCATGGAATATGACCTCTGAGTGCAGTGATATCGATCTTTTTATCGTTGCAAAAAAGCACGCCGTATGGAGTGTAAGAATGTGGTGTACGCTTCCTCTTATACTTCTAGGTCTTCGTCCGGGAAATCCAACGAGAGATCCTTTATGCTTGAGTTTCTTTGTGGATGAAACAATGCTTGACCTGAAGATTTTTCAAGAGAGTCCCGACGACTGGTATCTTGCATATTGGACATCGTCGCTGTGGTGGATTGTTGCTGATGAGGCTTTTTTGCAGAGGTGGAGATCTGAAAATGCGTGGGTTAAGGGTATTCTTGGAAATGCTCCCTGCGGCCGTGTTGGGGAAATTTGTGTAACCCCAAAAAATAGATGGCTTCCCATTGTGGGAGAGCGCATCTTTCGGGATATACAGTGGCGTCATTTGCCACATGTGCTCAGAAAGAAGGTGTCTCGTGGGGCTGGTGTTGTGATGAATGATTCTTGTATCAAGATGCATGTTCACGACACTCGAAAGGCTTTTCGTTCTCAGGTGAGAGAATTATTGGCAAAACGTCACATATGTCTTCGCGAAGTATAGATGCGCTTGGTGTTCTTGGCGTCATGTTCACATTTTTTCAAACGCGATACTTGGGAAGTTTTCCTGTTGTTGGCACAACGATTGGTATGTTCGGGGGATACAGTGTTTATGCGGGGGCTATCTTCGCCTATGGTTATGCTATTTTGAGAATTTTTCACGAAAAAGCTTGGCGAGAGGGTTTTGCGATGTTGATGACGCTCGGTTGTGGTCTTGGTATTGGGTGGATGTTGTGGGGGGGTGCATGGGCGCTTTTTTCGTTTAACGTTCTTGGTGGGGTCGGGATATGTGTAGATGTATTTTTGCGTTATCGAAAACGAATGTTCCTCGGACTTTTTTTAGCGATAAGCATCTCTTTGGTATGTGGAGTATTTCAGATGGTGATGGGATATTTTCCGCCAAGTACCATAGCGGGTATTGCGGAAAGGTCAGCTGAGCATCTTGGGGACGCGATTATTCTTTTTCACGGAGAGCGAGTTCTGAGAATGTATGGGTTATTTCCGCACCCAAATATTTTTGGCGTAGTACTGAGCGTGGTGTGTGTACTCTGGATGGTCTTTGGAGATCACACGAAGCGTAGCGGGCGAATATTGCAAGGATTTTTCGCGATTTCGTGCGTTCCCATTGCGTTAGTTATTTCACGAACGGGTGCGCTCGCCTTATTTCTTGGGATTGTTGCGCAGGTTATTGCGCCACAAAGGCGCATGGTTGCATTATTTGTAGCAGGCGTCGTCATAACGTTTATCGCCATGAGCTCTTATGGTCTTGCGCGCGAACCATTTTTGCTCATTCGCGGCGACGAATCCCACGAGGTTCGTTCGCTTTCTGAACGCGATGCGCAGTGGGAAGTGTGGTGGAATTTGGTGACCTCGCGTGGTTATCAAGGAGTCGGGATCGGTCGTTATCCCGAGCGTCTTGCCGAATATCTTGGGGGAGATCTTCCTGCATGGGAATACCAGCCCATACACAACGTTCCCGCACTTCTTTTTGCAGAAATTGGAGCAATTCCCATGGTGCTGGTTGTTTTTTTCGGTTTCTGGCTTGCGGTGGCATATCGGGAAAAGTTTGTGATGCACGCGCCGATATTTGTTGCTATTTGGACGCTCGCTTGGTTTGATCACGGACTGTGGACATCTTGGACGGGATGCACGATGTTGCTCAGTAGTATCGCGATGAGCATTGCTGACGCTGGCGATAATTAGCACTCTTGACACTTGATTGCTAGTTTTGCAAAATACTGAAGCATAAATCTTTATCACACTATCTATGATGATTAAACCTCTTGGTAGTCACGTTCTCGTTGATCCTGCCCAAAAAGAGCAGGTGACGTCATTTGGAATTATCCTTCCTGATACTGGTGAAAAAGATCGTCCACAACGAGGAACGGTTGTCGCGGTTGGTCCTGGAAAACTTTTAGAAAATGGAACTAGGGAAGTGATTGATGTTCAAGTTGGTCAAACCGTTGTTTTTAAAAAATACGCGCCCGATGAGCTTGAGGTGAAGGAGGGTGGTCAAGTGAAAAAATATCTTGTACTTCCTTCGTCGGACATCATGGCAGTTCTTGAAGATTAATTTCTCTTTATGGCAAAAAATATTACCTTTCACGATGATGCTCGCTTGGCAATGAAAGCTGGTGTTGATGCACTCGCTAATGCGGTTAAGGTCACCCTCGGCCCAACGGGGCGCAATGTCATCATCGATCGTGGATTTGGCGCTCCTTTGGTAACAAAAGACGGAGTTTCTGTTGCAAAAGAAATTGAATTACCTGATAAATTGCAAAATCTTGGAGCTACGCTTGTTAAGGAGGTTGCGTCAAAGACTAACGACGTTGCGGGTGATGGAACTACGACTGCTACGGTTTTGGCGCAAGCTATGGTACATGATGGACTTCGCGTGGTGATGTCTGGTGCAAACCCTCAGGCATTGCGTCGTGGTATGGAAAAGGGCGTACAGGTTCTTGTTGAGGAAATCAAAAAGCTTTCAACGAAGGTTGTTGATAATGATGCTATTCGTCAGGTTGCAAGTATTTCCGCTAACGATGCTGAGCTTGGTGAGAAAATTGCCGAAGCTATCGCGCGTGTTTCAACAGAAGGTGTTATTACCGTTGAGGAAGGAACTTCTTTTGGTGTTGATATTGATGTCGTCGAGGGAATGCAGTTTGATAAAGGCTTCGTTTCTCACTACATGGTTACCAATACCGAGCGCATGGAGGCTGAATACCATGACGTTCCCGTGCTTATCGCCGACCAAAAAATTAGCTCAATCCAAGACCTTCTCCCACTTCTTGAATTGGTTGCAAAGAATGGCAAGAAAGAAATTGTTATTATCGCCGAAGATGTTGAGGGTGAGGCATTGACGACGATGGTGGTAAACAAGCTTCGCGGAATGTTTAGCATCTTAGCAGTAAAGGCTCCGGGATATGGTGATCGTCGCAAGGCGATGCTTGAAGATATTGCTACGATTGTTGGCGCTACGGTTATCTCTTCCGAAAAAGGTCTTCGTCTTGAAACGTCGGGCATGGAAGTTCTTGGTCGTGCTCGCCGCGTTATTGCAACGAAGGACACGACAACGATTGTGGAGGGTCAGGGTGATGCCGCGGCAATTTCTGCACGTGTAACACAGCTTAAAAAGCAACTTGAAACAACGGAATCTGATTTTGATAAAGAAAAGCTTCGTGAGCGTATTGCTAAGCTTTCCGGAGGTGTTGCGGTTATGCGTGTTGGAGCGGCAAGTGAAGTTGAAATGAAAGAAAAAAAGCATCGCATTGAAGACGCTGTTGCGGCAACCAAAGCGGCGGTTGAGGAAGGTATTGTTTCTGGAGGTGGTGTAGCACTGGTTCGTGCAAAGGCCGCGCTTAAGAGTCTTTCACTGGCAGGTGACGAACGTCTTGGACTTGATATTCTTGATCGCGCGCTCGAAGCTCCTCTTCGTCAAATTGCTGAAAACGCCGGTAAAGAGGGTGGTGTCATTGTTGAAGAAGTAAAGAAGCTTTCTGGAAATATGGGTTGGAATGCGGTTACTGGTGAGATGGTTGATATGGTAAAGGAGGGAATTGTTGATCCTGCAAAGGTTACCCGATCGGCACTCCAAAATGCGGCAAGTATTGCCATTATGATTCTTACAACTGAAGCGGCAATTACGGAAATTCCCAAGGAGGAAAAGGCATCTGTTCCACAGGGTGGCATGCCAGATATGTACTAGGTATAAAAAATACCCCAGCAATGGGGTGTTTTTTATTGGTACAAGCATGACATATTCTTTTGTTTTTGCTACGCTTGCAGTATATGTCGCAGATGGCTGATCGATTAAAAGACCTCCGGGATCGTTGTGAGTCCGCACAAGAAGTCCTTGCTCTTGATGCCCGTCGAGACCGGGTTCGTGCCGCGGAGGCATCTATGGAAGATCCCACGTTTTGGCAGGATCAAGAAAAGGCTCGAAGAATTACCCAAGAAACTTCTGCCATGAAACGCGAATTGGCGACTTGGGACGATATTGCTACGCGTTGTAAAAATGCCAAGGAATTACTTGATTTTCTCGAGTCAACACCCGACGAAGCCATGCTTCGTGAACTTGGCGCTGAACTTGAGGTTCTTGATGTGCTTTTGAAACAGCAAGAATTCACCATGCTTTTCTCTGGAGAGTTCGATGAAAAATCGGCAATTCTTTCGTTACATGCGGGTGCCGGTGGTACTGATGCGAATGATTGGGTCGCAATGCTTCTTCGCATGTACACAAGATTTGCGGAACGTCAGGGTTGGTCGGTTGAAGTTCTTGAAGAGTCTCCTGCGGAAGTCACCGGATATAAAAGTGTTAGCTTGCGTATTGTGGGTCGACACGCATACGGCCATCTTCGCAGTGAGCACGGTGTGCATCGCTTGGTTCGCATTTCTCCCTTCGATGCTGAGCAAATGCGTCATACGACATTCGCATTGTGTGAAGTCATTCCTGAGTTTGATGATGTTGATGCGGCGGATATCGTTCTTGATCCTGAGGATTTGCGTATTGATACCTTTATGTCTTCAGGGAAGGGTGGGCAGAGTGTTAACACAACGTATTCCGCGGTTCGTATTACTCACTTGCCTACAAATATCGTTGTTGCATGTCAAAATGAACGCTCTCAATCTCAGAATAAAGATATTGCTCTTCGCCTCCTTAAGGCCAAGCTTTATCGTCTCATGATTGAGGCTCGAGCTGAAAAGATTTCTGATGTGAAGGGTGAACACAAAACTGCCGCGTGGGGAAATCAATTGCGAAGTTACGTTCTCCATCCTTATAAAATGGTAAAGGATCATAGAACCGACGAAGAGACTTCCGATACGCAGGGGGTTCTTGATGGAAATCTTCTGCCTTTTATTGAGGCTTTTCTTCGCAAAGATGCACAGCGAGTGTGATATTCTACGTCGTATAGCATATGGAGACATTAACATTTACCATTCCTTCATGGGATAAGCGTGAAGATCTTACGCTTTTTTTCTCACGTATCGCCGAGGAGGCCCTTGTTTTTGGGTTGCAGATTCCCGAAGAAAGCGGTGAGGTGATTGTTGTCACGCCGAAGAATTCCAATGTTTTATCGTGGGGAATTTGTGACGCCTTTTACGATACATGCGAGCGATATGTGTGGTATTTTGCAAAGCAAAAACATCGCGAGTGCAAAATTCTTTTCCTTAAAGAGGGCTAGATATGGCAAATGTTCTTATTACCGGAGGCGAAGGATTTCTCGGATCGCATCTTGCTGATGCCTGCGTAGCTCGTGGTGATCGAGTCACCCTTCTTGATCATGAGCAACGTCAAAAAAAGCGTTTTTTTCCAAAAGAAGCCGATCGCATTGTTGCGGATTTTGCAAGCGAAGAAGCTCGAAATGCGATATATGATATTCGTCCCGATGTCGTGTTTCATCTTGCCGCTCAAACGCATGTTGTTCACTCTGTGGAACATCCCGAGCACGATATGCGAACAAACGTACTTGGTACACAGAAGCTTTTTTCCTGGTGTGCTGATGCGCGTGTTGGAAAAGTCGTGTTCGCGTCTTCTGGGGGTGCAATTTATGCGGGTTGTGAATCGCTTCCAACGCCGCTGTTATTTGATCTTCATCCAATGTCTCCTTACGGTATCGCAAAACAAGCAGGGGAATATCTTCTTGCGGGTTATGCTAAGGAGTCCGGCCTTGCGTCGATGAGTCTTCGTTTCGCGAATCTTTACGGACCGCGCCAGCAGGTCATGAAGCCCATGGGTGAAGGTAACGTACTCGCTCTCTTTCTGGAGCGTCTCTTGGTAACGGGGGAGCCGTTTACCGTTTTTGGAGATGGAAAGGCGACGAGAGATTATGTGTACGCCGATGATGCAGTTTGGGCACTTCTTCTTGCCGCAGAAAAAGAAGCAACGGGTGTTGTAAATATCGCTTCCGAAAAAGAAGTTTCTCTTCATGAGCTCATTCAAGAGCTCTTCCGTATTCACGGAGCTACGCATCCACTTCGTTACCTTCCCGAGCGTCCCGGCGAGGTTCGTCGAAGTGTTCTTGATGCAACATCAGCAAAAGATATTCTTGGTTGGCAGGCTAAAACTCCTTTCGCGCAGGGTCTTGCGCATATGTATGCATGGTATCGTGACATCTTCGCGCGCTAAAAAATCTTTTGGACAGCATTTTCTTCATGATGCCACGGTTATCGCCCGAATTCTTTCGGTGGTAGCTTCAAAGACTCCTGAAGTAAGAGTTGAAATTGGTCCGGGAAGGGGGGCGCTAACACGGGGATTGTACGATGCGTATCTCCACGACTCCGAGCGCGAGCGCCTCATGCTTGTCGAGCTTGATGATGATCTTATTCCAACGCTTCGAGAAGACTTTCCTGATGCGAAAATCCTTCATGAAGATGCCGCGAGGGTTGATTGGAAGGTGGCCACCGAAGGAAAGACTTGGCAAATAGTGAGCAACCTTCCATATAATGCTGGAACAGCTATTCTTTCTCGGGCATTGTGGTCTGATCATCCCCCAATGCACGTTGTAGTCATGCTTCAGAAGGAGGTTGCAGAGCGTATGCTTGCAACGCCAAAAGACATGAGCCTTCTTTCGATTGTTGTTCAGCTTAAAATGGATGTTGAGCGAGTTTGTTTGGTAAAACCTGGAGCTTTTTCTCCTCCGCCAAAAGTCGATTCATTGGTTATTGAGCTTCGCGAACATCATCGGTATTCAGTGGATGACGCTCAAGATGTGCTTCGTTTGGCGAAGCTTGGATTTGCATTTCCTCGAAAGCAAGTGTGTCAGACGTTATCTCGCCAAGGGCAGGGAACTGCAGAGCTCTTTCAGAGTATTCTTGTAACACGAGGATTGCCAAAAACTGCTCGTCCCGAAGAGCTTTCTCTTGATGATTGGCACGAGCTTGTAAAAGCTATGCACACATAGTGCATACTTCTTGAACACAAAGATGATGCGTTTGTTATACTTACGAGCGATATGGAAGATTATCGCGACGACGAACGCGTGCACATCGTCATTCAGCCTCGTAAAAAAATAACACCACCAACAAAAGAAGAGCGCATAGCTCTTTGGTTTGTGGTGGTTTTTGGCTTTGGAACCTTAATTTTTGGAGGTCTTTCGTGGGCAAGCGCCATGAGAAAGCCTTACCTTATTACCTACACAGGTCCTCGCTATATGACAACAGCCGAGCAAGAGGATGCTGAGGTTTCTCGCCTTCGTCTTGAAGATAGCGATGATGACGGCGTTTCAGATTACGATGAGCTTCATATTTTTTCTTCAAGTCCTTATATCGCCGATACGGATTCCGATGGTATTTTGGACGGTGTCGAAATTTCCGCGGGAGACGACCCACTCTGTGCTCGAGGTGGGGCTTGTGAGAAGGCTCAAGAAACGGTAGTTCCCGTTACGATACCGGTTGATGAGGCCCCCGAGGCTCCCGTACAGCAAGTTCCCACCGCAGAGGATGCTCTTGGATCGCTACAGGGTCTGAGTACCGCCGAGATCCGAAAAATCCTTCAGGAATCCGGAATGGAAAGCTCGGTTCTCGACCAACTCTCCGATGAACAGGTTGCCACTCTTTATCAAGAGGCGCTTAGTGCCGCCGCACAGGAACTTAAACAACAGGAATCTTCTCCCATAACGCCATAATGTATATTCGGTATGTTTTCTCGATTTTTCAAAACAATTATCGCTGGATGGATGCTTGCACTGTTTGTCGTGCTTCCGCTTACAACTCCGCAAGTTGCTCGAGCTCAGCTTGTGACGGTTGATATACAGGCATCTCTCGATCGAGTCGCTGATTCCATTCGAGAATTTATTCGCAACACCATGCAGGCCGCTATTGTGACAACGGTGGTCAATACCATGCAATTTGCGGCAAATCGTTTGGCGTACGATGCCGCGGTTCGTATCGCAACCGGAGGAAATGGTGGAGAGCCGCTTTTTGATAAGCGAACAAGCGAGGAATATTTTGTTGATTATGGAAAGGCTGTGGCTGGTGAAGCTATCGGTCTTCTTTCCGATGAAATCAAGGGTGCCGGAGGTCTCCTTTCCAATTTCAACCTCTGTGCGCCATCATCTCCCTATATTCTTTTGCAATTTAAACTTGGCATTAAGTCAGCTTTTGAGCGCCCAAAGCCAAAATGTGACTTTAATAAAATGTTTGGACCTGAAGGGGAATGGGTTTCTTTTATGGCAAGCCTTGATGGTGAGGATGCCGCAACAAGAAATCAGGCGATTATCAAAGAGCTCGCAAACATGTACGACCCTCAGGTTAACGAGATTTCTGCAGGCATTGCGCTCTATACCGATATTTTTGGTGACGCGAATTCTCCTCTTGGAGTTATTAAAACATTGGAACAGAGCCAGAATAATGGCTTTAAGGCAATCACCAATGTTGTCACTGGACAGGTTGAAACACCTGCACAATGGCTTGAGGAAGAAGTTCGAGGGGCGCAAGAAGAGGCTGGAAATACCACCGAACAAGCAACCTACGCCATGCTTGGCAACCAAAATCTCATGCTTAGTCTTGGAACGTATACAGCCTCGGTGTTTACCAATACGCTACTTTCCAAGCTTCAGGAGCGTATTTGGACGGGAATGTTTGATTACGATCAACAAACAGCCGATCCATTCAATCCTGAAAGTTTTGCACTTCCTTCATCAGAAGATGCCGCTGAGCACTATCGCTCGCTCCTTGCAGTTGCTCCGCTTGAAGTGCCAAACTACAGCATCCTCTCAGAATTTGTTACCTGTCCGGGATCGGAAGATCGAGGACTATATAACTGCGTTGCAGATTCAAGTTTTATTTCCGCAGTTGCCCGTGCTGACGCTGGGGCGGCGCTGACCGTTGGAGAGGCAGTTGAGGAGGGTCTTCTTGATGGTTCTTGGCCACTCATTCCTTCAAGTGACGTTGCTCGCAATCAGGATGCTTTTTGCTATACCTACGGTTATTGCTATGGAAACCTGGTGAAGCTTCGCAAGGCTCGCGTCATTTCTCTTGGTTGGGAACTTGCGGCAAATAGTGAATTTAATACCCCAGAAAGCCCTGTAACACTTCAGGAGGTTTTGGACGGATTTACTATTTGTAATAACGAGGGCCTTCCTGATGTTAATCATCCATGGTGCGGCATGATTGATCCTGATTGGGTGCTCAAGTATCCGGATACTCAGTGTCGAATGCAGGCATATGGAGAGCTTTTGCTTTCAGATCAAGCGCAGGATCGTGCGCAGACTTGCGTGGACATGCCAAGTTGTATTGAAGAAGATGAAAATGGAAATTGTATTGGTGGTTACGGTTACTGTGTTGCAGAAGAAAACACGTGGAAGTTCCGGGGTCAAAGCTGTCCTGAATATGCGGCTTCCTGCTTGTCGTTCACGGACAGTTCTGGAGATTCCCTCAATCTTCTCAAGAATACGCTTGATCCGGGAGCCTGTACGGAGGGTTCTGTTGGATGTCGTTGGTACTTTACGCAAAAGGAAGAGCAAGCTGATGGATCTTTTGCCTACGGATCAGTTTCAAGTGTCGCGGATGCTGATAGTGCTGAGGGTACGTATACGCAAAGAAAGTATTTCACGGGAGAAGCCGCTTCGTGTGACGATAGCGCGGGTGGATGTTCTACGCTCTATGTCCGCACAAGCGATGATATTCGCTTGAATGCTGTCATGAATGGTGGCTTTGAAGATGATGTTGACGCAAATGCCTTCCCTGATGGTTGGTACGAAAATCATTTCTCCCGAGGAGTTCTTCCTTCTACCTATAGCACCGATGGATCTTCCTCAAGAAGTGGGGAAGCGGCGGTGGTTCCTGGCGCAAGAGCTTCAGCAAAGAGCGGTATATATCAACCGGGAATTGCTCTTTATCCCAATCGTAGCTACACACTTTCATTTTACGCACGCCAGCGCACAACCGCAGGGTCTGACGCCGCGTCCGTTGTTCTTGATGTAAAAGATGAGCAGGGAAATGGTGTTGACCTCTACGGAATGGCGATTACCGGAGACTGTGATGGCACGTATGAAGACGTGTACGGAAATACCGTTTCTACAGGTATTGGTATCGAGGCTGTTACGCCAGAATCTCCTTCGTACGAGCGATTTACGTGCTCATTTGCGCTTCCTGATATTGCAAGCAATGTTCTTTACGGAGATCTTTTCATCTTTGCATTTAATGGCTTTATTGATGATGTTCAACTTGAGCAAGCTGAAAATGCTTCGCTTTGGGCTGAAGACTACTCAAAGACCCCATCAACAATTGTTGCGAAGGTTCCTCCTACGTATCTTGGCTGTACGGGAAGTGATGAAGATCCTGAAGAATGTAATGCGTACGCACAGGTATGTACCGCATCCGAAGTTGGATGTACGGCATATACGCCAACCAATGGAGATCCTACGGTCACGGGAACGGCAAATGCGCTCGATGTATGTCCTGCCGCATGTTCCGGTTACGATACGTATCGCCAGGAGGCAACTCGATATGAACCTGATGGAGTTCCAACGGTCTATATGACCGCTGAAACAGCGGAAACATGTTCCATTGAAGATGTTGGATGTGATGAATTTACAAATATTGGAACTGAGGAGCGTGAATACTTTACGTATCTTCGTGCATGTCTTACGGAAGATCAGGCGGCAACCAATCCGGCATCTTCTGGAAAGGCATCAACGTTCTACACCTGGGAAGGGTCTGATGAAAGCGGATACCAGCTTCGTACGTGGAGACTCCTTGAATCCAATGCAAGTCCTACGCCATATACACACGTAGGGTCGGATGGTGTAACTGATGCGTATCCAGGAAAGGCTCCTTGTAGTCTTGTAAGATCGGTTGCGGATTCATTGTTCTGTGAGGATATGCGCGATGAAGATCGTGATGGTGTTCGAGATTGGGATACTGAAGCATGTAATTCTCGTGACGATATTTTCACAAATCCATCATGTCGAGAGTTTTATGATGCGGACGGAGGTACGCACTATCGTCTTTGGGAAAATACGGTAACCATTGATGACTCTTGCGCATCCTATCGAAAGACCGAGGTTGCGGGAGATACCCAAGAGGAACGCTCTAAGACATGCTCGGTTTCTGGAGGATATTTTGATGAAAACACAGGAGAGTGTCGTTACTTTGGTATTGCATCGGAGAGTTCAACGTGTGACGAATCGGTAAACGGCTGTCGTGCTTACGCGGGTGGCCGAAGTCGTAATAGTCGTTTGGTTTTTGAGGAATTCTTTGAAGATGGAGTACTCAGTGCTTGGGACGCCCCAACGGCGAAGGGCGTAACGCTGAGTAATGAATCCCTCGCGGCTGATGGCCACGCGGTGGAAATTCAAAAGACGCTTTCCACCTTCCTTGGAGACAACGGAAGCACTTGTGCTGATGCTAATGGTTGTGAGGCACAAGGTGTAAGCTTGGGAGGAACGTGTACCGTTGAAGAGGGAAAGACTACATGTGGAACGCTTGACGACGAGCTTTATCAAGGAAAGATGTATACGGTAAGTTTCTTGGTGAAGGGAACCGGAACGCTCTCGATTGGTTTTGACGTCTCGGCAGATCCAAAGCTTCCAAAGATCGATCTTCCATTTGGCGACGTCACTATGGGAACATCATGGCAACAGGTGACACTTGGTCCTGTTTTGCTTGATCCTGAGAGCTACCCTCGTGCAGGTGAGGGAACGACGTTGATGTTCTCGGTCAACGGAGGTGTCGCGTATGTTGATAGTGTTGTACTCAGAGAGGGTGAGGATGGTGTTTATGTACTTCGCGACTCATGGTCCGTTCCTGCTGAATGTGACGAGGATCCTTCGGGAAATCCAAGTCCTCAGTACTACCTTGGATGTCAGGAATACACAACGCAATCTGGTGACGTTGCATACGTGAAGAGTTTTAGCTCACTTTGTTCTGAAAAGGCGGTTGGATGCGCGGCATTCTATTCAACCGAAGAAACTGATACGACGGTTGCAACTACGTACCAGGCAACTTGTGAAAACCTTGACCTGCTTGATGCACAAGGAAATGGTATTCCTGACAGCCTTCCTGATACGGCAACGTCGCCAACCTCGTGTTATTACTTCGCAAGTGCGACAGGATTTGATACGACGTCTGATTACCTCTGTACCATTGGCGTAGGAAAAACGTCATGTCAATTTACCAAGCTTGGCTTTACGCCTGAGTGGAATCTTCCTGACCACCTTTCCTATACACCAGAAACGGTAGTGGTTCCTGCTGATGCACCGGTCTATCTTGCGGTAACAAGTGAAGATCTTTGTTCTTCGGGTGAGGCTGGATGTACAGAATTTGGAAGCCCCGCATGGTCCGCGGACCGCAATAGTATTGAAGGGGGTGAAAGTGTGTACTTGCTCGATCTTCCCGAAACATACGAGACAACGCTTTGTGCTCACGAAGAGCTTTTCTGTGATGCACTTTCAACCGACCAAGGAGATACGTTCTACATGAAAAATCCTCTTGGACAAACCTGTGAATACCGTTCTGATGTCACAATAGATGGAGTCTTGTATACAGGATGGTTCAGAAGTGGTACGGATGAGTTCTGTTACGGAACGTGTGAGGACGCTTCGGGAAATGAAGGCGATGCTTGTGGATCTTCCGCTGATTGCGCTTCGGGAGAAATGTGTGACGCTACCAATCCTTCGTACCTTATCGCTGGAGAATCCTCAGGAATTTGGAGCAATGGTGACGCGCAATATCGTGGATGGGCTGGTACATGCGCCTCCTCATACGATGCATGCACTGAATTCCAAGATCCTCTCGCAGAAGATGATGGCATTCTTTATAGTCAGACATCAGGAGATTCATTCTTCTATATTAATGATGACACCTTGAGCGACTACGCACTTTCGGATAGTCAAAAGTGTAATGGTCAGGTTTCGCTCAAGGAGGGATGCGCGCTTTTCAATGACACGGGAGTTAGCGCTCATACCGCAAATGCAAGCGCCACGGAAATTGCAAGTCGTCGATCTGATGTTCTTTTTGGAACGGCGGCATATGCACTCGTTGATCCTATTGATTGTGACGCTGGAGATGGAAATGTAACACTTGCTGACGGAACAGCGATTGATCTTTGTGAACACCGTTGTACGTATGACCTTGGAGAAATAAACGACCTCACTGACGGAACAACGTACCGAGAAAAGCTTCTTGAAGAGGCTCAGGGAAGTGCATCATACGATCGTGACGATCTTTATGCATTCGGTGGGTCTTGTGTTGACGTGACGGATTGCGCAACGGTTTCTTCAGAGTCGGGAAGAAGAGTTTCAGCTACTTCTTGTACGGCGCAGGTTCGCGAGGGTCAACAAGGTGCCGGTTACACGGAAACTCCTCGTCTTGAAAATGATACGAATACCGTCATGAAGGTAAACCGCGACCGCGCGTGTGCTGAGTGGCTTTCTTGTTCGAGCACGCAAACGCAGTGGGATGCTGAGCAGGGAAAGTTCATTACATCGTGTAATGATATTGCGCTTTGTAAAGAGTACGATCCTGCAAATGGTTCAACATTCTGTTCTGATTGGGATTTTGAACAGCCTGAAGTTGTCTATGATGCAGAGTGGTACGCGGGACGCGACACTTCGTGGTATGGAAATGACTACTCAGGAATGGCCATTCCTGACATGTTCCCCGTGCAATCACTTACGCAAGCTGATGTAAGCCCTGCGGGATACTGTAATGGACTTATCAATGGGGAAGTTAGAACCTGTGAAGATGCAAGCGGCTGTCCAAATGGATATAGCTGTATCTCTCCCGATGAAGCTATTACCGAAGGATTGATTGAGAGTAAGGATTACGCTTTGGTGCTTGATGCGGGATTCTGTTCAGAAACCGACTACGGTGCGGCATGTGCGGTGGGATATTGTGAAAATTCAGGAGCCGCATGTTCGACGGATAGCCAGTGTAACGGTTCTTCGTGTGTTGTAGGATCGTGTTACAAGGTTGGTATGGCATTGTGTCAAACTTCCGACGACTGTTCCGAGGGTCAGGTTTGTTATGGAGGTTCTTGTGCAACGGTTGGTGATACGGTTGTTGTTGACGATTACGATGCTCAAACAGGAACTTCTTCAACGTGTACGTCGGTAAATCAACTCTTTGTTCCTCATGTAGATCTTAAGGTTGGTTCTTGTATTAATAGCGCGTGTTTGCTTACGCCTTCCGGAGAGCCTTACCTTAATGGCGCTACCGAAGGAAAGATTTGTCGTGCTTATCCTGATGCAGGAAGCCCGTTTACTAACGATGTGGTAACCGCTTGGTACAGTCCGTCAAATCCCGGCGTCGTACTTCGCGATGACGATGTAAGAGAAGATGCTCTTCCTTACGATCTTGTTTCGGGATTTGAGAATGTTGCCACGTGTTCCCCTGAGGAAAACTGTGACTGCTCCTATACGAAAGTTACCTTTGGAACATCCGGAAACGATCGATACTTTAGAAAGGAATGGTCTTCTGGTGAGGTTTCTCTTTGCGCGGGAACGCTTGAGGAAAATCCTCTCGCGGGAAGCGTGTGTCTTGATAGTGGCGATTGCGGAAAGGATGAACAGGGTGAGCCTTTTGCGTGTGAAATTCTCAGTGGAGGATCTGGAAGTGCGATTGGTTTAGGAACTTGTTCTTCAGGTCCTCGTTTGGGAGGATTCTGTAGTTCTGATGATCAGTGTAGTACTGATGGCACGGCATCGTGTACAAAGGCTACCCGAGAAGATGTATTCTACGGACTTCAGGGATTCTGTCTTGAAAAAGATAGCTCAATAAACATTCATGGAGATCGCAATAAGCAGGCGTGTCTTTCTTGGTTGCCGGTTGATGAACTCGCTGGTGATACCGATCTTCAAGCGAAGTACACCGAAGCTGGATATTTCGATGACACCTATGTCTGTGCTGATGTCGCTCCGTACATCGCCCTTGGTCCAAGTCGTATTCCTGAGCAGGATGGAAGTTATAATGCGGGTGAAATAGCTTGTGCAAAAGCTGCGGGTGCGGTTGGTTCCGGTGTTGATTATAGTGAGATTTGGACTTCGGATCATCTTACCGAAGTTGCATGTGCCGAGAATGCAATTTGTCCTGACGGCTACTGGTCTTTGGTCGGCATGCCTTCATGGAAGCTTAGTAAGGATATTGGTTACTTCGCTGACTCGTGTCTTGAGAGTATCAATAGATGTCCTTATATGTGTATTCCTTACGGAGCACAGGCTCTTGATGGAAGATCTTGCGATCCAACGGATACAAGCGGAGTTACTCAGGAATACCTTACTACCAACGACACTCACTTTTCGTGGACGCAGTATCTTGACGATGCGGGCATCGAGAATGCTTTCATCATTGGAAAAAATCTAGGAGATTCAGGAGATCCTGATCTTGAAGGCTATGCACTCTTTGACAATCTTGCAGTAACGCTTTCAAGCTGTGCTATCCCGGGAGTTGAATATACGGATAGCATTGTGAATGAGATTCTCGATTTCGACACACAGGCAAGTCCAAATGGAATATATGATTTTTCAAATCCGGACTACGAATATCTCGAATTCATGAAAACGGTAAGCGAGAATGCTCCATACCTCAATGTTTCATGTAAAGATGTTCTCCAGGTGGCAAGTTCTCAAGACTATTCAGGATATGCGTTCACCGACAGGCTTCTCAATACAAACTCATCTTTTGATGAACTTGAAAATACCGTTTCAGATAATATGCGATATGATCGCGAGGTTTCTCCTGATCAATTCGGTTTAATTATCACGGATCCTACAACCCGCAATGATGTAAGATCCCCACTCCAAGTAGCGGGATGTCAAGAAAATCTTTATCCAGAAACATCGTGGCATTCACTTGTTCCTCCAGCGTTTGGAAGTTTTAATGCTTGTGGAAATAATCAAAAAAATCCTGACTTTGTTCAGGAGATGCTTCCGGAAGATGCTCTTGCAAGATCCTTTGTTGATTATCGTCTTGGCGCTATCGATCAGGCTGGTAATCCAAGTGTTAGATCTGGATTGGCTCAAATTTGGCAAAAGAATCCTTATTCAGATGAGGATCCTCTCGAATCTTCAATGTCACTCATCAACCAGCTCTTCGCATCCGCAGTCATTCCTAATGAAAAAGCTCTTTTCTCATGGGAAAGTACGTGGAATGGTGATGCGGGTTACGTTGCAGATTATGGAGATGAAAGCGCGTACGAGCCTTACGATGTTCGTGCTGAAGTAGGTAGAGCGCCAACGGTGTGGAGTGTCGACCTCGCTTCATGTTCTGATGATGGCATTATGTGTGAAGAGGGAACAAAGAATCGTATTACGGTGAATAGTCAGGATACGGGAACGCAAACGGGTATCGGATTCTTTAATGCTACGGTAAAGTTCTACGCCGCGGCAGATAAGAACCAACTGCCTCTTCGTCGAGTTATTGTTGATTGGGGCGATAACGTTGGGGGAGGTAATTTCTCGGGATCTTCGGATGATGAAAACTTCTTCAAGAACGCTCGTGGTCTTCAAGAAGGCTCTCAAAATTCCAAGTGTGATCTTGGTACCGAGTGGGGACTTACTCCAGAAAGTTGCGATCCGTACTACTTCACCTACGGCCACATCTACACGTGTTCTTCCGAGGTTCTTCTTTCCGCAGATCATTGTGAAGATGCAAACGGTGATGGCGTTTACGACGCAAGTCCATGTACCATGGACCAAAACGGCGACGCGATAGATGAGTCTTGTGCATTCGTGCCTCGTGTACATGTTCGTGATAACTGGGGATGGTGTACGGGAGTGTGTACGCTTGGTAATGATGCATCTGATGGATGCTTTGATGGAGATGGATTGGTTGGTCTTGCCTCAGCTGCTACACTCGACGAGTGTGGAAGCTACCATGAGGATATTTATGAGGACTTGGGGAATATCCCATATGCTTCATATGACGGCCTAATTATCGTTACTCCATAAATAAAAAATCCCCGGAATGGGGATTTTTTATTTCAGAGCACTCCATATTTCTATTTTGTGAATTAAAAAAACTCAAGTTTCCTTGAGTTTTTTTAAACCCCCACTCGTAAAGAACAAGCAGAGGAAAAAAAAGTTAATCTTTTTTTTCGACCAAGATAGGCTCAGTCAAGTATTCCGCCGTTATTTCGGCGGAAGTGCTGGTGACGAACGTCACGAGAAGATTTGGGTCTTCTTTTACAAAGAAACAATCTTCCCGATCTGACGGGATAAGCTTTCCTGCGCCAGGCAGGTATCTCCCGTTCCCATCGAGGTCACTACAGCTTTGATCCCAACACCAGTAGCCCTGGTATTGGGTTGGAACCGCAACGACAGCTGTATCGTCGTTGCTATTCATTTCATTTTCCCCGGTGTCAGCCACCGGGGGGATGTTTTCTTCCCGGGGGGTCTGTTCGACCACCTCGGGACTACATCCCCCCAGGACCAACCCGAGGAAGAGGAAAAATGAAAACATTTTCCACACTCCTTGGTTGATGGTGGATGCTGAGCTTGAAAGTTCAAGCGCAAGATCCACCACACCAAGGTGATTTCTGCTTGTTCTAAAGTACGAGCGGTACGTTGTGAGAGAGCGGGGGAAGTGCCTCAAGCACCAGGGCGGCGCTCAAAAGGCATCTCACGCCACTACTATAGCACACTTTTAGCAATTTGCAAGACGGGGGATAACTTGCTCATGGTTTCTTATGTGTCGAGTTACCTCCAGTGGTATGCAGGAAAATTTCTTGCGTCGAAAGATTTCGGACGAATTGTGATATTTTTGCAAATATTAGCAATATTATTGTCATCCTGTGGGTAGTCATCATGAAGTCGTCTTTTCTCTGTAAAGCCTCGTGGAGAGATTTTGGGAGTTTAGATGGGGGAAATATGGAGGGTATCTGAGGGGCATGTGGTCATATACAGCAAGGACGGCGAGCGATGAAGCTTTTTCCAAGCCGTCGTCCTCTTTCTGGGAATGTTTGCTTGAAATGGCGTGTGTGCTCGCAATTTCTTCGTGGACAATCACTGCGAATAAAAACCGACATGTAGGCTGTTTTGCGTTCATTTTTAATCATAGAGGCAAGGAGGGGAGTCCTTGCCTCGGGCATGTTTTCCGTTTTCCCCGCAAGTTCTCGATTTCGCGACTCCCTCTTGCGGGGGAACTCGAGCAAATTCCTGCTCGATCTCCGGAGGACGTGCCATGTTTCTTCTCCTTTTTTCTTGCGCAACGAGTTGTTGCGACAAAGCCTGTCAGGATGCCCGTGCGACGCTCGCGGCGTCGGGTGGTGGGCAAGATGCGGTCACGATTCATCTTCCGTTTGCACAAGGAACCTCACATAGGTGTACGCAGGGCGTGAATGGAAGCTATTCGCATCAGGGAACTTCTACGAAGTATGACCTTGATTTCGACACTGACAACTCCACCAATGAAGTGGTCTACGCTCCGGTATCTGGAATTGCCCGTGTGCATACCGATGATGCAACGGCAAACTTCGGATATCACGTGAACATTGATACGGGAGATGGCTCCTATATCGTGCTTGGTCACCTCTCCTCGGTGTTTCTTGCAGATGGAAGTGAAGTTTCTGCTGGTCAGTTGGTGGGCTTTGAAGGTACGACCGGAAACTCCACGGGCGATCACCTTCATATTGGTCGCCATTATGGTGATGCGGGACGTGATGCGGTTGAGGGTACCTCCGAAGAGGGGCTTCTTTTCTTCACGGAAGATGTTACGTCGCAGGTTTCGTATCCCGAACTTGCAACCGCTGATTTTACGTGTGACATCTCGTACGGTCATCGCTACGCCTCACTTCTCCCGGTTCCTTTGTGGCATCCTAACGGTGTGCTCGTGAAGACTCCAGATGCTTCGACGGTGTACCTCATTGAAGATGGTGAGGCGAGAGCTTTTCTCAATGAAGAAGCGTTTCTTTCTCGTCGGTTTGACTTTGCTGATGTGACGTTGATTTCTTCCGATGAATTGGCGTGCTTTCCTCGCGGAAATGATGTTGTTAATGACGGTGCTGATGTTTCCGCGGTGTATGACGATGCGGGATCGGGTGACGTTTGGCTTCTTGTGCGTGAGGATGGTCTTCTGCTTCGTCAAGAAGTTGCGAATGTTGGGTGGGAAGATGTACTGCTTTCGTGGGGCATTGTTGCCTTCGATCGCGAAGATCTCCCTAAAACCAGTGACGGTGCCAGTATGACGGGATATTCGTTGGTTTCCGGCTATGCCACGTATCGTGATGGGTCGCTCATTTCTCCTGACGGAGAGAGTGATGTATACCTCATGAGTAATGGCATCGCTCAGCCGATTTTTTCCTGGGATACGTATCTTCTTGCAGGTTTTGGTATTCGCTCGGTGATTGAAGTTGATGCTTTGGCGTTTTCTTCTGTTGTGCGTGCGCAGGGAAATTGCGGTACGGATACGTATTGCATTACCAATGACGATCTTGTTCAGTGCGGAGGTCCTGCCCCTGAGGATGAGGGCGTATTTGAGGAGGAGGTGGATGAAGATGATGACTGTGTGGATAGCGATCCTCCTGTGGGCGGTGGTGGTGATTCCTCGGTTCTCAAAGATACGGCCATTGAAGAAGATCCAAAAAAGCTTAAACTTTCTTGGAAGACGCCTTCGGGTATGGTGGCGAGTCGGATTACCCTTGGTGCCGAGTACGTTCCTATTGCGACGGGTGTTTCTTCTGGCTGGCAGACGCTTGGAGAGGTGTATGGAGTTTCTGAGATTGTGTACGAGCGGGATGTTGAGGAGGGTGACTTCTTTCGTTTTTCGCTTGAATATGTCATCGGGGGAGTGACTTCCTGGTCGTGCCTTGCGCCGTATCCTCCGGGTACCGTTCAGGGAACGTCGTCCGCTATTCGCGATGGCGTCATGCAAAATATTCTTCCGTATGATGATGATTGGTCGGATGGTTGCGGCCTTGCGTTCACGGTTGAGTAATCGTGTAAAACCTTACCCGAAAGACGTTGTGTCTTTCGGGTATTTTCTTGTTTTTCATGTGCTACACTGTAGCTATATGTTTGGAGGTTTTTTCTCGCGCTGGCAAGGACGCTGGCAAGGTGCTCTTTGCACAACGCTTCTTTGTGTCGCCATCTTTGGAGTGGCACAGACCCAAATTGCCCATGCTAGCACTACGGACTACGTATTTACGTTAATAACCGACATTCTGAATGGCGCTTCCAATGGAATTGGTTGGTTAACGTTAAAAATAATCGACATATTGTTGGTGAATATTTTGTCGTATAACAGCTTTAGCAATTCAAGTATTGTTACCTTGGGGTGGACACTCATTCGCGACATGGTGAACATGATTGCCGTCGTTGTACTCTTGATTGTCGCGATTAAAATCATCCTTGGACAGGCAAGTGCATCGCTCCAGCAACATTTGCCAAAATTTTTCCTCGGCGTGCTTTTTGCGAACTTCAGCAAGACGCTGTGTGGTCTTGCGGTTGACGCGAGTCAAATCGTCATGATGACATTCGTGAATGCGATTTTGAGTATTAGTGCGGGAAATTTTGCTCACCTCTTTTCCATGCCGAGCCTCACGACATTCTCTGAGAATTCTGCCGCAAGTTTTACTCAAACAGCCCTCACTCCATTTGTTCTCTTTATTAACGTTTACGTAAAAATCATCCTTCAAGCAATTGTATTTGCTATTCTTGCGCTTCTTACGTTTGCATTCTTGTGGCGCATTGTGATTTTGTGGGTTGCATTCATCATGGCTCCACTCGCGCTTTTTTCTTGGGGTGCAATGGATTCTGTAAAGTGGCTTGGTCGTGTGTGGAGTCAGTGGATTGAGCAGTTTGTTCCACCCCTTGTTCTTGGGCCAATGCTTACGTTTTTCCTTTATCTTGCCCTTGCAGTTTCTTCAAAGGGAGGATTCGCAGAGTCTCAAGGCTTCGTTTCTGAAAAACAAGCAAGCGATACTAATGTTGGCGGACTATTTCTTTCGATATTTGAAAGCACAAATCTCGCCGGTCTTCTTCTTGCCGCGGTATTTATCCTTATAGGTATTAGCGAATCTTCAAAAATTGCCGCAAAAATGGGAGGTTTGGCATCCATGGCAGTTAACGAAAAGATGGCGAAGAAAGCTGTTCGTTTTGGATCGTATATTGCAGGAGCAACGGCTGGAACGGCTATAAAAACGAGCGCTCGTGTGTTTACAAAGGGAAGTTCGGTTGTTGGTCGCGGAATAGAACTCGCGGGCGAGAGTCCATGGATGAAGAAGAATGCGCCGGGCATGGTAGGATCTGGCCTGAAGCTAACGGGGGGTTTTATCAAGAATGTTTCCGATCGTGCGGATGAAGAAGTTCGTCGCGTACCAAAGGGCCTTGCGGATCTTGTTCCTCTTGATGGAAAAGTTCCTGACTACTATAAGAATCGTGCCGGTGCCGCGATGGATGTCGCGGGGACTAAAATTGGAGAGGGGGGTAAGTTTCTCGCAGGGACAATTAAGGATGCTGCGCAATATACTCGTGACAAGGCTCAAAAGTCTGGTGGACTTGGAGGAAGAATTGTTGAGAGCTTGGCTACAAATCTTGAGTCAACGGCAAATTCTGTGGTGAATCCTCTTATGGAAGTATCATCCGCATTGGGAGCTGAGGTGCACCATATTTCTGATGAGGAAAAGAAGAAGGCCAAGGATCGGGTTTCTCACATGAGTAAAGATGAGAAGATTCTTCGTCTTCAGCAATACAATGACGGTGTTGGAGATAAGACCGTTGGAGCTATTGCCGATGCAAAGGTGCTCACATTAGAAATTCTCGGAGATAAAAAAATGAGAGATGCATATAAGGAGCACGTTGGGGCATCTTACGATAAGCACGTCGCTGATGCTATTGGCCAATTTGCCCACGAAGAAGATGCCGACCACCTCTCGATTTCAAAGGATGAGTGGAATAAATTGCGTTCCCAATTCCTTCCTGAATACATAAAAACAGGGGATTTGAGTGATAATAAGCATCGAGAGAAGCTTCAAAAATTTGTTGGCGGCAATGATATCAACATGAAAGAAGTTCCCAAAGATGCACTTAAAAATCCTGAAATATTCGCCTTTTTTGCTAATGCAAAAACAGGCAAGAAGGACGGTGATAAGGAGATCACAAAACTCGATCAGGTTCTCTCGGGTGAGCATGGCGTTGGACATCGCGATGCGGCGCAGAGTATTAATATTAGTAACTTTAATGAGAATAGCTTTAAGGTTGATAAAGGAGCTTCCCCCGATGAGCAGAAGGCTCAAGCCGCGGTTGCTGATAACGCACTTCGAGCATTCTCTCGTGTAGACGGAAGACTTACACCCAATAGCTCGTCAGAACAAGATACCATCACTTCTATTAAGACGGCTCTCGAAGAGTTAAAGAACAATAATGATCGCAGGAAAAATTTCAGTGAAAAAGAAATATCTGCAATTGAAAATCGTCTCGTTGCAAGCTTTGGAAAGACTATTGACGATGCCGTGCAACAGTTTGAATATGTTGTAAAGTTAAATGCTGAAGCGAGCGCTCAGGATCGTAGAAAGTTGCGAGACATGATTAAGGATGATTTGAGTATTGTGGGAGCCCTCAATGATACGGTGCTTAGTGGCAACCAGGCTCAAAAAATTATTTTTGAAAATCTTTCAAAGGAAGTTATTCAAAACATGAAAGATCGTCATGGTCGTGAGGTAAGAACGGATGCTCAAGTTAAGGCCTCTTTTGATAACATCGAAAAAGTACTTGCGTCCCAAGAGCTTTCTGCGTACGGAGGAGCAAATCAAGCTGAAAATAAGGCAAGGAAAGACCAGTTTGATGTCTTTATGAAAGAAATGGCGCAGGCGATTAGATTGAAATTGAGTGTTGATGAAATAAAAAACATTCAAACAAAGATAGATGCCATGGAAAAGACGTTTGACAAAGAAAAGATTGCCAAAGTTAAAGAACTTCGCGCAACTGCTGACAAGGCGGCTCGTTACTAAATGAGGAAATATGTCACTTCAGGCGTTAAAAAACATCACGTCGGTACGCTCATTTCTTCAAGATGGAGATGGGTATCTTCGTGTTGTTGAGCGCGCTGAAGAGATGGGCGTTCCTTATAGTCGAGCTAAGGAGATTCTTGATGTTGTTGATGCAGTGCTTGATGAGCATATTCGAGCTCGAGATATTCCAGAGCTCGTAAAAGAAGCTTTTACTCTTTCGGAAGAAGATGCACGAAAGCTTTCTTGTGATGTTATTGGTTGGCAGTTGTTACCGTTTCGTGGATTTCTTCCGGGTATTGAAGAGGATTTTTTATTCCTCGGAGGTAAGAAAGCGGACTACCCAAATCTCCTTCTTGAGAGGGAATATATAAACGCCTTTGAACTTGCAAAAACGTTGCTTTCTGAGCGGGGAATTTCTTTTTCTGACGTACTTGTAAAGCGCTTGGCGTTTCTTGTTGAGCAATTCTCTCAAGGAAAAAAAGATGAAGAAGGTTTTCGTCTTTTTCTTGGGCGAACACTTCCTCTTGGTGGCATGGAGCTTGAGAAAGAAACCGCAGAAGCGATTATTACCCGGGTTCGTGACATGCTCACCGTTGCAACCATTGTTTCCGATGATGAGTATAAAAGGCACCAGGAGCTTCGTCTTGAAGAATTGCGTCTTCGTCAGGAAAAGATACGCGATACTGAGGATGATATTACTCGCGAGAGTGAGGAGCTTGCGCAAATTCCCGCAATTGAAAATGAACACCGAGAAGAAAAGTTACTCCCACCTCCAAAAGAAGTCCTTTCTGAGACTCCCGAAGAAGATGACGTTCTTCGAGCTGAGCGGGCAAAAAGGCTTCACGAGGCAACAATTTCCGCATACCGAGAAGCGTTGGATCATATCCTTGAGCGCAGTGAGGAGGTATTGCACGAGCTTGGTATTCCAACGCCTGCGTTTGCGGATCTTTCCGCAAAGTGTCTTCGCGGTGTAAGGAGTCTTGAACAGACAAGGGATGTTCTTGAACGAGATTATCATGTTTCGGGCGAGAAGCTTGTTGTGCTTCTTGAAGCGCTTCGTGACGGAGAGGATGCTTACGCGGTTGCTGTACATGCTCTGCAAAAAATCGGTGTTGATGTTGAGATTTCTCAAGAACAAGAAAATGACATCATTCAAGAAGAGGCTCATGTGCAGGATGATCGTTTTGCAAAGCATGCCATCCCAGCTCCCGCTATTGTTGAGTTAACCGTGGGAAGTGTCGCGCACGCTCGTCATGAGCACGCTCCTTCGCGCGTGACAGATATCGTCCAAGGAAGGCGACTCATGGGGCCTATTGAACAGTTGGAGACCATGACGCTTCAAGATTTTCGTCGCCTCGCGGTTCAGCCTGATGATGCAGTAAAAAAAATGTCGGGACTTCTTGATGCGCTTGCAAAACAGTCGTACGAGGAGCGAATTCAAGGAATTCTTTCTTGGAAGAGGAGCCCACTCGCACTGCTGTATGCAAAACTCCTCCAGGATGCACTTATTGCGGGTGTTTCTCTTGCAGAGATGCTATCCCGATCTCGTGAAGGTGTTGATGAGCAGATGACTCCTGCGGAAGTTCGCGCACTTGGACAGTGGCAGACGATGCTGCGTTTTTAGTATTTTTCTTTTGATATACTACGCACATGCCTCACTCGCAATTTGTTGTTCCCCAATTCCTCGATGTGGAGCCAAAAATTATTGGCCCTATTACGTTGCGTCAATTCATTCTCCTTATCATTCTCATTCTTGGGGAGTTTGTTATCTACCGAGTGTTCCTGAATGTCTTTTTCATGCTCGGTCTTGGTATTCCTTTTGGTGCAATTATCGGTGGTTTAGCTTTTCTTAAAGTGAATGGACAGCCCTTGCACTATGTCATTCTGAGTTTCATTCAAACACAGAAGCGTCCAAGAAAAAGGGTGTGGGATAAGGCAAGGACTGATGATGAGATTAGGGTTTTCTTGAAGAAGGAATTACCACCACCACCTGTTCAAGAAAAGAAAAAACGAACCCTTGAATCGTCACGCTTGTCTGAATTGACGTTGGTCGTAAACACGGGGGGAGTTTATAATCCCAATGAGGAAATTTTATCCTGATACGTATGTCTGAAAAAGGAGGAAAAAGCACGCCACCAACTCAGCGTTTTCTTGATATTGCAGAAATTCGTGAAAATGTTGTAGTCATGAAGGATGGCACCATGCGTGCGGTTATCTTGGTTTCAAGTATTAACTTCTCGTTAAAAAGCGACGAAGAACAGCAGGCGGTTATTCAGGGGTATATTCAATTCTTGAATAGTCTTGAGCATCCTTTGCAAATTACTATTCAGTCAAGAAAGATGAACATTGATGGATATCTTGATCGTTTAAAAGAACGTGAGCGAAGCATTACGAATGAATTGCTTCGTAGTCAAATTCGTGACTACACCTCGTTCATTCAAGAGCTTGTGCAATTGGGAGAAATCATGGAAAAGCGTTTTCTTGTTACCGTTCCTTACGATCCTGCGGATGATGGAAAAGGTGGTAAGAGTTTCTGGGGAAAGTTGCAACATGCACTCTATCCTGCGGCAATCGTAAAGCTTAATACCAAGCAATTTAACGATCGTCGTGATGCACTCATGAAACGAACGGGGGTCATTGTTGGTGGACTTGAGAGCATGGGACTTTCTGCGGCACTTCTTGATACGCAAGGTCTCATTGAACTTTTTTATCATGTGTACAATCCTGAACTTGCACAATCCCAGCCTCTTGCACCGATTGATGATCTTCAGGTTGAAAAAGTGATGACATAATATGGCATTTTCCGTAGAAGATCTTCAGGCAAAGGGGCGTGCGAGTGCACGCGAAGACGTAAAAAAACTCTCGCCGCAAGAAGAGAAGGTGCTCCAAGAAAAAGTCACGCTCCAAGAAGAGCGTGTTTATCGACGGGGAACATTATCTATTCGCGACCTCATAGCACCATCCGCCTTTGAGGTTGAGCCACAGCGCCTTCGTTTGGGCGATGTGTACGTGCGAACATTATTTGTAACGACATACCCTCGCTACGTGGGAATAGGATGGGGGTCTCCGATTATTAACTACAAGGGAACGCTTGATGTTGGCATGTTCTTTTATCCCGTTCCTTCGCACATTATTCTCAAGCAGTTACGCGACAAGGTGGGTATTACCGAGGCGCAGATCATGGCTGACTATCAAAGTGGAAAGCCGCGTGACCCTATTCAAGAGACCGCATTACGCGACATTGAACAATTGCGCGATGACCTTACACAGGGCATTGAGCACTTTTTTCAATTTGCATTCTACGTGACGCTCTATGGTAAAAATCCTGATGAATTAGACAAGCGAACAGAGCAACTTGAGGCAATGTTTGGAACAAAACTTATTTATACAAAACGAGGATTCTATCAGTCTGAACAGGGTTTTAATTCTACGCTCCCTCTTTGCAATGACGAACTCATGGTGACGTTCAACATGAGTACATCGCCTATCGCATCATCATTTCCCTTTATCTCATCAGACGTGACGAGTGATAATGGTATTTTATATGGCATCAATCGTCACAATAACTCGCTCATTCTTTTTGATAGATTCTCTTTGCAAAATGCTAATGCTGTAGTGTTTGCAACCTCTGGTGCTGGAAAGAGTTATGCAGTTAAACTCGAGATCTTGCGTTCTCTCATGATGGGCGTTGAGGTTATTGTTATTGACCCTGAGATGGAATATCGTCAGCTTTCCGATGCGGTTGGAGGAACGTTCATCAATGTCTCTCTTGCTTCTGAAGCGAAAATTAATCCATTCGATCTCCCTCGTCCAAAGGGGGAGGAAACCTCGGTTGAGGACATTCTTCGAAGCGCAATTATTACGGTAAAGGGACTGCTTCGTATCATGATTGGAAAGCCTCTTGGCGGGGGAGTGATGGGATTTACACCAGAAGAAGATAGTATTCTTGACCGCGGTCTTCTTGAGGCTTACGCAAAGCGCGATATTACTGCAGATCTTCCTTCGCTTGCAGGGGTAAAGGATTACCCAATTCTTACAGACCTCATGCAGATTCTTGAAGGCATGCAAGGAGCCGAGGAGCTTATTGCGAGATTGCAAAAATATGTCACGGGAACATTTTCCGGACTACTCAATTCTCCAACGACGGTGGAAATGCGAAATCAGCTTGTTGTTTTCTCTGTGCGTGATCTTGAGGATGAACTTCGTCCGATGGCGATTTATACGATCGTCAACTACATTTGGAATGTTGTTCGATCCGAGAAGAAGAAGCGTATTTTGGTTATTGATGAGGCTTGGTGGCTTATGCAGAACGAAGACTCTGCGAAGTTTATTTTTGCACTCGTAAAGCGTGCGAGAAAATATTATCTTGGAGTAACCACCATCACACAAGACGTAAATGATTTTCTTGCGTCACAGTATGGTCAAGCAATCGTAACAAACTCATCACTCCAACTTCTTCTCAAGCAATCTTCAGCCGCAATTGATGGTATTGCAAAAACCTTCAGACTCACGCAGAGTGAGAAGTACCTCCTTCTTGAAGCGGCGGTTGGTGAGGGAATTTTCTTTGCAGGACAGAAGCATGCGGCGATAAAGATTATTGCTTCCTATACGGAAGATCAGATTGTTACAACAAATCCAGAACAGCTTCTTCAACAAGAGCGTGCTCGTGAAGAATATCAACGCGCTCGAAATCAACAGAAACTAGATTCTTCAATGTAATTCTCTATGGAACGTCAACGTGTTCGTGCGATGGTTATTGCAATAGGTGTACTTATTGCACTGTGTGCGGTTATTGTTTTCACACTTCAATCAAAAGATAAGGTTGCTACAAAAGATGCTAAAGATGTTCAGCAGGGACTTCCTGTTGTTGAGCAAAAAACTCCTGAAGTTAGCGAAGTGCAAAAAGAAGATATTCCTTCCACGACGGTCGTTGCGGCAACGACGGTTGTTCGTGCTTTTGTTGAGCGCCTGGGAAGCTATTCATCGGAATCTGATTATGGAAATTTAGAAGATGTTTTTGTTTTTTCTGCACCAAATCTTCGCGCATCGCTTGAGGCGACACTTGCTCGTGAGCGCGCAAAAACATCCGAGGGCTCGGGATACTCCGGAGTTTCAACAACATTTATTCGAGCAAAGGTCTTGGAGCAGGGCGAGTCAACACAGCGACTTCTTGTAACGACTCAACGAGTATTTTCTTTCGGATCTCCGAAGTCGCAAGAGACAAGGTATCAAGATATTGAGGTATCGCTTACGCGTTCTGGCGATACGTGGCTTGTTGAAAGTTATACATGGAAAGACTAGTGGGGAGATTCTTTGAGGGGATTGCCTCATGGGTTTTTCCAAGGATGTGCGTTTCCTGTGCCGCAGAGGGTGATCTTTTGTGTGCGATGTGCACGGTAAAAGTTTCCATGCCTCCATGGAAGCTTCTTGATGTTCGAGAAGGCATTCCTGTGTATAGCAAGATTTCTTATAAGGATATTTTTACACAAAGGTTGCTTCATGCTTGGAAGTATATTGGAGATAGCCAAGCTGGCATGTGGTGGAAGCGCTGGATAACTGCTGGAAATCCTCCGTGTGATGGGCCATACTGTTTTGTTCCTATTCCACTTTCTCGGAATTCATATGCCGAGCGAGGTTTTAATCAAGCGCAAGAGCTTGCTTGTGAGTTGGCAAGGGTATACGGGGGATCCGTCGTGTGCGCGATTGGAAAAAGACGCACAAAGAAACAGGCTAAAGTGCAAAAAGATCTACGTCACACACTTCGCGATATTTCAGCATTTTTTCTTACAAAGGAAGCTTCCGCATTGCGGAAACATGATGGGGTAGTGATTCTTGTTGATGATGTTGTTACTACGGGGTCAACAGCGCTCTCTTGTGTGGATGTTCTTGCAAGCGTCTTTCCAAAAGAGCGTATGATGATTTGGACGCTTGCCTTTGGCTCAAAGTCTTGTTAGCATTATACGGATATGGATATGAAGAGATACGCCTTACCGGTAGCTATTTCGTTAGCAATACTTGCCGCCATTTGGGGCCTTGGTTTTCTTTTTTCACGTACGGCAACTTCAGATCATCGATTGCATGTTGTTGCGACATTTTTTCCACTAGCTTCGCTTTCTCAAGAGATCGGTGGAGATAGTTTGCGTGTTACGCAAATTATTCCTGACGGCGTTGAGGTTCATGATTACGATCCTTCAGCTCAAGATATTGCCGAGCTTCTCTCTGCCGATGTGGTCGTTATGAATGGTGGGGGAGTTGATGATTGGGCGGAAGAGGTTATTCTTCAAGAGCGTTCTGAAAATCTTCCCGTAATTGTGCGGTTTGATGAGATTGTTCCTTTTCTTAAAATTTCTGAATCCGAAGAGGATACTCATGGGGAGCATAATGACGAGCATGAGGGTGGCTTAGATCCTCATGCGTGGCTTGATCCTGCGCGCATGGAGTCTCTTGTGCGAGAAATGGGGGAGGCTTTTATCGGTCAAGACATCGACAATGGTTCGGTGTATGCTGATGGTGTGCTTCGTGCCGTTCAAGAGCTTCGTGCATTTGATGTTCGTATGACCGAGGCGTTAGAGCAGTGTCCTCATCGATCTGTTTTTGTGACTCATGATGCATTCTCATACTGGGGGCTTCGTTACGGAATTGATTTTCACGGAATATCGGGACTTTCTCCAGAGGCCGAACCATCGCTTGCGACGCTCGCAGATCTTCGTGAGGAAATGGTACATACTCACGCAACAACGGTTTTCTTTGAGTCTCCCGCAAGCGAAGCTCTCGCACAGACGCTTGCAAGTGAGGTGGGAATTTCCGCTCAACAACTTTCCCCACTTGAGGGACGTTTGGCGGGGGAGCAAGATGCTACCTATCTCGAGCTTCTTGAGAAAAATCGCCAAGCACTTCTTTCTGGAATCTCATGCACACCATAGCATCGTCACATCATCCACTTCTTCGTGCGACATCACTGTCGTTTTCTCGTGAAAACGTAACAATTCTCAGTGGTGTTACATTTGCGATTTATCCGGGTGAATACGTTGGCATTATCGGGCCAAATGGAGGGGGAAAAACGACACTTCTTCATCTGCTTCTCGGACTTGAGCGCCCAACGTCGGGAGGCGTAACGTGGGAGAAAGATATTCTCGCGCGTGGAAAGGTTGGATATGTTCCACAGTATGCGGCCTCTTTTGATCCGTTTTTTCCTGCAACGGTTCGCGAAATCGTTGCAAGTGGAGGGGCGCATGCCAGACTTTCCGCAGGTGATGCTCGTGTTAGTGCCGCATTGCGAAGGTGCGGTATTGAACATCTTCAGCACCGTAGAATTGGGGAAGTTTCAGGCGGCGAGCGACAGCGTGCATTTGTTGCAAGGGCTCTTGTAAATGATCCTGAAGTACTTGCACTCGATGAACCAATGTCTGCCGTTGATGCGCTTCACAGGGAGTCTTTTTACGATGTTTTGCGCGATATTCACAAGCAAGGCGTTACGGTTCTTATGGTATCTCACGATGTTCATGCACTTGAGCATGAAGCATCTCGCGTGCTTTGTATTCATAAAACACTCGTTTCTTATGAAGATCTTTCACAGGAGCTTCACGGACATCATCACTAATATCGTGGGTGCTCTGGGGCTATGCTCGCTTCTTTTTTTGGGAAGAACCGCGCCTGCATTGGCACAGACTTCTGACGACGAGCTTTACGTAACAGGCGTTGTCGTTGAGGCTCTTGATATTCGCGAGGAATCTTGGGGTGGCATGACGGATTACATGCAAGATGCTCTTGTTGAAGTTCGAGAAGGTGAAAAGTCCAAGGTTGTAACTGTTGAATATGCGCTTTCTGGTCAACAGGCGGAGCACGCTCAATTGAAAAAGGGGGATAGAGTTGTGCTCATTCGAACACTGTATGATGATGGATCGGTGACGTATGGCGTTATGGACCACTACCGACTTCCTACGCTTTTTTGGATATCCTTTCTTTTTGTAGCGCTTGCGGTAATCCTTGGAAGGAAAAAAGGTGTCATGTCGTTACTTGGCCTCGGAGTTTCGTGCGCTATATTGGTATTTTGCATGGTTCCACTTCTTGAGCATGGATATAGTGCGCTTTGGGTTACTGTGGGAGGGAGTATAGCCATCGCACTTACGTCATTTTTCCTTGCGCATGGGTTTTCTCGAAGAACGCTTTTAGCTTTTAGCGCAACAATGGCTGTGCTTTTCTTGGCGTTTCTTCTTGCGTACGCAAGTGCGGTTTGGGGATTTTTATCAGGGGCAAGTAGCGAAGATGCGATATTTTTACAGATGAATGTTCTTCCTGGTCTTGATCTTCGCGAGCTTCTCATTGGGGCTTTTGTTATCGGAGCTTTGGGTGTTCTTGATGATGTGACGACGGCGCAAATTGCTACCGTTGAGGAGATTTATCGTGCAAAAAATTCTCTTTCACGTCGGGAGCTTTTTTTGCGGGGACTCTCTGTGGGAAGAGAGCATATCGCTTCTCTTGTGAATACTCTTGCGCTTGCGTATGTCGGCGCTTCTTTTCCGCTCTTTCTGCTCTTTGCCGCTCCGGGGCATCCGCCGCTTTGGATGATTCTTAACGGAGAACCAGTCGCTGAAGAAATTGTTCGAGCGCTTATGGGAGGTTCGGTACTCATGCTTGCGGTTCCGCTTTCTACGTGGCTTGCCGCATGGGCATGCACGTCAGGATGGATAACGGGTGACGATTCACATTACCATCACCATCACCATCATCACGGATAGCTTATGATGTCTTTTCTTGCGTATACTTTTTTTCAACGAGCACTTCTTGCGGGGGTCTGTATTGGTATTCTTGCGCCAATGATTGGAGTGTTTTTCGTTGCTCGTCGACAAGCATTCTTTGCTGATACTCTTGCCCATGCGTCACTTGCCGGTGTCGCGCTGGGACTGCTTTTTGGCGGTCAACATCTTGCCGGCTCGCTTATTGCGTCAATTGTTGCGGCATGGATTATGCACGGTCTTAGGTCGCGTGCAGTCATTTCAGGTGATGCCGCGCTTTCACTTGTACTTTCGGGAAGTCTTTCACTTGCCGTTGTGGTGTTGAGTATTTCCGGGGCGTGGAATGCTCAGGCCCTTGGGTATCTTTTTGGAAGCATTACCACGGTTACTTGGAATGAGGTTTTTTGGATTTTTAGCATTGGTGGCATTTCCGCAATGCTTCTTTGGGCATTTCGACATGTATTTTTTCTTCTTACGGAAGATCCTCGTCTGGCGCGTGTGCAGGGTATTGCAGTTGATCGATATGAATTGCTTTTTGCCACACTCTCTGCACTTATTGTTGGAGTAAGTATTCGTGTGGTTGGGGCACTTTTGGTAAGCGCGTTGCTAGTCATTCCTGTTCTTGCGGCAAACGTTTGGAGGAGGGGGTTTTGGAATACGCAATTTTTTGCGATGCTCTACGGAGTCGCTTCGGTTATCATTGGGCTCTTTCTTTCGGCGTGGTGCGATGTTCCTGCGGGAGCCTCGATGATTCTTGTCTCGCTTGGTCTTTTTCTTGCGACACTCGGACTTCGAAGAGTTTCGGCATAAAACTTTTTGCATGACAAAATAAAAAACAACCTGGAATACAGGTTGTTTTTTGGTGCGCCCGGCACGACTCGAACGTGCGACCCTCAGCTCCGCAAGCTGATGCTCTATCCAACT
>CAZORP010000010.1:0-42421 GCA_964582615.1 uncultured Gammaproteobacteria bacterium
AGTGCGCGCATCATTATCACCACGATTCAAAAGCTTGATCGATTTATTGGAAAAAATTGAAAACATGCCATTTTTGATGGTCACGTGGTGATTATTTTTGATGAATGTCATCGCTCGCAATTTGGCGACATGCACACCGCGATTACCAAAGCCTTTAAGAATTATCATCTTTTTGGATTTACCGGTACACCGATCTTTGCGGCAAATGCTTCGTCAGGAGGGCGTCCGGATCTCAAAACCACGAAACAAGCATTCGGGGAAAAGCTGCATACTTATACCATTGTGAATGCAATCGCAGATAAAAATGTTTTGCCGTTTAAGGTTGATTATGTCTCAACGGTTCGAGAGGCTGAAGATATTGAGGATAAAAAGGTGAGCGATATTGATCGAGAATCGGTGCTTGCTGCTCCCGAGCGATTGCAGAACATCGTAGAATATATTCGCGAGCATTTTGATCAAAAAACAAAACGGAATGTATTTTATAAGTTGAAAGAGCGCCGTCTTGCGGGATTCAATTCATTGTTTGCTGTTGCCTCGATTGATGTCGCAAAAGCGTACTACGCGGAATTCAAGAGGCAATTCGCAGAAGCTGCAACTGATAAGAAGCTGAAAGTTGCATTGATTTATAGTTTTGGTGTGAATGACGAGGATGCTGATGGAATGATAGATGAAAATTCAGATGACACGACAGGTCTCGACGCAAGCTCTCGTGATTTCTTGGAGAGCGCCATTGCAGATTACAACAAAATGTTCGGAGTTTCTTTCGATACTTCCTCGGATAAATTCCCGAACTACTATAAGGACGTGAGCGAGCGCATGAAAAAGCGCGAGATCGACATCTTGATCGTGGTGAACATGTTCCTCACGGGTTTTGATGCAACAACTCTGAATACGCTTTGGGTAGACAAGAATCTGCGTCTCCATGGTTTGCTGCAGGCGTACTCTCGTACAAATCGTATCCTAAATAGCGTGAAGACTTTTGGAAATATTGTCTGTTTCCGAAATTTAGAAAAGGCAACGAATGAATCCATTGCGCTTTTTGGAGATAAGGAAGCGGGAGGTGTAGTCCTCTTGAAGTCTTATGCGGAATACTACAATGGCTATCAGAATGGAGACCGAGAAGTTCGAGGCTATGAAAGTCTTGTACGCGAACTCCTTGAAAAATTTCCTGTAGGTGAGCGAATTTTGGGAGAACAAGCACAAAAGGATTTCATCAAGCTCTATGGAGCGATTCTTCGTGTACGAAACATCCTCTCAACGTTTGACGAATTTGCCGGTCAGGAGATCCTTTCAGAGCGAGATGTGCAGGATTACCACAGCATGTATATCGATCTTTATAACGAATTTAGAAAAGCTGACGAAGGAGAAAAAGAGAATATTCACGATGATGTTATTTTTGAGATGGAGTTAATCAAGCAAGTCGAAATTAATATCGATTATGTCTTGAGTCTCATCAAGAAATATCACGAAGACCATGTAAAAAATCGCGAAATACTGAGTGATATTAATAAGGCGATTGATGCGAGCGTTGAGCTGCGAAATAAAAAAGACCTGATCAACGCATTCATCACTTCGCTTGACGTACACGCTTCGATTGACGCAGATTGGCGTACATTCGTCGAGAAGAAAAAGGTGGAAGAATTGAACAGCATCATCTCAGAAGAAAATCTCAACAAAGAAGAGACTTACACATTCGTTCAAAATGCATTTAGAGATGGAGGAATCGTCGAGACGGGAACTGCGATGACCAAGGTTCTTCCTCCGGTGTCGTTCTTCACTCCAACGGGAGAGCGTTCTAAGAAGCGTGAAGGGGTTTTAAAGAAACTCAAAACGTTCTTTGATCGATTCTTTGATATTTCAGGAGAAAAATTAGAAGAATAAAAATGAAGTTTTTTGGTATGTCCCTCAATAAGCAACGTGGTGATCAGGGGGAGTTAGATGTAGTTAGGCTGGTTCCGTGCCCGAATTGCGGAAAGAAGCTCATGACCCTTCCAAAAAACTATCCACTATACGACGTCCAGTGCGAGGGATGTTCTTTTCGTGCGCAGGTAAAAACGAATCAATCAAAGCCGAAGGCGACGATCTTTGGTGCCGGATGGGATATCATGGAAAAGGTGCTCAAGTCGGGCTTTATGGTCCCTCCCCTTATGGCAAATTTTGTATGGGAAGAAGAGGGGGAGATGAGAAGGGAGATTCGTTTCTTCCCATTTGTTCCAAAAAGTAATTTAAAGAAGCATCAGCTTTCTCCTACGGCACGGCGTGCAAATTACTGGATGTTTAATTACATTGGACTCGATAAAATTCCTTACTTTACCTTGTATAAAAAGTAATTCCTTAAAAAGTATGTCCCCCAAAACCCCCACCATGTGTGCCAGTTGTTTGATGCCTTTTGTAAAAGATACGGGCAGGCGCGAGCATTCGGAGTACTGCAGTTTGTGCTTTAAAGATGGTAAGTTATGTTACGAAGGGAATGATCTCAAAGAATTTCAGCGTATTTGCAAAGAAAGCATGCTTAAGCATGGCATCCACCCTCTAAAGGCGTGGTTTTTTGCGAAGATGATCGCGTTTGCGCCTCGATGGAAAAAGTAATGCATGGATTCCATCACCTTCACGAAAAAGCGCGGAGTCAAACATCTCCGCATACGTATTATGGAAAGCGGCGCGGTGCAGGTAACCGTGCCGTTTTGTGTACCCATGGTTCTTGCCAAGCGCCTTGTGCAAGAAAAAGCGGCGTGGATTAAGGAAAAACAACAACAAAGAAACACGCAAAAAGAGGGGGGAAAGGGTGTGCAGTTTCCTCCATTTTCCCAAGTAAAAGCCGAAGCGTTGCGTTTCACGACGCAAAAAGTAGAAGAAATGAATCGATGCTACGGATTCTCCTACGCAAAGATCGGTGTCCGCGATCAGAAAACACGTTGGGGGAGTTGCTCAAAACGTGGATCGTTAACGTTTAATTATCGCATCGCATTTTTACCGTTGCATCTTGCAGAGTACATCGTTATACATGAATTGTGCCATCTGCAAGAATTTCATCATGGAAAAGCTTTTTGGGATTTGGTTGCGCGTACGGTTCCCGACCATCGTTCCGTGCGCCGCATGTTGCGGGAATATCGCTTGCGGACATCGTGAAGAAAGAAATATAGTACGTTCTATATGCCTCGAAAAGCGAAAGAGCGCATTGCGCCCCCAAATACACCTCCCTTTGTTGAAGTCGTGAAAGTTGAAGATCTTAAGCCTAAAGAAAAGGAGGATGCTACGATGTCTCCCGTGATGCACGTTGAACAGGCTAAGAATGTGCTCGTGGCGTATATTCTCAACCGTTGGCGTTTGGCAAAAACACCAAATGAACGACGCCTTGTTTTTGTACTTTGCGGAGAGCCAAATGCGGGAAAGACAACGTTCGCTCGAAATATTTCAACAATACTTCAGCGAGAGCAGAAAGCATTTTCTCAAGATCTCTTGCGGGGATTTTCTCCCACGGAGAACGATCCGGAGGGATTGCGCATGCTTGTTGGCGAGGTAAAAGATTTTGATGATCTTGACCGGATTATTCACCGTTCATTCAAGGAATTTGAGCCGTACTATGCGGCATGGTTTGTGCAACAGCCCTTCCACTTTCCTACACGTCAGGTGCAAAGAGCTCAAATTGAAGACGCGATATTGTTGTATAAAGATTTTACGTATGGCCTTACGCTTGGCATACTCTCCTCACGTAGCGCTCAGAGTATTGTTCAGGTTGCGACAACGGTTGATGCGTGTATCGTGAATCCTGATGCTCGCATAAAAGCATAGGTGTATCGTTGTGAAGAGCCTTCTTCTTGGGTGTGTTTTTTCAAGAAGGAGTTTGTTATACTTTTTCCATGCAACACGTTATTCCGGTGGAGGTTGTTCCTTCGCATATCCACCTTTCCCCCGAGGACTATCGGGTGCTTTTTGGCGAAGAGCATCCTTCAATTCGTGAGCGTATTTCTCAGCACGGTCAATACGTTGTTGATACGACGCTCGAGGTGCGGGGTTCGCGATCTGGAGCGTCACTGCGACTTGCGTACATCGCCCCCGAACGTGCGGCGACGCAGGTAGAGGTGACGCCAACCGAGGCGGCATATTTGGGAATATCTCCAAAAGAAGCGGTGTCTGGAGACCTTCGCGAGGCTTCTACATGCATCTTGCGTGGACCTGCGGGGGAGTGCGAGGTTTCTGGGGTAATTATTCCTTCGGCGCATCTTCACTGCTCTCCCGAAGAAGCGGTGGTGCTCAAAGTTTCCCAAGGAGCGTCACTTACCCTCACGCTTCACGCAGAGACTCCGTATATGTTGCATAATGTACGAGTACGAGTGCATCCAACATACAGCCTTCGCCTCCATGTACACGCGGATATTGCGCGTGAGGCTTGGATTATGGGGCCAACCTACGCTTCATGTTCACATATTCTTTTATGATATCTCGATCTCTTTTTTCATGGGCAACAACCGTGGGTGTTGCATGGTCACTGTGCACGCAGATGCTTTTTGCGGCAACAACGGCGGATCTTGCCATTATCGGGAGCGTTCGGTTTTCAGAAGAGCCAACGTATGCTGGTCAGGTTATTCGCCTTTATGTAACGGTGCGTAATTATGGATCCATCGACGCTTCGGCAAAAGTGCTGTTCTATCAAGGCGCGGTGCTTATTGGAAAGTCGCAACCTATTTCAGTAATTGCCGATGGGGGAAGCGATGATGTCTACGTTGATTTTACGGTTCCCGAGGGAACGTTCAATATTCGTGCGCTTATACAGGGTCAGGATGTCCAGGATCCTGAAATGCAAAATAATGAGGTACTCACAAAACTCTATACCGCTATCGCCGATAAAGATCGTGATGGTATTGCCGACGATAAAGATACCTGTCCCGATGTGAGCAATGCGAGCAATCAAGGCGATGCAGATGCTGATGGCTTTGGTGATGTTTGTGACGCCGATCGTGACGGTGATGGGGTGAGTAATAGTAAAGACGCTTATCCGGACGATCCAAAAAAAAGCGTCATCGAGCGAGTTCTTGCGCCTACAACGCCAACTACAACAACATCTACAACGACAACGGCGGTAATAGCAACGCCTTCTGCTACGGCGGTGGCGACACCGGTGACATCCACGACGCCGGTAGACTCTACGTCATCTTCGGTAGCGGCACCTTCCTCGGTTAACGAGAATGCATCTTCGGGATCGGGAGATTCTTCTGTGTCGGGTACCGCGTCATCGGATGCCCAATCGGGGGACAGCTCATCTCAAGAGCCAAAGGCATATGCGGGAATTTTTGGTGTTGGCGCATTGCACATTTCTCCCTATGCGAAATTTACGTATCGCCAGCTTGATTGGAGAACATATGAATTTCAAGCGGTAGAAAGCGAAGGTGGCGCGGTCTATGCTTGGGATTTTGGAGATGGTGCAACATCAATGCAACAAACCATCACGCATGCGTTTCCCGAATCCGGAGAGTATACCGTTACGCTTGCGGTTACAAGCAATAACGGGGAAGTTGTCAGTGACGCGCAGGTATTTTCAGTGTCACTCTTCCACCTAAGAAATCCTTGGATTCAGGGCACGCTTGGAGGTCTCTTTTTTGCGGCGTTACTTGGTCTTTGGATGATGGTGCGTTTTCGAGGGTCTCGCAAGGAAGATAGTAGTGAAAGTGTATGATGAAAAAGCTTCTCACGGGTGCAACAGGAAGTGTCACCGCGGCCGCCGCGCTTGTGGGTTTTTTTTCGCTCCTTTCTCGAGTCGTAGGGCTACTGCGCGATAGAGTATTGGTACATACCGTTGGTGTTGGTGATACGCTTGATGCCTACTATGCGGCATTTCGTATTCCCGACATGCTCTTTCAGTTGCTTATTCTTGGAACGCTTTCTGCAACGTTCATTCCCGCGTTTCTTGCGTATTGGGAAAAGCGTGAAGAAGATGCATGGCGATATACTAACGCTCTGCTTACGCTTATCGTGGGGGGATTTGGGTTTTTAGCGGGAGTGTGTGCACTTGCGGCGCCGTACCTTGTTCCTTTGGTCGGATATGGATTTTCCGCAGATCAGCAGGCCATGACGGTTGCCATGTTTCGCGTGATTCTGCTCGCGCAAACCTGTTTTTCGGTAAGCATGATTTTTGGATCGGTGCTTCAGGCAACGCGAAGATTTCTTCTCTACTCATGCGCGCCTATTGTGTATAACGCAGGCATCATGCTTGGAGCGTGGTTACTTGTGCCAAAGATGGGGCCCATTGGACTTGCATGGGGTACGGTATTTGGCGCGCTTTTTCATGCAGGATTGCAATTTTGGGGAGCTCGATCGCTTGGTTATCGGTTTTCGTGTATATGGTCATACGATAAAAGTGTGCGTACAACCATTGCACGTATGGGGCCGCGCACTATCTCACTGGCGGTTGCACAGGTGGTGTTTATTTTTATGACGACGCTTGCATCAACTCTTGAAAAAGGATCGGTGACAATGCTTCAGTTTGCCTATAATCTCAACTATTTTCCTATCGGTGTTATTGCGGTTTCATACGCTATCGCGGCATTTCCTGCATTTTGCGACGCAACTCGAGGGGGTGAGGGCAAGAGGTCATTCCGTGAGGTCTTTCGATCTACCGTTGGTCAGGTGTGCTTTCTCATGATTCCTGCAACGGTCGCGTTTTTGCTCTTGCGTGCCCAAATTGTTCGTCTTGTCCTTGGAACGGGAAGTTTTTCATGGGAGTCAACGGTACTTACCGCGGATGCTCTTGCGATTTTTGCAATAAGTTTTTGCGCGCAGGGTCTGGTATACGTTCTTGTTCGAGGATTCTTTGCGCTTGAACAAACAAAAATTCCTGTTGTTATTGCGCTGATAAGCGGAGGATGTACGGCGATACTTGCGTATTACGGCGCGCATTACGCGGGTCTTCTAGGTATCGTGGGGGCATTCAGTTTTGGTTCACTAGTGCAGTGTGCGGCGCTGTGGGCTATGCTTCGAGTTATCGCGGGAAATCTTGGCGGTCGCGCGCTCGCACAGTCGCTGGCAAAGCAAACGCTTGCCGCGGTAGGCATGGCGATAAGTATGCAGGCAATGAAGGTTATACTCGGGAACGCCTTTCCTCTCACAACATTTTTTGCAGTATTTTTTCAACTTCTTGGCGCGAGCATGGTTGGGGGAGTGGTATATGTCGGTATTGCTTTGGTGGTAAAAACTGAAGAATGCTCGGTGTTCCTTGCGCAGGTTCGGGCACGTTTTCTTAAGAAGGCAACGGTGAAAGAATTGCCTCCCACAACGTAGTATGTTTGAGAATTTTAGAAAGATATTTCAAGATCCTCTTCAAAAACACGCCGAGAAGAAAATCGAAGAGATGTATATTAATGGAGTATTTTCTCGTGAAAAATGGACTGCTTTTTATGCGGAATACACAACGATGTCAAAGGATCTTCAACATCGTTGCCTTCATGAATTTGCCAAGAAGCACCCCGAAGATTTTTTTCAAAACATCGGAATTTTTCGAGATATTCCCGGGGATATTCAAGAGATCATGTACCGGGATCGTGCGCGATATTTTCCCAAAAGACCCCTCGAAGACGTTGCTCGAAATATCATCGAAAGTCTGTCTGACATTACTTCGGAAGGATTGAGGGACTTTATTTGTACATATATCGATCCGTACAACATGCTTTTTTATCGAGAAAAGCTTCATCTTTCAGAAGATGAAGCGATGCTTGTGATAAAAAAGCGAGGAAATCTTGCGGGGGCCATTGCGTACCTTGCAAAAGGGTGGAAAATATCGTCACGATACCATCAGGAGATTGTTGTAGCCGCTTGCAAGAAGGAGTTGTATCAAGATATTTTTTTAGCCGCCCGCAACCTTGAAAATATCAACATTCCTTATGTTTTTGAGAGAGTGTTCGCCGCCCGTAGAATCGACATTCTTGCAGTATGTATAAGGAGAATTCCTAGCTTTTGGATTGAGCAACTCTCACTCGAGCAATTACGTGCACTTGCCGCAAGCGATCCTTTGGCAATCTTCTCGGTATTTCCCATCGTTGGGAAACGAATTGGCATGAATAGCATCATGCGGGAGATGTATAGAAAGTATCCTCGTGCATTGCCTGATGAATTTTTCTTCCTCCTTGCGTCAATGCGAGATCTTCCTCGTGAAGTATTTTTTGATATAGTAAAGGAAGATTGGGGGAATATTCCTCTTCATAGACTTTTTGCAGAGCGAGCATCTTTTCGAGATTTTGTATTTGATGGTAGGCTCTTTTGTGCGTTGTTTCGGAAGATTCATCCAGAACTTCTCATTAAACATCTTCCTGATTTTTTTCGCGATGATAACGATGGGATGACAAAGGCGCTCCTTTCTTCGGTGGGAATGTTGTCTTTTACATTGGCTCGCGTTGCGGAGATGGGGTATGTTGCGTATGAGGATATTTTCGCATCAGCACTTCAGCACCATTGGGAGACGGTTCTCGTGGAGGGTATTAAAGACTTTCCAAAGAGTATGCATCTTGATATCGCGAAGAAGGTCTTGGCATCTCAAAATACTACAGCTATCAGCGCGATACTTTTGAGGCTCTCTGATTTTTTTGGTCTTGAGAAGGATAAAGCACTGGGAAAGGATCTTTTGAGTTTTGCACTTGCGAAAGTTGAACTAAATTTGGGTGACATTCATAATCTTTATCGTGTGTATGGTAAGGATTTGGGTCCCGTTGTTGCTTTTTCCGCGACAACGCTTGGTGACATGGTTACAAAGCAGGGATACCTCTTACTTGAGGATCTTTTTCACGGAAAAGCTTCTTCTTCCGCCATGGTGCGCATGGGCGTTACGCATACGGGGCATCAGGCTTTGCAGGAAGTCAAAAAAACACTTCTCACGTTTTCCTCTGAGATCATGAGCCCTGCGTTTTCTGGGGAAATACTAAAAACCTCCGAATTGCATAGATCGTACTTTCAAAAATTTGTTCACTATTCAAATGAAAATCCATACTATTATCGTGCACATCTGCGATCGTTAACGAATATCGAGATATTCTTAAAGCATAGTCGCAACATACAGCGGGAAAACATGCTGTTAGACCACGAAGGAAAGACAGTGCAGATCCAGATGGTCGATGGTAACCTTCAAAAAGTTGCAAGTCCTACACCTGATGCTATTGGAGCTTTTCATAAAAACATCCAAGCGATTAAGCGCGCACTTGAGCGGAGCGATGCCGGGGGAGTTACAAGTCACTACTTTACTAAAACTCTCGAAGACTTGCGAGAATCTTCAAAGTATTTTTTTGAACAAAAAATTAGCCAAACGCCACATGAAAAAACAAGGGAGGAAATTGTTAAAAAACAGCAGGAACTTTCTCGGTTTGTCATTGGGCAATCGGCGAATCTCGGGTATTTTTTCAAACTTCTTCTTGAAAAGAAGGAGCATGCTGAACTCTTGCGGGAATATCTCCTTCTGGGGGTTCTTGATCGATTTCCGAAGAGTAAAGAGAGACTTCGGGATATTCTCGCGTGCGATGATGTAACATTTTCCGAGATAAAAGAAATGTTTGAGATTTTATACGGTCTTGCATATGAGATGACATGGAAGGGCTTTTTTCCCAATACTGCTGATAGGAAAGTTTTTGAAGGTATTTTCAAGACGCATGTACTTGAACGTGATGTGATTCGATGTCAAAATTTCGAATCAACGAAGAAAATTTCCCTGCACTTTTTTCAAACCCGAGGAATCCTTTTGGATTTTACGGGAGATATTTCAGGTACGTGCATGAAGGATTCTTCTGGCCTTGCGGAAAATTTTCCAAATCTCTCCGCGGTTATCTTTGTTCAAGATCGAGGAACGCGCAACGAGCGACTTGTTGGATCTTGTCTTCTTCTTGAAGCGGAGGACTGCAAGGGAAATCCCATACTCATCATTCGAGCTCTTAACCCAGCGGAAAATCTCATCAACGATCTTGCGCTCCAAGACTTTTTTGATGTCTTCGTGGGATATGCTCGCGAGATAGCCAAGAAAAGCGGAAGGACATTGGCTATTGCCATTAGTGAAAATATTCAATTCACAACAAATAGAATGGCTCTGCACCTTTTTATAAGAAACATGCGAAAATCTTTAGTAAAGATCTCCATACCAGACTCTGAATATGCTTACCTTACGGTCAATGGACGTGCTATTCTTGATAGCGTATACGCGCTCTAAAGTATGTCTTCAACGTATCGTTCGCCGTGGCTTCATCAGGTGCCTCCGCGCCCCACATACCCCGCATATCACCAATCCCAAGGTGATGAGGATGTTGTTATTGTTGGGGGTGGGATTGCAGGGGTAAGTACAGCGTATTTTTTGCTTACCACAACGGATCGTCGTGTAGCGCTTTTTGAGGCGAAGCGTATTGCAAGCGGAGCTACAGGGCACAACGCGGGTCAAATGGTTCGATATTTTGAGCGATCTTTTGCAGAGTTGGTTCAGGTTTTTGGAAAAGAACGCGCAAAAGAAAGTCAGCGAGTTCTCGAGGAAGCAATGCGTGATATTGAACGCATTGCTCAAGAGCACGATCTCCATGCAACGGTAATTCTTACGCAGGGATATGCTGGCCTTCAGGATGTGGCTAGCGTTCTTCGCATGGCGCACGATCTTCACGTGCAAGAGCGTTTGGGTATTCGCGTTGAAGAGCTTCTTCTTGCAAACGATGTTCCTGCAATAAAAAAACTTCCCGCATACGTGCGCGAACGAGCCACACTTTTGCCACAGAAAGATATTCTTGCGCTTCTTGAAACGGAGGATAAGCGTTATTTTGCGGCACTTGCTGGGCAAAAGGGTTGTATGAATAGTGCGTTGTTTTGCGATGAACTCATTCGTGTACTCATGGAAAAGTATCCCGATCGATGTTGTGTGTATGAAGAAACGGCACTTGAATCGCTGGAGGTCTCACGTGAAAAGGATGCTCGCATAACGTTAACTTCCGGCGTAACCTGTACCGCAAAAGATGTTGTACTCTGCACAAACGGATTTACTTCCTTCACGCTAAAAACTCCCGAAGGTCAAATCCTCGATCGATGGTTTCATAGAACGGTAAAAAGCTCTGTGGGATATATGGCAGGATATCTTGAAGAGCGAGATCTTCCTCCTGCGGCGGTGAGCTTTTTGCCAAGAAGTCATAATGAAACGTCCGCATATGAAGCTCCTGCGTATATGTATGTCACGCGTCGCCCGTATGCAACAACAACGCACGCTCACGCAAACCTTGTGTGCGTGGGAGGTCCTGAGGAGATGGTGACTCCCTACACGCCCTATCGCGAGCAACATGAGCATACGCAAGAAGTCTCTCGGCAGTTTTCGGAGTTTCTCGCAACAACATGGAAGCGACGGGGAAAAAAGAAGACCTTTGATTTTCTTTGGCATGGACTCATGGGATATACGCCCGACGGCGTTCGTCTTGTGGGATGTGACCCCGTATATCCTCAACTCTGGTATAACCTCGGCTGTAATGGCGTTGGTATTCTCTCCTCGGTTATGGGTGGGAAGCGAATTGCGCGCATGATGCAGGGAGAGAAGCTTCTCCCAACCTTCTTTGATGTCGATCATCCACCGGGAGGTGGCATACCTTCCCGTGAGGATATGGTGATTTTCGCCTTGGTTCTTGGCGTCTGTTCACTTCTTTGTGTACTCGCCGCACTTCTTTTGCTCTCATAAAAAAACCACCCATGATGGGTGGTTTTTCTAAAGAACGTTACTTACGCTGAGAGGCCCTTGAGGTAGGTGAGCATGGTTTGTGCATCGCTTACTTCAAAAGGATCCGTTTGGCAGTCGTCGCTGAATCCTGGTTCGCTGAAAAGCTTTTTAATCTCACCATTTTCGACGTACATGCTGTAGCGCCATGAGCGATCTCCAAAACCAAGATTTTCCTTACGAACGAGCATGCCCATTTTTCGGGTAAACTCTCCATTTCCATCTGGAAGAAGCTTTACTTTCTCTGCGCCAAGCTTCTTGCCCCATTGGAACATCACAAAAGCGTCATTGACGGAAAGGCAGTATACCTCGTCGATACCAAGGTTCTTAAAGTCCTCGTAGGCCGCTTCGTAGCCTGGAAGGTGGGTCGATGAACAGGTTGGGGTAAACGCTCCAGGAAGAGCAAAGACAACAACCTTCTTTCCTGAGAAAATATTCTCAGAGGTAACATCTTGCCATCGGAAGGGATTCTCTCCTCCAATACTTTCGTCGCGGACGCGAGTTTTGAACGTTACTTGGGGAACGTGAGTGATCATAGAAGAAAAAGAAAAACGAAAGAACGCACCAGAAAAGGTGCGTTCAAGTTATCCTATGAAATGAGAAAAAAGGCAAGTCTTATTTGAGCATTGGCATGACCCCTCCCGAATTTCCACTGGTATCTTTGAGGATTTCTTCAACAAGCGGGACGTTAAAGAATGAGGTGGCTCCAGTTTGGTAAGGATCGTCGTAAGAAAAACGAAGTGCGGGAATATAGAGTGTTCGGGACTGTCCGTTGGTGTATGTCGTATATTCAAGAAGGATGCGCTCAGGATCTCGAAGTGCAAGCGTTTCAAGCGTTGCGCCTTGCGCTTGCGCTTCTGCGAGACTTCCGAATCCTCCAGAGCTATTGCGTTCAAGATATGCCTGAATATCTTCCTCTGAGGTCGAAAGTGCGTAAGAAGAGGCGGAGAAGGTTTGTGTGATGGCATCAAATGCTGAAATGCCGAGATCCTGAAGAGAGATATTCATCGTAAGTCCCACCGGTGCGTTTCCCCATGTACGATACGCCCCAGCATCGCCTATGCGTGCGGGAAATACTACATCGATAACGTCGGGAATATATTGAGCATTCCCTGACCGCAAGTATGTCAGTAGTGTGGTGTCTAGGACTGGTTCGGCGTATGAGGATAGATCAATGCCTTGTTGTTCTGCGTAAAGCAAGGCTTCTTTGATGAGTTCTTCATCGCTGGGAATGTCCTGCTTTCGCAACTCCCTCCATGTCGTTGTGCGGTTTTGCCAATTAGGAAATGCACTCCACTGATTGTTCGAAAAATCAATACTATACCAGATGTCTTTACTGCTAAAACTCAGTGATGCAAGCACGGCATTTTCGCGGGGAAGAGCGAGTGAGCCAAATGCGTCAGGAAGCATATTCTGCATGCTGGAGATGGTGATTTCCTCGGGAGCGTTGCGCTGATACACGAGGCCTTCATTTTCCGTGAGAAGGCTTTGAAGATCTCCTGTGTATGCATAGCGATAAAGCGTCCATGCGGGTGCAATATCAGGGGCGATCATTTTTGCGTCAGGTGCACTTGGATTTGCACTCATGACGGCTTCGCTCACTATGGCATCCCCCATAGATGCTCCTGCGGCGCCAAGTCCGCCTCCACCCTTGCCGATATCTGAACCCCCCATGGCGCCACCAAGAAGTGAGCCAAAGCTTTGTGGCGGTAAGAGTGTTAATGCCTGTTCACGATCGTTTTGTAACATGGGAGAAATGTTGCTCAGTGAAGGTGAGATACGAGATGAGATCCACGGAGTGAGTGCGAGAATTCCAAGAGCACCTCCAATGAGCGCATACGTTTTCGGGGTAAAGTATCGAAGAAATTCCTGGACTCGTGAAGGTTGTGGTCGCTGTGAGGACATAAGACGTTGATGAAGTTGATGAATAAAATCTTTTCTTGGTTCTTGAGGAATTCGCCGACCCTCTCGCTCAAGAAGAGAAATAAGGTTCGCGATCTCCTCTTTCTGTGAGGATAATTCGGGATATTCTCGAAGAAGCTCGTCAATGAGATTGGTCATAGGTGTGCGGCAAGAATAAAGAGAAGAACGGGAGGAAGAAGGGGTTTTAGTGCCACAATGCCTCTGCGCACAAGCATCTTTACCGCGCCCTCGCGTTTGCCAAGGATGACGGCAATTTCTTGAAAACTACAGTCGTGCCATATCCGCAAGGTAATAGCTTCTCGTTGCGCAGGGGGGAGTCGCGCAAGAGCTTGATGAAGCATAGCTCGCTCGAGGGATATTTCCGCCTGTTCTTCGGATGACTTATGAGACGATTGTGGCATTTCTTCAAAAAATGCAAGATCTTGAACGGTAGTTCGAGAGTCTTTTTTTGTGTTATCAAGAAAGGTTCGATAGGCAATGGTGAAGAGCCACGCTTGAAACGTCCCAGAGTTTCTTGGTGAAAATGTAGCGATACTCGCGAGGGCTTTAGTAAAAGTTGCGCTGGTAAGGTCTTCCGCTTGCTCCACGTGGCGAGTTTTGCTTAAAAGAAAGCGATATACCCGCGCAATGTACGTTGAATAAAGGGTTCCAAAAGCTTCAAGGTTGCCACCTTGTGCTTGGAGTATAAGGTCGTTCTCCGTGAGATTCATAAGAAGCGCTTCATCTAGTATAACGAACGAGGATATCAAAAAGAAACAGGAGAAAACTTTGCTATACTTCCTTATGATACCTTGCGAAAAAAACCTTTTTCATGTAGCATTGGCCTCTTATGGCATTTTCAAAAAAGACCACATATATTCTTGGAGGAATTGTTCTTGTCTTGGGGCTTGGAGGGATAGTCATGGCAACACGTACGCCATCTACTCCTGCAATGTCCCTCGTTCGTGCCCAGCGCGGAGCTTTGGTGCAGACGGTTGATGGAACAGGTGAGGTTACTGCACTCCAGGATGTTGTGACGTCGTTTGGAACTTCTGGAAAGCTGGGAATCCTTTCAGTTTCTGTTGGAGATCTTGTAAATGCTGGTGATATTCTTGCGATTCTTGATGTTCCTGCACTCGAGGCTGATCTTGCCCGCGCAATTGCACTTCTTGAAAAGGAATATGCAGGACCATCGTCCGAACAGCTCTTAGTGCAAGATGCCGCTCTTGCTTCCGCTCAGGCGGCATATGATCTCGCTTCTGCAGATCTTTCTGCAAAGCAAGCTGAGGTTGCACGCGTAACGGCTCTTGCGGCGAGTGATACGGCAACCGCCGCACTTCGTGCCGAAGAAGCCGCTGATGAAGAAACTCGAGGCATTGCAGAACAAGATCTTCTTCTTCGCCAAGCACAGGAAGATCTTCGCACAGCTCTTGCCGGGGGAATTGTTGCAATTCGTTCTGGCATGAATGACAGTGATCTTGTTTTGGGAAGACAAAACAGTCTAGAAAATGATGCTTGTGAGTATGTTTTCGGTCTCAAGAACAAGCAAACGATAACAAATGCAGATACAAAGTACGACATTGCGGACGTTGCTCGCGATTCCGCTGAAGATCTCGTGTATGCACTTTCGAGTACTAGTACACAGGAAGAACTTGAGTCTGCGTACACCGCGGTTCAAGGTTCTCTTCATGCTACGCAAGACTTACTCCAAGCGGTTTCGGAAATTCTTGAAGCTACCGCATCCGACTCTACTTCCTGTTCAGTTGAAGATGTCCGTGCGCTGAAGACTACTATCGCGGCAGGACAAACAACTCTTCAGCAGGAGACTTCCTCACTTGAAGGCGTTTCTCACGCATACGAAACAACGCAAAAGACCACAGCGTCAACCAAGGCTTCGCTTGCGTATGCTCGAGAAACTGCGGTTCAGGAACTTGTCAGTGCTCAGGTTCGCGAGTCGCAAAGTGTCACATCAGCTCAAGTTGCAGTAACCCTCGCGCAAAGCACGCTTGCGGCGCGTTTAGCCGATCTTTCTCGAGAAAAAGCTACGTACGCAGAGCTTACCGCAACTCCTCGAACGGTTGATATTGCGGCGCTCGAGGCCGACAAAGCTCAAGCGGAAGCTCGCCTTGATGACGCCACGATCCGTGCTCCTTTTTCTGGAGTCGTTACCGATATTGAACCCGAGGTTGGTGAGCGAGTTAATGCGTCGGAGGATGTTATCACGCTTCACGCGGACTCTGCTTCATTTAGTATCCCTGTCGATATCGCAGAGTCAGATATTGCAAAAATTGCCGTAGGAAACTCTGCGGTGGTTACTTTTGATGCGTTTGGTGACGATCGTGTTTTTGAAGGTTCTGTTCAGCGTATCGATCCCGCAGAGCATGTCATCGAGGGTGTCGTTTTCTATACCGCCGAAGTTTTTCTTGAAGAAGGGCAGGATGTGACGGGTATTCGTTCTGGAATGTCTTCCGACGTAGTTATTGAAACTCGCAAAATTGAGGATACAGTATCGCTTCCTCAGCGTGCGGTTCTTGAGCGCGATGGTAAGAAATACGTTCGCATTCCTCGTGAGAATGCTACCGATAAAGAGGCTTCTTTTGAGGAGCGAGCGGTTGTTGTTGGTATGCGCGGTGATGATGGCATGATTGAAATTCTTGAGGGACTCTCGGGCGGTGAAGAGGTTATTCTTTCTCTTAACTAAATATGGAGCCCCTCATGGATCTTAGGGGTATTACGAAGGAATATCGCAACGATGCTGGAGTTACTTCGGTATTGCGAGGCGTTGATCTTCGTATTCCTCGTGGAGACTTTGTTGCACTCATGGGTCCTTCTGGAAGTGGAAAGAGTACACTCATGCATATTCTTGGCTTTCTTGATCGTCCAACATCAGGATCGTACCTTTTTAAGGGTAAGGATGTTTCAGATCTTTCTGAAGATGAGTTGGCGTACATGAGAAAGACTGAAGTCGGCTTTATTTTTCAAGCATTTCATCTTCTTCCTAAGGCGAAGGTTATTGACAATGTTGTCTTGCCGATGATGTACGCGCGCGTTCCGGAAAAGGATCGACTGCCTCGTGCCGAGCGAGCTCTTCGTGCGGTGGGTCTTGGAGATCGTTTGTACCATCTTCCCAATCAGCTTTCTGGAGGTCAGCGTCAACGCGTGGCAATTGCGCGAGCACTTGTTAACGAACCGGATGTTATTTTTGCCGATGAGCCAACAGGAAACCTTGACTCGGTATCTTCCGATCAGGTTATGGGTATCCTTGGACAGCTTCACAAAGAAGGAAAGACTATTGTGATGGTGACGCACGAACCAGATATCGCGGCGCATGCCGCTCGAACCATTCGCATGAAGGATGGTCGTATTCAAGGATAGCTCTATGCAAACAAAAGATCTTCTTCATTCTGCATGGCGATCGCTTACACGCAATACCTCGCGTGCTATTCTTACGGTTTTAGGTATCGTTATTGGTATTGCGGCGGTCATCCTCATGCTTTCTATAGGTCAGGGCGCTCAACAGCTTATTCTTAATCAAGTTGCCGACCTTGGATCTGATCAGGTTTTTGTTGAATCGGGAACGGGAAGTACCGAAAGTGGGCCGCCAAGTCCCTTTGTGGAAAAGACCATCACGCTTAAAGATGTTGCGGCTCTTCGTAAACGAGGTCCATTTTCTTTTGTTTCTGCGCAAACCATCACCAACATCACTATTGGTAGTGGGGAGACGAGTTTCTTTACGAACGTTGTTGGTGTTGATGAGTATCAGCTTGAAGTTTTCCCTGCAACCATCGCGCAAGGTCGGTTTATTGACCGTACGGATGTGGAAGGTTTTGGACGTGTGGTTGTCCTTGGAAGTGACGCGGCACGTGATCTCTTTGGTGACGCCTCAGCAATTGGTGAAAAGGTAAGTATTAAGAATGGTTCGTATAAAGTGATTGGTGTTCTCGATCCTCAGGGAAGTCGATTTTTTACCAATCTCGACAAGCAGGCATATGTCCCTGTGACAACGGCACTCCAAAATATTACAGGCGATGATTACCTTTCCTATATCGCGGCGCGTGCTGTTGGAGATATTGACTCTGCAAAAGAAGAAACTCGCTGGATTCTGCGCGATGTTCACAACATCGACAACCCCGAAGGGGATCTTGCGAAAGATGATTTTTCTGTTTCAAGTCAAGAAGACGCCGCGCAAACGATTGGCGCCGTTGGTTCTGCACTAACCATCTTGCTTGCATCAATTGCGGCGATTTCTTTGGTTGTTGGAGGAATCGGCATTATGAACATCATGCTGGTTTCTGTTACTGAACGCACAAAGGAAATTGGTCTTCGCAAAGCTATTGGTGCAACGCGAAAAGAGGTGCTTCGCCAATTTCTTGTAGAGGCAGTATTTTTGACGGTTGCAGGAGGAATTCTTGGCATGCTCATTGGTATCGCGCTCTCAGTGCTTATCGCCGCGGTGCTCACGCATATTATCGATGGATGGGAGCTTATTATTCCTCCCGAGGGAATCATTGCTTCTGTTGCAGTGTCTACGGTTGTTGGTATTGCTTTTGGATGGTATCCCGCAAAGCGCGCCGCAAAGCTTGATCCTATCGAAGCTCTTCGCTACGAGTAGCTATGCGTTTTACCCTAGTAAAGCGGGTAATGCTGGTGATTGGTGTACTGGGCGCACTATGCGTGGGAGTTTCTCTTGGCGTAGAATACCTTGGTCGTCGATTTATTGTTGAAGCGCAGCGTGCACAAACTTCCGAGGTGATTATCGTTCTTGGAGCTGGGGTGTTTTCCAATGGAACCCCCTCGGATGTCCTTCGTGATCGCTTGAAAGTTGCGAAAGACCTTTTTCTTGCTGGACGAGCCCCAAAAATTCTCTGCTCGGGAGATCATGGAGAGCAGACGTATGACGAAGTAAATACCATGCGCCGTTGGTTGCTTGATGAGGGAATTCCTCCGGAGGCAATTTTTCTTGATCACGCAGGATTTTCCACGTATGAATCGCTTGCGCGAGCAAGAGATGTTTTTGGCTTCTCAACGATCACTCTTGTAACACAGGATTTTCATCTTCCTCGCGCAACATACCTTGCGCATGAGCTTGGATTTTCTGTAGAGGGAGTTTCTGCATCGCGTCAGGGATACGTTCGTCAGGAATATTTTGAATTGCGAGAATTTTTTGCAAGAATGAAGGCGTTTTTTCAAATTTATGGAAAGGCTCCTGAGGTTGTTTCCGGACCTTCGCTTGCGGGAATTTCCGACGGTCGAATGACGTGGGATGAAGTCGAGTAGGACCTTTCCCGATATTATCTTGCTTTGGTGGGGGAGGTGGGGTATACTCATGCCGGTTTTCTCCCTATGCGCACCTCTTCATCCTCTTCGCCACTTCCCGTGGTCTTCTCAGGACTTGCCGCCGAGACGCTCTTTCATGTTGCAGGTATTCCTATTACAAATTCCGTCATCAACGCTTGGATTGCGGTGATCTTCTTTTGTATTGTTGCCTACGTTGCATCTCTTCGAAAAGAAGCACTTCTTCCTCGTGGAGTATTTCATAACGGCCTTGAGGCGCTTCTTGTGTGGTACATGGAGCAGATGGATGGCGTTACCAATGATCGCAAGAAAACTCGCACATTTCTTCCTTTAGTTGCGACGATCTTTTTCTTTCTTTTGTTTAGTAACTGGATAGGTCTTCTTCCCGGAACGGGAACACTTGGGGTGTGGGGTATTGGCCATGATGGTCTTCGTGAACTCATCCCACTTCTTCGTCCGGTTGGCGCTGACCTTAACATGACACTTGCGCTAGCGGTGTTCTCCCTTGTCTACGTCCAGTGGACGGGTATTCGCGTACAGGGCTTCATGAATTATGTGAGTAAATTTGTGAATGTTCGTGGAATCTTTCGGGCAATTCCACAGGGACCCTTGGCGATTGTTACGGCAATTATCGAATTCTTTGTTGGATTAATTGAAATTGCTAGTGAATGTGCTAAGGTCGCATCGCTTTCTCTTCGTTTGTTTGGAAACGTCTTTGCGGGAGAAATGCTTCTCACGGCAATGCTTGGTTTAGTGTCGTTCTTTGTTCCGGTTCCATTTATGTTTTTGGAGATTCTTGTTGGATTTATCCAGGCAACAGTATTCTCAACGCTTGTCTTGGTGTTTCTCGTGATGGCTACGGAGTCCCACGATGACCACGGTCATCATGAGGAGCATCAAGACGGCGGTGCGAAGACGCATACGTCATCCAAGAGCGCCCACGGTTCTCTGTAGGCGAACTCGTTCTTATTCATCATTATTTTTTTTCTATGGATACAGCAATGATGACCATGCTTATGAAGGGTGCAACAATCGCGCTCGGTGGCATGATCCCAGCACTTTCAATTGGTTGGATTGGTCGCGCGGCAATGGAAGGTATTGCACGCAACCCAGAGGCAAAGAAGGAGATGAACACCCCAATGCTTCTCTCCATGGCATTCGCTGAAGCTATTGCTATTTACGCGCTTATCATCGCATTCATGCTCTAAGTGAGCTTTGCAAGGTATCTCTTCTTCTCTTTCCATAGGCAAGAGGGGAAGAGAGAAGAGGTACGTTGTTTATTCTGTTTGATTTTTCTTATGACGAAGCAAGTACACGAAGCTGCACCTGTGCAGGAGCAGGAAAATGCTCCGGAGGCACACGTAGCCCAAGAGGCACAACCATCGGGAATTGCTGGAGTGGTTGCCATGTTTGGCCTTACGCCACAGCTTTTTCTTGGTCAGTTGATAAACTTCCTCATCGTTCTTTTGGTACTCAGCAAATTTGTTTACAAGCCACTTCTTCGTGCTCTTGATGAGCGTGAATCGCGTATTGCAAAAAGCATCGAAGATGCTGATGCTATTGCTCGTCGCCTCAAAGAGGCTGAAGAGGAAAAGGCAGATCTTCTTCGCACAGCTCGAGAGGAAGCTGATGCATATGTTGCGAAGAGCATGATGGATACTGAAGAGCGAAAGCGAGAGATGCTCTCCGGAGCAAAGGCTGAGGTTGAACGCCTTATCGCGCAAGGAAAGGTGCAATTGCAAGAAGAGCACGATGCAATGCTTCTTTCTCTCCGAAAAGAGGTGGTTGACATTGCACTCGCGGCCGCAACGAAGGTGCTTGGAGAGACGATTACTGAAAAGAAGTCTCAATCTCTTGCGGAAGAAGTTGTGCGAAAATTAACGTAACGTATGAATTCCCGCGCACTACGACGTTACGCACGGGCTTTTTTGCGAGGAATCGCGGAAAATCCGGATGATCGTGAGCGATATATTCGCGAAGCTCTTCCGCTTCTTGCACAAGAGGGCGCTCTCACGATTCCTGAGCATTTTCTCACAGCAGTTGCGCATGAATATCGTACAATTTTTGGAGCAGAGCAGGTGACGCTTACCAGCGCTCATCGTCTTCCTAAGGAAATAAAAGATCTTTTGGATGCGCATTTTCCCCATACTGAAGTAAAGACCGTTATCGATCCGCGGCTTATGGGGGGAGCTCTTCTTCGTCACGACGACTACATTCTTGACGGCTCGCTTCTTGGTTCACTCGAACGCATGAAACAGTCCCTTACCCTTTAACTCTATGGCTACAACAAAAAAACAAGACATTCTCGATCAGTTGCGCGCAGAAATTGCCGCATTTTCTGGTGGTGTACAAGAAGAGCATGTAGGAACTGTCATTTCTGTTGCTGATGGTGTTGCTCGCATTCGCGGACTCGCAAAAGTCATGAGCCAAGAAATGGTACTTTTCCCTGGTGATGTTATTGGTGTTGCACTTAACCTTGAAGATGGTGTTGTTGGTGCGATGATTCTTGGTGAAGCGGCTTCGGTAAAGACGGGCGATACCGTAAAAACAACCGGACGTATTTTATCGATCCCTGTAAGCGATGCGTGCATTGGTCGTGTTATCAACCCACTTGGTGAGGAAATTGATGGAAAAGGCGCTCTTCCTCGCAAGACGTTTGCTCCTGTTGAGAAAGTTGCTCCTGGAGTTATGTCCAGAAAATCGGTTGGCGTTCCACTGCAGACAGGAATTAAAGCTATTGACGCACTTATTCCTATCGGACGAGGTCAGCGCGAGCTTATTATCGGCGATCGTCAAACGGGAAAAACCGCTATCGCTATTGATACCATCCTCAACCAAAAGGGTGAAAACGTGAAGTGTATTTATGTTGCTATCGGTCAAAAGGAATCGAAAGTAGCACAGCTTGTACAACGTCTTGCAGATGCGGGAGCTCTTGAATATACCGCAGTTGTTCTTGCAGGATCTTCCGACTCTGCGGCAATGCAATACCTTGCACCATACGCGGGATGCGCACTCGCGGAATACTTCATGGCAAAGGGTGAAGATGTTCTTGTGGTATACGACGACCTTTCCAAGCACGCTTGGGCATATCGCGAAATTTCCCTTCTTCTTCGTCGTCCACCGGGACGCGAAGCGTATCCGGGAGATGTATTTTATCTCCACTCCCGTCTTCTTGAGCGCAGTGCGCGCTTAAATGAGGAGTATGGAGGAGGATCTATTACTGCGCTTCCTATCATCGAAACCCAAGGTGGTGACGTTTCTGCGTATATTCCTACGAACGTTATTTCTATTACGGATGGTCAGATTTACCTTGAAAGCGACCTCTTTTACAAGGGTCAGCGTCCAGCACTCAACGTTGGTCTTTCAGTTTCTCGTGTAGGATCTGCCGCACAGACCAAGGCTATGAAAAACGTTGCAAAGACGCTGAAGGTTGATCTTGCACAGTATCGTGAACTTGAAGCATTCGCTCAGTTTGCAACTGATATGGATGAGGCGACTCGCAAGCAAATTGCGCGTGGTCGCCGCGCCATGGAAGTCATGAAGCAGTCACAGTATGCTCCGCTAAAGTTCGCTGAGCAGTCGGTGGTTATCTTTGCGCTTAACAACGGCTACTTTGATGCGCTTCCCGTTGAGCGTGTTCAGGAGTGTGAACGCGCGCTTCTTGCAAGTATGCGTGGCATCGGAGCTCAACTTCTTGAGAAGATTACCCAAACCAAGGATGTAAGCGGTGATGTAAAGACGGAGCTTGAAACCTACATTAAGGATTTCCTTCGATCGTTTGTTGCGTAATTTCGTGGCCTATGCCGCAAAATAAAAAAACTATTAAACTGCGCATGAAATCCGTGCGTAATACGCGCAAAATTACCAAGGCGATGGAATTGGTCGCGGCGTCAAAGATGCGTCGAGCGATTAGTCAAACACTCAAGAGCCGCGCGTACGCAAAGCTTGCCGAAGAAACGCTTCGCGAAGCTCTCGCGGGAATGCCCTCGGGCATTGCGCACCCTCTTCTTGCGGCAAATCCCTTGGCGCGAAAAACCCTTTGCATTGTCTTCTCTTCGGATCGTGGACTTGCGGGAGGTTTTCATGCAAACCTTCTCAGGACGTTTCGAGATACCTTTTCACAGGTTCCTCAAGAAAGCCTTGATGTTATAGCGGTGGGTCGCAAGGGGGCTGAAGGCGTGGAGCGTATGGGAAGAAAGCTTGTCGCACAATTTCCTGCACTTTCCCAACGACCTGCACTTGCTGACCTTCTCCCGGTTATTCGCATGGCGACCGACGGATTTTCTTCCGGAACGTATGCGAAAGTCGTGGTACTGTTTACCGACTTTGTCTCCGGCGTTCGTCAGGTTCCTGTTGTTCGTGAAGTTCTCCCATTTCTGCCTCCAGTCTCGCGAGATGTTGAAGTTCGCGAGGAAAAGCTTCTTTGTGAACCTTCTCCTGAAGCGGTTGTGCGCGCAACACTTCCTGCGCTCCTTGAAACACTCATGTGGCAAATGCTTCTTGAGTCGGTGGCAAGTGAGCATGCGGCGCGTATGCTTGCTATGAAGAATGCGTCAGATGCGGCGTCTGATATGCTGTCATCGCTTACTTTCACATACAACCAAGTTCGTCAGGGTGCTATTACACAAGAAATCGCTGAAATTAGTGGAGGAAAATCTGCACTTGAAGGCGAGGCCGCATAGGATACAGAAAACATATAACTCTATGAAAGGAATTCTTACACAAATTATTGGTCCAGTTATCGATGTGCGCTTTGAAGGTGAAGTTCCACCACTCCAATCTGCACTCACGATTACACTTGGAAAAGAAGTGCTCGTGTGTGAAGTTGCGCAACACAGTGAAGGGGGGATCGTTCGTGCTATTGCCATGGGACCGACGGATGGTCTTGTGCGTGGCGCTGAAGTTGAGGCGACTGGTAAGCCTATCTCGGTTCCTGTTGGTCCAGAGACGCTTGGTCGCATGATGGATGTTACGGGAAATCCTATCGACGGCCTCGGAGCGGTAAAAACTCGAGATCTCGAGAGTATTCACCGACCAGCTCCTGATTTTAAAGATCAAGCAACAAAGGCAGAGGTTTTTGAAACGGGCATTAAGGTTGTTGATCTTATTTGTCCTATCCTTAAGGGTGGAAAAACGGGGTTGTTTGGTGGAGCTGGTGTAGGAAAGACGGTGCTTATTCAGGAGCTCATTCACAATATCGCAAAGGAGCACGGAGGATATTCTGTGTTCGCGGGTGTTGGAGAGCGTACTCGCGAGGGAAATGACCTCTACATGGAAATGAAGGATTCCGGAGTGCTTGATAAGACGGTTCTTGTATTCGGACAAATGAACGAACCACCAGGAGCTCGTGCTCGTGTTGCGCTTACCGGTCTTACCATGGCGGAATACTTCCGTGATCAAGAAGGTCGTGATGTGCTCATGTTTATTGACAACATCTTCCGCTTTACACAGGCAGGATCTGAGGTTTCCTCACTTCTTGGTCGTATTCCTTCGGCGGTGGGTTACCAGCCAAACCTTGCAACGGAAATGGGCGCTCTTCAAGAGCGTATTACATCAACAAAGAAAGGATCCATCACCTCTATTCAGGCGGTGTATGTTCCTGCTGACGACCTTACCGACCCAGCTCCTGCAACAACATTCGGTCACTTGGACTCAACGGTTGTGCTCTCTCGTGCACTTGCAGAGCTTGCAATTTACCCTGCGGTTGATCCTTTGGACTCTTCTTCGACCATTCTTGATCCTAACATCGTTGGTCAAGAGCATTATGATGTGGCTCGTGGTGTTCAAAAAGTACTTCAGCGCTATAAGGATCTTCAGGATATCATCGCCATCTTGGGTATGGATGAACTCTCCGAAGAGGATAAGAAGCTCGTTGCTCGCGCTCGCAAGATTCAGAAATTCCTCTCTCAGCCATTTAACGTTGCAGAGCAGTTTACTGGAGCTCCCGGAAAATATGTCTCTCTTCAAGAAACGGTTCGCGGATTTAAAGAGATTCTTGAAGGTAAACATGATGATAAGCCTGAGCAGGCGTTCTACATGAAGGGTGGCATTGATGAAGTTGTCTAATATGTTAACGTACACCATTCTCACCCCAGAACGTACCGTTGCCGAGGGTACAGCGCTTCAAATCACCCTCCCTACACCAAAGGGTGATATGACGCTTCGCCCTCGCCACATCGACCTGGTTACTCTGCTTTCCCCAGGTGAAATGGTGGTTGTAGAGGAAGGGGGAGCATCTGTGCATTTGGCGGTATCCACGGGAGTTGCTCGAGTCACCGCGCACGGCGTGACAATTCTCGCCGATACCGCTGAGCGTTCCGAAGAACTTGCACTTGAGGCTATTGAGCGCGCTAAACAAGCCGCTGATGCCATGCTTCAAGAAGCTCGCAATAAAGATGATGTTGCGTATGCACATGCCGCGGCAATGCTCGAGCGTGAGCTTGCTCGCTATCGAGTGGCAAAGAAACGTCGTTCTGTGTAGTAATAAAAAAACACTCCCACGTTGGGGGTGTTTTTTTAAAAAAGCTATCCACGGAGTTTCTTGGTTTTTTGGGGGTATTTTGGGATGATGTAGGTGTATGATGCATGCTTTTTGTGATCGTAGTAAAAAGGTTGCGTGTGAATGTTTTGAGCTCGGATGTGAACGTGTAAAAAGTATTTGTGCGCATCCGCGTGTGCGCTCTGTCGTGTACGGAGTGTTTCGCCTGAGTGTTGCGGTACTTGCTATGTTGGGAGCATATGTTTCCTACAGACTCCTTTCTGGATCTTGGGAAGCAATAACCCTTGGTGAGAGTCTTTCGGGGCGCATTCCCGAGCTTCTCATTCCTACGACGCTCTTTTTTGATACGTTTTCCGCGCTTTTCATGGCGCCTCTTGTGGTGCTTGCGATAAGTGACATTCTTAAGGAGCGCACGTTTCGATCGTGGATTTCAAAGGGTGTGCTTCTTGGTATTACAGGGCTACTCTTTGGTGCTACGACACCACTTTCCGTGATTACCCTTCTTGGGGCGTATGCGATATGGATATTGGTAGAGCGAGGACATCGTTCGCTCGCATTTGGTGGACTGGGAATCTTGGGCATGGTGAGCGCAATGCTCATGATGTCCTTTGGGGCATTTTTGGGTGACATTCGTCTTCTTGGCCAGGTATTGCCACAGCTCCCACTCTCGGTGATTCATGTTGCGTTTACGCTACTTTTTGCGGGTGCACTTTTTGGTGCACAGCGAGAGGTTCCTTCGCTTATGCGTTTGGGGATGTTTTACCTTCTCTTACGCATAGCATTTTTCTTTGTTGGGGCCGTTTCACTGTCGTGGCTTGCGATATTAGCGCTTGGCGCTTCATTGGTAGCATGTGCACTTGTTGTATATCGCCGAGAAACGGAAAGCTCTTCATTTTGGTACACCTTTGCATTAGGGATGGTTCCCTTGGCACTTCTTGCTATCGCGCGTGAAGAGCGCTACGCCATTGAGGGCTTTCTTTTTAGTGGAATACTCGCAATGTTTGTGAGCACGGCATCTGATTTGCATGGAGTGTGGAGCGATCGTCTCGGGATTCGTGTTCGCGCGTTTCTTTATGGTAATGGTCGTGGAGTTGGTATAGGAAATCTTCAAGGCTTCACCGTGCTTTTTTGTCTTTTTGGACTTTCATTTTTTACGTCCTATGCGTCATCCTTGGAATTGCTTGGAGGCGTTATCATGCTCCTTGCATGGAGTATTGGGTGTATAGGCGAATATACTTCAAAATTCCCCCAAATCAAAGGAACGCCAATGAGTTCCCTGCGTTCAGGGCTTGCGCTTGGTGTTTTTCTTGGAGCCCCTTTGGCACTACCCGCATTTTTCCGTCTCATGGGCGCTTCTTTTGGAGAGGGAGAAGATCGTTTTTCTTTGGTGATGAATTTCCCTTGGGGAGTTGTTACACTTCGTCCCTTGATACTTGTGCTTATGCATATTGCCTTGGTCTTTGGCTACGCCATGCTTCGCATGCATACGGAAAAGCTCCCACAACAACTTCGTTACGGCGTTCGTGTTTGTATGGCGTCTTTCGAGGGGTTTTCTCGCATGAGTGAGAGAGTTATTTGTGCTTTGCGTAGGCTGTTATGTGCATTCGTTGGTAAGACGGGGGAGTTTACCGCACAGCTTTTTGCGCAGGGAATGAGTTTTCACGAGGGCTTGATTTTGAGCCTACTTCTTACGCTTATCGCTATACTTCTTTTTTAATATGCAACCTCTTATCTTTCTTGGACTTTGGATTCTTGCGATAGGGGCAATGTTTCTTCCTTTGCACGAACGATACCTACGAGCACTGCTTGGAGGTATGGCGGTTGTACTTGCTTCCTATGGTGCCGCGCTCTACGTTCCCTTGCTTGCCGCAGAGCCATGGAGCGGATATGGACTTCTTATTGCCCATAATCGAGTTGTTGTAGCAATTCCTCTCCTTGTACTTTCTTGTGGCATTGTTGCGAGTTTTCTTTTGTGGTGGAGTGAAGCTTTTCGCAGGGGAAGTGCTTCGCGACGAGTGTTTACTATGCGTAGCGCGACACTGCTTCTCATGCTGTTTTTGGTGCAGGTAATGGTTTATGCGCAGGGTGTTCGTGAGATGTTCTTGTGTGCACTTGGGCTTTTTGCGGTTGCCTTTTTCACGGTTCGATCCTACACAAATCCCGAAGCGTATACCTCGGCAAAATCCTGGCTTCTCCTTGCTATGGGAGGATCCTTTGTGGGCATCGTGGGCGGTATGCTCCTTGGCGCACAGGCTAGTACGGGAGCTCTTGAGCTTTTTGGGGCATTTCTTGTTGTGATCGGATGTGCAATGGTTCTTGGTGTGTATCCAGTCATGCTTGCACCTTGCCAGCGTGCGCTTGAGGCTATTCCACGAGGGCACGCTCTTGTTCTTCGCGCACTTATGCCCTTTGCACTTCTCCCATCGCTCTTCACGCTCCAAGAAGCTCGAGGGCTTTTCCCCGTGCTCTCAATCGTACTCAGTGTTGGTGCGTATGCGGTAGCCGCTCGCAAACTTCGTCTTCAAGATGGAGTGCTATTTGCAAGCATGGCCTCTGCGGTTATTTCAGGAATGTTCGGCGCATATGGAGAAATTCCCGCTATGATGTTTGGCATCGTGGGAATGTTTAGCGTGTTCGCGTTAACGCTTTCACGAGGTGGTGTACTTTGGTCAACGAGCATGCGAAGATTCGCATCGTTCATGTTTGCGCCTATACCCGGGGGAGTTGTTTTCTTGCCGCTTATTATTGGATTTGGGTATGGATCTCAAGACTTCCCATTTCTCGCATGTCTTGCACTTGTTGGTATGGCGAGTTTTTGGACTTGGATTTCTTGGCGCATTACACGAGCCTGGTCTGAGGATGTCCCCAGTGATAGCGCTTCGCTTTGGGGTGCGCGCCTTGGATTTGGTGCACTTGTAACGGTGTGGGTGTTGGCGCTTGGACTTTGGACAACTTCTGGAATTGTTCTTTTTCTTGGATAGTTTTCGTATATGACCTTTTTCGATCCTGAAGCATATGCTCGTGAGCTTCTTTCTGAGGCCAATGAGGCACAGCGTGCGGCGATTGAGCATGTGTATGGACCGGAATTGATTATTGCTGGAGCGGGAACGGGTAAGACAAATGTCATCACAAAAAAAATCGCTTGGTTACTGGTGAAAGAGTTTGCTAAGCCCGAAGAAATTCTCGCGCTTACGTTTACCGAGAAGGCGGCGCGAGAAATGGAGGAGCGTGTTGATAGACTACTTCCTCTTGGATACGTCGACGTTACCATTGCAACTTTCCACGCTTTCTGTGAGCGTATTCTTGCGCGTCATGGAATTGATATGGGGCTTGCGGGGAATACCCGCGTTATTACGGAAATTGAAGCGTGGCTCCTCCTTCGAAAACACTTGTCGGAATTGCCACTTGTATACTTTAAGCCACGAGGGAATCCTACAAAATTTCTTAGGGATATTCTTAAGCATATTTCTCGCTGTAAGGACGAGGGAATTACCGCGCAAGAGTACAGGAATCATGTTGAGGGGCTTTATCAGGCGTCTGGTGTGCGTGCGGGAATTTTTCCTGAGGGAATGCCCGAAGAAGAGAGATTGGATCTTGCCAAGTGGAAAGAGCTTGCTGATGTTTACGTCGCGTATGAACAGCTCCTTGCCGATGAAGACCTTGTTGATTTCGGAGGTCTTCTTCTTGGTGTATATGAGCTTTTTACGCATCGCCCAAATATTCTCGCGAAGTATCAGGCTCAATATAGGTTCATCATCGTTGATGAATTTCAGGATACCAATACCGTGCAATATCGCATTGTGAGCATGCTTGCAAAGAAGGAACGTAATATTACTGTGGTAGGTGATGACGATCAGGCGATTTATCGCTTTCGAGGAGCGGCTCTTTCAAATATGCTCATGTTCCGGGAAGAATTTCCCGAAGCAAAGCGTAGCGTATTAACGGAAAACTATCGTAGTGGTGGAGAGATTCTTCGCCATGCATACGATCTTATTCAGCACAATAATCCAGATCGTCTTGAAGTTAGTGAGGGAATTAGCAAAGAGCTTCGTGCGAAGGAAGGGGCAAATGGCGGGTTTGTTGTGCACTATCACCTGCCAACGCTTGCCGATGAGGTCATGGCGGTGTTTGGAGAGATGATTTCTCGTGTGAGTTCCGGTGAGGCGACGTGGGGGGATTTTGCGATTCTTGCACGAAGCAATGATGCACTAACCCCGTTTCTTGAGGAAAGTACTCGCTACGGAATTCCCTGTACGTATGCGACATCGTCAGGTCTTTACACGAAGCCTCTCATCCTTGATATCCTCTCATACGCGAGGATAGTTACCGACGAAGCGAATAGCCCTGCCTGGTATCGTGTACTCACGCATCCGCACCTCGGTCTTTCCACGCTAGATACACAGGCTATTCTTGCGCATGTAAGAAAAAAAGGCTGTTCACTTGTTCAGGCACTTCGAGGAATTCAGGAGGGATATGGCGTGAGTTTTGAGGGTCGCAAGCGGGTTATTGAACTTCTTGATCTTCAGGGGAAGCTTTTAGATCGTGCGCGCCGATCGTCCGCGGTAGACATGTTTGTTGTTCTTGTAAAAGAAACGGGTTTATTGGGAGATATTAAACTCCTCCCCGAGCAACAGCAGAAGGAAGAGTTTTCTCTTCTTGAGGAATTCCTTGGAAGAATACAGAGTTTTGCCGAGCGTGCTTCGGGTGATGACGTTAGTCTTCGGGCGTTTCTTGAGGAATTTGATGCTGAACGAGAAGCTGGAGAGTCAGGCTCTCTTCCTAAGGATCGAGAAATTGGCCCTGACGTCGTTCAGCTGATGACGGTACACGCGGCAAAGGGCCTTGAATTTCGCTATGTCTTTGTAGTCAACACGGTTGAGCAAAGATTCCCATCCGTGGGGAGAAGTGATGGTCTTGACTTTCCTCCGGGACTTTTTGCGTCAAGTCCCGAGCAGACATCAGCGCAGCACCTCTCTGAAGAGCGTCGCTTGTTTTATGTTGCTATCACGCGAGCGAGGGAGGGGCTGTTTCTTTGTTCTGCAGATTCATACGGGGGAGTAAAGACACGAAAGCCGTCGCGATTTCTTCAGGAGATGGGTGTTGAGGCTCAGCGTCCAACATCACACGGTCATGAATCTCGCGCAACGGTACCTTCCTCGGTATTTCTTCAAGAAGAGCAAAAGCCTCTTCGTGACGGCGAGCTTTCGTGTGAAGTGCCCGATGAGGTGAGTTTTTCTCAACTTGCCGCATTTACCACATGCCCACTGCAGTATAAATATGCACACCTCATTAAGATTCCGACGTTTGGAAGGCACCAGCTTTCGTTTGGTCAAACCATGCACCATACCTTCCAGCATTTTCTTGAGCGGGTTCAGGATGCTCAGGCAGCCGCTCAAACGTCGCTTTTTTCTGAGCCCGTGGCGCTTCCAACGCTGCAAGATATTTTGACGTTGTACGACGAGCACTTTATTGACGCATGGTATCCTTCGTCCGAAGTAAAGGAAGAATATCGTGCCAAAGGTCGGGATGCCGCGCGAGTATTTTATGAACAAGTTACCGAGCAAGCTTGTCGACCGTGGCGTCTTGAGTGTGGTTTTCACTTACCGCTTGCGCAGGGGGTGCTCAAGGGACGCATTGACCGCATCGATCTTGTCGAGGGGGGAGTGGAGATTATTGACTACAAGACCGGATCTCCAAAGAAGAAGCTTGAATGGGACGATCGTCGACAGCTCTTAATTTATGCGCTTGCGGCTGAGCGATGTTTCTCTCCTGCGCTTCACGTGGTAAAGTTAACGTATTATTACGTTGAAGATGGAAGTACCGTTTCATTTGTTCCAACGGATAAAGAAAAAGAGAAGCTCTTGGATTTTCTTGATACGACCATCGATTTGCTTCATAAAAAAGATTTTTCTCCAACGCCAAGCGAGCATGTCTGTAAGTATTGTGACTTTAAAGAAATTTGCCCATTTTCTGCCGTATGAAGCAACCTCGTCAGGTGCACAACCTCCTCGCATCGTTTACCAAGCGTCACGGCATCACTAAAAAACTCCTTGCACACGATATTCTCGCTGGAGCAACTGCGGAACTCGGACTACTTCTTGGGGGAACTCCCCTTGAGCGCGATGTTCTTGTGGTATCGTATGCGGAGGGCTTGCTTACGTTTGCTTGTAAGCATCCTGCGGCTCGTTTTGATATGGAGGCTTTCGCTCCAGCGCTTTGCAAGCGTCTTGAAGAGCGATTTCCTGCCCAGACGTTTACTTCGCGTTGCGTTGTGCGTCCAGAAGCTTGGAAACAATGGTAATTATGGTAGTAAAAGAATATCTTCTCATACTTCTTAGTGGTACATGTGCGGCGTGGATTTCCTTTGCGGTTGTCATTGTAAGTATTAATCCATACACGGCGGGATTTTTCGCTTTTCTTGCTTTCTACAGCACGCTTTTCCTGGGAGTAAGCGGACTTTTTTCGCTTCTTGGAACGTTTTTGCGCGCTAGAGGTCTCGCTCCTCATGATGAGACAGGACTTGTGCAGGCGATGGTGCGATCCTTGCGCCAAGGGGGGCTTCTTGGTTTTGGTGTTTGTCTTGCGCTTGCCATGCTCGCGCGAGGATTGTTTTCGATATGGATGCTAGGAGCCGGTTTGGCGGTTCTTGTGGTGGTTGAATTTCTCTTGCTTTTGTGGGAAGAGCGTCACATCGCGAGAGTTTTTCGACGGGGATAACCTCCATTGTGCTTAGGAGCGAACTTTCTTAGTATGAAGCGTATGCTTCTTTTCTTGCGGTATGTTTAATCGATGGATGGCAAAGCTCTCTCAGGAAATTGCGGTTGATCTTGGAACGTCCCATACGCGTATCGCGGTGAAGGATCGCGGTATTGTGGTTCACGAACCATCACTTGTCACAATTAACACACGAACGGAAGCTATTGTTGCCGTGGGAACTTCCGCTCGCGATATGCTTGGAAAGACTCCGGCGCATCTTCAGGTGACAAGACCTATGCTCAAGGGTGTTATTTCGGACTTTGAAGTGACGGAAAAAATGTTGCGGTATTTTGTCGATCGAGTGCATGCGGATATTCCTACGCCACTCCCACGCCCTCGTATGGTCATGACTGTACCACTTGAAACTACCGAGGTTGAACGCAAAGCGGTTGAAGACGCGGCACTTTCTGCGGGTGCACGAACGGTGACGCTTGTAGAGAGTCCGCTTGCCGCCGCGTTTGGTGCAGGACTCCCGGTTCTTGAAAGTACAGGTTCCATGGTTGTTGATATTGGAGGCGGTATGACGCAAATTGCAGTCGTGTCGCTTGGGGGAGTTGTGACGTCGCGTACACTTTCGCTTGCGGGTGAAGAAATGACAAGAAATATCACTCAATACGTTCGTGACGTATATAGTCTTTTGATTGGTGAAAAAGTTGCAGAAGAAATCAAATGGCGCTTGGGAAGTGCTCTTGATACGGGAACTACTTACGACATGGAGGTTCGTGGACGTCACTTGGTGAGCGGTCTTCCAAAAGAGATTATTCTTCGAGAGGCTGAGGTTCGTGAGGCTCTCCAGAAAAATATTTCCGTTATCATGGGAAGTATTAAGGCGACGCTTGAGGCTACTCCTGCAGAGCTTGTCGCGGATATTTATGAGCGAGGCATTGTTCTTGTGGGAGGGTCTGCGCTCCTTCGAGGAATTGATAAGAGTATTGCTAAAGAGGTTGCTATTCCTGTTCGTGTCGTTGAAGATCCGCTTACCGCAAGTGTTCGAGGTGCAGCACTGCTTCTTCATGATCATGGAGTACTTGAAAGCGTTGCGCTTCCAGGGGCTCAGGATACGGTAGTGTAATTGCGTATGCCACGACGTTTTCGACTTCCTGCAGAAGTCATGAGGCGTACGTTTGCCGCGTGGGGGGTGCTCCTGCCATTTTTTATCTATGGAGCCTTTCGAGTTTTTCCGCCTACCCGACCAACAATACTCGCCGTAGAGGCGGAGCTTTCCGCGCTTACGACGCGGGTGGGTTTGGCGTTACGTTTTCTTCGTGATGGCGAGTCGTGGATTCATGAGATTCCCCAGGCGACATATGGAGAAATTGGTCCAAGAAAACTCTACCCCGTCGAGGTGCTTACGCGTGCATATGGCGGGAAGATGTACGATGTGTCTGTATGGAATCGTGAGGGTGGAGTTTTTGTTGTTGGTGAGCCTTTGATTGTGGAAAATGTGCTTGTAGGAACCGTAGTGCAAACCGCGGGAGATGTTGCGGTGGTTCGCACGACGTTGAGTCATGAGAGTCTGTTGTTAGCGACGGTGTTTGGAAAGGAGTATATTCAGGGAGTTTTGGAAGGCACCGATGGTGCATGGATGCAGTTCTCGTATATTCCCAAGGGAAGCCCGCTTGTTCCTGGGGATGTGGTGATTACTTCAGGAACGCAGACGGGGCTTCCCTTTGGACTATCGTTAGGAACGGTTCGTGAAGTTCTTGATACGGATCCATCACCATTTTATATTGTTCGAGTTGAGCCATTTCTTCCTCCGCACGCATGGACACAGGCGGATGTTCTTCATGATATTGTGCTATGAATATAGCATTTCCTTCAATTCCTTCAGTCATGGTGGGATCTTTTTTTCTTGGCTTGGCTCTTTTGGAAAGCGCATGGGGTCATCCGCCGTATACACTTTTCTTTGCGTTTTTCTTTGCGAGTTTTGTAGCACTCTGGAGTGCAATCGGGGGATTTTCTTGGGGATTTTTGGCGATTCTTCTTCAGGGATGTGTGGCGTTTATGCTTCGTCATGACGTGGAAGCTGCGGTGTATCTTTCCATTCTTTCTTTTGTTTGGTATGCGGGAGTGACCCTTCTTGCCGCGCAAGGATCTCGTGTGCTTATGGGAATTTCCTCGGCACTCCTTTTTGTCGGACTCCTTCTTCCTCGTATGGGGTTATTTTCTTGGGAAACATGGATTCTTGTTGGAATCTTGGCTTTGTGCGAAGGGGGGAGTATGTATTTTTTAGGGAATATGTTCCGTGGAAAGTGGTTTGCTCCGTATGCGTAAACATACTCGATCTCTTTTTGGGGAATCTCTTGAAGGTGGTGAGCTTACTCAAGCTTCCCGAGCCTTTGTTTCATTACATGAGGACGAATACCTCGTTCCTGGAAATGGTATTGGAAAAGTACATATTACGCGTTCCTGGATTGGTATCGCTGGTGTCTGCGCAGTATTCACTTTGCTCTTTTTTCGCCTGGGTGAACTCCAGGTTCTTGAGGGGGAGGCGCTCTTTAGCGTCGCTGAGGAGAATCGACTGCAAGAAGAGGTAACGATTCCTTCCCGAGGTCGCTTGTTTGATAGGTATGGTGCTGTATTGGCAGAAAACACGGCGACGTATTCGTTGACATTTTATACTTCCATGCTTCCCAAGGTGATTACCGAAGAAAAGCGTCGTGCTCTTGATGAGGATGCGTTTCGTCAGGAGGTTGCACAAACAGTGGTCATGTGCGGACTTTCTTCGGCGGATATGCTCGATCGTGCGAGGGAGGCATTTTCTCTTCGCGAAGAATCGTTTCTTCTTGCGCAGAATATCCCATCTTCGTGTGCCTTTCGTCTTCTTACCGAGCAAATTCTTCCTTCGGGTGCAACGGTTGAGGTACAGGAGGTGCGCTCTTACGTTACCTCGGCTATCCCAACACTCTCTCATGTTCTTGGTTATGTCGGTCGACTCTCTCAGGAAGAATACGAGCGGCTTCGTTTAAGTGGATATCGCTCGTTTGATGGTGTAGGAAAGCAGGGTGTCGAACGATTGTTCGAATCTCGTCTTCATGGCAAAAATGGTTCGACCTTGTATGAGGTCGACTATCGTGGAAGCATCCTCAGAACGCTTTATGAAAATGCGCCTCAAGACGGGGAGGATATTGTGTTGTCGCTTGATAGCCAATTGCAGGATGCAACGGAAGAAATTCTCGACCACCGTCTAGAGGGGAGAGCTTCTCCACACGCCTCGGTTGTTGTAATGAATCCTCATACAGGAGAGGTGCTCGCACTGGTTTCGTATCCCTCTTTTGATGCAAATGCATTTGTTGGGGGAATTTCTCAGGAGGCATATCAGAAGCTTGTGGAAGACCCTCACGCTCCACTGTTTAATCGAAGTATTGCAGGTTCGTATCCGGCGGGATCTACCATTAAGCCACTCTATGCCGCAGGAGGTCTTACCGATGGAATTATCACGCCTCAAACGACATTTCTTTCAACGGGAGGACTCTGGCTTGGTAATAGATTTTTTCCAGATTGGCGAGCAGGTGGTCATGGCGTAACGGACGTGTATCACGCTATCGCGGATTCGGTGAATACGTTTTTTTATGCGCTAGGGGGAGGAACTGAGAATTTTCAGGGCATGGGTGTTGATCGACTCATGTTTTGGGCAAGAACATTTGGTCTTGGAGAATATACCGGCATAGGACTCTCTGGTGAGTCGAAAGGCTTTCTTCCCTCACCTTCATGGAAAGAGGAAGCCAAGGGAGAGCCTTGGTATGTTGGTGATACGTACAATGTCTCCATTGGGCAGGGGGATGTGCTGGTAAGTCCTTTGCAGATTGCTCGCGCTACGGCGGTGTTTGCAAATGGTGGAGATCTTGTAACTCCCGTTCTTGAAAAGGATGCTCAGGGAGATCGTCAGCATATTCTTCAGCAGGATATCGTTGATGAAGTTCGTCAGGGTATGCGCGATACGGTGACCAAGGGGACCGCTCGCATGATGCAGGAGATTCCCTTTGCGGTTGCGGGAAAAACAGGAACGGCGCAATGGTCTTCAACAAAAACTCCGCACTCATGGTTTACAGGTTTTGGACCGTATGAAGATCCGCAGATCGTCATCACGGTGCTTGTAGAAGAAGGGGGAGACCTTACGCTTGCATCTTTTGTTGCCCACGATGTTCTATTGGCGTACGCTCGCCTACAGGCGGGGTATGCACAGGGTCCTCACCGTGAAAGTCCCTAGCGCTTTACAGGAAAAAGCCTCTACGGTATACTCTCTTTTCAGAATGCTTACGTCATTCAACGTCGCCACTCATTGGCGTCGTTTTCTTTCTCACGTCTATGGACTCTTTTGATGCGGCACAAGCCCCCATTTATCTTTCGCAAGAAGCTCTTCTTGCACTTGAACAAGAACTTCAACATCGTGTAAAGGTTCTTCGTCCTGAAATTGCGGAAAAACTTACCGAAGCTCGAGAAATGGGCGATCTCTCGGAGAATTTTGCATACCATGAAGCTCGCGAACAGCAAGGGCAGAATGAATCTCGTGTAAATGAACTTCAGCACATGCTTTTGCGCGTTGTTGTGGTAGCGGCGAAAAAAGGTGGATCTATTGGACTTGGAAGTACGTTTGTCGTTGAGGTTGCGGGTCGCGAAAAAACGTTTACCATTGTGGGCGAGAACGAGGCAAATCCTATGGAGGGAAGAATTAGCAATGTCTCACCTCTTGGAGGAAGTTTTCTTGGAAAGGTTGCGGGTGATACGGTAAATATTGAGGTACCTTCCGGAGTAATGACATATCGCGTGAAGGAGGTTCGGTAAATGCGGGCGATGTTATTGTTATGGCTGTATGAGCTACGAAAAATCACCCTCTCACGATGTAGAAAAATACCACCGTGCTTTTTATCGAATTGCATCGCGTTGGAGAGATACAAGGCTTAGCGTTCTTCTACGTCTTCTTGAAGAACTTCCTGCGCTTCGAGGTGAAGTTGAAGCATTAAAGGATATTTCAATATGGCAAAACTTTCGAAAAAATGAAGAGGTTTTGTTGGCGGATACTCTTGAGGAAATTAAGCAAGGCATAGCATCTTCGGTGAAAATGGATGATGTTCGCGTAAGAAAAGTGCTCTATGGAGAAGAGTCGTCACTTCCTGAGGAATATATTAACAATATAAGCAATTGGTATCGTGAAAAGTCTTTTCAGAGGTATCGCGCTCTTTCGCGGGCGTGTCACTACGAAGATCGGCGCGAGTATGCAAACGAAGGATTGCGCACTGCGGCAATTGTAGCGCGCTATCGGAAGCTCTTCTTTGAAGAGCTGTCTTCCCCCGAAGCCGCCGAAGCCGCCAATTCTAACGACACGATGATCTACAACCCCTTCGAAAAATGCATTACTGCAACTAAACCACAAAAAAGCAATAAAGCTTAAAAAAACGCCCTAAGTCTTCACAGGGGCGGTTTTTTTTCGTACACTCTTGCCATATGGAAAAAAGCGAATACGAGGTACGAAAAGAACGTCTTGCCGAGCTTCGAACATTGGTTCCTTCCGCATATCCTGTCGATAGCGTGCGAACACATATTCTTGGAGATGTACAGGAACGCTTTACTGAACTTCTCGAGAGTCAGGAGAGTGTTACCGTTTCCGGTCGCGCCATGGCACTGCGTCGAATTGGGGCGCTGACGTTTGTTCGTCTTATGGATGAGTCTGCAACCATGCAGATGGTTATGCGTCAGGAGGATATGGGGGAGCAGGTATACGAAACTTGGAAGTCGTTGTGTGATACTGGGGACGTGCTTGAAGTTGTTGGCGTTGCCTATGTCACAAAAACAGGCGAACGATCATTGCTTGCAAAGGCGGTAAGGATTCTTGCAAAGGCACTTCGTCCACTTCCTGAAAAGTGGCACGGCCTTCAAGATGTTGAGCTTCGTTATCGCCAGCGAGAGCTTGATCTTCTTACCAATCAAGATGTTCGCGAGCGTTTTCGTGTAAGGTCTCGGTTGACCTCTGCGCTAAGAAGGTTTTTGGATGATCGTGGATTTTTGGAGGTTGAAACGCCAATGCTCCAAAGTATTCCGGGGGGAGCAAATGCTCGACCATTTATCACCCATCACAATGCACTTGATATTCCCCTGTATCTTCGCATAGCTCCTGAGCTTTATTTGAAGCGACTCCTCGTGGGAGGATTTGAAAAAATTTACGAGATAGGGCGATGTTTTCGCAATGAGGGAATTGACTACGCACACAATCCAGAATTCACCATGATGGAGATGTACTGGGCGTATGTTCCGGCAAAGACTTACGTCGCATTTCTTGAAGAGATGTTGCGCTATGCGTTAATGCAGGTGAAGGGGGAGGATTTGCAGGTGACTATTGATAATCACGTTGTTGATTTTGGGGGAGTGTGGCAGAAGACGTCGTTTTACGACGCAATTCGTGATGCGTGTGGTGTTGATGTTGCATGGTGTAAGACGCCTGAAGATGTTCTTTCGTGTGTCAAAGAACACAAGCTTCGGGTTGATTTTGGCGGATGCCATGGTCTTGGCGAATATCTTGATGCACTGTATAAAGCAACGGCTCGACCAAAGCTTATTCAGCCAACGTGGGTTTACGATTATCCACTCGACTTGAAGCCACTTGCGCGACAGCATCCTTCGTCTGCGCATCTGAGTGCGTCGGTGCAGTTGGTGGTATGCGGTGCGGAGATTGTGAATGCGTATTATCATGAACTCAACGACCCTGAAGATCAGTACGCGCGTTTTGCGGGTCAGCAAGAGCTTCGTGATAAGGGAAGCGAAGAAGCGCAATGGATGGATGAAGATTTTATTGCCTCTTTGGAGCTGGGCATGCCGCCTGCATCGGGTATGGGTGTTGGCATCGATCGCCTGGTTGCCATGCTTACGTCATCGCCAAATCTTAAAGAAGTTATTCTCTTTCCTACACTTCGACCAAAGAGCGAGTAGGTATGCCACGCATTGCAATCTTTGGTTCGTTTGATGGAGGTTTGCATCCCGGACATCTCCATGTACTCTCCTGTGCGGCGGCATATGGCGATGTAACGGTGATTCTTGCAAGAGATGAGGTTATTCGCCATCTGAAGCATCGAGAGCCGCATATCGGCTTTCAGGAGCGTGCAAAGGAGCTTTCCTTGCGTCCCGAAGTTGCTCGCGTGGTTGCGGGTGATGTAGCGCAGGGCGAGTACCGCGTGCTTGTCGACGAAGCTCCTGATATGGTTGGCTTTGGCTACGATCAAGACGCGCTTCGTGAAAACTTTCTTGCATGGCAGCGTTCCCGGGAGTACGCTCTTCCTGTTGTCGTATTTTCAGCTTTTCACCCGGAGGTATATAAAACCTCACTACGGTATCGTGCATAGTTTACTTACGCTAATGTCTTTGTATGATTGATATTAAAAAACTTCGAGAAAATCCTGGATATTACCTTGCTACCGCTCGTGAAAAGGGGGTTGATCTTCCGCTTGAGCGATTGCTTTCGCTTGATACGCAGGTTCGTGCGCTTATGGGTGATGTTGAAGCTATTCGCGCAAAGAAGAATACAGTTTCAGCGCAAATTCCTAAGGCCGCACCCGATGAGCGAGCACGTCTTATTGAAGCTATGCGTGCGGAAGATAAAACGTACGAAGAGCTCGTGGCGAAAATGCGCCCTCTTCAAGAGGAGCTTGAGGAGCTTTTGTATCGTATTCCAAATCCTGCACTCGCCGACGTAAAACGAGGAGAGAGTGATGCGGAGAATGAAATTCTCCGCGAGGTTGGCGAACGCCCGGTATTTTCTTTTTCTCCAAAAGATCATCTTGAGCTAGGAACGCTTCTTGGCATTATTGACACTGAGCGCGGAGCTCGAACCGCGGGGGCTCGGTTTACCTATCTTCTGGGAGATGGTGTGCGTTTGCAGTATGCGCTTACTGCGTACACACTCGATCTTTTAGTAAAGAAGGGATTTATTCCTGCAACAGTTCCTCACATGGTGCTTCCTCGCGTCATGCGCGCTATGGGATACCTCGAACATGGAGGTCAAGATGAGATTTACTATCTTCAAAAAGATAACATGTATCTCATTGGAACTGCGGAACAACCACTGGGAGCACTGCATATGGATGAAGTCCTCGCCGAGGCATCGCTTCCTCTGCGTTACGTTGGCATCTCTCCATGTTATCGCCGTGAAGCGGGAAGCTATGGAAAGGATACAAAGGGCATTCTTCGCATGCATCAATTTGAAAAGATTGAAATGTTCTCCTATACCACGCCGGAAACTTCCGACGCCGAGCACGAGTTTCTTCTTTCATGTGAAGAAGAATTGGTGCGGGGACTTGGTCTTGCATATCGTGTAATTAAGCAATGTACGGGAGATCTTGGCATGCCAGCGGCGCGAAAATTTGATATCGAAACCTGGATTCCTTCTCAGGATACGTATCGCGAAACGCATTCGACGAGTACATGTACGGATTATCAGGCTCGTCGTTTAAATACAAAGGTCAAGCGAGAAGACGGTTCCTTGGAATATCTCCACACGCTTAACGGCACCGCATTTGCACTTGGTCGTATCATGGTTGCGATCCTCGAGCAGAATCAACAGGAAGATGGTCGTGTTCGTGTTCCGGAAGCGCTTCGACCATGGATGGCGCAAGAGTACATACTTCCCAAGGCATAGGGCGACAACACGGGGGATACTATGCGAACGTGGATTGAAATTTCCCGTCAGGCGCTTGAAGAAAATCTTCGAGCGCTTTTGTCGTTAGTTGAGCCGGGAGTTGTATTTTGTGCAATTGTCAAAGCTCAAGCGTATGGTCATGGAATTGCTCAGGTCGTTGAGGTCTGTGCATCGCAGGGAGTTGATCATTTTGGAGTAGATAGCGTTGAAGAGGCGCGTGAGGTGCGTGCGCTTGTACCAGAGGCGACGATCTTTATTATGGGGGCACAATCTCCCGAAGCGTATGCTGAAGTTGTCCGTGGAAGGTATATCGTGACATGTTCATCCGCTGAAGAGGTTTGTGCGTATGCGGCATGTGCTCGAGAGCTTGGTATTCCTGTGCAAATTACTGCGGAAATAGAGACTGGATTGCACCGTCTTGGCGCGCAGGAACGAAAGTGGCGACAGGTATACGAGGCGGTTGAGCGTCATGCGGGATGGGTGTTTGTACAATCGATCGCCTCGCACTTTGCAAGTAGTGAGCGTCTTGAGGCAACTTGGGAAACAAAGCATCAAAATACGATATTTTGCGACGCAATAAATCGTTGGAATTCATGGGGCGTATATCCGCACTATCAACATATCGCTTGCTCTGCGGCAATGGTGCTCGAGCCTACGATGCAACACACCATGGTACGAGCAGGAATTATGCTTTACGGACTTTGGCCATCGGCTGATGTAAAGCGCCAAGGAACGCTTGGTCGAAGGCATGCGCAACTCTCTCCAGTGCTACGCTGGAAGACGCGCTTGGTGCATGTTGAAGATGTTGCACCCGGTGAAGGAATTGGCTACGGAGGATCGTATCGTGCAAATCGACCCATGCGCATTGGGGTCATTCCTGTTGGTTACTATGATGGCTATGACAGAAGGGCGGGGGAGGGGGAGTGCTTTGCGATTATTCGTGGAGCACGATGCCCTATTGTGGGAAGAATTTGTATGAATATGTGTATGGTGGATCTTGGAGGTGCCCCCTCTCAAACTCGTGTTGGAGATGAGGTGACGCTTCTTGGAAGAGATGGTCTTTCTTTGGTCACCGCGGATGATCTTGCACAGGCGTGGGGAACGATTCATTATGAAGTGGTAACCTGCATTGGAGCTCATCTGCCAAGAATTCTTGTATAGTACCAGCATGGCGCAATCATTCTTCCATCGTCTTGCGGCACGGGTACACTCTCCGGGTTGGGGCAATCCCTTGTTTCAAGATCCCGAAAAAACCGCGCGACGCCACATACGATCGCGACTTGTGCTACTTACCGCGGTTATCGCGCTATCTTTTACGACGCTCGGGCTTCTTGGCCTTCGTTTCGCAATCTCGGATGCACATCTTTTAGGGGGTGTGCATATTGAAGGTGCTCGCCCACGTTCATCTGCACGTATCGCGAAAACTGCCTGGGAAGTGGTATCTTCATGTTCCATATTGGGAATTCCCTGTGTGTACACATGGAACGTGGGTGATGCTTCGTGGATTGAGCAGGCTCTTTATGCGCATCATGAGCAGATATTTGCAGACCAACCAGAGGTTGCTCTCGTGGATCATGATGTTCGTATTGCCATTCGTGAACGTTTTGAATTTTTTGCTATTTCTTATCGTGATACGCTT
>CAZORP010000011.1:0-40991 GCA_964582615.1 uncultured Gammaproteobacteria bacterium
CGATATAGGACGGCGGAAGCTCAACGGATAAAAGCTACTCCGGGGATAACAGGCTAGTCTGGTCCAAGCGTCCATAGCGACGACCAGGTTCGGCACCTCGATGTCGGCTCATCGCATCCTGGGACTGAAGAAGGCCCCAAGGGTTTGGCTGTTCGCCAATTAAAGCGGTACGCGAGCTGGGTTCAGAACGTCGTGAGACAGTTCGGTCTCCTATCTACTGTGCACGTCGAAAACTGCGAGGACTCGTCCCTAGTACGAGAGGACCGGGACGAATATACCTCTGGTGTACCAGTTGTCCTGCCAAGGGCATCGCTGGGTAGCTAAGTACAGCTCGGATAAGCGCTGAAAGCATCTAAGCGCGAAGCCGACCCAAAGATGAGTTTTCATAGACACCTCAGAGACTATGAGGTTGATAGGTGGCAGGTGTAAGCGTAGTAATACGTTCAGCCGAGCCATACTAATATGTCGTTCTCCACCCACTGTATACGCAAAACACAGTGAGGTTGCGAACATGCAAATATGTGTGTATTCTTCTCGATATGTGATGTGCGATAGTAAGATCGCATTGTTCTGGTGGTTCTTTCCAGAGGGCCACACCCGTTCCCATTCCGAACACGGCCGTTAAGCCTCTGTGAGCCGATGGTAGTCAAGGTGGCGAGAGTAGGTTGCCGCCAGAACAATGCGATTTTACAAAGAAAGCAACTCGAAAGAGTTGTTTTTTGTTTTTGTGGCAGTATTGGTACTATGGGAATATACTTTGTAGGTATGAATAAGGTCTCTCCCGCTCAAATGATCATATTGGGAGCTTTCTACTTTTTAGTATCGCCAAGGAATGCTCACGCTATTCCTCCACCTGAAGTAATTACGGGTATTGGATCGTCATTCACTCAGATTGTGAGCTTGCTGGTGGTATTTTTATCATTAGGGCTCTCTTTTGTTTTTCACTATGGCAAAAAAGTAAGCTTGTTTTTAAGAGCAAAGCCTATTATTGCAACCTCAATAGCTGTGGGTGTTCTTGGAGTGGCGTTTTGTGTGGTATCTATCGCGATTTGCAAATATCAATACGAGGAGAGTCGGTATGCTTATGAGCAAAAAGTTGCTCAAGAATTACGGGGAGTAATTCAAGAGCATGCTGGTGCTGAGGGGGATCTTATTATGGAAGCTCCTTTCTTTGAGGAGCATAAAAATCTTCCCCTCACAGTTTCAAATGAAGAGTTCTTTCAGGTTTCTCAGGGATTTGTTCTTGATGCACGCGAAGATGAGGAGTATGAAATTGGTCGGTATCCTGGAAGTACACATATTCGTTTTGCGGATATTTTGGACGGAGATTGGCGCAGTATACCAACGGATAGTGTGGTGTATGTAATTTGCTGGTCGGGTATTCGTGGGGAGGCCGTGGCATCGTTTTTGCGCGAAAGGGGAATTTTAGCTCGAGCTCTTGAAGATGGTGCTCAAGGTTGGGTAGAGGATGGAGGCTTGTGGGATGGTGAGATTGCTTTTTCAGAGATATATCGTGACGAGAGATACTCTCTTGTATTTACAACAAGAGATGTGCACGAATATGAAGATCGGGGGGTTGTTCTTGTTGACGTGCGTCAAGAAGCGTCGCGTGAAATATCCCCCATTCCTAAAAGTGAAAATATATCATCAATATACACTCCAACAGAGGAGCTCGAAGCTCAGCTTCTTCATATTGCTCAGGACAGACAGGTGATTACTATCTGTGATGATTTTGTGAGTTGTTTTGATGCGAAGATTGTGGGGATAAAGCTTGAAAAACGCGGGGTTATTTTTCTTGGAAGATACGCTACTCCCTGGGAGTATTCTTTATGATTGGAGAAAAAGCGAAGAACTTACTTCTTCTTAAAAAGGCTGGTTTTCTCGTTCCAAAACTGAAAGTTTTTAGTTCTGAGGACATTCAGAGGTCTGCTCACGATCTTGCCGGTGATGTATTGCGAGAGTTTTCATGTTCCAGATTTGCTGTCCGCTCTTCTTCGGGATATGAAGATATGCAAGATTCATCGATGGCTGGGCAGTTTCTCACCAAGCTGAACATTCCTCGAGATGGACTTGTCTTGGCGATAGAGGAAGTCTGTGCAGACGCTAGGGCGAAAAAGGGGGATCTTCTTGAGTTTGCGATAATCATTCAGGAATTTATCCTTCCCGAAGTTTCTGGAGTTGCTTTTACCATGCACCCTCAAGGAGGTCGTGAAATGATTTGGGAATTCCATCGAGGAATAGGTAAAGACGTTGTAGAGGGAAATGTTCTTCCCACAAGAGAAATATTCTACCGGACATCCTCGCTTGACCATGTGAAGCTATCCTGTGCTTATGAAATGCGAAAAACATTTCTTGCGATAGAGAATTTTTTTGGATTTCCCCAGGATATTGAGTGGTGTATAAAAGATGGTCAGCTGTTTATCTTGCAATCTCGTCCTGTGACATCTCTTGGTCAAGATGAGTATATTTTTTTAAAAAAACTTGAAGACGAATTGCCGAAATCGGGTAAATTCTTTTTTTCAAAAAATGAATTATGTGATGGTATCCCTCAACCGTCGGAGGCAACATTTTTGCTGTTAAAAAATATTTACAAAAAAGATGGCCCGGTAGATAGGTCATATAAAACATTTGGGATAGACTACGAAGATACTGATTTTCTTAGATTAATTTCCGAAGAGCTGTATATTGATAAAGAGCGCGAGATGAAAAGTATCTTTCCTGCATACTCGTATTTCTTCTCTCCTGCATATAGTCCAATGCCGATTGCTTTGCGAGGTTTTATGAGATCGCTTATGCATGGTCGTCGATTGCGTGGTATTTCGGTGAATATTGCCAAATATAGCACGCGCATCGCACAACTTCTTGAAGAAAATCTTTCTTCAAGTTCGTATGATGAAGCTATTGCGGTTTTCCTTGATCGATATGCGGTAATCGCTGAAATAGGTCTCGCAGTACAAGCCTCACTGAGAAGGTTGGAGGAAAAGCTTCCTAGAGAAATATCTCTTACACATGCGCTCTCATACGTGCCCAATGATATAAGCGATGAATTCTTTCCTCCAAGTGACGCGACGGGCAATACTCTTGCGCTTGAAGATAGTGCGCCATTGCAGATAAGTTCGCCAAAAGTTTTTCGTGGCGACATCCCAAGTAATCTTCCAAAGAAAGAGCTTCGAGAAGTTCAGGAACTTCTTCGTCTGAAAGAATATGGAAGATGGGTTGCGCAACGTCATCTTGCGCAGATAAGACGCTTTTATAAGCCAATACAGCAGAGTTGGAGATATTCTAAATCCTTCGCTCCGCGAGAAATTACTGATACGCCAAGAGTTGGTGCTAAAAATATTCCCTTAGGAGTTTCTTCGGGAAAGGTTACCGGTATACTCTCGTATGAGCCAATGCCCGGGTGTATTCTTGTTGTTCGGGATTTGCATCCAGAACTGTTCTTGTATAAAGATAGTATTGTTGGAGTTATTGCTAAACACGGTGGAATACTCTCACACTTTTCAATTCTTGCTCGTGAAGTTGGTATGCCAGTGATCGTGAACTATCCTATAGAAAATCTTACATCGGGAAGATGTGCAACGATGTGTGGAGATACTGGTGAATTATGTTTGCATTCTGAGGTCACTGCTTTGTAATAATTTTTATGAAAAAAACCATGTCGCTTAGTGTTCGTTTATGTTGTGTTGGTGTGATGATGTTGGCGGGATTTTTCTTTGGAGGCATGTTGGGCGCGCTTATCGGGGGGAATGTTTTTACGGGCATTGTGTGGAATGGACTTGCTGGCTATGAAGCCCTTGGTGTTGGGGGAGCTCTTGTAGGTGGATTTTTAGCTGGTTATAGAACTTTTCTTGTGATAAAAGACGCTCGGCTTTCACCGGTGATGCACGTATCCATGGTGAGTTTTGGACTTGTGACAGTTCTTGCACTTGGAACGTTTTTTCATCCGCTACTTGTTATGTTATTAGCATTTTTGGTACTCTTTTGGCACTTCGAAGTGTGAGGAGGAGGCATGAGGGACTTGTTTATTTGGACAGCATTCGTGCTGTCCACTGCGGCGACCGGATGTCTTGCGGGTGGCTATGCCACTCGTGGACAAATTGGCCTTTCCATGATCGGTGTTGCTATGATCCTTGCAAACCTTCTTTGTGCAGAGAAAGTGGAGCGAGGTTCGTGGCACGTCATGGCGATTCTTGCCGTGACATGGATGTTTGTTGGCGCGGTATTCTGCGGTCACACCTCGCTGTGACCGCTGTTTTTTATTGAGTGGCGTAGTGCTATCGTGATAGCATACTGAAGTATGTCTTCTATTCAAGTGGTTATTCTTGCGGCAGGAAAGGGGAAGCGCATGGGCGCTAGCGTACCAAAGCCTCTTGTAGTTATTGATGGCAAGCCCATGATTTCTCACTTACTTGCAACGGTTGGCTATGTTTTTTCTCACCCTAAACCTATTGCAGTTATTTCGCCGTACACGCAAGAACTTTTTCATGAAGCTCTTGGTGATGCCGCGCGATTTGCGTACCAAGATGAGCCTCTTGGCACGGGGGATGCTGTAAAGGCAAGTAAGGGGCTTTGGGATGATGCTGACGGCATTCTCGTGCTCTATGCGGATCACCCATTTCTTCCCAAGGAGGCTCTCGAACAACTTCGATCAGCTTTCTTTGAACATCCTGAAGATATTCACCTTCTTACCGCGCGCGTTGAAAATTTTTCTGGTGACGCCAAGGTTTTTTCTTCGTGGGGAAGAATTTTGCGAAACTCCATGGGTGATGTTGTTGGTATTCGTGAAGTAAAAGATGCTTCAGAAGAAGAGAGGAAAATTACCGAGGTCAATCCCTCGTTATTCCTCTTTCCCGCCACCTGGCTTTCTAAGGCGCTCGACGCCCTTACGCACAACAACGCCTCTGGCGAATACTATCTTACCGATGTTATCGCTCAAGCATTTCGTGATGGCATTGCACTGCGCGCGCAATCCATTCCCGCGTTTCAAGTGCTCGGTGTAAATACTCCGGAGGATCTTTTACTTGCTGAAAAATATCATCGCTAATATGCATCCAATATTGCATCGACACTACGAACGACTTCGCGATGATATACGTTTGTTTCAAGGTGATGTTGGAAGAGCTCTTGAAATTCTCGGATCACTGCATGGCCCGCTTTTTCTTTGTGCTGCACTTGTGCTTGGCATACTTCCCGCACTTTTCTTTTTTGAAGGAGGAATTTTGTTAAATGCTCTTCTTGGAGCTCGTGGCATTGGTGTTGTTACACACGACGTTGTGAAGAATATTTGGATAACAATTTCTCTTGCAGTACTTGTGTGCATTTTGCACGAAGCACTCCTTATCCTTCAGGGTAAATTGAGAAAAATATTTTTTACAATTCAAGAAATTGTTCAGATGATTATTCTTGGAACGTTTATTGTTCTTGAATCATCCCTTGGTCTCTTTCTTATATTTTTTTCTTCACTTGGAATGTGTATAGCTGTAAAAGAATATCGAAAATATTTTTTTATTTTAAGTGTCATGGCAACGTTCTTTGCGCTTTCTTCTTTGTCGCAAGATGTTGTTGTTCGTGCAAGAACAATTGGTGATGCCGCTTCTTGGATTGCGATTGTGCTCTACATCTTTTTTTATGCTAAGAAATATCTTCATATTCATCGTGATGAGTAGAAGTTATACACAGAGCATGAAGAAAAAATGTCTTCTTTCAAAAAAGCAATTTATACTATGTACTAGTCGCGAACATTATCGCGAGTAACGCCACAATCCTATGGCAATGGCCAAGAAAGCAGTAAAAAAGGTGGCGGCTAAAAAGCCAGCGAAGAAAGTTGTTCGCAAGGCAGTAAAGAAAGCCGCACCAAAGAAAGCTGTTAAAAAGGTAGCGAAGAAAGCTGCAAAGCGTCGCTAAGAGTTACCGCAGTGTTCTGGTGTTGAGGAGCATGTGTTATCTAACACGAGAAGGAGATGCTTCTCCACAAAAAAATCAGTCGTGATGACTGATTTTTTTATTCAACGATTTCAACTTGAGTTCCAACATTGGCCCATGAGAATATTTTTTCTCCATCAGGAATGCTAGTATTTACACATCCGTGGCTCATGGGTTTTCCAAAGTTGTTATGCCAGTATGCTGAGTGGATGTAGTAGTGAGGTCTAAAGCGGAGATTCCACTTTACATTAGGAAGACTGTAATTTCTTGCATCGCCAACGCCGTAAAACCACGAATAGTCATGTATGGGAAGTTTGTCGGTTATCGCTGTGAGTCCAAGTGGCGTAGGATGTGATGCAACGCCGGTTGATACGAGAAAAGAGAATACAGGAACGCCAAATTCGTATGCGGTGAGTTTTTGATCGGAAAGATCAACTTGAATGAATTGAGAATCTACATGCTCAGAGAGTGCGAGAGTTTTTTGTGCGGTGAGGACGATTGTTCCCTCTGTATCGGTTCCTTGTGTTGATAGAGAGTTTAGTGATTGTTGTATGTACGGTTCTGACGTGCTTGTAATGCCGCTGTTGCTATACGACACATGCCAAAGATGAGGGTCTTCAGAGAAAGATGCCTCTACGATACGTGTGGGATCTTGATTGAGAAACATGAGCCCTGAGGTTTTCTGGGTAAGCATAGATTCCTGAAGGAGCTCTCCGTTGGGTGAAAAGATGCGAAGATGACCTCCTCCTGTTGGTCCTGGGAGCGTGATAATTTCTGGAGTTGCATCTCCAATGATGTTTTTACAAAGAACATCAATGCCTCCAAAAAATGTTTCGTTATAAGCAAAGAATTGTTTTCCTGTGGGAATGCCGTAGCGCGTAAAAATGCGTACCTGTGGACCTCCGCTAAAGCCAGCTCCTGTGATGATTTCTTGAAATCCATCCCCATCAATATCACAGGTTGTCAGAGATGCACCACCGGAAAAGTGCTCGTCGTAGGGGAAGAAGCTTCCTATGTGTGATCCATCTTTTCTTAAAACAGAAACTATTGTTGGTGATCCGTATCCTGATGCGACGAGAATTTCTTGAACGTTATCACTCCCAAGATCACTGAGCGCAATCGCGCTAAGAGAGGGGATGTCGGGCGAGAGAACGCCTATAGCTTCATGATCATGCTCGATGGTGATATTGGATGACGCCGCAAATATACGGTTAGGAAAAACTATACAAAAAAGACTGGTAAGAAGAAGGGTAAATAAGAGCTTCCCACTCCGAATATTCGCGGACATATGCACTATAGTATAAAACAAAAAAAATACCGCTTTTCGCGGTGGTGAAATGTTGTTCTCCCGAACAGTCCGTCAACTTATGGCTCATGATCTATGCGCAGGCGCTGCAAGGCAAAGGATGAGTGATCGCAAGGAGGATATCTTCAGGAAAAGAACATGGAAATATAGCATATTTTTAGCTTTTTGTCAAAGAAAATATGTCCTGAAGATGGTAAAATTGCTGATTTTCTTGGCAAAAATAAAAATCCCTCCAACGAGGGAGAGATTATTATGGTGGACCTTATCGGACTCGAACCGATGACATCCACATTGCAAATGTGGCGCTCTACCAACTGAGCTAAAGGCCCGTAACGGGTAGTACTGTACATGAAGCGAAAAAAACCTGCAAGTACCCCCTGGGATTGGCTATAATCGAGCGTTTTCTAGTGCGGAAAGTGCACTCTGAAGTTGTTCGAGAATAAGTATTTGTGCGTCTCGCTGATCCTTAACGAGCGTTCCTCCGGGAAGATGTTCAAGTTTACCTTGGTCTTCAAGTCTACTTGAGAGAACTTGAAAGAACTCTTCATTTTGACGAAGTTTCGAAAGAGCCAACTCGAGAACATCTTTTACTTCCTGTGACAATGTGGTGCATGAGATGACGTTATCTTCGGTAGAAAAAAATCTACTAACTTGGCGCACAAGATTTTGAATATCCTCATGCAGGCCACTGGCATCAAAGGCGTTTTCTTGCATCATAAATAGTCACAAAAGAAAGAATGTTTTTTGCCACTGTGACGCTCATTGCAGATCTCGCTTCGTTGGTTGCACTTGCAATATGAGGCGTTGTAATGACATTGGGGAGTTTTTTAAATAACGCTCGATGTTTAATATTGCATCCAAGATTTGGTTCGCAGGAAAAAACATCAAGAGCCGCCCCCGAAATCCATTTATGCGTTAGTGCAAAAACTAGGGCATCTTCATCAACGATAGGTCCTCGCGCAGTGTTAATAAAAAGAGCACTAGGTTTCATGAGTGAAAAAACTTTCTTTGTGAAAAGGCCTTTTGTTGTGGGAAGGAGTGGAACGTGAACGCTGACGACGTCAGATATTTTTGCAAGCTTTGCGAGACTTACTCTTTCTGCGTCGAATGTTGTTTCGAGGTAGATATTTTCTTGAACATCGTGATATACGATATTCATTCCAAAGCCGTGGTGCATGCGTGCGGCAAGTTCTGATCCAATGGCTCCACCACCAACGATGCCAAGCGTCTTTCCTTTAAGGAGTGTTCCTAAGAGAAGGTTTGGACTCCATCCCTTGTATTTCTCCGCCTTCATGTAGGCATCTCCTTCTGGAATTCGGTGGGCGAGCGCAAGAATGAGGCCAGCGCAATGCTCTGCGACGGATTCTGATATTTCTTGTGTTGGGCTATTTTTTACCACAATTCCTCGTCGCTTCGCTGCTTCAAGGTCGATATTGTCATAGCCAACGGCATAATTTGCAATCATGCGAAGATTTGGTGCGTTCATGAAAACTTCTTCGTCGATAACGTCGGTAAGCAGTGATATGAGAATGTCACAATTTTTTACACGCTTCAGCAATTCTTTTCTTGGTATCACGCCATCTTTTTTATAGACATCAAGAACGATTCCTCGTCTGCGAAGAAGTTTTAATCCTTCGTCGGGAATATTCCTTGTTGCAAAAATAGTTATTGCCATACTTATGGAATAAGTTTTGTATCGAGACTTTCAAGAAAAGATTTTCCTTCCGAAGAATTTTTTATGAAGAAAGATGTCTCTGGGATGCTGATATGTATAACGTGAAGCTTTGTGAAGATATAGGTTTCTGATGAGACTTCTCCAGGATAACGGTATACGGTTTTGTCGGTATCTCGAATGACATTAAAAGATGTCGTTGCAATGCCAAGGTTTTTAAGAACGTCTTCCGGAGTTTCTTCTGCGGTTTTTTTTGACAAGAGTATCGTTGCATCTGCTCCATTGGTACATGTTAAGCAAAAAACTCCAGGCTTTGTCAGTGAGATCGTTGTAGTTTCTTTTGAAGCGTCTTCTGAAAGGATGACGGTCCATGATGCTGGATAGATAAAACCGGGAAGTGTTGCGCTTCCAAGAAAAGTTTGCGGGGCTGGTATTTCTTGAGGCGCCTCCGTTTCTAATGTTTCAGGTTGTTCTTCTGGGCACGATTGCGTGAGAGTGATGGTTTGCGGTGTAACTATTTTTTGTACGAGAGTGCCGGCGATTCCTATAGTGAGAAAGAGGAGGACGACGCTCAGTCCAATGGTGACTTTTTCGGAAAAGGTACTCATAGAGAAAGTTCGCGCGATGCGCAAAATGATGAAAGTTCTTCTTTGGTAAATTCGTGCAGAGAAATTTCTCTAAGATAAAAAATAGCTACACCAAGAAGAATCATGTTCCATACAAGAATCATAAGTATCCAAAGAGAAGCTTTTCCTGAATTTTTTTGCATAGCTAGTGAGAAGACAGAAGAAGAATGTGAAGCATGACGAAAAGAAAGAGGACAAAAAGCAATCCTCCAGCGCAAAGGATGAGCATGAAATCCATGACGCGTCGATCGTGAAGATGAGTTACCACGATACGATGCTTTCTTGAAGGTGATGATACTGTGATGGTTTTGGCCATGCTCGAAGTATACCAGTTTTTGCTCCAACGTATTGAATGACATTTTCTGCGTTGCACGTACCAAGTATCATTGCTAAGGAGAGATCTTTTTGACTAAGAATTCCCGCGAAGCATCCTGAGCCAAATGCATCACCAGCACCAGTTCGTGAACGCGTAGGAATGTTTGGTGTTGTTGGAAGGTGGTAATTGCGAATTCCGTCCGTTGCGTAAGATCCAAGGGGACCGTCGGTGACAACGGTAATACAACGATAGCGTGAAAAAATTTCTTTACAGAGATCTTTTGAATCACCTTCTTGCTTGAGAAGCATTTGCGCTTCTTCTTTATTGCACAAGAAAAATGTAACGTGGGGGAGTACACGTTCCATGAGTGCAGCGTTTTTCAATTCATCATTTCCGGGATTCCATCCAAAAGGGAGATTGCCTTGCTCAACTTCTTCACAAATTCGTTCGTGAGCTTCCTCGCTTCCTCCAAGTGAAGTGAGATACACTCCGCGTGTATTCTTAAGGTCGGGAATATGTGAGGACTTCCACGCTAAATTTTTTCCCCTAAAAATAAGCACACTTCGTTCTCCTGATGGTGTTGTGAGAATGGTGCTGTATGCGGTTTGTGCTGAGGGAATTTTTTGAATATGCTCCGTGGTTATTCCTTCTTCGCGAAGCTCTTGAAGAACTTCACGACCAACAGCGTCATCGCCAAGTAGCGTTACAAGCGATGTTGGAATTCCCCATCGAGAAAATGTTGTTGCGGCATTTGTTGCACCTCCTCCTGATGAAAGCGTACAAGAGTTTACGGGAATTTTTCCGCCAAGCGTTACACATGTTCCGTGTCCTGTGGAAAAATCATGTGATGAAATAACGGTAAAATCATCCGATGTAAGAAATACATCTCGAGTTGCCGCACCTATTGCTACGATGGTATTTTCATGTGTTGATTCCATAGAGATTGATAGCGCAAAAAGCGTGTTGAAATACGAAAAATGGTTTCTTGTTGAGAAATGCGCTTCTTTACATAGTCGCGAAGTGCGTCGGCGAAGACGGTTCTTCCAATAGCGAAACCATCAACGGGTGCGAATGTGTCTGGAGCGGCAACGCTAAGAGCTTGTTCGAGTTTCTGTGCACGTTCTCCTCGCCCAAGGAGAAGTAATCCGCTCTGAGAATCGGTGATATCGCGTAGACGCTTCCAGGCTTCCTGCGATGGGAGCGCCTCAAGTTTCCAAAAAGCTGGTCGAATTCCACGATCTTGTGCATTGATAATAAGGCGCGTGATAAGCCCTTCTCGCTCCTCTTCGGGAACGGGGGAGATGATTTCTGCCATGCAACGAACTCCATGGAGATCGCAGTCGTGAAGAGCATGAAGAAAAGCATTCCAGGATAGACTTTCTTCGGGACGGTATTCGGGTACATGAACAAGCATTTTTCCGAGATTCGCGTGAAGTGTGGTGACTCTTTCTGCGCTTGCGGTATCGTATAAAAGTGAAAAATTCTGTGAGCCACTTTTTTCCAAGGTAAGTGCGGTGAGAATGCCTCGATCATGAGCATCCCGAAGGATTTCTTCTCCCGTTTCCTCGTCGATCAGAATTCCAAAAGTATCTCTTGTTGAAGCGGTGTTTTTTACACTTTCAAGAAAGGCTTGATAGATAATTGTTTTCAGATGCTTTGCGAATTCCCTATCTTGAGAAGAAAATGGATAGGGAACATTCATGATGTCCCTAGCGAATCCACTTCGATGATCGAAGGGAAGAAAGAATGTGCTCATACTTAGCGAATATTTTTTACGGAATACGTACTCTCACGAAGGCGTTTGCTGATTTCTCTTCTTGTTAAGAGACCCGCCGTTGGCCCAATATAACCAATGACTGACGCGGCATTAACTGAACCCCATGCGAGTGCATCGTTAATGCTCATTTCGTAACCAACGGCTCCGAGAAATCCTGAAGTGAATGCATCTCCTGCTCCGGTTGCTTCTTTGCGAACTCCTGGAAATGATGGCGCAAAAAAAGAGCGCTGAAGACGTCTTGCATAAGCTCCTTTTGCGCCGTCGGTTATCACGACAGTTTCTGGTCCAAGTTTTTGAAGCTTTTGGAGAAGGAGTGCTGGTGGAAGATCTTCTTGAAGGAGATCTTTTGCTTCTTGGGTATTAACAAAGAGTAGTGATGAAAAACGAAGAAGCTGAAAGAGTTCTCGTTTGCGTTCTTGAATTTGTAGTGTTCCAGGATTGACGCTGAGAGGAACGGAATATTTTTTATGATACGCGACAAGATCTTTATAAAGCCTTGTATAGGATCCTGCTAATTCTGCGACGTGGAGAAGATTTGTGTGAGGGATTTTTTCTGGAAAATCATGTGTCACATTTGCGTGTGAAACGAGTTGCGTCGACTCTCCGTCGACGTTGAGTACCACGGCGTAGGTAAGGTGTGCGTGAGATTTTCTAACTACCGAACTTGTGTCAACGCCGTAATCTTCAATGAAGCGAAGGGCGTCCTCGCTTTCTTGATTTGTGCCAACGGTTGTAAGAAGCGCACTTTCATGTGAGAGTTTTTTTACGCCAATAGCAACGTTTGGCGCAGTTCCTCCAAATTGAACAAGATGTGCTCCAACAGGAATTTTTTTCCCATATGAAAAACATAACTTGCATGAGGAAGTTTTCTTTTCACAGAGTAGATTTGCTTCTGGAATTGCGAGGAAGGTGTCGATTTTTGCATCCCCAAGTGTTGTGATGTGCATGATGACAGTATACCTCGCAAAATGCCCTAGGAGGTATGAAACTGATGACCTTCAAAGCAGTAGACGGGAAGGCAGTCGCTATGTGAAAGAATTGTCAGCGGAGTATAGCCTTCGGGTGGCCAGCCTTCAAAAAGAATTCTTGCCTTTGGGGGTGCCTTGCAGAGTACGCGACGAGCAACCTCCGTATGAACGTTTGGCATGAGGAAGATGTATATCACGTCGGCTTGTGAAATATCACCGTGATAAAGATTTTGATAGCGCATGGTGATGTTTTTCTTTGGAGAAAACCATGAGGAAAATTTTCCAATCCAAAGTGGAAGAAGGGAGATGTCGTACCCTATGTAACGTGCATTGGGAAAAAGGGGAGCGAGTGCAAAAAGCATGGTTCCAGTTCCTGCTCCAAGGTCGATAAACGTAGCAAATGATTGTTGCTTGAGGTATGCCACGATATGTTCACGATCTTTTGCTCTCGTGGGAACCCATGGCGCACCATTCCATCCCGCGTGTGCCGCGCTAAGAACAATGATAAAGATGAACCAAAAGAGCGCAATTTGCATATGCGCTTACGTTGTTGCTCGAAGGAGTTCGCGTTCTTCTTCTTTTGTAAGGTGTCTCCAGTGGCCAACAGGAAGATTTCCAAGGTGAATGTGCATGATGCGTTGTCGTTGAAGGCGAGTTACGTTATATCCCTCCTCTTCGCACATACGTCGAATTTGTCGATTGCGTCCTTCGATGATAGTGATACGAAAAGTAGATTCATTGACGCGCTCGGCTTTTGCGGGGAGTGTCTTCCTTTCATCACCCTGGAGAAAGATCCCCTCGCGGAATCTTTGCAGTGACGAGTCTCTTATCGGTCTATCTACGCTTACAACGTATTCTTTTTCGTGACGAGTTTCAGCACGAAGAATGGCATTTACAATATCGCCGTCGTTGGTAAGGAGAATGAGTCCAGAGGATGCAACGTCAAGTCTTCCAATGTGAAAAATACGTTCAGGATATCCAATGGCGTCGATGATGTTGTCCTGAGCGTTTGGATCGCTACTACAAATAATGCCAATGGGTTTATGGTAGGCGATATAGACACGTTCTTGCACGCGTTTTATTGGCGAACCATCAATGCAAATATGCTCATTGCCTTCGATTTTTGCGCCAAGAGACGCTTTTGCTCCGTTGATCGTGATACGACCCTCCTCAAGAAGTTTGTCAGCTGCTCGTCGAGAGCAGACTCCAGATTCTACAAGAAATTTATTGAGACGAAGGGTCATAACGGTTATGAGAGATGAAGGTGTTTTTTGAGTTTTAGCACACGTTGGGCTCCTTGTACAATAAAAGGAGCTGTGAGCTTATAGTGGACTAAAAGCTCGTGAGGTGTTCCTGATTGTCCAAATACATCTTCGAGTCCAATTCTCTCAAGTGGCGTTGGCAGGAATTTTCCAAGAACCTCAGCAACGGCGCCGCCAAGGCCTCCAACCGACTGAGCTTCTTCAATCGTCACAATAGCCTTACATATACGAGCGGCTTCAAGAATACTGTGCTCGTCGAGGGGCTTTATGGTGTGCATATTAATGACCCTGCAAGAGATGCCGCGTTCGTGCAAATCTCGTGCCGCAAGAAGTGCTTCATAAAGAACAGGTCCCGTGGCAATAAGCGCAACGTCTTTTCCATCGCAGAACAGTTCTGCGGATCCAAGGCTACACGGGGTGTGTGGGGTAGTGATTGTTGGCGTTGCTTCGCGTGCTAGACGAAGATATGTTGGTCCTGGAAGTTGCAGTCCAAATACGGTGAGTTTTTTTGCTTCTTCAGCATCGCAAGGTGAGAGGACGGTCATTCCTGGAAGTACACGCATAAGCGCGATATCCTCGGTCATCTGATGAGTCCCTCCATCGGGTCCGACGGAAACACCAGCATGAGCTCCAATGATTTTTACGGGAAGTTCCTGAAGGCAGGCGGTTGTACGAATTTGCTCCCAGTTTCTTCCCGGAGAAAATGCGGCATAACTCGCGATGACGGGAACTTTTCCCGCAAGGGCAAGTCCTCCGGCAATTGCGGCGAGAGATTGTTCTGAAACGCCAAGTTGAATAAATCTTTCTGGAAATTTTTTCTTAAAAGCATCGACACGCGTTGACTCGGTGAGATCTGCACAAAGTACGACGATGCGATCGTCTTCTTCTGCGGCGAGTACAAGACCTTCACCAAAACCATCGCGAGTTGGTGCTTGGGGATTGTCTTCACGAAAAAGTTTCTTGTGTAATGTGGATACAAATGGCGACGCCATACTACTCGCTTTCAGAAATGATTGAACCTTCGAGTGTTCGAAGTGCACGGAGAGCTTTTTTGAGCTCGTCTTTTTTTGGCGGCATTCCATGCCAGTGAAAATCATTCTCCATAAAAGGAACACCTTTTCCCGGTATGGTATGAGCAATAATAACCGTCGGGCGTTCGTGGGTTGCTTTTGCTTGTGAACAGGCTTCAATACATGCCGCGATATTATTACCGTCAATCTCAAGAACGTTCCATCCAAAAGCTGAAAATTTTTCGTGAAGAGGTTCAAGCGGCATGATGTCCTCGGTGGTTCCGTCGATTTGAATATTATTTCTATCAACAATCCACGTCAGATTGTCCAGGCGATATTTTGCGGCAAATAACGCGGCCTCCCAGGTTATTCCTGCCGCTAATTCTCCGTCACTTACAATGCAAAATACATGCCACGATGCATGATCCATTTTTCCTGCGTAGGCCATGCCCGCGGCTTGTGAAGATCCATCACCAAGAGGTCCTGAGGTGTGTTCCAATGCTGGAAAGAATCGATATTCAGGATGCCCTTGCAATCGAGATCCAAATGTTCGCAGGGTGAGGAGCTCTTCTTTGGGGAAGTATCCAGCTTTTGCCATGGCCGCATAGCGAATGGGAACGGTGTGTCCATTGGAGAGAAAAAGTCTGTCGCGATCAGTCCATAACGGCTTCTTTGGCTGATGTTTCATGACGTGAAAATAAAGCGCGGTCATGATATCTGCCATACCGAGTGGTCCAGCACTGTGTCCACTTTTTGCATGCGTGAGCATGCTGAGAGTTGTTTCTCGAAGCTCTGTTGCGATAAGTTCGAGCTTGCGCAGTTCTCGCTCTGAAAGCGTTGAAGGCGTCTGCATAGATAGTTAGTGTATCACGCCGGGGAACTCTTTGGAGAAATAAAAAAATAGAGCATTTCTGCTCTATTTTTCTTAATCACATGTAACGTAGATAGCTCCTGTATTGGAACCATCGTACCCATCGTAGAAGGTGAAGGTTCCTTTTTTGGTAAACTTGCGAATGAAGCTTTCTCCGGTCTTGAGGGTTCCTGAACCCCAAGTGAGATCGTCTGACGTTGCGGTATGCTTTTCGGTTCCGGTGTTGGTGAACTTTACGTTCTGACCAACGCAAACGGTTGCATCGATGGGGCTGTAACCGCTGTCCGTAAGATTGATAACTGCAGGAGCTTCAAGGTCCTTATCGGCATTAATTGAGGTAACGCGAGCAGTTTCTGCTGAGGAAGTCCATCCAGCAAGAGAGGAAATGGGCTCGTTGGTGAGCACATAGTTGCCAAAGTATGCATCTGGAACGTCGTCAATATTTTTATTCCAGGTTGAGCCGTAGAGTGACGAAGCAATGCTTTCGCTGTCAACGTGATAGAGAGCTCCTCCCTTGGTTACAACGTAAACACGAGGATCAGAATCGATCTTAATCATTTTTACGCCAGGTCGGTAGGTAACGTTACCTCCCATCTGAATACTTGCGAGTTCTGAATCGGAAATCATGACAACATGAGAGAAGTCGGCATTTCCAGAGGAATTGCTGTACCAGGTCTTATACGTTTTTTCATTTGGGAAAACGTAGCGGAATCCGTCAGCACCCATGTAATACACTGCGGAAAATGTTGTTCCACGAATGAGGTCACCTGAGCTTACAGTAACTGCACGAGCTGGGGCGACAAAGCTTCCAAAGGTGCCAAAAAGGGTAAATGCTGTGAGAAGTGAGCCAAAAAACGCTTTCATCATAGAAAAAAAGAAAGGATTCTTTACGATTATAACACGACTCTTGCGGATTCACACAAGAGACTGTGGGCATCTTTTGGATGAGGGTGGTTCCAGAGAGCTGAGCTACAGATGGATCGTGTTACCCCCAACCTTGCGAGAATAGGAATAATGTCGTTACGAATACCGCCATCAACGGCAAGGGATAGTTCGGGAGCTTTATTTCGCAGTCGTTCAAGAAGGGGGAGTGTTGATGATGTGAGAAATGATTGTCCCGAAGCTCCCGGAGTGACACCCATACAGACGAGTTCATCAACATAAGCAAAAAAGTCTTCATAACGATCGGGAAGATCATTTGGTTGAAAAACGAGACTTCTTGCAAGTCCAAAATCTTCAGCGTATGTAAGAGCATCGTGAAGGTTTGGAGTTGCGGTGTGAATTAGAGCTCGTGAACAGGTGGGAATTTCTGAAAAAGCTTGAATATAGGGAAGGGGATTTGCTGTCATGAGGTGAATTTCGTGTGAAGGAAAATGCTCAAGTTTTTGAATAATTTCAGAATTCGCCCAGCTTTTTCCCGGAAAAAGCGTGTCATCGAGAATATCGATATGCCAATGAAGATGACGAAGTGAGGATCCAAGCTCGAGAAAATGAAAGAAGTCATCTTGCGAGCGGGCAAGAATTGCTGGAGATATTTCCATACCTAGGAGAATTCCGCGATACGACGTACGTGTCGATCTTCGTGAAGGAACGGGGTCGTGAGAAAGGTTTCTGCGATAAGGAGAGGGTGGTCTTGGAGAGTGAGTCGTGCGGGTATGCAGAGAATATTTGCATCATCGTCCGATCGCATAGCGCGTGCGGATTCTTGTGAAAATCCAATTCCCGCACGAATTCCTAAAAATCGATTTGCCGCCATACACATGCCCTCAGCGCTTCCGCAAAGAAGAATTCCAACGCTTTCGGGATGGCGCTGTACGGCACTGGCAACACGCTCTGCAAAGACGGGATAGTCGTCTTCTGGATCAAGGTGCTCTGCTCCAAGGTCTTCTACGATAAAGCCCTGGAGACGCAGTGCGTCGTAAAGGGTGTTTTTGAGGGAGAATCCTGCATGATCTGCCCCGAGATAGATAAAATGCATAAGAAAAGTATAGCATTGCTAGGAAAATATCGTCTTTCCTCTTTTTCTCTTTCCTGTTACCCTGTGCCCATATGCCTGATATGCATACTTCATATAGCGATCTTGAAAAGCGCATGCTCAAACATTGGGATGCGTATCGCATTTTTTCTCGTTCAGTAGAAGAGCGTCCCGAAGATAATCAATACACCTTTTATGACGGTCCTCCGTTTGCAACGGGGCTCCCTCATTATGGGCATATTGTGGGAAGTGTCATGAAAGATGTTATTCCTCGCTTTTGGACGATGCGCGGCAAACGAGTTGCTCGTGTTTGGGGATGGGATTGCCACGGTCTCCCTATTGAAAATATCGTTGAAAAAGAGTTTAACCTTGGAAGTAAGAAAGAGATTCAAGAATACGGTGTTGGAGCCTTTAATGATCGATGCGAGGGAAAGGTTCTTGAGTATGCTTCAGAGTGGAAAAAGGTTATTCATCGTCTTGGTCGTTGGGTGGACATGGAGAATGCGTACAAGACCATGGACCTTCCTTTTATGGAAAGTGTGTGGTGGGTTTTTAAAACGCTTTGGGACAAAGGCTATATCTACGAAGGTCTTCGTCCCATGCACATCTGTCCACGATGCGAGACGACGCTTTCTAACTTTGAGGTCGCTTTAGAATACGCAGACGTTACGGATATTTCCGCAACGGTTTCTTGTGAAATTACGAGCGGACCCCACCGGGGATCTTATGCTTTGGCGTGGACAACAACGCCGTGGACGCTTCCTGGAAATGTTCTTCTTGCTGTTGGTGCTGATATTGCGTATGTTTCAGTCTCGTTCGATGGAAAGACATATATTGTTGCTGAGTCGTGCGTGAAGAGGGTCTTTGCAGATAAGGTATATGAGGTTCTTGGTGAAGCGTTTTCTGGATCCACGCTTGCGCACGCTTCGTATAATCCCATCTTCCCGCATTTTTCTCATCACGCGGGAGCGTTTCGTATTGTTACCGCGGACTTTGTTTCCGATGTAGAAGGAACCGGAATTGTACATATTGCTCCAGCGTACGGGTCTGACGACATGGCGTTGGCAGATGCTGAAGGTGTCAAGCCATTGGTTCACGTTGAAATGAACGGGTGTTTTGTTGAGCCACTTGCAACTTCATTGACGCAAGATGGCTATTCCGTTGCGGGAATTCCTGTAAAGGCAAAGGGTGATTATAGCTCGGTAGATATTCAGGTTATCAAGTGGCTTGCTCATAAGGGGAAGTTGTTTGGTAAAGAAAAGCTTGTACATAGTTACCCACATTGTTGGCGATGTGATACTCCGCTACTTAACTACAGTACGTCTTCATGGTTTGTACGAGTTTCTTCGATGAATGAAAAACTTCTCAAAAATAATGAACAAACGCATTGGGTTCCTGAAAATATTCGCGAGGGACGATTTGGCAAGTGGCTTGAAGGTGCTCGTGATTGGTCAATTTCTCGTTCGCGATACTGGGGAACCCCGCTTCCTGTCTGGAAGGCGGATGATGGAGAGGTTCTTGTTATAGGCAGTGTTGCAGAATTAGAAGCCTACGTTGGACACAAGGTTGACAACCTTCACAAGCACGTTGTCGATCTTCTTGAGATTACTAAAGAGGGTAAAGTATTTCGACGTATTCCTGAAGTTCTTGATTGTTGGTTTGAGAGCGGATCCATGCCATACGCTCAGCGTCACTATCCTTTTGAACATAAAGAACTTTTCTCGGATACATTCCCCGCGGATTTTATCGCCGAAGGTCAAGATCAGACTCGAGGTTGGTTTTATACGCTCCACGTTCTTGCTGAGGCGCTTTTTGGAACACCTGCGTTTAAGAATGTTATCGTCAACGGAACTGTGTTGGCAGAAGATGGAAAGAAGATGAGCAAGAAATTAAAGAATTACCCTGATCCGGTTGAAGTTATTGAAAAGTATGGCGCTGATGCCATGCGGTACTATCTCATGACAACGCCGGTTGTTACCGCTGAGCATCTTCGTTTTTCGGAGAAAGATGTCGATGAAGTTGCTAAGAAGTTTATTACCATTTTGCGAAACGTTATTGCGTTTTACGATTTGCACGCCTCGCGCGAGCGTGGCGCATACGAGAATAAGCCCGAGCGACTTCATGTTCTTGATGCGTGGATTTTTGCTCGCCTTAAGGAGGTTCTCAAGGAGGAGACTCGCGCTATGGAAGCATATGAACTCGATCGAGCATCGCGTGTACTTCAGGGTTTTGTGACGGATATTTCAACGTGGTACCTTCGAAGATCGCGTGAGAGAATTTCCGGAAAAGAAGGTTCCGATGCTCAATATTCCGCGCTTTGGACCATGCAGAGAGTTCTCGAGATTTTCTCTCGCATGCTCGCTCCATTCATGCCATTTTTTGCGGAAATGATATACCAGCGTGTGCAGGGAGCTGAATTTGGTGAATGTATTCCCAACACATCAGTGCACCTTGCACTGTGGCCAACCGAAGAAGAAATGCCAGATTCTGCCGAGGATATTCTTGGAGCTATGGGTGAGGTTCGCGCGTGGGTCTCTCTTGCGCTTGAAGCTCGTGAACAGCATGGCCTGCCCATTAAACAAGCACTTGCCAGTGCGCATGTACGTACACAGCGCGTCGACATTCATCCGGAACTTCTTCAAGTTTTTGCTGATGAGATCAATGTTAAATCAGTGACTATTGAAGCTGGAGATCGTGCGGTTACGCTTGATACCGTTCTTACTCCGGAACTTATTCGTGAGGGTATCGCTCGAGAGATGACGCGCAAGATCAATGGCATGAGAAAGGAAGCCGGTCTTACACTACAGGATCGCATTATTCTTGCAGTCGTTTCTTCTCATGAGGATGTTGATCACGTCTGTGCTGAGCATGGCGCAGAACTACTTAACGACACGCTTGCACTTCGCATCGTTCGTGAACTTCCCGAAAATCCTCGCATGCAAGTTTCTCTTCGCGTTCATGAGCGTGACATGGTACTTGCATTCACGGTTGCGTAACTATGAAACGCTCTCACGCGGGAACCTTGCTCTTGTGCACACAAAATGATCCCGAATCTTTGCTTATTTGCGAGATTGCGCGTTCGGCGGGTATTCCACTTTTTTGCTCAAAACAACAACATGGAGCGCTCCTTTCGCGTGAGGGTGAATTCATGAACTATCTCGCGCGGATTCCCCAAGGAACTGAAATAGTTATCGTCGAAATTCCGGGAGTTCCTGAAGAAGAAGAGCTTCGACGACGTGGCTACGCTGTTGTCACCATTGATCATCACGCATATCCAGAGATCAATCGACTTCATGAAGATGCTTCTTTGACGCAGTTTTTGCGGCACTTTTCTATCTCTGACGAAGATCTATCAATATGGGGATATGATCCTGTGGTGGTTCACGGCGTTGCGGCAATTGATAAGGGATTTTTATGGGAGCTTGCAAGAATTGTTCCTTCTGAAAAAGATCGTCGCCGCATCCGTGCGCAGTATGTTGCATATAAGGCTATGTGCAATCCGGATATTCGATATTCTCAAGAAGCCGCGGAGAGGGTTTGGAAAAAAAGAAGCACCCTCTGTGAGGGGGTAGTTTTTCTTGATGCACGAGAGGAGCCTTTACGTATACGTGAAGAAGTAAGTTTTTTACTTGCTGACGCATTTCCCGAGCATCCTCCCCAAACGATCGTATTTGAGGTTGGGTATCGTCAAACAGTTCAAGAAACACCGCACGCACACGAGCTTTTTCAGCGATTTGGCGGATATCTTTTTGGCGGTGGATTTTGTTGGGGAAGGGTTGGTTCGGAGGATTCGTTTATCCCCGTGGAAGAACTTCTCTTGGTACTCAAAAAATAGTGTACGATACTGCGAAAAAAATATGTCAGTTGATTATCGCGGAACACTTGCACGCCTCGGTCTCCCACCGGGGGAAATTGAAGCGTATATTACGCTCCTTGCATGTGGAGAACTCACGGTGCACACCCTCGCTCGACACACGGGATCTTCTCGTCAGGTGACCTATGAGACCTTGCGTTGTCTAGAATCGCGAGGTCTTGTTGTAAAGAAAACTGATGGAGAGAAAAAGCGGTGGACGTTTTCGGCGGAAGATCCAGAGCGCCTCGATGTGTACTTCTCTCACCGCTTACAGCTTTTTTCTGCCGAGCTTGATGCATTGCGTCGGGTAACTCCCGAACTTCGTGTCATGCAAAAGAATCACGGATGTCGTCCTCGCATTCGCGTACTTTCTGGTTATGAAGCGATGGGCGAGCTTTTCTCCGACGTCGAACGTGTTGCGCCTCGCGACCTCTTTGAGTTTTCAGATCTCGATGCGGTTGCTAAGAATATCGACATTCAACGCATGAAGTCTTTGAAGAAGGTTCTTAATTACGATCGTCTTAGAGCTAAGCTACTTTTTCGCGGCGATGGAAAATATCTCAATCTTCCCACCATAGAGGCGCGATTGGTGGACAGTCCTCCATTCGATTCGGATGTATGGATCTATGCAAACCGTACGTGCCTTGTTCGTTTTGAAGATGGCGATATCCATGTCATTATTATTGATGATGATGCCTTGACGCAGGCGATGAAAGGACTTTTTATGCTAGCGTGGAACGCGGCAACTCCCTACACTATTTCTACGTAAACTTTATGGATATGGAGATGAAACTGTGGATGCAAAAATTTTACTCTCACGAAGACCTGCATTCACGTGAGGCATTTTTTGCGCATCAGCAATCCAACCTTCCCGAGAAGGAACTCTTTAACTCTTCCATTGGAAGCGCGATGTACACATTTTTTTCTCTCGTTACTAAGGAGGATATCCTTAAATTGGGGGAGATTTTTCCTGATTACGAAGGTCACTACGAGCGTCTATCGGAGGCTCTTTCAAAAGAAAAACAGCTTCTTTTAAGTTTTGCTCTTGCACGATGTTATGACGTTGGAGATCTCCGCTCATGGTCGCTTTGGATAACGTCTCGTGCGCAGTTCGAGGTTCGACTTCGACTATGTTCGGAGCATGGTCTCATTTCTTCTGAGCAAAAAATGTTTTCATGCCTTGCTCGTGTGTGGGGTGATGTTGCAAACGATCTTGTGAGCGATCCGCCGTCGCAAGTTTTGCGATACGCGTATGAGCTCGGAGAAAAATACGGTGTAAATACCGATCGTCTCCTTACGGTGCTCGGCATACTTTGGATTGCGGAGTGTGTTGTTTCTTCTGTTGATGCTAGCGGTAGTCACGTGGAGCATGTTCTTGCATTTCCAAAAGAAGAGGCGAGAATATTTCCTGAACGGCATCAAGAAGATGTGTTGCGCAGTGCTCGAAAAAAACGCGACGCACTTCGTGAAAAGCGAGATCGTTATGGACTTGGCTACGATGAATGGTTTGTGAAACTACAAACTCCTCACGGAAAAGAGCGAGGAGATGTTGTTGCCTTGCTTGAACGATGGATACGCAAAGAAGAAACACTTGAAGACCGTCAAAAAATAGGTGACCTTTACGCAAACATGCTTGATGTTCGGGTGGATAAATATCGTGCTACTCTGTAAATATTCTATGATTGCTTTTCTTCGTGGAACGGTGGTGAAACGTGACGAACAGGGAGTTGTTCTTGATGTACAGGGTGTAGGCTATCGCGTGATGACCTGTGAAGACGTGGGAAGTGTTGGGAGTATCGCGACACTGGTTATCAGTGAAGTGATTCGTGAAGATAAATTTGATTTGTACGGATTTTCTTCTGACGATGTTCTTGCGCTTTTTGAGGCATTTTTGAAAGTTCAGGGAGTTGGACCAAAAAGTGCACTTACCATCTTGCGTCACGGATCTCCTGACAGTGTTCGAAAAGCTATTTTTTCAAGTGACGTAACTTTTTTTACGGGTATTTCCGGAATAGGAAAAAAGACCGCTCAGAAGATCATTTTAGATATGCGTGGAGTTCTTGCACAAGAGCAGGAAAAAGTTTCCGATGACCTTGGAGAAGTGCGTGATGCCCTTCTTGGGCTTGGCTATGCCGATGAGATATTGCGTGAAGTATTGCCACACGTCACGGGAGATTCTGTAGAAAATAGAGTAAAGTCGGCGTTAAAGATGCTTGCTAAGCGCTAGATATGCTTTCTCAAAAGCAGTGGAATGAAAAAGTTCGTCAATACGCTCCGGCATTTGGAGGGTTTTTGCAGTTGTGGGAATGGGGGGAGGTACAGCGCCTCTCGGGACTTTGCGTTGAACGAAAGTATGACGATCTTTCCTCGGGAGAGGTTCTTGCTCAAGGAATTTTTCATCCTATCACCAAAACAAAGGGATTCTGGTTTTTTCCCAAGGGTCCGCTTGGAAGTGCAAATCCTCATGATGCGATCTCTTGGCTTTCACGAGAGTTTTCCGGTGGTGTTTGGCTTCAGACGGAGCCTGCTTCTCGCGAGCGCACATGGGGTTCACGCTCTCAAGAGCGTCACCCTTCGCATACGGCAATAATCGACCTATCCACGGGATATGAAAATATCCTTTCGTCCATGAAGCCGAAGACGAGATATAATATAAAACTTGGTGAGCGTAAGGGTGTTCATGTGAGTTTTGAAACGCGTGATGCATTGCCAAGGTTTTTGCGACTCATGCAAGAAACTGCAAAGCGAGATGGTTTTTCCGCGCACACTCCCGAGCGCTATGCCGCAATTCTTGAAGCTTGCACTACGAATGATTGCCGAGCTTTTCTTGCCTGCGCAACATATAACGGCGAAGATGTTGCTATGAATTTAATGATTGATGCGCTTGGAACGAGAACATATCTTCACGGAGCATCATCGTCGAAGTTTAGGGATGTTATGGGCCCGTATGTTCTTCATGCGGCACTCTTGCGCGATGCGTGTGAACGGGGAATGACGCAGTACGATTTTTGGGGAATTGCCCCCGAGGGCGCTTCTGAACATCACGCATGGCAGGGTATTACAAGGTTTAAATTAGGTTTTGGCGCTCGTCGAGTTGAGATGCCGGGAACATACACGCTTGTTATTCATCACGGATGGCGCATTCTCTATGTGACAGCGAAGAGTATTGTTCGTTTTGGAAGGAAAGTTATGCACAGGTAGTGCGTTGGCTTGAAGTGATAAAAAACGAGGTATACTAGAGGAGTAAAAGAGCACGGCTTCTTCGTGGTGTTCTTACGAAAATTTTGTGGAAGAAAAAGACTTCTCCTCTTACGATCAAGCACTTCCAGAAAACTTGCGAAAAGCATCGTCTTCCGATGCTATTTTGCATATTCTTCCTCTCCACCACAGTGCGCCAAAAAATATCTCACCATACATTGTAAAGATTACTTATCGAGCTGGAGATCCTGTCATGAATGTGCACGCGGTCGAAGATGCTGATCATCTCATTCTCGAAGAAGCTCCCTTGGTTGAGGTGAAGAATGACTCCATCGTTTTCGTTGAAGACTACACGCTTGAACAGGTTCGAGAAGATCTTGATCAGGGAAGCGGGGGAGTATCTTTGGAGGATGAACTCCCTCGCCTTGCGGCGTATCCGGCATCGCGAGGATATGATGCCGCAGTTCCTCTTGAAAGACTTCACAGAACCACGGCTCCTGAAGATATGTTCTCGGCACTTCTTTCCAAAGAAGAGCCTGTACTTGAAGCTGTTGTACCAATCGAAGACTTGCCCATACTCACTGAAGCATCCCTTTCAGAACAAGGATCTTCTCAAGATGACGTTCGGTATGAGGTGCTTTCGCTTCCTCGGGCTGGTGGATGGAGGCTTCACCTTCGTTCGGCGGTTGCGTTTGCCACCATAGCGGCACTTGTTGTTATGCCGCTTCAGGCATCTCGTGTTTTTGCACATACTCTTCGTGCAAAAACTGCGCTTGTCGATGAAGGATCCGCGGGGCTCTCGCAGTTTCTTCGGGGTAAAGATGCGCTTGTAACGCAAAATTTTTCTCAGGCTTCTGAGGATTTTTCTCGTGCGAACGATCATTTTTCTGATGCGGTAAAAACATTTTCTCAAGTTCAGGGAATTGCGGCGAGTGTCGTATCGCTTATTCCTCAAGTTGATCGCACAAAAGATACTGTTGCCGATCTTTTGACGATTGGCGAAAAAACCACGCATGCTTCGGAAATTCTTTCTCGAGGCATGGTTACCGCGGCTCAACCAGGTCTTTCTATCACAGAAAGAATTGATCTTGTTCTGGCGTATCTTTCACAGGTGACGCCGGATATCGACGAAGCGGCAGGGGCGGCGTCGCGTCTTGATGCTCATGTTGTTCCTGACGACATGCGTGACGATATCTCGACACTTCGCGAAATTCTTCCAGGACTTGCGTCAAGTCTTCACGAGGTTCAAGCGTATGGCGATGCTCTTCAAACCATTCTTGGCGCAAATGCAGAGAAGACGTACATGCTTGTCTTTCAAAATACCGCAGAAGTTCGTCCTACGGGTGGATTTCTCGGCTCATTCGCTGAAGTCTCCTTCTCAGAGGGGGCAATGACGAAGCTCTCGGTTCCTGAAGGTGGAACCTATGATGTGCAGGGTCAGCTTAAAGCTTTTGTTTCGGCTCCTGGACCGCTTCAACTTTTGCGTGCGCGATGGGAATTCCAAGATGCGAATTGGTTTCCAGACTTTCCTACATCAGCAAGAAAGATGCTTTGGTTTTATGAGTCTGCGGGAGGTCCATCGGTGGACGGCGTGCTCGCGGTTAACGCAACAATTCTTCCAAAGCTTCTTGAAAAAACAGGACCTATCACTCTTGAAGATGGCCGTGAATTAAATGCAGAAAATGTACTCTTCACCCTTCAGAAAGAGGTAGAAATTGACGCCCCACTTCAGGGTGAGCTTCCAAAGGGAATTATTGGAGAGGTTCTCTCGGCCCTTTTTGCTCGAGTTGAGGAAGGTGATGTCGAAACGCTTCTTGGAGTTATTGATGTATTTGGTCAAGGATTTTCAACGAGTGACTTACAGGTGTACTTCTCAGATAATGAGCTTCAGGCTTCCATGAAGAATCTTGGATGGACTGGTGAAATGCAGGCTTCGGATGATGACTATCTCATGGTTGTACATACCAATGTTGGTGGAGGAAAAACTGATACGGTAATTGCTCGTGACGTTGCGGTTGATATTCGCATTCAAGACGATGGAACGATCGAGAATACCGTCACACTTACTCAGACGCATCGCGGCATGCAGAATGAGATCTTCACGGGTATTAACAATGTTGATTACGTACGACTTTATGTTCCCGAGGGAAGTGTTCTGGTTCGCGGTCAAGGCTTTGAACCTCCTTCTGATGAGCTATTTTCCTCATATCCTGAACCGCTGGCAGTTGATGAGGATCTCATGGTGACCATGCGTGATGTATATCAAGATCCAGAGACGGGAACTGATATCTGGCAGGAGCAGGGAAAGACGGTTTTTGGAAACTGGATGCAGACGGCTCCGGGGGAAACGCAAATAACAACGTTTACCTATAGGCTTCCGTGGAATATTCACGATGCTGGCGTTTCAACATCTTCTTCGGCGTTGGCATTTGCTCAGGAAGTTTTTGGTGCTCCACAAGCATTTCCTCACGCATTACTTTTTGAGCGTCAATCAGGCGTTGCGCAGAGTGTGCTTGTAAGAATTCATCCTCCAGAAAACCTTCCCGTTTTTTGGTCTTCGCACGATACTCAAGAGGTATTTATTCCTGAATTTACGAAAGACACATTTTTTGGATGGATTCTTGAGCGCTCTTAATGTATGGCTCAACAGCGCCCACGTCAGCGAAAAGATGGTGATGAGGAGTTTCATCATATGCACATTGCGCCCTCTGCCGAAGAAGAGCGCGATCTTGCCGTTGAAGAAGGATTGCGTGCTATTTACGGAGAATCTTCCGAGGATTTAAAGATTGTTCAAAAGGGGAGAGGCGGTTGGATTCGGGCGCTCTTTTTTTTCGTGAGTTTGCTTGGTGCGGTATTCTTTGGTGGTCTTATATGGTTTGGCATTGCCTTCTTTTTACAGGAGCAAACCTCTCCACTTGATACCCTGAGCCTTGATATTGACGTTCCTCAGGATATTCGAAATGGTGAAGAGATGACATTTTTGGTGCTTTATGGAAACGGTGGCAGGAAGCCTTTGAATTTATCACTTGATGTAAATCTCCCTCCGGGATTTGTTGCAAAAAGCTTCTCGCCACTTCCCGAAGATGCTGAGCGTCTTGTGTGGAATTTGGGAACTCTTGGTCAACAATCTGACGGAAGACTTGTTATCAGCGGAACGTTCTACGAAGATTATAACGAGGATGTCCGTCTTCAGGTGATGAGTACTTTTGGAGTTCCCGGTGAGAGTGCGACATTTTCGCGTATCGCACAAAAAGATCTTCACCTCGGAGAGAGTGTTTTTTCTGATGATCTACAAGGTCCCGATCAGGTTCGTGTTGGGGAGTCAGTGGAGTATAGCTACAGCATTACCAATACAGGATCCCAGGCTAAGGATCTTGAAGTAGCCTTTCATTTGCCTGACGCATTTGCGCCAAGTACATGGAGCGAAAGTCTTCCCCCTGGAGAGGGAACGGTGTGGAAAATTTCATCTCTTGCGCCTGGTGCTACCGCGGTGCAAAAAGTTACAGGAATTTATAAATTGGCTTCAGAGGGATATGTATTTGAGGTTGAGCCACAAGTCCGCGTTGATGATGCTGTCTTTACGCAGGCGACGACAACTCGTCTTACGAAGGTTTTGGAAACTCGAGCACAAATGAGTTTGGTTGGTAACGGATCTCCCGATGCGGTATCCCTTGCTCCTGGGGATGTTCTAAGAATTGTTGCTCAAATTACCAACACAAGCACGGAAAAGCTCTCTGGAGATTTTGTGCTGGACTTTCAGCCAGAGTCGGGCATTCCTCTTGCGTGGAGCGAGGGGTCTTTTGGAGATGGAGTGTTAACACAAAAGGGAATTGTCTTTTCCGCAAAGACTATTGGCGAGCTAGCACCAAGCGAGAAAAAGACCCTTTCCGTAAGCATTCCAGTGAAGTCCACCATCACACCACAGCAGGTTTCGGTATTTTCCGCGACACTTCAGGGAACTTTTGGTGAAGATGTCCTCTATAGCGCGCCATTAACGGTCATGGTTCGTGGAGATATGGCACTCACGCAGAGTGTTCGTTATTTTGACGACACAGGTATTGTGCTTGGTGATGGAGTATTTCCTCCTCGTGTTGGTGAAGATACGGAGTTTCTTGCAAATCTTACGCTCACGCGGTCACTTCATGCCCTTGATGCTGCGGAAGTTCACATGACGCTTCCTTTACGGGTTCGCAGTGGAACATTGCGAAGTCCAAGCTTTGGAACGTTATCTTGGGATGAAGAGCATCGATGGGTGGTGTGGAAGTTGGGATATATTCCTGAGGATCTTTCTTCGGTAACGGCGTCAATCCCTCTTATTTATACCCCAGATCTTCAAGATGAAGGTACGTATGGATCGCTTATTACTTCAACGACAATTACCGCAAAAGATGCAGTTACGGGGGAGGAGCGCTCACTGGTGCTTGGCGAGGTGACTACAGAGCTTCCTGATGATAGTCATGCGCAGGGAAAGGGAACGGTCGCATCGAAAGAATAGCATCTATCGTTCTCCAAGAATCTCTCCTTGGTGTTTCCGGTATGCTTTCTGCACGACATCTTGAAGCTTTTCTCGAAAAACGTGAGGAGAGAATTTCTCCGCATGTTTTCGTATGCGTTCGGGAGAAAAAGAAGAAGCATTAAATGTGAGAAGGGTATTCATAACCTCCTCAACAGATTGTTCGTGAAAAAAAGTTCCCGTAAATCCTTCGACGACGGTCTCAAGGGCTCCGCCTTTTGCGTAGGCGATAACAGGCCTTCCCGATGCCATGCTCTCTACCGCAGTAATGCCAAAATCTTCTTCCTGTGGATGAAGGAAGGCGATTGCTTCTGCAAAGAGTTTTGCTCGTTCGTCATCGCTCACTCTTCCTACAAACGTGATATTTTTTCCTGCACGTTTGCGAAGCTGTTCTTCTTCAGGTCCATTTCCAAAGACGACGAGTTTTTTCCCGGTTCTTGTGCAGGCGTCAATGACGATGTCAAATCGCTTATACGCAACAAGTCTTCCTCCAGTGAGAAAATACTCCTTTTCTTTTGATGGGCTTATACGGAAGGCATCAATGTCGACCGGTGGATGAATAACAATGCTTTCTTTTCCGTAATACGTTGCAATTCTTCTTCGAACGCTTTCAGAGTTTGCGATGAAAAGGTGAATACGGTCCGCAGAAAGCCGATCCCACATGCGCAGAAGAAAGAAGAGTGGGGGAAGCGCGTAAGTTTTTAAGAATTTTGGAATACGCAACTCATTTCCGTAGCGATGGGTTTCCGACCAAAGATAGCGTGTCGGTGTATGGCAGTAGCAAATGTGGAGAGTGTGGGGGTGGGTGATGAGGCCTTTCATGATGCCGCTGGTACTGGAGAGGACGACGTCAAAATCTTGCACGTTGAGTGATTCAACAGCGATGGGAAGAAGGGGGAGGAACCATGAAAAAAAGCGTCGAGATCCTGGCGCGGTATTTAGGAAGGATGTTCTGACGTCTTTTCCTACAAATTCAGGAAAACGATGAATGTCGTGAAGTACGGTGTACAGTGGGGCATGAGGCCAAATGCTTGTACATGTTGCAAGAACGCGCTCAGCTCCGCCTTGCTGAAGAAGATAGTCATGAGCTAACGCGATACGCATACCTTAATAAGCTCCTTTTTTGAAAATAACCGCAAGAGGGGTTTTGAGAAGAATGATGATATCAAGCCACGGCGACCAGTTTTCAATATAGTGCATATCTAGACGTACTTCATCGGAAAAGTCAAGATTTGCGCGCCCGCTAATTTGTGGAAGTCCGGTGATGCCGGGCTTAATGGTGAGTACGCGTCGTTCGTGGGGCTTGTAAGCCGAAACTTCTTCGGGAAGATGTGGTCGAGGACCAACGAGGCTCATTTTTCCAAAAAGCACAAGGTAAAATTCGGGAATTTCATCTAAACTTAGTGCACGAAGAAATTTTCCTATTTTTGTTACACGGGGATCGTTCTTGAGTTTAAAAAGAGGAGTTCCTTCTCGCATATTTCCATGTTCCTTGATGAAGTTCGGGTCAAAGCGATATGCGTGAGCATTTTTAATCATTGAACGGAATTTGAAATATCGAAAAGGTTTTCCATGTTGCCCAACGCGCGTCACGTAGCTTCCGTTTGGTAATTTTCTAAAAAGAATACTTCCTGGTTGTTCAAGAAAAAGAAGGATTGCGATAGCGATTTGCAGTGGCATACTGCAAATGATAAGTGCAAGAGATCCTATAATGTCAAAGCCGCGTTTATAAATAGCGCCCCAGCCGTCGAGTGGAGTTTTGGGAACTTCAATGACGGGAGCGTCTCCAAACGTGTGAAGAATTGGGCGAAGTGTACTTCCCGAAAAGACATCGGCACTATAGAAAAAAGTAAGGTGTTCGTTGTCGGAAAATGCTTTTACGGCAAGAATTTCTTCACGCGTTGCATCGGTATTTGCGATAAGAATAGCCTCAATCCTACCTTCTTTACGGAGTTGTAAAAGTTTTTTCTCGGTATCGGGTGTGAAGTGTGAAAAAGTTGCAACGGTTCTAAAGCCAAGGCTTGGATATTGGGCAAGTGTTCGTTCGAGGACTTGGCTTGTTTTCGTTTTTCCAATAAGTGCAACTGGGGTGACGTTGATGCCAAGATGGCGTAAACCTTTTTGCGTAAGGCGCATGAAAAGGTGTACAAGTCCTGTGAAAATCATGCTCAGCCCCCATGCCGCAAGGATGATAAAACGTGAATCAAAGAGTTCTCGAAAGAAGAATGCAAGTGCAAGAATGAGGCTCATTGCCGCCGAAGATCCCAAGAATACGCGAAGAAGCTCTTGAACGATGCCGCGCTTTGGTCGCATGCTATAAAGCCCAAGGGTTGAGAATACAAGAAGATACATCGGTGCTACAAGCGCGGCACTCAAAAGGTATTCATGAAACGTGAGCGCGAATTGCACTGGCATGAGCTGAGTCAGCCAAGGTGCAAAACGAAGGCTATATGCCGCAGCTGCGGCGCAAAGAACCGCAAGATAATCAAGTGGCACAAGAAGTGCCGCAAGGGCGAGATCCGCTTTTCGCATAGAAGTGAGCACAGTATACCGCGCAACGAAAAAAACGCCCATTGAAGGCGTTATTTTCATAGTTCCTTTGCCTGTCGATAAGCCGAATTCTGTATGCACAATGTGCATGACGATTATCTCTCTTGGCGCCGTATTGCTACTGCGCTCGTTGCGAGCTACCAAATTTGCTCTTGCACCAAAGCGGGTTTGCCACCGCGTTATGTCGCCATAACGGGAGTGGGGAAGTTTGCACACCCCACACGTTTCACCTTTTGCCTCCTCGCAATGCAGGGGAGGTTTGAATGTCTCTGTTGCGTTTCTTATGGAGATTTCTCTCCAGAAAAAACCCCATGCATTCTTTCGTTTGCACAAGACTTTCCCTCGACTTACGTCGGGTTGCTGTTAGCAACGCTTTTGCTCACGTGTAATTGCTTACACGAGGGTGTTCGGACTTTCCTCCCGGAGTTCGGGCAATCGTCTGACAGGTAAGGTTGGTGTAGTGTAGCAAATGTGAAAAAAAAGACCAGCCTTGCGTGAGGCTGGTAAGTAGAGCGGTGAGGCGGGGCTCCCACGAGGGGGGCTTAGTAGGGGACGAATGCCCTGGGATCCACCCTACCAACTGGGGGTTTTGGTAGGGGGGGCGGGGTCCGGATTGTGACCTCCTGTTCAACCCCCCCTTCCGCGCGAAGGCCTTCTAGCTCCTCCTGGTGCTTGAGGCGCTTCTTTTCCCGGCGCCTACGCCGCCGGTCCTTCTGCTTTTTGACGGTGTCTCCCCGCTTGAGAGATCGGACGGCTCTATTCTCGATCTCCCGCGCCCGCTCCTCTTTGCGGGCACTTTTTTCTTCGTCACAGCGAAGATCGCTGTGACGGCTTTCGTTTTCTCTGCCCGCGCATTTTGGCAGGCAGAACCTTCTGGGCATAAACCCAGAATTTCCATGACCCATGGGAGGTCTCCTCGGTGGGTGAGGTGTTGTATCCAAAATGATTTTTGGACGCAAAGAGCTTACTCTTTTGTAAAAAAACACTCAAGGGAGCCCTTGAGTGTTTAAAAAAGATGTTCTTTGAGTCCCATGGCCTCTTTGACAATGGTGATTTTTTGAGAGGTACGCTCTCGAGCCTGCTGGTTGCCCTCCGTAAGAATGCGGGCAAGTTCTGTTTTTTGCTCCATGAGTCCAAGAATGTTTTTTTGCAGTGGAGAGAGGAAATCTATCAATACTCCCGTAAGATCTTCCTTAAAAATCTTTGTTCCGCTAGTTTCGTAAGTTTTCGCAAGGTCGTCTAGTGAGGTTCCTGTGCAACAAGAAAACAGTGTGAGTAGATTATGAACACCAAGACGCTCGGGGTTGTTGGTGATAGTTGGCTCCGAATCTGTGACGGCGCTTTTAATTTTTTTTGCAATAGTATCAGCGTCATCAAGAATGGAGATGTAGTTCTTTGGCGTTGGTGCGCTCTTGCTCATTTTCTTCTGCGGGTCATCGAGTCCGAGAATTTTTGCGCCTTCTTTTTGCAGGACGGCTTTGGGAAGTACAAAAGTTTCCCCGTACGTTTTATTAAAACGTTCTGCAAGATCTCGCGTAAGTTCAAGGTGTTGCAGTTGATCGGCTCCAACAGGAACAACTTCAGCGTCATAGAGCAAAATATCCGCCGCCATAAGAATGGGGTAGGTGAAAAGCCCAACGGAAACCATCTCGCCTTTCGCGAGAGCTTTGTCTTTATATTGCGTCATGCGCTCGACTTCACCCATGCGGGCAACGCACTGGAGAAGCCATGCAAGTTCGGCGTGAGCGGGAACTGCGGATTGTTGAAAGAGGAGAGTTTTTTGAGGGTCAATGCCTGCGGCAAGATAGGTTGCTACAATAAAAGCGCTGTTGCGCTCAAGCTCTTTGGGATCTTGCGCGACGGTAATAGCATGAAGGTCGGCGACCATCATTGAAAGACGATAAGTTTCCTGAAGCGCACACGCGGGAACCAGTGCGCCGAAATAGTTTCCAAGATGAAGAAGATTGGTGGGTTTAATTCCCGTAAGTGCGCGAAGCATATAAAAAAGTGTACCGTGTTTCCCATTGAAAAAACAAGACGCCCCGCAAGAGGCGTCTTTTCATGTGCTTTTCTGGTGCGGATAGAGGGACTTGAACCCTCAACCTCGTGAAAGGACAGGCTTCTGAGACCTGCGCGTATGCCAATTCCGCCACATCCGCATGAACGGAAAAACAATAGCAGGGAAGGCGTTCAAGGTCAAAGATGCCATCGCCAAGCCGTTTCCTTGTACCACTGAGGAAGTTCTTTCCAAAGATCCTCTTTTTCACTCAGAGTATCTTCCGAAATGCCTTCAAGATCCTTTGTGCTCATAACAGGAAGAACATCTTGCCAAAGGAAAATAACTGCGGCTTGTTCGTGAAGAATGGTTCCTATTGTGGTGTAGGCCAGTGAGCGCTCTTCTGAATTTTGTGAAGAAAATGCCTTGAGAGCTTGTTCAAGGTCTGATGTAGTGAATTGACTCACGTTAAGACCAGTTGGACCAATTGCCAACGCACTCCAGAATGCGCTGGGATTTGGTGAGAGTGTGTATTCTTGCGTGGCGAGTATAAGATCGTATGCTTTTTCTTTGATGACGGTTGCTGTGGCTTCTCCCGAAAAAGGGGCGATGGTTAGGCTAATGCCATGAGCTCTCCATGCTTCCCGAAGTGCTTCCGCGGCGCGAAGATATTCAGGAAGGTCGGGGGTTGCAAGCGTGAGGGTGTATACCGAGCCATCTTTTGTAAGGAGCCCTTCCTCGTTTTTGCTCCACCCAGCTTCCTCAAAGACGGTTTCTGGAGTTGGGGCTGTTTCGTCGATTGGAAACTCTTGGGGGAGAAATCCGGGAAGTGTAAAGCCAGATCTTGCTTGTGCAAGCTCTCCCACGGCGTTACGCAGAAGGTGTTCGCGTTGTGTGATGGTCGCAAGCGCTTTGCGAAGACGAACATCCTGAAGTGATGGGCGTTGTGTATTGAAAAAGAGACTTGTGTAGCGGGGGAGAAGATAGGGTGTACTGCGAAGCGCAGAGTCTTCACTGAGTGTTTGGGCACTCGTGTAGGAAAGATCGCTTGTGACATCAATACGCTTTGTTTGAAGTGCTTGAAGAAGGTCGGATTCTTGACCGAAGAATTTAATAAGAAGCGTTGGGATATATCCCGAAAATGAAGCATCTTCTCGCGCATGTAAAGAAAGGCTTTTAAGAAGCCCACGCTCATCTTTGGTGATGTGATCTATGACGTAGGGTCCACTGCCAACCGGAGTCATGTTTATGGGGGAAAGGCGTGCGTAGGTTGGCGAAATTCCATCCCAAAGATGCGCCGGAAGGATGCCGAGCGTGAGAAGGGTATCGCCAAGCGGAGACGTTCCTGTAAGGATCACGGTGAAAGTATCTTGGGCTGTTGCGGTTATTCCTGCGTAAAGAGAGGCTTGCGGACTTTGGTACGAGGGATTCTTAATGGCATCGTAGGTAAAAGCCACATCTTGTGCGGTAATTGGCTCTCCATCGTGCCAGGTGAGATTTTGACGGAGTGTTATGGTGGCAGTTTTTTTATCTTCGCTCCAAGTTATCTGTTCAGCAAGATCTGGAGCGTAGGTGTTGGTTTCCGTGTCGTAACTTACAAGTCCACGATAAAAGAGCGTCGTGAGCGTTTCGTCGAGTGGAGAAAGTGTGGCGTAAAGAGGGTTGATGTAGTGTGGATACCCTAAAAATCCTTGCGTAAGCGTTCCACCGTACTCTGGAGTTTTTGAAAAGAATTTTGGAAATCCTCCAATGCCTAAGAGAAGCAGTCCTAGAAAAACACAAAAAAGACCTGCACGATACCATCGCGACTCTTGATGATTGAGAAGTTCTGGAAAAAAACTGAATTGCTCCCATGAGGGAACTTTTCGCTTTTGTTTAATTCTTCGAACGTGCTCAATGATGAGATTGTCGTCTGACAGTGAACCGGCAGGTTTTTTTCGAAGCATACTGAGGATAAAAAGACGTCACCCTCACCGCCTCATTTTACCATGCGAAAACCATGTTGAGTGCGGCTACAACGAAAAACGCAACAGCCAAAAAAATCGTTGCAACGTGCAAGCCCTTTTCAATGCCTCGACGGGTGTGGTACATACTGCCGTCGCCACCAAAGGCAAGTCCAGCGTCAGTTCCTCGCGCCTGAAGAAGAATCGCTCCACACAAAAGAACACTAAGAACAAGAAGGATGATATCGAGAATCATAATGCTGAAAGAATACCAGACTGGGGGATTTTCGTAAAGAACACCAAAGAAAATGGTATACTCTTTGTATGCCATCAATTTCTTTTGAACGCGTACACTGGAGTCGCTTTTTGATAACGTTTGCAAGCGTTGTTTTGCTTGTTTGTTTAAGTTGGTTTGCATGGAAGGTGTATACCTACGCAAAGGCGCTGTCTTCCGGCGAAGCGCTTGCGCAGGAAACATTTTCTTCTTCACGTGCAACGGTCGACGCTATTCTCTCCTCACTTGAACATGCGGACCTCACGCAGGGAACCGGATCTCTTGTAACGGACGATGATCCCTCCATTGGATCCGTTGATGCTCCTGTGACAATCGTTGCCTTTGTTGACTACGGATGTCCATATTCGCAAGATGAGAGCATGGTTTTTGAGGCTTTAGCGCATAACCTTCCAGATGTAGTTCGCGTGATTTTTAGAGACTATCCACTCACCGATTTGCATCCGGGCGCTGATCTTGCGGCGGTCGCTTCAGAATGCGCCTCGGAGCAGGGAAAATTCCCCGAGATGTATCATGCGCTTAACGCGCAAAAAGGTGTTGAGTTTACCGATGAATTGCTAGTAAATCTTGCGGTGTCACTTGGTATGAATGAGCGCGAGTATAAAACTTGTGTCGCTTCAGGGTATTATCAAGATGAAATAGCTGGCGATACGCTGGACGGTGTTGCCGCGGGGGTTGAAGCTACGCCAACACTTTTTCTTAACGGACTAAAAATCGAAGGTGCGGTTCCATATGGAATTCTCTATGAAGCTCTTCAGGCGCTTGCTCGCTAAGTCACTACTCCTCCTTGCGATGCCTCTCCTCTTTGTGGGCAATGCTAGGGCATCTGAGGCTCCAACCTGTGGGTGTTACTGTGGAGATGCTCGACAGGGTGCTGTGGTAAAAAATCCCGCAACGACGCCGGATAATTGCGCGGCGACATGTACGTCCGAGGATCTTTTTTATGTTGGATGCTTCGGTCCTAATGACCCGACGCCCGATCTTAATCCCTTGTGCTGGACTCAGGGTGAATGCGAGAGTTATGAAACCTCGCTATCATCTTCGGGAAGGACTTCTCGTGGATCGTGGGGTGGTCAGAGTGAGGTTTGCGCCCGAAAGATTACGGGTGAGAACACGGGGTACTGTTATGGTCCTCTTATTCCAACCCAGTTGAATACGCCGCTGTTTGGCACCGAAACTATCGACGGCTTCGCTCAGTACGCTGTGCTTCTTTATAAGCTCGCAATTCCTCTTGCGGCGATTATTGGCGTACTCATGTTGACGATTTCCGGCTTTCAATACATGACCGCAGGGGGAAATAAAGGGGCTGTTGCAAAGGCGAAGGGGCGCATGGAACAAACGGTGTTTGGGCTCATCATCCTCATGTCTCTTTACGCCGTTGCCTTTTTCATTGACCCTCGCTTAACGAGATTTGCAGAGCTTCGACCGCCACTCATTCGTGAAATAGCACTTTTGCGCGATGGAGCTTCGTGTGAAGAGTTAAAGGAACTTGGCTTTGAGGTGACGGCAGAGCAGGGTTCATCCGCCGCGGCTACCTGCGGAAAAAAAGGAACGATTACGAGTGTTGATAACGCGAAAGGCGTTTCCAATCCCCCAAAAGTTGGAGCGTCTTGCTACTACTCAAGTTGCGCTGGAGGAAAAGGCGCTTTATGTGTTCTTGATCCATCAAATGCAGAATCTCCGGGTTCGTGTGTGACGTGTAGCGATGTTTCCGACCTCAATCTTCTCGGACAGAGTCCTTCAAAGAGGCTCTGTGAGGCTATTGCAAGCGCGGCAAATGCACAGGAGACGAATGACGATCATATATACTCGTGCTACTACGACGCTGATTTCTCGGAAATATCAGGATCTGATGCGGTTGGTATTGACGAGTGTGTTTCGTTATATACCGGAGGCGACCCATATATTAACTGCAATACGGTAAAGGAAATTGCAAAGAGCAAAGAGGATGGGTGTGATGCATACGAGTATCTCAATGCAAATTCTTTTGGATGGGCTGATGGGGGAGGATTGAGCGAGATTCTTGGCGTGGGATCTGCCGATGAAATTGAGGATATTAAGGGTGCGTTTTCGGATATCTGCACGCGGGATATCTGTAGCGTTGCTGGATCGGGCACGACTCCACATAGTTCCTGCATCTTCATTGACACAGGTCTTCTTGAAGATATTTGGGACCTTAGTCTTTTACCTACTGATAACTATGGGTGTGAAGGTAATAAATAAGGCATTTTGCGAATAGATATAAAAAAACTCCCCGTGTGGGGGAGTTTTTTTTATTTACGCTACAAGCTCTTTGAGCTTGCGTGCGAAGTTTTTGATAAAGTTGAGGCGTGCTCGGCGAACTTCGTAAGTTTTTACAAGTTCGATCTTTGCAATGCTTGGAGTATTGAGAGGGAAGATTTTCTCAACGCCATAGCCGTTGGTTTCCTTTCGAATCGCGAAAGTCTTGGAAGATCCAGCTCCACGAACGTAGAGAACAAGACCTTCAAAAATCTGAAGACGTTCACGCTTTTCTCCTTTTGCGCCAACATCAACGATTTTTTCGTGGATGCGAAGAACCTGTCCAACGGTAATTGCGGAAGGTTCGATAACGGTGAGTTCTTTTGCTTGAGCCATAGTAAGTGGGGGTTTCCCAAAAAAGAATGCAAAAATGATACTGAAATTCCAAAAAAACGTCAAGCTACCGCGGAATATGCCGAAGAATCTCATCAACAACCTCGGCTGGGGTTTTTTCTGTGGTATCTAAAACAAGGTCATAATGTGCACTGTCGAGAAAATTAACGCGATACCATTTTTGGTAGCGATCCTTGTTTTGCAAGAGACGTTCGTGAAGAAGGTCTTGTAATTCCTCAACAGAATTGGTCCTCGTTTCATCTTTTCGCTCATCTGGATGTTCTTGATGGGCTTGAAAAATACGGCGAGCCGCCTCTTTTTCGTTGATGGTAAGAAATACCTTGAAGCTCTTTGGGATAAAAAACCAAGAAAGCCAGCCGTCAATGATGAAGGAATCCTCTTTTTCTCCAAGTTCTTTCTGAAACGCATCAACCAAGCGATCACCCCTTCCGTCGATCATATCTCGAGCATTAAGCTCTTCTAAGGTAAGGTTATGTTCCTGCGCATAGCGCTCTCGCATGTCGCCTACTGAATAGGTTTTCCAGCCGAGACGTTCGCCAAGGAGACGTTTTACCGTAGATTTTCCCGATCCAGAAAGTCCTCCGAGGGTGATAATCATACACGAGGAGCCGGCTTAAGACTTGTAAGAAGATCCTGCAATTCTCTTGGTATTTCCGAGGTGAATGTGCGACGTTCTCCCGAGGGAAGTGTAATGGTGAGGGTGTGCGCGTGAAGAAAAAGACGCGCAATGGGAAGCTGTTTGAGTTTTTTGTGAGTATAAAGCACATCTCCTGCGACGGGGTGGCCAAGTGCGAAGAAATGCGCGCGAATTTGGTGGGTTCTTCCGGTTTCGATGCGTACGTCAAGGAGGGTTGATGAGCTAAAACGAGAAATAACGTCGTAGTGCGTGATGGCTTCTTTTCCTTCTTGAGAGTGTGGTCGTGCCGCCATGCGTCCACGTGTTGTTGATCGAGCGATGGGGAAGGTAATGGTTCCGGTTTCCTCGGCAACGCTTCCAAGAACAAGTACGGTATAGTGTTTTTCGGTGAGGCGTTCTTTGAATTGCTCTTTAAGCCAAGCGTGAGCGTGCTCGTGTTTTGCAACAATCATGACTCCTGAAGCTTCTTTGTCGAGGCGATGTACGATACCTGGACGAAGAGGATCTCCGCCAACATTTGCGGTTTTTGGGGAGTGTTCAAGGATTGCATTAATAAGCGACGGTGCCTTTGGATTGGTGGGTGTTGGGTGTACAAGAAGCCCTGCTGGTTTTGAGAATACCAAAACATCCTCATTTTCAAAGAGAATTTCCGGTTTTGGCGCTGGAGGAAGGAGGTTTTCTTCGGAAGTCTCCAATTCGCGAGAAAGGTCGATAGTATCGTGCTCGCTCACAAGGAGGTGTGCCGAAGTCTGCGGTGCTCCGTTCACGCGAACAAGGCCTTTTGCAAGGTATTTTTGTGCTTGAGATCGGCTGATTCCGTAGGCTCCAGCAAGAGAAATATCAAGGCGTTTTGGGGATGATGTCGATTCCATGGGGGGAGTATGGCAGAAAAAAAGACTTTCGGCTATAGTGTGCTCGTCATGGACCCGTAGCTCAGTTGGTTAGAGCATCGAGCTTATACCTCGGCGGTCCCTGGTTCGAGTCCAGGCGGGTCTACCATTTTTGCGCTATACTACGAGAGATATGTTTTTTCTTCCCATTCTTTGTTTGGGTCTTGCAGGTTTTGTTGCATGGCTTGCGCATCATGAGGAAAGTCAGGCGCTTTATATGGTCGCCTTTGCGCTTCTTGTTGCATCGTGTATGACGGCGTTTATGGCGTATTTGGCCTTTTCGATCCTTTAAGATTTTATGGCAGTCGTCTCTCCTTCCGTGGTTATACTCGTTCTTGCTTTGGCATGGTTTGTAGTGTTTTGGATTGTTGGAGGGGTCGTTTTTTCCATTATTTCACTTACAAGATTTTTACACATTCACAAGGCTCGATTTAGTTGCTTGTTTACACTCTCAAGTGTTGGCGCGGCATATGCGGCAGGATGGCTTGGAACACGGACGCTTTTCCAATTTCCCTGCGTTGGGCGTATGAAGGGGATTTTGGATATCTTTCCAACGGTAGGCGTGTGTGCAACTCGACAAATATTTTCCGCTGGAGTTCTCGTCTTTCTTCTTCTCATGGCTATAGGTATTCTGCTCATGTTCCTGTTTAGGAGGTCAGATTCCTAGAATACAAAAAAACATCACCTTTGGTGATGTTTTTTTAAAACGCAATGTGGTGGGCGATAGAGGATTCGAACCTCTGACCTTCACAATGTCAATGTGACGCTCTAACCAACTGA
>CAZORP010000012.1:0-34015 GCA_964582615.1 uncultured Gammaproteobacteria bacterium
CCAGGGACCTCAGTCTTATCAGGACTGCGCTCTAACCACCTGAGCTACACGCCCGTCTCATGTAACCATGAAGAAGATATTCTGGTCGGGACGACAGGGCTCGAACCTGCGACCTCGTGGTCCCAAACCACGCGCTCTAAGCCTACTGAGCTACATCCCGGTTTCTTCTACGCAAAGTATGATACTCTACCCATAAAAAAAGAGCAACCCTTTGGGGGTGGATGGCAAAACTCATAAAAATATCGTAATTATGTCACTTTTACAGCACACCCAGGAGCTTTTGATGAAAGGAACAATTCTTGGCATTGATGAAGTTGGTCGAGGGTGTCTCGCGGGTCCTGTTGTCGCGGCATGTGTGGCAATCGACTGGCAGAATCTTTCTCGTATTCAAGAACTTGATACAAAAATTCCCCTGAGAGATAGTAAGAAGATGACGAGAAAACAGCGAAAAGAAGCCTCGGAAGTGCTTCGTGAAGCTGTTTTGGGATTTGGCATTGGCGAGGTCAGTGCGCAGGATATTGATGAAATGAATATTCTTCAGGCGACGTTTCTTGCTATGAAGAGAGCGGTTGATCATCTCGCGCACTCGGAAAGGGTTCCGGATCTTTCCTTGGCAACATATCTCATTGATGGAAACGCAAAGGTTCCCGGTGTTTCCTGGAACCAGACAACGGTTATTGGCGGAGATGATAAGATCTTTTCTATTGCGGCGGCGTCCATTCTTGCAAAAGAATACAGAGATTCGCTTCTTGAGGAGTTTGATACGGCGTACCCGGAATACGGATTCGCTCAACATAAGGGGTATGGAACTAAGTTGCATTATGCGGCAATTGCGAAGCATGGAATTACTCCACTTCATCGAAAAACCTTTTTAAAAGCTGTGCTACACTAGCATATATGCGAACAAATTTTGGCAAACTTGTTCGAGATGCGTTTCCCGTGCGCATCCAAAACCAAGGAGCTTATCCTATTGTGCGACAGTTGTCTGATACTGAATTTTTGCAAGAATTAAAGACTCGTCTCATTGAAGAGTCGTGGGAGGTTTATTATGCGCAGGATGCACATTCTGCAACGCTTCATTACGCTGAACTATTCGAGGTACTTTCTTGGATGATGCGCACGCAGGGTATTTCTCCGGAGGAAATTTTTCATCGCGCGACAGCTGAACGTCAGGATCGCGGTGGTTTTTCGGAGCGTTGCTATCTTGTGGCTATTGAAGATTCTCCCATGGTTGCCCAGGAAGAAAAAACGGGGTAGCATCCCTTCATGGATGCGCAACAAGCCCTTGATCGATCGGACAGCCACGTTCCTCGCTTTCTTGCGACTCCTGGACTCACCATGGAGGTCGTTGAACGTATTTCGTCTGAAAAAAATGAACCAGGATGGATGTTGGATCGTAGAAAGGCGGCATTTCTTGCCTTTTCTCAGACGAAAATTCCCTCGTGGGGACCTGATCTTTCTAAGCTAAGCTTGGAAGATATACGTTATTTTGCTCAGCCAAATGCTAAGGAAGAGGTGACTTGGGACCGCGTTCCTTCGGAAATTCGTGAAACTTTCGAGTATCTTGGAATTCCCGAAGCCGAACGGCAGGGTCTTGGAGGTGTTGGTGCTCAGTATGATTCGCTTGTTGTTTATCATCGCCTTCGAGAAGATTTGATTGCGCAGGGTGTTTTATTTGAAAACATGGATACTGCACTGCAGAAATATCCTGACTACGTGAAGAAATATTTCATGACTCGATGCGTGCCTGTGCGCGATCATGCATTCGCCATGCTACATGCCGCTGTGTGGAGCGGAGGAACGTTTATTTATGTGCCGCCCGGTGTTCGTGTTCAGGTTCCACTTTCTGCATATTTTCGTATGAATGCGGCTCGTGGTGGTCAGTTCGAGCACACACTTATCATTGCTGACGAGGGAAGTGAGATAGAGTACATCGAAGGATGTTCGGCTCCAAAGTATGACGACGCCGCTCTTCACGCGGGGTGTGTTGAGATCTTTGTAGGAAAGGGGGCGAAGGTTCGCTATGCGAGTGTGGAGAATTGGAGCAAGAATACGTATAACCTAAATACGAAGCGAGCTATTGTTGAGGAAGATGGTGAGATGATTTGGATCAATGGGAATATGGGAAGTGCAGTGACAATGCTCTATCCTATGACGGTACTTCTTGGCGATCGGGCAAAGAATCGCTATGAAGGATTTTCTTATGCAGGAAGTCATCAGGTTCAGGATACCGGTCATAAAGTTGCACACGTTGGAAGAGATACGACGTCGTTTATTCATGCAAAAAGTATCACTACGGGAGATGGGGTGTCGCGATATCGTGGTTTAGTGAAGATAAACGCGGGAGCAGATCGGGCAAAGGTGCATGTTGCATGTGATTCGCTTCTTTTTGGAGAAATGGGAACCTCTCACGCGGTGCCTTGTATTGAGCAGTCATCTCCTTCTGCTGAGGTATTACACGAGGCTCGCATTGGAAGTGTTGACGAAGGGCTTTTGGCGTATCTTTCTGCGCGAGGGTTTTCGCGTCGCGACGCACTACATGCGGTTATTTCAGGATTCGCAGATCCTATTGTTGCTGAATTTCCCCTAGAATACGCGGTGGAATTTAGAAAACTTCTCATGTACAGTCTTGATCAAACGCAGGATGTTGTATGAGGCACGCGCTTTCACCACTTGTTCCATGGAAGGAATCTCCTCAGGTGTGCTTTGTGCGCGAGGAGAGTTTTTTGCATCAGGAACGGCAAACTGTATCGGATGGTAAGTCTGACGTTTTTGAGTATGTACTCGCAAAATCCTGTATGCAGGCAGATGTGTCACTCGCTTTTTTACTGGAAGAGCATGTGGCGTATGCGTGTGATGTTGTTGTGCGTTTAGAGGGTGTTCGTCAGCGAGTGAATCTTCACGTGAAGGTTGTCGCAAGAGAAGGTTCATCGGCAAATATTCGTGCACTTGTTATGACGTCATCAGGTGGCCATGTCGTACATCAGGAGATTCGAGGGCTGATCTCGGGGAAGGGCGGTAGCATCTCGTGTCTACCAGAGGTGCTCGTTGAACGCGAGGAGAGTCTTGTAACGCACGCGGTTTCGCTTATTCCTCTTCAGGATTGCGGATATAGCTATTTATGCGCTCGCGGGTATTCAAATGTTTGTGCACGTGAAGCTCTTGAGGTGGGATTTTTACAACACACAACGGTATGATGCGTTATTTTGATCATGCGGCAACAACATTTCTCGATCGTGAAGTCGCTGAAGCTATGAGTGCGTACGAGTTTCTTGGAAGAGGAAATCCGTATCGTGGAGTTCATAGTTTTTCCGAACGTGCGACGCTGGAATATGAAGATGCCAGAGAGAAAGTGGCAAGTTTTTTTGGTACACGCGCACAAGATACGATTTGCACAAAGGGGACAACAGAGGGTTTGAATATGGTCGCTTTTGGCTATGCACATCACCTTCATCCTGGTGATGAAATCGTTGTGAGTGACATCGAACATCACGCACAGGCGCTTCCCTGGATACGGGTCGCGAAAGATCGAGGGTGCATAATCCGTAGGTTGCCGGCATCTTCATTGGGACGATGGGACCACGAAGCTTTTCTTTCGGTGCTTTCTCATAAAACAAAGGTTATTGCATGTACCCATGTGAGTAATGTAACGGGGGAGATTCTTCCGCTTAAAGAAATCAGTTCGGCCGCTCGCGCTGTTGGGAGTTTTATTTCTTGCGATGGAGCTCAAGCGGCGGGACACTTATTGTATTCTGAAGAGGTTAGACTCTGCGATGCTTACGCGGTGAGTTCTCATAAGATGTATGGACCTATGGGGGTTGGCGCGCTTTTTTTAAGCGATAGAGCAAAGGAGCAGTGTGATCCGCTTCTTCTTGGTGGTGGAATTCTTGAGGAGCTTTCTTCTTATGGGGAGCCCATTCTTCTTGAAGGTATTCGTCGTTATGAAGCTGGAACGCCAAATGTGACGGGATTTATTGGAATGGCAAAAGCGTGTGAAATACTCGCGAGAGATGCTACTCGAAAAGAACGAGAAGATGATTGTGTGAAGGTGCTTTTGGATGGCCTTGCTGAAATCTCCGGTGTGCAGACGTGGTCGTCTTATGGCTCTTGCGGAATTGTGAGTTTTTCGGTAGAAGATATGCATCCTCACGATGTTGCTGAAGAACTTTCTCGTCGAGGAATTGCGGTTCGGGCAGGGTTCCACTGTGCGCAAAGACTTGCTCAAACGTGTCACCATCGAGGCGTTGTTCGTGCGAGTGTTGGTCGCTCGACGACGGTTGACGATTGTAGATATTTTCTTGAGAAGCTCCGTGAAATCATATGAACATCTCAGCGCTCATGGATCATGCAGAATTCCCTCGTCATCGCGCAAGTCCTGAGGCTGGTGCTATTCTTGGACACGCGGCAAATCCTCTCTGTAGCGATGCGCTTGATATTGGGATTTGCGTCGATGCATCGGGGAATATTAGTTCGTGTACATTTTCTGGTGACGGATGTGCGCTTGCAATTGGCAGCGCTTCGCTATTTTGCACATATGCATGTGGAAAGCGTGGAGAAGACATTCTTCGTGATTCGCACGCACATCTTCTTGGTGAACGCGTAGGCCCCATGAGAGAGGGGTGTACACAGGTTATTTTTCAAGCATTTTCTCGCGCATGGAAACAGTATGTTCACACTTCATAAAGGCGCATGTATGCGCGGTGACCGAGTTCTTCAAGAACTTGAAGGATTCACACTGCTCCCCGGGGAAGCGATGCTCATTGAGGGAAAGAACGGTGGAGGAAAAAGTTCTTTTTTGCAGGCGATTGCAGGATTGCCGGGCGTTTCGTATACGGGAGATATCGTTCTTGAGAACGGTCTACTCTCGGCATGTGAGCCTCATGAGCGTTTTGCGCGCGGATGCATGATGATTTTTCAAGACCCTCCTCCGCTTTCGGGCATTTCAGTGACGACGCTTGTAAGAGAGATGCTTGCCGCACGAACGGGATCTCGTCCTGAAATCGCTGAGGTGTATCGTATGGTTCGTGACGCTTATGATCGTGTTGGACTCTCCTACGACATGATTGAGCGTCCTTTGTTTGTTGGATTTTCTGGAGGTGAGAAAAAACGCGTAGAGCTCGCCCTACTCCTTCTTGCGCGTCCAAAGGTTATTCTCTTTGATGAAGGTGATGCTGGACTTGATGTTCTTGGAAGGGGTATTGCACAAGAGATTTTGCGAGACTGTCTTACTGCGGGATCGGTGCTCCTCTGTGTTACGCATCATGCGGAATTTTTTGAAGAAATCTTTGGTCGTGAACACGGAGGGAGATTGCGTTTTACGCCAAAAGAATAATTTTGCACTCTCAATGCCTGTCTGCTAAACTGAAAGTGTATGTCTTATCTTATTCCAACGGTTATCGAAAAAACATCGTACGGTGAGCGTGCATACGACATCTACTCACGACTTCTTAAGGATCGCATTATTTTTCTTGGAAGTGCTATTGATGACGGTGTTGCGAATGCAATTATTGCTCAGTTGTTATTTCTTGAAAGTCAAGATAAGGAGAAGGATATTAAACTCTACATTAATTCCCCGGGAGGTTCGGTGACGGCAGGTCTTGCGATTTATGACACCATGCAACACATTCAGCCTCAGGTTTCGACGATTTGTGTAGGAATGGCGGCTTCTATGGGCGCGGTACTTTTAGCGGCAGGTGCCGCAGGAAAGCGCTTCGCACTGCCAAACTCAGAAATCATGATTCATCAAGTATTAGGAAGTGGTATTTCTGGACAGGCTACGGATATTAAAATTCACGCAGATCGCATTCTGCAGATGAAGGATAGCTTGAACCATATTCTTGCAGAACATTCTGGACAGCCCTTTAAAAAAGTTGCAGAGGATACTGAGCGAGATCGTTTTATGAGCGCTCTTGAAGCTCAGAAATACGGCCTCATTGATAAGGTCATCAAAAAAACTGAAGAAAAAGGCTAAAAAAAGACTTTTTTCCAGGGGGCCCCTTCCAGTTGACGTGGAGGGGGTCTTTTTGATAGAATACGCAGTCACTTCGTTCTTTCTTGCAAACTGCGGTCACGACAAGCATGGGGATGCATAATTACCTGTGCACACTGGATCCGTCTGGTCTGTTACCGGAAATGTATCTTCTTGACCGCAGCTTGAAAGAAAGAACACAATACCCAGCTTTTGGCTGGGTATTTTGTTTATTCGACGACGATAGGGGTAGGTTCTGCGGTGGCTTCTGTAGTGACGGGTTCTTCGGGCGCTGGAGTTGATTCACCTACAAGGCAGATTTCTGGAAGTGGACGATAGCTTGAGGTGAAAGTTTTCGTTGTCGTCGTTCCATCAGCACGAGTGACGAGGTAATCAAATGTTGTGGTAGCGCCAGGATGAGCGGCTTGGCACTTGGTAACTCCCGGGGCGAGTGAGGATGAAGTTTTGGTGACTTTATCCCCGTAGCCTATCCAAGAAAGAACGGTTGGGGGAGTGTAGGAACCCTTGCGTCCGTCTGAGGTGCCCCAGAATGTGAAGTGGAGTTCACTTGTTGATTCGTTGATATCGGTTATGAGCATGATGTAATGCTCGGTGTCATTTTGAATTTTTAAATCAGGAGCTGGATCGTAAATTGTGGCGTCAGTTCCCGGTTCTCCGTTACTTGGATCGTTATAGTAAGAAACAACAAGTGAATGATTGCGTCGTTCGACGATGTTCAAGCCGGAGTTCATTGCCGCTCGGAAAGTTGTGGTTCCGATCTGGCAAAGTCCTCCACCGATTTCTGGAGTAATGGAGTCTCCTTTAATGACAAGCTCGGGAAGATATCCGCTTTCAGTGGTGAAGGGCTTAAGCTTCTCTAGGAGGGAAAGTGTTTCCCCCGGAGGAATGAGTAATCCGTTCAGTTTTGCGGCTCCATTGCGAATATTGACGCGACGATTGCTTGGAGATCCTGCAAAGCTCGAGTATCCGACGCCAAGAACCTCTTTAATTCCATAATCGTTAACGTTTTCAATGGGTACTTCCGGTGCCTTGGTAGTAACGCTTATGGAAAGCTTTTTCTGCTCGGTGCTCATGAATGCTTCCGAGAGTGTATTGAGGAGCTTTGCGTCATCGACGATAATTCCATCTCTACTTGGGACGAATGTTGTCACGCGATCGTTTTCAATTGCAAAGGTTGCATTTTGTGGTGCAATGTCGAGATCTTCGTGAAGGCTGGAAATCCATGGACTCAGTTCTTCGTATAGCGCCTCAAGAACAAGTTCTCCTTCATCGCTTTTTCCTGGGATGATAGCGTGCTTCAGATCCGATTTTTCCAGTAAAAAAGTTACAGTTTCTCCTGAATCTTGCGTGTACGTAAGTGTGTAAGGGGCTTTTTCGTAAGCCTTTTCTGCAAGTGAAAGAAGTGATTCCGCTTCTTCTTCGGTGACCTCTGGAATATGTGGCGTGAGAGGTATGTCTTGAACGGTAAGTACGAAGTCCTGTGCGTCTTCACTGAGATTTGTAAAGAAGACTTCGGTAGAGATGACATTTCCTGCTTGAGCTGGAATGATGGTTGCTTTCCCGGTCGTTTCATCGAAAGAAAATGCCGTTGGCGATCCTGTTGTCTCAAGGAGAGGAAATGATGCTCGGAGTTCATCGAGAATACGATACTGTGCGAAGCTGATGCTTGGACGGAGATTTTTTTGGGGAGACCATGCGTGAAATAGTGGTCCAAAAAAAGTAAGTGAGCCATCATCTTTTCGACCTATGCGGTAAGCTTCTTCAACGGCGGAAGATACGTCTGAAGTTATGAGTTCATAAACAAGATCGGGATCGGTTGCTCCTTTTGGGGTGAGGGGTATGAGATGTTGTTCGTTTCCAAAACGAACCGAAAGACCCTCGTTGATCATGGTTGTTAGAGCGAGATTTATCCGTTCACTTGCTTGAGTTGTAGTAAGTCCCCCAACCGAAATTCCTCCAATGCTTACATTGGGAACGATGCGATAGGCGCTTTTTGTTCGATACGCAGTTGAAAGAATGATGATGAGCGCTCCAAGGAAGATGACCCCAGCTAAGATTCCCAAAAAAATAGGAGTGAGTGTGCGCGATGGGGTGTGTTGTGGAGATGGATCTTGCGCTTGGGGGTTCATACGAAATTATGGCTGCTTATTGATGGTGATTTTTACACGTTCTTGAGTTTTTGGCGCTCGAATGGTGAGAATTCCGTTGACGAGGGTAGCCTCTGATTCGTCTGGCTTTACGTGGCACGGAAGGATAATAGTTCGAGAAAAAGATCCCCAGAAGCACTCGCTATAGTGCATGGTTGTATGTTTTGGGAGCGCTTCAAGCGTCCGCTTCCCATGAATGGAAACGATATCATCGGTGATGTGAATATCAAGATCTTGTTCGTGTACACCGGCAATTGCCGCACGAATAATGATATCTGTTCCGGTTTCTGCAACATCAACGGCAAGCTGGCCTTCTTCGTGAAGACTCCATGAAGATTCTTCTTGGGAAAGTGGCGTAGAAGGTGTTGGCATACGATAGGGATATTTTACCTCGAAAGCAATAAGATTTTTTCTAGGGTGGGGATGGGTTTTTGGTGTGCGTGACGCGGTTGCGTGACTTTTGACAATGTGCTATAGTGAAAGTACTAATCATCCGATAGCTAGGTTCGAAACCGTGACGTTAGTTCGGTACAGGCAGAGCGACGGAGAAGTAACAAAGCAAGTATGCCAGAGAATACACGCATTTTCGTAGGTGGCCTTCCATACGCCATGTCCGAAGATGATGTAAAGGCATTTTTTGCACCAGCAGGCGCTGTTGTGTCCGTTTTCCTCCCAATTGAGAAGGAAACGAACCGCAAGCGCGGCTTCGGCTTCGTAGAGTTTTCTACAGTTGAAGAGCAGGAAAACGCTGTCAAGATGTTTGACGGTGCTGACTGTGGTGGTCGCAAAATCAGTGTCTCTCCAGCTCGCCCACGCGAGTAACGACATAAAACTCCCCGCTTCTTTATGAGGTGGGGAGTTTTGTTATACTGCACATATATGAATGTGACGCCTTTTTCTCAAGATTGGATTTCGCGATGGTTTTTCCTGCTTATGTCAGGCGCCATGGCGTATGTACTTTTCAACATCTTTTCTCCTTTTGCACTTACGCTACTTGCGGCGGGAATTGTGGCAATTCTCGTGTCGCCATTTGAAGCATTTCTCAGGGGGCGTATTGGTCATGAGCGTATCTCGACAATTATTGTTTTGCTCATGATTTTTTTCATTGTTGTTGGTCCACTTGCTACTGCCGCAGTAGTTGCATTAAATCAGGCTATTGGCATTACGCAGTGGATCCTTGAAAATCCAACATGGATGGAGAGTCTTATTCATGGAACTAACACCTACCTCTCAACACTTCCGCCTATTATTCAACGACTTCTCGCCTCGACTGATGTGAGCGCGATTATTCAGGCAATTGCTGAATGGGTTCGGGCACATGGAACATCGCTTTTTTCTGCGGGTGCTGGATGGGTGGTGAAGCTGTTCATTTTCTTCATCTGTCTTTATTTCTTTCTTATTGACAGGGAGAAGATTATTGCTGAAGTTATTGCGGTAAGTCCACTAAAAACAAGTATTGATAGAAGTATTTTAGGGAGAATGGTTGAGACGATTCGTGGTGTAGTTTTTGGATCGCTAATTATTGCTTGTATTCAAGGTGTTGTTGCGGGAATTGGTCTTGCCATTTTTGGAGTACCCGCGCCTTTAATTTGGGCCGGTCTTGTGGTTATTGCGGCGCAAATTCCTATGCTCGGAACTGCAACAGTAATGTTTCCTGCAATTGGCTACCTGCTTCTTACGGGAAATATTGGTGCCGCACTTGGACTTACCGCGTGGGCGATGCTTGCGGTTGGGCTTGTAGACAATGTTATTCAGCCGTTTGTTGTTGGAGAGAGAACTCGCATGCACGCCCTTCTCATTCTACTTTCTATGCTTGGAGGATTGCAGTATTTTGGCCCGATGGGATTTATTTTAGGTCCAACGGTACTTGCGACGTTTTTGGTGCTTCTTGAGATGTATAAGAGTGGATTTTTAGTTAAAAAGTAGCTATGCCAGAGCGTCCAAAAATGCCAAATATTCCTGATAGAACTGACGAAATTCCCTCTGATGGTACTGAGGAGGTGGCTATTAGTATCGATCCACATGCTACGGATCCCATTCCCGAAGTACCTTTGAGATCAAAAAGGAATGAATATGGATATGATCCAACGCCTCATCACATACGATTTTTAGGAGAATCGGCACTGCATCCAAGAAAAGATATTGAGCTTCTTTCGTATGAAATCTTTGATGGACTTTTTAGGGCATATAAAGAGAAGATCGCTCTCTGCACGAGTGAAGTGTTTATTCGTGAAGCGCACAGTGTACTGAAAGAGCTTTTTGACATTTTTCCCACTGACATCTATTCGCGCAAAAATTCTGGAAAAATTCTTCATGATTACAAAGCTTTATGGATGCCTCGCTTGCAAATCGTTCTTTCAAGTGATCAATTTGTAGAGAGTGCGACGTATGGCGGCGAAGATCCTGCGAAGTATAACTACGACAAAATACTCCAATATCTTTCCCGAACACTTTTTCTCTCCATGAAACGCGCGGGAGGTTATCTCGCCATGCCGGATGTGGGCATACGTATTCCGAGCAGTTTCATTACCTTAGAGGTTCCAGAGAGTTCCAAGGATACCTTACGGGAGCTTGAGGATTTTTCACAGAAACTCACACCACTTGTCAATCGACTTGAAGGTGCTCTTAAGGGCATGCTTGGAACCACTTTTCCTGATAGAGATTTTTTTATGCAAGGATATCGCCGTATGCACCTTTTGAACGCAGTTAAAGAGAGGGATTCGAAAAGTAGTGTGCATGAAAGCGAAATGAAAGAACTGTACGTTTATGATGAGAAGCTTGGTGACAAATTTCAAGAATCTCTTAATCAAAAAGAAGATGAGATGATGTACGTTGGGGGGCTTAACGATGAAGGTGTTAGCGACTCAATACTTGTTTTACAGATGGAATGCATTGAGAAGTTTTTTGATGAATATCTCCGTTCCCGCGTAGCAAAGGGTGGCAAGTCCTTTTTTAGCCAAGAGGCGCTTATTGAGGGGATTCGAATGATGCTTCGGCTTTATGATGATGTCTTATTTATACAAAAAGTTCTAAGAAATCCTTAGAATAGAGGATATCCATCATTGTCTTGTCAAAAAATGTGGAACTTGCTATACTCTTTCCGCATTTTCATGGCTCCATCGTCTATCGGTTAGGACACGGGCTTTTCAAGCCTGTAAGCCGGGTTCGACTCCCGGTGGAGTCACCATCAAAAAATCACCCTTTGGGTGGTTTTTTGTTTGTGCTCAAGGGGAATGCGTAGTGTGCTGTGGTGGCTTTAGAAAATCTCTAGCATTCGGTGGTATTTCTTTTTTTTGATGCGATATACTTGTGGCATATGCCAAGAAGAAGAGTGGGGTTAGAGTCCCAAACCGCACGAGATACATACTTTCAAATTCCTAGACGACCATCCATCTTTCATCAGGCAGAGCGAAACGCGTACCTTGAAGCGCAAGAAAAGGGGGAGGATGTTCCTCTTGAGTCGGGACGGCGCTATGTTGATGATAGTCTTTTGAAAGAGTTTGATAAGAAGAGCGTATTCCGTCAGGATCCTAGAGATGTGAGAATGGTGGCTGGAGTATCTTTAAACGGAGATGCTCTTGCGCCGCACTATCAACGCGACTGGCTACGGGTAAATGCGAATGGCATTACGCATGATCTTATTCATCTTGCGGCGCTTCGTGTATTGCGTCGCCGGGGATTTATTTCTGACTCAATTTACTTTCAGGAGAGACCTCAGTCTGAATATGCTGAAATGGTGGATTATCCATGGTCAAAAGAGACTCGTGCTGAAGAGGCTGTTGTAAATGCTCTTGAAATCGCGGGTATTCGCGAGGGAAAAATTTCTCATTTTTTCTGGGATGCTCTTGAGGAGACGGCCAAAGAGCAAAATATTCCTACGCCAGACATTGCTCCCGAAGATATTGCGCTCATTGCACAAGAGCTCGAGTATCTCGCGGTAAAAGTTCTAGAAGAAGATGATGATGAGGGGGATGGACCTGTGTACACTACGCTACCTAGGTAAAAATCAGCACGCGTATGATGCTAGAAATTATTTTGGGTGTCTTGTTGATAGCTATCTCATTATTTTGCGGAGCATTTCCTCGGTATCTTCAGCAAAGCATTGGAAAAAAAGTCACAAAAAAGCACCTTGCGGGAATTTTTGGACTTGGCATCGCACTCATTACTGGGGCGGTATCTCTTTCCCAAGAAAATGACAATACGGCTCAGGAGGTGGTTCTGGAGGATGGCATTGCGCATGATACTCAGGGTGACCAAGGTCTTGATTTTTCTACGCTTGACCATGAATACGGGGTTGTTATTCGGACGGTTGATGGAGATACGATAAAAGCGTTTGTTGAAAATCAAGAAGTGACCGTTCGCATACTGGGAATTAACACTCCAGAAAGCGTTGATCCTCGGCGTACGGTTGAATGTTTTGGAAAAGAAGCCTCGCAAAAGCTCAAAGATCTTCTTGAGGGGAAAGAGGTTGCACTCTATGCAGATCCTTCCCAAGATTCTGTTGATAAATACGGAAGATATTTACGATACGTTGTACTCAGAGATACGGGGGAAGATATAGGGAAGATACTTCTTGAAGACGGATATGCATATGAGTATACCTACAAAGTTCCCTATGTTTTTCAACAGGAATACCAACGCGCAATGAATGAAGCAAAAGATGCTCAACGCGGACTATGGAATCCATCAACGTGTAACGGAAAAAAATAATCCCCTAAGGGATTATTTTTTGATATCAAGTTTACTCAGACCAAGACCCCGAAAGACGAAGAACACGACTGCGGCAAGAATGAGAAAGTCGATACTTGTCACGAGGAAGTTTCCAATCTTCAGTGGTCCTACATGGAAAGCTGCGAGTCCTGCGGTTGATCCAAAGAGAAGTCCAATTGCGGGTTGAATGAGATCATTCACCAGTGAACTCACCACCTTACTTACTGAACCTCCAAGAATGAAACCTATCGCCAAACCAACGACGCCCTGCTCTCGAATGAAAACAATAAACTGATGTATCGGCTCAAAAAACGCTGACAGTGATTTCATAGGTTAGGAAATGTATCGTGCTGAAAGTGTTTCAAATGAAAGGTTTCCGAAGAAGGCTGAAACATAATCTGCGCGCTGTGCGGGAAGATAGTCGACCATAAACGCATGTTCCCATACGTCGAGCGCCATGATAATCGGAAGTCCGCCGAGATGTCCGTACTCATGATCGCTAACCCATGTGAGGAAGAGCTCATTATTTTCTGGATCTTGTACAAGAAGTACCCAACCGATGCCTCGCATGAGTGCCGTTGTGCTTACTTCGGATTTCCACGCTTCGTACGATCCCCATTTTTTGATAATCGCTGAAAGAAGCGGAGATTCCGTTAGTGTTCCTGTTCCGGAAAGTTGGGCAAAGTAGAGTTCATGAAGACGCATACCGTTGAACTCGAAGCCAAAGCGACGGGTGAGCTCAGCAATAACGGGGGCTTGTGGTGCTGGATCTTTTTTTGCTCGTTCAAGAAGTTCAAGAAGGAGATTGGTATTTTTTACGTATCCCGCATAGAGCTTAAGATGAACTTCCAGTTGTTTCTGGGAAAGTCCCTGAACACTTGCGAGGGAGAAGGTTTTTTCGGTATACATAGTTTTAGACGAATGTCATAAATCATGGTAGCATGCTTTTTAGGCTATGAAAACTATTCTCGCCATTGAGACAAGTTGTGACGAAACGGCGATTTCGTGTATTTCCGGAGAAGGAGAGCGTGTTGTTGTGCATAAAGAATTCGTGCGTTCCCAGGTTGAGATTCATGCCGCGTTTGGGGGCGTCGTTCCTGATGTTGCGGCGCGTGAGCATGTGGCTTTGCTTATGGCGATGCTTCGTGATGTTGCTGAAGACACATCGCTTCCTCACTGGGACGCTCTTGCGGTAACTGCAGGTCCGGGACTTGCGCCCGCACTTCGCGTTGGAGTTGCCGCCGCAAAGGGATTTGCGGAAGCGAGAAATCTCCCCATCGTTCCCGTATGCCATCTTGAAGGTCATATCTACGCTTCTTGGCTTCAGGAGGGTGGTGAAACGCCTTCATTTCCAGCGCTTGCACTCATTGTTTCTGGAGGACATACGGAAATCATTCTCATGCGGGGCCATGGAGATTTTGTGCGCATTGGTGAAACTGTCGATGACGCGGCTGGAGAGTCATACGACAAGGTGGCGACGATGCTGGGTCTTGGGTATCCGGGAGGTCCAAAAATTGATGCACTTGCTCGGGTTGGCAATCCCCAAGCGTACGCATTTCCACGTCCCATGGAGAAAAGCGGTGATGCTATGATGAGTTTTTCGGGGATTAAAACTTCGGTACTGTACACATTGCGTGAGATTACCGATGCGGGAAACATGAATGATGCTGTTGTTGCCGATATTGCCGCTTCATTTCAGGAAGCGGTTGTTGATATTTTGGTAAAAAAAATGCGAAAAGCACTTCGTGACTATCGCCCATCCTCGGTTATCTTAGCGGGTGGCGTTGCGGCAAATAGTGAACTTCGTCAGCGTATGCGAAAAATGTCAGAAGAAGAGGGGTGTGCTTTTTTTATGCCAACACTGCGATATGCCATGGACAATGCAACGATGATTGCTATTGCTGGATATTTTAGACTTCTTTCAGGTGGGGCTCGCGATCCGGGATTGGTCGCGGTAAATCCTCAGCAAGATATCGTATAACTATGGAATCGTATCTTACGCATTCACAAGAGGAGACTCAACGTATCGCGGCAATGTTCTCCAATCGTCTTGTACCGGGTGATGTTGTTGCCCTTGAGGGCGATCTTGGAGCTGGAAAGACAACATTTACACAGGGGCTGGTTGCTGCACTTGGAAGCTTGGCTCGTGTGAAATCACCAACGTTTACTGTTGCGCATGAGTACCCTATCGAGGGAAACTCGCGCATTCGAAGAATCGTACACAGTGATTTTTATCGCTTTTCATCTGCTGAAGAACTGCGTGAACTTGAACTTGAATCGTATCACGATGGGGCGACGATTTTTTTAGGAGAATGGCCTGAGCGCGTTGGAGGAGTGCTTCCGGGGGAAACGTATCGAGTTTTTTTCAAACATCAGGGTGGTGACACGCGTTTACTCACGATTATTTCCCATGCTCAAGAAGAAACAAGCTTGAACCAACAATAGCCGCGGTTTCAGCTCGAAGAACGCTTGTTCCCATGCGGTACAGCGTAATGTTTTGCGCAAGCGCCGCGCGAACCTCGTCGTCTGAAAAGCCTCCCTCGGGACCAATAAAAAGGCCTACGGGCAAGTTGCTTGCCAGAACTGGAAGAGCTCTTTCCTCTGCCGATTCGTGAAGCATGATTCTTGCAAGTGGCGCAGTGGTGCGGAGTGCTTGGGTGAATGTTTGTGGAGAAAGAATATCGGGAATTTTTCCTTGGCCAGATTGTTCCGCCGCTTCTCGGATAATATCATGCCATCGATGACTTACCTCGGAAGGTTTTTTAATGGTTCTATCGGTAACAAGGGGGATGAATGTTTGAACCCCGAGTTCTGTGCATTTTTGCAAGGTCCACTCAAAGGTGTCACGTTTGGTTATTGCGGCACAAAGAGTAACGGGTCGTTTTGGGCGCTGGACTTCAAGAACGCCCGTAATGATCCCGGAAACAGTCCCGCGTTCAGTATGGGTAATGGTTCCCACGTACTCCTTGCCGTCATTTGGTAAGAGGGAGATAGTGTCGCCGACTCGCATGCGTAGAACAAGGGTAATTTGCTTGGTGAGTGTTCCGGCGGGAAGGGTGAAAGCAAGGGATTGTGGTGCTATCCAGGATGGATCGATGAAAAAACGTTCTGTCCGCATATGGAAGACAGTGTAAAGAAAAAAAGACTGCACGAAAAGTGTCGTGCAGTCTATAGTCCCAAGATACGTTTAACCTCTTCAACTGAAGTGAGTCCTTCTGAAGCCTTGAGAAGCGCATCTTGCACCATAGTGAGCGATCCCTGTTCTTTTGCGAGTGCACGCATCTCATATTCTGAAAGGCTCCCGTTGCTCTTGAGGATGGCTTGTTCCAGGGCATCGTTTTTAATAAGAACCTCATACGTTCCCACCCGACCGCGGTATCCCTGTCGACACTCGCCGCACCCATTTCCCGGACCATACCAATGAAGTTGGTCAAAATCTGGAACAGTTTCTCCTGAATTTATGGGAATTCCTTGAAGGTGTTCGCGAATGCGTTCGGCGTCTTCTGGAAGTAGGGGGACTTCCTTTTTGCAGGTGGTGCAAAGTTTTCTTAACAGTCGCTGACCGATGATGGCGTTAATCGCGGGGGCGAGGAGGTGTGGAGTCACGCCCATGGAGAGAAAGCGTGGAATGGCTCCCGCGGCATCATTGGTGTGAATAGTTGAAAAGAGCAAGTGTCCGGTAAGTGCCGCTTGAATGGCGGTCTCCGCAGTTTCAAGGTCGCGAATTTCTCCCACCATGACGATATCCGGATCTTGACGAAGAAGCGATCGGAGTCCCTTTGCAAAAGTGTATTCTTTTGCGGCGTCTATTTGGCTTTGGTTTACACCTTCAAGTTTATACTCAACAGGATCTTCGAGTGTGATGATTTTTACGTCTGGAGTATTGAGTTTTTTTAGCATCGCATAAAGTGTGGTAGTTTTTCCACTTCCCGTTGGTCCTGTGGTGATAATCATGCCATTTGGTCGTTCGATTTCACGAATGACTTTTTTAAGAACGGCAGGACGAAAACCAAGGGCGTCAAAAGGGAGGGCGATTGCGTCTGGCGTGAGCAGGCGCATAACTACGGATTCTCCAAAAGCGGTAGGGATAGTCGAAACACGGACGTCAATTTTTTGTTGTTGCTGAAGAATGGTAAAGCGACCATCTTGCGCTTTATCGGAAATGTTCATTTTCAAACTTCCGATAAGCTTAATGCGGCTGATGATTTTCTTCCATTGTTCTTTTTCAATTCTTGCAATTTCTTGAAGCATGCCATCTACGCGAAAGCGAATGCAGATACCTTTCTCCTCAGCTTCAACGTGAATATCTGAAGAATGTGCGTCAAGTGCCGCAGCAATAATAACCGTGAGAATATCTGTAACATTTGCTTGAGCGATAAGGTGCGTAAGATCGCTTCCTGCATGGAGTTGTTCTTGAAATTCCTCTAAATCTCGCTCGCTAATTTCCACGCCTTTTACAACGGAAATGATTTTAGGAAGTGCATCGTAAAGCTTGCAGGCGTGTTCAAAACTTTCCTCGCTAATCATGTAGCACTTTCCACGTGCCTTGTGGCGTTCGGTGAGTTGATAGAGGAGGTTTTCTCCATCAGGTTTTTCTGGATGAAGAACACCAAGGCGAATTTCTGATGCTTGAAAGAGAAAAGGAATGACGCCAAGTTCCTGAGCCTGCTCTTTTGGAATAAGACGAAGTGCTTCTGGGCTGATGGGAAATCCTTTAAGTTCAATGCTCTCCATGCCAAAGGTTTTGGCCTGTCGAGCGACCTCTTGTTCTCGTTCTTTTTTTGAAATTTCCCCAAGCTTTTCAATGAAAGCTTCGTGGGTTTGATTGTCGGAAAGTCGAGGGGTTTGCGAGGGGATTTCTGGTGATGATGTAATTTTTTGAGGAGCTACAGGTGAAGTGGAACTTTGTTGAGTAGGAGAAACCTGCGACGCTCCTGCGCTGGTGCGTCGTGCGAGAAGTTCTTTGAGTGAGGGAGGCTGTTCAGACATGCGTTAAGAGAGAAGTGTCGTGAAGAGTTTTTCAAGATGATGAAAAGATCGTGAGCTGTGTGTCTTTTTCTTGAAAGCCATGAGATGAAAGAATCCTGTCCAGCTAAGATATGTGGTAAGCGTTGAGAATCCCGCGAGAGCTATAGTCCAAACAGTGCCAAGGGTCACAATGAGAAGTTCTTTTGCGGCAAGTCCGCTCACGCTTGATGAAGAGATTCCTATGCCAAGAATTGCGGATCCAAGAGCCCCGATAAGTATGAGTCCAATCATCGCGAGGAGTGAGATGATGAACGTAAGACCATAAAGGCCCACGGAGAGCTCAATACAAGCAATAGGGTGCTTTTTCATGGTTGACCAAGCCATGCGGAAACTTTCCAAAAGGGTTGTATGCTCTGTGACAAGTCCAATGAGTGAAAGAATCCCAAGGATATTTACGCCTGCCGCCAAGATGAAACTGGTAAGTGCAAACACGACACCAAAGAATGCGTCAAAGATATAGAGTTCGGGATGAAGGTAGTGAAGAAGGATTCCTGAAAAAAGAAGGATGTTGAGAACGGTAATTTTTGTGAATGCGTTGATGACAAGCATGGATATAAGGCGAGGGTGCGCCGCATCTCGCATGAGCTCACTTACGGAGAGGTGGTGTGCACTTGTTGCCGCATGATGACTCGCACGAATGACGATATGCTGAGACCATACAAGAAATACGGAGAAACCAAGAAGAATGCCAAGTACAGTAAGTGTTGCAAGGACGCTTGAAAGTGGTCCAGAAAGCGTGATGTGAGAGAAGAGGCCCTGAAAGAAGAGAATATTTTCAAGAAGTGCAAATGGTGTGCTCTCGGGAATGACGGAGGATAGTTGCGCCTGCGTAATGATGTCATTAATGGCACTTCCCAAGCCCGCAACTCCTGCAAGTGCGGCGAATGGCCATAGTTCCTGGTGCGTCCAGGCGTGCTCAAGCGCGCGCGTAAGTAGCGTGCGAAAAAAAGAACCGTGGTGTTCTTGTGGGTGTAGCATATTCCTCCAATAGTTGGTTTCAGTATACCACTTCTTTTATATGAAAATCTCGCACCATAAAGGCGCGAGATTTTTCTTATACTGCAGGTTTTGGTTGAGGTAGAGGAGCGGTGACTTTTTTTCCAAGAAGGTCGCTAAAGGCCTCCTTTTCGATGGTTTCTTTTTCAAGAAGAAGTTTCACGATACGATCCATGTTTCCGCGTTCCTTGCGAACGATAGCCGTCGCGGTTTGCAAAGCTTCTTGAAGAAGTCTGTCAATTTCTCTGTCTATGGTTTCGGCGATTTTTTCTGAGTAATCGCGATTTTCGTGAATTTGCTTTCCAAGGAATACCATTTCTCCGCGTTCCCCGTACGTTCGTGGACCAAGGATATCGCTCATGCCGTACTGTGTTACCAATTCTCGAGCGATTGCGGTTGCCTTTTGAAGATCGTTGCTTGCACCTGTGGTGAGTTCTCCAAAGATTTCTCGCTCTGCGACGTAGCCACCGAGCGTCATCGCAAGGTCGTCAAGGAATTCTTGGCGAGTATGCATCTTTTTATCTTCCTGAGGAATGCTCATGGTGTATCCAGCGGCGCGTCCTCGTGAGATGATGGAAACCTTGTGTACTTCATCGCAGTGGGGAAGGAGGTGTCCGACGATGGCGTGACCTGCTTCGTGATATGCGGTGAGCACGCGTTCTTCTGGTGAGAGAATGTGGCTCTTGCGCTCGGGCCCGAGCATCACTTTTTCAATAGCATCAAGAACATCTTGTTGCATGACGGTCTTTTGATTTCTTCGAGCGGCAAGAATTGCGGCTTCGTTCATGATATTGCCAAGATCTGCTCCCGACATGCCAACGGTTCGTTCGGCGACGCGTTGGAGATCAACGTCTTCGTGAAGAGGTTTTTGCTTTGCGTGGATATCAAGAATTGCGCGACGATCTTTTAAGTCGGGGCGATCAAGGACAACTCGACGGTCAAAGCGTCCCGGACGAAGTAGTGCTGGATCAAGGACATCTGGTCGGTTTGTTGCGGCGAGAACGATAATACCAAGGTTTGTTTCAAAGCCGTCCATTTCGACGAGGATTTGGTTTAGGGTCTGTTCTCGCTCGTCGTGTCCTCCACCGACTCCCGTGCCACGTTGTCGTCCAACAGCGTCAATTTCATCAATAAAGACAATGCAAGGCGCGGCCTTTTTTGCCTTTGCAAACAGGTCGCGAACGCGAGACGCGCCAACGCCCACAAACATTTCTACGAATTCCGATCCTGAAATGTGAAAGAAAGGAACATTTGCTTCACCTGCAACGGCTCGAGAAATGAGTGTTTTACCAGTTCCCGGAGATCCCATAAGCAATACTCCTTTAGGAATTTTTGCACCGAGATCAGAGAACTTTTTTGGTGTTTTTAAGAATTCAACAACTTCCTGCAGTTCTTCCTTTGCCTCAGCATTTCCTGCGACATCAGCAAACGTGACGGGATTATTTGAGCTGTCCACTTCACGAGCGTTTGATTGTCCAAACGACATAGCCTTTCCATTTGCTCCCTGCATTTGTCGGTAGAGAATGAAAAGTACGACGCCGACCCCAAGAACAAGAACAAGGGTTGGAATAATGCTTCGCACAAGTGCCATGCCCGAGGAAGGTTCTGATATTGTGACCGATATGGCGCTTATTTGCTCATCGGTAAGGCCGTAATCTCTGAGCATTTCGATGAAGGCTTGAGAAGATTCCTTAGTGGTGGTGTAAGAGATATTTTCTTGAGCACCCGTTCCGGTAAGTTCATTTCCCTCAATGATTACTGAAGTGATGGTTCCTTGTTGAATTGCGGCAACAAAAGCCGAAATTCCAAGATCTTCACGTTTTGTGGCGCTTGGCGAGAGCAAAGAAAAAAGAATGCTTACGGCAAGTAAGACGCCAAAAAAGGAAAGAATGTTGCGAGAAAGAGGTTTCATAGCGTGTGGTCGCATTTTCTCAGAAAGTTTCTTCTTTGGCAATAAAAACAACCGGCTCATGCCGGTTGTTTTAGTTACGCCTTCTTTTCTTCATCCTTTACAGCCTTTTTCTTGGTTTCCTTCTCTTCCTTAAGAGAGAGACCAAGGCGGTGTTCGTTAGGATCGATAGAAACAATGCGGAACTTCATGACATCGCCGATAGATCCAATGGTGCTAGGATCTTCAACAGGCTTTTCAGAAAGCTCAGAAACGTGAGCAAGTCCTTGAATATCCGTGTCGAGTTCAACGAAGAATCCGAAAGGATTAATCTTGATAATCTTTCCTTCAACCCAGTCTCCTGGCTTAAAGCGCTTGGTTACCGTCTTCCATGGATCATTGGTGAGCTTCTTCATGGAGAGGAAGATCTTGCTACCTTCAATGCCGATGATTTCAGCGCGAACAGTGTCGCTAAGCTTCAAGACATCCTTAGGATGATCGATGCGCTGCCATGCGATTTCAGAGATGTGCACCAATCCTTCAAGAGGAACCGCGGTTCCCGTTGGGAAGAATTTTACGAATGCTCCAAAGTCTGCAACTGCGGAAACTTCTCCAGAAACAACATCGCCAACGTGGCACTGTGCAATGACGCTCTTTTGCTCCTCTTCCCAAACAGCCTTTTCAGAAACGATGAGTTTACCGTCATCTTCTTGCATGTCAAGAACACGAACGCGAAGCTCGATACCTACAAAGCTCTTGAGTTTATCGAAGATTTTTTGCTTGTCACCACCTGCAACGCGTGGGTAGTGTTCAGGAGCCAATTGAGAAACTGGAAGGAATCCCTGAACGTTTCCGAGCTTTACAATAAGACCTCCCTTGTTTGCATCAGCAACCTTCACGGTAACAACTTCTCCGCTTGAGGAAAGGGAAGAGATGTCTTGCCATGCGTGCTTTGCTCCGGTTGCACGGAAAGAAAGTTCAACTTCACCATTTTCATTCTCCTCATCGATAACCGTTGCTTCAACCTCGTCGCCTACCGAGAGATTTTTTGCAAAATCCGATCCGCGCAACTCGCGTCCACGAACGATACCAACCATGAATCCTGCGATATCAATGGTGATTTGACGACCTGCAGTGGAAAGAACCTTTCCCTTTACGACGTCGCCTTTTTGAGGAACTGGCAAAAACTCATCTTTTTCCATGAGTTTTGCAAAATCTGAAACATTTGCCATAGACATGTCCTTTCTTCGGCACATACCCAGAAGGGTCTGCAATGAAAAAAGGCGCTAAGAATAAAAGAATTTGTCCACGAATGAACGGGGAAATAGTACGACAGGACAAAGAAAAAGGCAAGTAACCCCTTCTTGGGGGTTATCCGCAGGCCTTTTCATGTGACCCCAAAAAACTTCTATCATAGAGGAATCTATGGACCACCCACAGCAACGCCTTCTTGATGAATTTTCTCGTGTTATCGAGCATCTCGTTCCTCTAACTCCTGAAAATATTAAAGAAGAAGCCGTGCAGTGGCTTGTTGAACTTTCGCGTAATCCTCATGCCACCGAGCGCCAAATTCATCAGGCGCTTATTGCGCTTGGTAAAAAGGAATTTCCTTATCGTAAAGCATACGAGGCACTTTGTGGCACTGACGAAGAGCAGCGTTTTTCCGAGGCGGTATTTCATCATCTTCCCCACGATCTCGCGGATCGTATTCGAGAAATCACCAAGCACGGCGTGCATATTACCGACTATGTGCAAAGCCCTCTATTTCTCAAGCTTCCAGATGACGAGCGATATCTTGTTGAACAAGCGCTTCACGATGCGCACGATGTGGTGAATCGTCAGTGTGGTGAGCGCGCCGAGCATCGCGGATTAAAATTTTCTGAACTTGTGACGTTGTGGACAAAGAAGCGCGATGTCATGGATGGACTTATTGTGGCGCTTCGTGAAATGGCAACGCGAGATCCTCAGCATTCTGAAGAAATTCTCGAAAAAGCGGCACTTTTTGAGCAGGGATGGTCGGTTCTTGCGAAGGATCCCGAGGAAAAAGAGATCCGTTCCGCAATCGCCTCTTTTGCACAGGTACTTGAGGAATATCCTGATGACGACATGGCGACCCTGTGATACGCTCTGTGCCGTATGCAGATTCTCTGGAATGGTCTTGGATGTTTTTCCATTACCGCAAAACCGGCACAAGGTGAAGTGACACTTGTCACAAATCCATTTAAAACTCAAGACGATCTTAAGCAGAAGGGGGGTGTCGCCTCGCTTATTGCAACGTCGCATGATGGTAAGGATACTGATGCTTGTTCGGCGTTTGCGGTTGAGCACCCCGAAGATCATAAGCGTGTTTTTGTTATTGAACATGCTGGTGAATACGAGGTTCGCGGAGTATTTGTGACGGGTGTTGATGCTCCAAAAAAAGATGGAACGCCTCATACGATTTATCGCTTTGATGCGGAAGGTATTCACATTGGTTTTCTCGGAGCTCTTGATCGTCAGTTGACCGCAAAAGAAATTGACGCTTTGGGATCGATTGACATTCTTATTCTTCCCGCGGGCGGTCAGGGAGTTCTTTCTCCAGAAGAAGCGGGTTCGGTGGTAGCTGAGGTTGAGCCTCGTATGGTTATTCCTTCGTATATCGATACGGGATCATACGCTCCTCGTGAACGAGTAAAAACAGTCATGGGATGCGCCGCTGACGAACTTTCTAAATTAAAAATAACCAAAGCCCAGCTTCCTGAGGAGGATATGCGCATGGCGCTTTTGACTCTCGCATAATTTTCTATGGCAAACGAACAGCAGTCGCAAGCCTCGCCACAGGACTTGCTTCCCATGGGAACTATTCTCCCGCAAAACATCACCGAAGAAATGCGTCGGGCATATTTAAACTATGCCATGTCGGTTATTGTTTCTCGTGCGCTTCCCGATGTCCGCGATGGTATGAAGCCGGTGCATCGCCGCATTCTTTATGCAATGTGGACCATTGGCTTGCGTGCTCATGCGAAGTTTAGAAAATCCGCAACGATCGTTGGTGAAGTGCTTGGTAAGTATCACCCACATGGAGACCAATCGGTATACGACGCTATGGTTCGTATGGCGCAGGATTTCTCGTATCGATATCCGCTTGTGCACGGACAGGGAAACTTCGGTTCCATGGATGGAGACTCTGCCGCGGCATATCGTTATACCGAGGCAAAGCTTTCGTCTATCGCGGAACAGCTCATGGTTGATATTGAAAAAAACACCGTCGACTTCCAGCCAAACTATAACGGAGAGCATGATGAGCCGATGGTTCTTCCATCAAAAATTCCAAACCTTCTCGTGAACGGAATGTTGGGTATTGCGGTTGGTATGGCGACAAACATTCCTCCGCACAATGTTAAAGAGGTATGTTCTGCAGTGCTTGCACTTCTTGATCGTCCAGATATGACGATTGATGATGTTCTTGAGTACATTCCAGGACCAGATTTTCCAACGGGAGGTATTGTGTACGGAGCTAATGATATTAAGACTGCATGCGCTACGGGTCGAGGAGGTGTTGTGGTGCGTGCAAAGGCCGATATCGTTGAGGGTAAAAAGGATACCCACATGATCGTCATTACGGAAATCCCGTACATGGTCAACAAAGCGTCGCTTCTTGAGAAAATCGCTGATCTTGTTCGCGAGAAGAAGATTGATGGAATTCGAGATCTTCGCGATGAATCAAACAAGGAGGGTGTTCGTGTGGTTATTGAGCTCAAGAAAGACGCGTATCCTCGCAAGGTGCTCAATCAGCTTTATCAACTCACGCCACTACAAAGTACGTTCCACTACAATGTACTCGCTCTGGTTGATGGTATTCAGCCAAGAATTTTGAATATCAAGCAGGTGCTTGAAGAATATATCAAACATCGAAAAGCGGTCGTTCGACGCCGCACGGAGTTTGATCTTGAAAAAATCAAGGACCGTTTGCATATTCTTGAAGGACTTCGCATTGCGCTTGAAAATATCGACGATGTTGTTGCGGTTATTAAAAAGTCTCAAGATAAAGATGCGGCTCGTGAAAACCTCATGAAGTCTTTCAAGATGAGTGAGCGTCAGGCGGTTGCTATTTTGGAAATGCGTCTTCAGCAGTTGGCAAACCTTGAGCGCTTGAAGGTCGAAGAAGAGTATTCTGAAAAGAGTGCAATCATGCGTGAGCTCGAGTCGATTCTTGCGTCTGAGCCAAAGCTTATCGGTGTTGTTAAGACGGAAATTGAAGAGGTGATTGCTACCCACGGCGATGTTCGAAGAACAAAGATCGTAAAGTCGGGTGTAAAAGAATTCTCTATGGAGGATCTTATTCCCGATGTGCAGACTATTGTCTTGATGACGAAGGATGGATATATCAAGCGTCTTTCGCCGGATACATTTGCACAGCAACATCGTGGAGGAAAGGGTGTTGTTGGTCTTACGACAAAGGAAGAGGACACCGTTGAGGCGGCGTATGCGACGTCTACGCATAAGGACATGTTCTTCTTCACGTCGCGAGGACGAGTATTCAAGCTGAAGGCATATGAAATTCCCGAAGCTTCTCGCACAGCAAAAGGACAGGCTTTGGTGAACTTCCTCAATCTTGGACCTGGTGAAAAGGTAACGACGGTATTGAGCGATCTTAAAAAAGAAAAAGCGAAGTTTATCGTCATGGTGACCGAACAGGGAACGATTAAGAAAACTGCGCTGAGCGATTTTGAGAATGTTCGAAGCTCGGGAATTATCGCAATCACCCTCAATGACGGAGATAGTTTGCGTTGGGTAAGGACTTCAACGGGAAAGGACTCCATTCTTCTTGTCACGGCAAACGGAATGTCTATTCACTTCTCTGAAGACGACGTTCGTGCCATGGGTCGTGTAGCGGCGGGTGTTCGCGGTATTAAGCTCAAGGGTGAGGATGTTGTCATCGGCATGGAAATTGTGACAACGGATGATGTTAAGGAAAAGAAGCAACTCCTTACTGTTATGGAGAACGGCTATGGAAAGCGCACGCCGCTTGAGGAGTATGCGATTCAGGGTCGTGGCGGTATGGGAATTAAAACTGCACAGGTAACGCAAAAGACTGGAAAACTTGTTACGGGAGCGCTTCTTGCCACCGACGACGAGCGTGACTTGCTTGCGGTTTCAGTTGCAGGGCAGGTTATCCGTACATCTGCACTTTCAGTTTCCGAGCTTGGACGAGCAACGCAAGGCGTTCGTGTTATGCGCTTTAAAACCGCTGACGATCGAGTTGCGACGGTGACGCTTATTGGCGGGGCTTCGGTGCAAGAAATCGCGCAAGCCATTCAGGAGGAATAGTCTATATAGGTTATAAAACACCGCCCCGTGGCGGTGTTTTGTTATACTGTGGGCATGGAAAGAAACTCACAATCTTCTGAAGTTCGTTCTTTGGATGTAGAGGCGTTGGTTCGCAGAGTCCAGCTTCTTACTCGCGAGGCTGAGGCTAATCAGTCTTCGTTGAGAGAGCCTCAAGAAGAGCTTCGCAATACCCTTGAGGCTCTTTATGGGTATTACCGCGAAACCATACAGGCGACTGCGAGAAAATTTGCGAAAAAGTATCAGATCTCCGAGGAAGAGCTTTTTTCTGAGGGATTTCTCATTCTTCGTGAAGCAGCGCTAGCGTTCTCGAATGTAAGAAGTGGGCTTTTTGAAACATTTTTTTTCAAGCGTTTGTATACGACTTATGCGAGGTTGTGCAAGGATAATGTGCGTCGTGGAGGGACATATCACGCACACAGGAATGCGGAGTATTTTTTTCAGGAGAAGTTTTCTAGGTGCATTGAAAGCCTTCACGATCTTCCTGAGAACGCGTTAACCGAAGGTGAATGGGAAGTGCTCATTCGAGTCGTTTTTCCCGATAGGAGGTTTACCTCTAAAGATACAAAGGTTGAAATTGATCCAAGGACAATAATGGCTTTGGTAAAAAAGTTGGAAAAACTTCTTGACCTGTAGGGATTCTCAGGGCTGGATATTTATGGGATTTTAAAGATTTATAAAAACCCTCGAAATATCGAGGTATGTAACGATATTCTTCGTGCTTGACGGATTTTTGCTTTTTGGCTATTGTTTGCCCATTATTTCATCCTATGCCATTGCCATCATTTCGCAATTCTCGCTCAAAAGTTCGCCGCCGCCGTGCGCATCATGCTCTTTCTCAGGTAGGAAGTGTTGTTTGTACACAGTGTGGATCTCCAGTTCTTCCTCACCGCGCTTGCGCTTCCTGCGGTTTTTACAAGGGTCGCGATGTTCGTGGAGGATCTGTAGCAAAGGCCGCTCGTGTTATTGAAAAAGCTACCGCTCCAAAGAAGGCAAAGGCTGAAGCTCCTGCAAAGGAAAAACCAGCAAAAGCTCCTGTAAAGCGCGCTCCACGCAAAACTGCCGCAAAAAAGACAGCTTCTGCAGAGTAAAGAAATCCGCCCTCAAAGGCGGTTTTTCTTTTCCATAAAGTCTTGTATACTCAATGTGCTATGTCTAATCGTCATTTGGCGCGAACCATGGCTATGCAAGTCCTCTATGCGTGGGACTTTCGTGGCAAGGACGCCGCCCACCTTGGAGAGTTGTGTGCTTTTATGAAAGAAGAGTTCGGCAAATCGCTTGACGACGACGGATACGTAGAACGCCAGGTACATGGCGTCGTGGAGCGACTCGCGGAGATTGATGCGTCATTAAACACTTTTTCTCCACACTGGAAGGTGGATTTTATGACAGCGGTCGACCGCAGTGTACTTCGTTTGGGGGTATTCGAGCTTATGTATGACGAAACCATACCTTCGCGCGTTGCTATTAATGAATCTATCGAGCTCGCGAAAGTTTTTGGGGGAGAGGCTTCGGGAAAGTTTGTAAATGGTGTTCTTGGCGCGGTATATAAACACCTCGAAGCTGAGGGTCGTGTAAAGCCCATTGACGCAACTGATAAGACGGCTCTTAAAGAAGAGCGCCATGATCACGGTGAACATCCTGATCAGGATAACGCATAATGTATGGAGCGTGATATTGCTAAATTGGCAGAGATTTTAGAAGTTCCCTATCTTCCCGATGGTCATCTTGAACAGGCGGTTGTTCACCGATCGTACCTTAATGAACACCCAAGCTTCGCTCTTGGCCACAACGAGCGACTTGAATTCCTTGGTGATGCAGTTCTTGAACTTGTAGTGACGGAATACTTGTATAAGACATACGCAAATCCTGAGGGAGAGCTAACAACGTGGAGATCGGCCTTGGTGAATGGTGATAGTCTTGCGGATGTTGCGCGAAAGCTTGCCTTCGAGCAATTCCTCTACCTCTCAAAGGGTGAAGAGCGCGACGGTCAATCAAAGGCACGACGATATATTCTTGCTAACGCAACGGAGTCCATTATTGGTGCGTTATATCTTGATTTCGGCATAGAAGCCGCAAGTGCATTTATTCATCGTCATATCATCGTTAAGCTTCCTGAAATTCTCGAAAAGCGTCTCTACATCGACCCGAAAAGTCGTTTTCAAGAATCTGCTCAGTCAAAGCTCGCGATAACGCCAACGTATAAAGTTCTTGAGGAGCGAGGTCCCGATCACGACAAGCATTTCCGCATGGGGGTTTTCCTTGGTAAAGATCTTATCGCTGAGGGTTCTGGAACGAGTAAACAAGAGGCGCAAATTGCGGCCGCTGAAGCGGCGCTACAGGTAAAGGGTTGGTAATATGGATCGTCGAAGTTTTCTTTTGGGGGGACTTGGACTTGTGGCTGGATGCGAAACTCCCAAGACACCTTTTGAAAAAGTTCGATCTCTTGAAAAAACTTCTTCAGGAGAAGACCTCAACGCACTTCATGGTGAGGTTGCTAATGCATTTAATAAAGAAGTTGGTGAACAATTGAAAGGAGGGGAGTATCTCGTGGATCACGTCACACTCGTGCTTACAAAAGAAGGACGTCGTTACGCGCTTGCCATGCGTGCACAGCTGCACCTATGTCCGCAAGACACATCTCCCGATCGCATTTTTGAGTTCCGAACAACTCTGTGGACTGGAAAGCATGCTCGCGCTACAGCGAATGCTACTTATGAAAAAAGTATTCTCCCTTGGATTGGTAGAATGCGTGAAGCCTACCCACAGGTAGTCTTTCGCCAAGAAGAACAGTCTGGTGGAACCGATGCTCTTGCATGGAAGGGTGTGGTGCTTATTGGAAAGGAACAGGAGAAGAAATAAAAAACATCCCCGCTTGGGGATGTTTTTTGTATTGTGCGTTGAGAAGTTTGGAACGCCCTTTTACTCTTGCTCTGCCTCTTCTATCCCATCCTTATGCTCTTCGGGTGGATTTTGGTCATCGCCTTTGAGCGCTTCGATCTCGTCCGGGGTAAGTGAAGAAGTATCTCCCTTAAGTATGCGCAAAACTGCTCTTCGGAGGGTTGCTAATTTTTTATTGTTTGCATCGAGGATTTTTCGAATATAACCCTTGATAACAAGAGTCTCAATATTTACCGGTGTGAGAATTTCTTGCAGGGGATATTTTACCACCGGAAGATCATTTTTGACGAATCCGTTCCCTACACAACAGAGTGCGGCAACTTCAGAAAAAGCACATGCCAGATCTTCTCGTAAAATGCCGAGTTCTGTTAGGCGTTGTTGTGCGAGTTCGAGAGTTTCTGGGAGATGGTCCTCGTTATACACCTTTTTGTATCTTCCCCCAAGTGTTTCGGCTAATGTTTTTACGTAACGAAGAACGGCGTTTTTCCTTGCCTCCTCTTGCATTTTGTCGAAATTTTTTATCCATTTTTCCAAGTATCCTTTTTCTGCATAAAAATAACCTAGCGCGTCTTGGGCCGACGATACCCAGTCATCATATGTTTCGACAGAAGGAAAGTCTAGTGGATTCGTAGTATCAAGTTGGGCCTTTATTTTGTTTATACAGACAACGACTTCGTCGAGTCCCTTTGTGGCCTCTTCGAGGCTTTGCGGTGGTTTTTCTCTTCCAAATCTTTCTCTCCGTTTCGGTCTTGTTGTATCTGGGGGTTTTTGAAGCTCTTGAGGCCCTTGAGGCTCTGGGATGTGCTTCTCGAGAGTTGCCGGTTTTCGTCTAATTACCGTGGGCGGTTGTTCTGTTGGCGGCTGTTCTTTTTTTGGAGGCATAGTATTAGATTAACCAATAAAGATACCACAAAACGGTAAAAAAATCAAGAGAGTGCTAAAGGTCTTTATCGTTAAAAAGAAAAACGAGCAAATGATGCTCGTTTTTTTTGGAGTAAAATGTGGTGCGGTGTGAGGGGCTCGAACCCCCGACCTTCTGGTTCGAAGCCAGACGCTCTATCCAACTGAGCTAACACCGCAGGTGTGGAAGTATGGTACAGGGAAGCGTTGACGTCGGTCAATATGTATGGCATACTAGACCTTGCAAAAAAGCGGATCGGTAGCTCAGCGGTAGAGCAGTTGACTCTTAATCAATTGGTCGTGGGTTCGATCCCCACCCGGTCCACCAAAAAACCCTCGGAATTCCGAGGGTTTTTTATATAGATTAGGTGATGTGAATCATTTGACTTCCAAAGTGCACCCCAATGAAGACAAGGCCGATGACCATAATAAGGACTGCGATGTTAAAGATTGCTCGAGCGTCCTTGTCGTCATTAATGAAGCCGAAGAAGATATAACCTGCAAACCAGAGAATAAGAAGTGCGGGAAGTCCAACCATGGCAATTCCCATAAGAAGAAGCGTAGACATATTACTCCTAGTATACAAGAAAAAACGCCCGCCGACTATTCGGTGAGCGTTTTTGTTTTTAGCGCATCTTTTAGGGCCTTTCCTGCTTTAAACTTTGGCACACGAACTTCGGGGACTTGAATTTTTTCAGCGGGCTTGCGGGGATTTACACCCATGCGCGCTGTGCGTGTTCGTGCGGAGAAGGTTCCAAATCCTGCGATAGTCACCTCATCTCCGCGTTTGAGAGCGTGAGTGACGATCTCCTCGAAGTTTTCAATAAAATGTTCTGCGGTTTTCTTAGGGATACTCATGAGATCTGCAAGTCGCATGGCAAGCTCTACTTTGTTCATAGGGTGGCGAAGAAGTCGAGTAAGAATGGGCTGATATTAGCCAAGGATTTGTTTTCCGTCAAGTAAACTACCGAGCGAATTCGATAACGCGCTTTTCTCGGATAACGGTGATTTTTACTTCACCCGGATAGGTGAGCTCTTTTTCTATTTTTTGAGCAAGATCTTTGGCAAGTCGGTATGCCTGAATGTCGTTGATTGCGTGAGGCTCTACAAAGACGCGAACCTCGCGTCCAGCTTGAATGGCGTATGCCTTTTCTACGCCGGGGAAGCTTAGCGCCGCATGCTCGAGATTCTGTAGGCGTTGCAAATACTCTTCAATACTATTGCGTCGTGCGCCGGGTCGTGCCCCGGATATCGCATCGGCAACTTTCACGATAACGCCTTCGAGGGTTTTTGGACGATCTTCGTGATGGGCTATGGATTGATAGCAGAGCTCTTCAGGGAAGCCGAATTTTTTCATGATAGTGTAGCCGATTTGCGGATGCGCGCCCTGCATGTCGTGGTCAACGGCTTTGCCAATGTCATGAAAGAGGCCTCCTTTTTTAAGAGAGAAGGTGTCGATGCCAAGTTCTTCTCCGAGGAGTCCGGCGATACGCGCAACTTCGAGTGAGTGCTGTAGGACGTTTTGTCCGTAACTTGTGCGGAACTTTAATCTTCCTAAGATTGCAACAAGTTTTGGATCGATGCTTTGTACGGGAATTCCAAGCTCGTAGAGAGCATCTTCTCCCGCTTGCTTCATTTCCTTTGCGAGTTCTTGTTTTGCCTCTTTAATAGCATCTTCGATGCGAGCAGGCTGAATGCGACCATCCTTCATGAGTACTTCAAGTGCACGTTTTGCAACTTGGCGACGAACAGGTGAAAAACCGCTAATGGAGATTGTTCCCGGGGTATCATCCACGATGAATTCACATCCCGTGTGATGCTCAAGAGCCTTGATATTTCGGCCTTCTTTTCCAATAATGCGGCCTTTCATGTCTTCGGAGGGGAGCTCGACGTAGGTCAGTGTCGCGTCGACAACGTGACTATGTACAAAGCGCTGCATGGCAAGTGCGAGTACTTTTCGTGCGCGACTTTCGAGTTCTTCTTCGGAAGCTTTCGCGGCCTTTCGCATGCGTGCAAGAAGAGCTTCTTTCTCATCTTCTTCGATGGTTGAAAAAAGTTTTTCCCGAGCTTGTTCGTGAGACAGTCCTGCGATTTTGGTAAGCGTTTCTTCCTGCTCCTTGCGAAGGTTTTCGGCCTTAAGCTTCTCTTGGGTTATCTCAAGATTTTTTTGCTCAAGAGCGGTTTTTTTCTCCTCAAGATCTTTTGTGTGATCATCGAGATGACGTTGACGTTCAAGAAGCCGTTCCTGGGTAACGTCGAGAAGTTTTTGTTTTTCCTGAAGCTCTTTTTGAGCTTCGGTCATAAATGCGAGTGCTTTTTCTTTTGCTTGCAAAAGAATGGTTTGTTCTTCAGTCTTTGCAGATCGAAGAATGTCAGCTTCTTTGGTGTGCGCTTCGGTGATGCGTTGTGTGGCTTGGCGTTCTGCGGATTGCGCATCGCGTTCTGCGAGGTGTGTGCGAAGAAGATATCCAAAGACACCTCCAAGCACCACACTCAGAAGTGTGAGAAGGAAAGGGGATAGCATAGGGTAAAGAGTCCTGCGCGAAAAATCAAAAGCACGAGCGGCGCATTATGGGGTAGAGTACAAGTCGTTTTTGGCGAAGTCAAGCCAGTTTTCTGGCGTGAGTTCATCGAGGCGAACAGCGTTTTCCAGAGTATGTTCTCCAATGCGGGTTCTTCGTAAATAGCGAAGATAGCCTCCGGTTCCGCAAAGTTCTCCCAGGTCTCGTGCAAGAGCTCGGATATACGTTCCCGAAGAAACAGTGCACGAGAATGAAAGTGTAACAGGAAGTGGAAAGGTAAAGGAAGAGCGAAGTTCTTCTGGTGCGGTTAGCGGATTGGGTTCAAAAAGGGGGTGCCAAGGGGCTACCGTTACTGGGCGTGGCTCGACGGGGACTTCTTTTCCCGCTCGTGCAAGTTCGTAAAGTTTTTTTCCTTGAAACTTAATAGCGGCATACCGTGGGGGAATTTGAAGAAAAGAACCGGTGAGCTTTTCAATAGCAGATGCCAATTCTTTTAGGGAAACGGTAGGCGGGGTCTTTTCCCGTATGATTTCTGGACTTTCTGGATCAAGGGTTTCTGTTGTTGCCCCAAGGTGAATGTCAGCAAGATAGGTTTTATCCATGCCAAGAAAGGTTCCCAAATGCTTTGTCGATGCGCGAGTAACCCCAATAATCAGCAATCCGCTAGCAAAAGGGTCGAGTGTTCCCGAGTGTCCAACGCGCTGTTCTTTGGTGATTTTTCGAATGCGTGCAACGACTCCGTGACTTGTCATGCCGGGCGGTTTATCAATAAGAAGAAAGGGCATAGGAAGAAAATGATGCGGTTCCATTGCATTTACAGGGTGAATCCAGTATACTCCGGCCATGAATATCTCAGAACTCGCCCGTCAGTTACGGGTATCTACCGAAGAGCTCCGTTCTCGTCTTCCGGAACTCGGCTTTGACATTGGAAGTAAGGCTATTAAAATTCCTGATCGTGATGTTGGAAAGATTAGTCAAGCTTGGCAGGAGCACAAGAAGCGCATCTATCTTCAGAAAAAAATGGAAGAGCAGAAGTCGCGCGCCGAGCGTAAGGCTCGTGTGCAGTCTGGAGATGCTGAGCGTGTCGCTATTCCCGAGTTTATCACGGTTCGCGACTTTGCGACACTTTTGAATTTGCCAATCGCCAAGGTCATGCAGGAGCTCATGAGAAACGGTATTCTCGCGTCGCTTAACGAGCGAATTGATTTTGACTCAGCGTCAATTATCGCTGAAGATCTTGGATTCCTCGCGGATCGTGCGGGGGAGGAGACTAAAGATGAAGGTGACACCGAGGCAAATGCCCGATTAGCGCACGCAAAGGAAGAAGAGCGTGAATCTCAGCGAGCATCCGCACGTCCTCCGGTTATTGTTGTCATGGGTCACGTTGACCATGGAAAGACGTCGTTGCTTGACGCGGTTCGTTCCACGAATGTTGTCGCCGGGGAAGCTGGTGGTATTACTCAGCACATTGGTGCATACCAGGTTCTTCGCAACGGTCGTCAGTTGACGTTTATCGACACCCCTGGTCACGAGGCGTTTACCGTTATGCGTTCTCGTGGTGCGAAGGTTGCAGATATCGCGATTCTTGTTGTTGCCGCAGATGATG
>CAZORP010000013.1:0-31981 GCA_964582615.1 uncultured Gammaproteobacteria bacterium
GCCGATGTAGCTCAGTTGGTAGAGCGAAGGTATCGTAAACCTTAGGTCACCGGTTCAAGCCCGGTCATCGGCTCCAAAATATCACCTCCTTGTGAGGTGATATTTTTTTATCACGGTTTTTTTAGGCAAAAGAAGTTGCGGTATACTGTGCGTATGATTACCTTTCGTAATGTTTCAAAAATATACCCTCCCGATGTTCGTGCGTTGAGAGGGGTGTCTTTTCATATTGAGGCCGGTGAATTTGTTTCGATCGTTGGCTCGAGCGGAAGTGGAAAAACAACCATCGTGCGCTTGTTAACCGCGGAAGAGCAGGTAAGTGAAGGATCCATTCTTCTTGGGGATTGGGAAATTTCTCATTTGGCTAGGTATCACGTACCAACGCTTCGTCGTCAACTTGGAACGGTGTTTCAGGACTATAAACTCCTTCCCAAGAAAACCGTGTATGAAAATGTGGCCTTTGCTCTTGAAGTTGCAGGCGAATCTCATGCGCGTATTCGTGAAATTGTTCCTCACGTTTTAAAAATTGTAGGGCTTTCCGATAAAGCGCATCGTTATCCGAAACAGCTTTCAGGTGGTGAACAACAGCGTGTTTCTATTGCGCGTTCTTTGGTGCATCGTCCAAAGATCATGATTGCTGATGAACCGACGGGAAATTTAGACACGGTTACCGCTCATGAGATTATTGACTTACTTAAGCGTATTAACGAGTTTGGAACTACCATTCTTCTCGTGACGCACGATCGAGAGATTGTGAATGGTCTTCATCGTCGAGTTATTACCATGCAACACGGTGAAATTGTTTCTGATGTTGCTAAGGGAAAATATCATTTAGGATCATAATATGCGCGCACTTTTACGCATGCTTCGCTTTACTCTTCAGGGTATTGTGCGAAACATTTGGCTCGCCTTTGTTACAACATCAATCATGGTGCTTACGCTCCTGACCATCAATGCGGTGATTCTGCTTAATGTTCTTGTAACTTCGTCGCTTGCAAGTATGCAGGAGCGGGTTCGTGTTGAGGTGTACTTTGTTCCAGAGACTCCTGATGAAGTTATTAAGTCGGTTCGGGGCTATCTTCTTGGACTTTCTCAAGTTCGAGATGTTCAGACGGTTTCTTCTGATGATGCACTTGAGGCATTTACCAAGCGCCATGAACATGAGCCTGAGATTCTCGCGGCACTGGACGAAGTTGGGGGAAATCCTTTTGGTGATGCATTGCGTATACAGCCCCATGAGCCAAAAGATATCCATTTCATTCTTGAGGCGGTGGAAAGTCCTGAATTTTCTCAGTACATCAAAGAAAAAGATTACGCGGACTACGAACAGGTTATTGAGCGCATGCAAGCATTGACGCAGAAAATTCAAGGGGGAGGGATTGCACTTGCGCTTTTCTTTGGACTTATATCGCTCTTGATCGTTTTTAATACTATTCGCGTTGGTATCTATACACATCGAGAAGAGATCTCAGTCATGAAACTTGTTGGTGCTCGTGATTGGTTTATTCGAGGGCCTTTTCTTTGTGAGGCGGCTATTTATGCGGGCATCGCCACGGTGATAGTTGCGGTAATGCTGTGGGGATTTTTGGGAGTTCTCGTTGAGAAGAGTGCGTTCTTCGCATTTTTCGCGGAGCTTCGAGAAGGTCCTCGTCAGTTTTATGAAACATATGGAGTTGAAGTGTTTTTTGTGCAGTGGCTTGGTCTGGCAACGCTAAGCGTACTTGCTACCATGGGTGCGATGAGAAAATTCCTAAAAACATAACATTTCAAGGGGTTGATTCTTTTCGGGGGATTACGTATACTCTCCCCGTTCGAATTCCCATTCCGGGATCGTCTAACGGCAGGACAGCGGCCTTTGAAGCCGTGAACCGTGGTTCGAATCCACGTCCCGGAACCACAAAGCCCTCACGCTATTGCGCGTGGGGTTTTTGTTCTGAGCGACTTGAGGCACACTGAACATCTCAATGATATATAATCTATGAAATTTTTTACTGCGATCTATATTGCGCCAGTGGGTACTCTCGATGAATGGATGAAGAAGCCTGAAGTAGAACGTCAGGAAGCGGAAGCTAAAATGCGACAAGAATGGGATATGTGGACGGCTGCTCATAAGAACGCAATCCTTAATACCATTGCCTTAGGTAAGACCAAGCGTGTAAGCGCAAATGGGATTGAAGATGCACGTAATGGCTTCATGATCTCTTCGTATGTAACCGCCGAATCACCGGAAGCTGCTGCGGCGATTTTCGAAAAACACCCACATTTGCAAATTCCCGGCGCTACGATTGAAATCATGGAAACGCGCCAGATGTAAACTAACCTAAATATCTCACGTACAAAGCTGAGATATCGATTAGATGCATCTCATTTTGAACCAACTGGAAGAGGGTTTGCGAGTATATTGAAAAGCGTTTCAAAGCCCCCCTCAAGCCTCCCAGTCCGCAGACGTAGCCCGCTCATGGGATCAAGTAGGAGTCTAAGTAAGGAATGCAGTTATCCGGTCCCGATCTCTCGCTCTATTGATTTTTTGGAATAGATAATTAAATAAGAAATTCCATGTACATCAATGTGATGATAATTTATGCATCCTATGTCCTCATCTGAAGTTGTTAATTGTATTGATCTGTACGGCAACAAGGTTGCGATACCAAAGGAGCGCATCGCTATTCGACCTTCTGTCTATGGAATTATCATGCACGATGGTCGAATGCTCGTATGTAATACGAAAAGCACGGGGAAGTACTCACTCCCAGGCGGTGGCATTGATATTGGTGAAAAAATCGAAGACGCGCTAAGACGCGAGGTCTATGAGGAGTGTGGTATAGAAATTGAGATTGATGGTTTTGTAAACTTCGAGGAGCGTTTCTTTTACTATAATCCAACAGATGATGCTTGGCAGGTATATGCATTTTTCTATCTCTGCAAGCCGAAGACGTTTGAATTTTTGTCTCACGATGTGCATGAAGTAGAAGCCGAAAATCCACAGTGGGTAGAGATTAATTCCTTGCGTGAAGAGGATTTTCAAGCTTTTGGAAGGGTTGTATTGGAATCATTGCAAAATCACTCTCCTGATCAAGGTTTTCTCTATGAAAAAAATAGAATTGTTACCTTAGTGATAAGTATCACCACTTTTTTCTTGGTATTAGCAACAAATACGATTCGTTGGGATGAGACTCCTTTAGAACAAAGCATCGCCGCTTTGCCGCTTGGTCTCGGTCTTCTTTTGGAACTGCCCTTTATTTTTGTGGGATCGTTGCTCACCGGAAACGGATCTGACGATGGATTGATCTCCTATCATTGGCATGCTGTCATCATGCAAATCATGCCGTTTATTGTTAGCGTGTGTTACGGTGGACTATTCTATGTTACTGTGACGCGTATGAAGAAGTAGGTGTTGCTTTGTGCGATGAAATATTCTTGAGTCATGAGAGTTTCTTATCGTATGCAGATTGTGATTGCGTCAGTGAGCGGTGTGTTGTATCCTTGGAAAGAAAGATGGAGTTTTGCTTATTAATGCATTATCTAAGATTTATGAATCAATCTGACGTGTCCTCCCTGCAACTTTTTCCACCAAAAAATGAAGCTGAATATATTGAAATGGTTGAGCGTTTTTCTGGATTGGTTGATGAGGAAATGAAAAAAGTTGAAAGCGAACAAGGTTTGGATCGTGTGCATGCAATAGCACTGCGCCTTCCGGCGCTTATTTCCCTAGTAAATGCCATAGGGTATTTTCGTGGTGAGGATGGTGTATTTCTTGATATACCTTCTGGGAGAATTTTTAGCAGTGGTACACGAGGCTCTTTATATAAAAATCAAGACGTATTTGAGAAGCGATTGGGGGATCTCATTCACGAGGTGATGGCTTCGCATGAAGCTGATGGTTATATTAAGAATCTTGAACGTTATTACATTGCATCAAGAACCGAAAAGGCAGGATAGTTATGCAAAGACTGCGAATTCTCGCAATCGCAGATCGCGCTCCCAGTCGCCGAGTGCGTGATATTCTTTGTGAGACCCCTGTTGATGTTATTGTGACGCTTGGAGATCTTGAACTGTCTCAAATCCACGATCTCGAACTCGTGCATGACATTCCAAAACTTGGCGTTTATGGCAACCACTGCTCTGGATCGTATATGAATTCCTTGGGAATTATAAATATGCATCTTGCTGTAGTTACGATACGTGGCGTTATTTTTGGGGGATTTGAAGGTTCGGTGCGATACAAGCAATCTGCATACGCAAAAATGTACAGTCAGGAGGAATCTTCTGCCTTGTTGAGAGAATTTCCCCGCGTTGACGTAATGCTCACGCACTGCCCACCATATGGGATTAATGATGACATGAGCGATATTTCGCACACAGGTTTCATTGGACTCCGAACCTACCTGAATGAGCACCAACCGGCCTATTTGCTCCATGGTCATACATACCCCACCGAAGCGAATATTGTTCGACAATACGAGGGTACAAAAATTGAGTACGTTTTTGGAGAAAGAATTATCGACATCTCGGTGCCGTGATGTGGTTAACATGGCATCAATGGTGAGGGAGGGGGCGAATGAGGTATAAGGTCTCCCATGCAGTTTTCGTCTCCACAATCTTGAGGCATGCATCGATACAGGGAAATGTCTGAGAATAGGTAACGGTATCTGTGTGTTTCCTAGTGAAGTTTCTCATCATGTGGGACTTGAACGTGCTATCGAAATTCGTTGCGAGGCCTGGGGTTGTTTCTTCTGGAAAAAATTTCATGAATATCTTGTTCATGAGTTGTGTAGTGAACCCATCGTTCTGAGGATTTCAATAGTGAGAACATCTCCATTGCGTGTTTCAAAAGCATACGTCGTGGACACTCCCGCAAATGCACCCTCTTCAGTAATCGTTGCGGCGTCGTAAGATCTGTGCTTTTCGATGTTCGCGCGTATATGCTGACTATCTTCCCTGATGGCAGAGATGACATCTTCAAGATCTTGTTTAGCGAACACTTCCAAGTGCACGAGTGGCATATCGCCCCCTGGTAGGGTTTCTGTTGGACTCACGCGAAGAGAATTGTTATCGATGTTGATGATAAACTGGTTACTTGGGTAATTAAATGAAATATTTCAAGGTGTCCAAGTGTAAGTTCCCCCCACTGTTCTTTTTGCGCAGCTGTGCTGCAATCTGCGCCAAGAAGAACGATGCTCAAAATGCTCCAATGGTTGCTCCGCGAATAATGTTCATAAAGAAAGGAAATTGGGTGAATAGAGAGATTCTAAGTCGAACCAGAAGAAGATTTAATGACTGTGATAAAATTTTATCACTATTTGCGCATATGATGCGTGCTTTTCACGAACAAAGAAGGTATAAAGAATCGCCTAGGGTTTCTAGCGAATCGCAGTCTGAAGACGTACGTCATTCTGTGGAGACTGCTGAAAGTTTGAGGCAAGAAATCTCAGCAACTCTTGAAGCCTTGCGTCGAAACGCTGAAGATATTCAAAAAACGAAAGATCGACTTGCGGAACTTCGGGCTGAACTTGGTCTGCCCCCAACGGTAGCCGAAACTGAGCGTATTAAAGACATGCAAGAGTCTTTTAAGAAGCTCTCGGTAGAATTGCAAATTCTTCTCAAAAAGCGGCGTCGCTTCGGAGAGGATCGTGAAGGAGATGTTGTTGATGTGGAGATTCTTGTGCAGATGCCGCCGTTTCCAGGAATCCTCGAACAAACAGACGTGCAGATGATGAAGAGATATCTTGAGGAAAAACAACGCTCAGATACGGAACGATCCAGAGAAAGAAGATATCTTGAAGAAGAGGATGAGCGAATGCGATCTGCTCCAGAAACCGTGGCCCACGCCTATGGAAAGAGGCGCGATTATGAGCGTCAGCAAGATGGTGAGAGGGCTGTAGAGATGTTTCGCAAGCTCGAGACTCATGTTAGGCATGTTCAAGATAAGCTAGCGCATCCACTTGAAACCGATATTGATGCTTTGCGCATTGCCTACAGTAAAGATCCCGAAAAGAACATCCTCAATATTGTAAGAATGCGCGAACTTTTGGGGGAAATTGGTTACGCGCGCAATGAGGTGGAGATGATGAAACGAGACCTCATTTCCTCGTTAGCTTTGCCGCGCATTGAATATGCGAAGGCGTATGTTGCATGTGAGACGCTCGGTGTTTACTACGGAGAAGTGCGCGAGACCATTGAGCGAACACTGAGAAATTTTGCGTTGCAAGATGCGATAAAAAACTATAGAGAAGCGCATCGGTCTGAATATCAGCATGAGGAAGAGATGAGGAAGGCTCGTGTCATTCCGAATCCGGAAGAGCTTTCACCTCGCAAAATATCCAAAGAACGGCACATGCAAGAGCGTCGCAATCTCGCGGAGAGTATTCTTCAGGTTCGTCGAGATGGAAGAACGCGCGCGACTTTTCTAAGGGAGAGGGTCATCGCGCTCAAAGAAGCTGGTGAACGCTTTGGGTACCCCATGGAAGAATATGAAGAACAGGTAAGGGAAATGATGGCGCGACGAGAGAGGGAAGTTGAGGAACTTGCGGTTGGATATGAGGATGTTGTAAACAGCTCTTCTGAACATAGTGGAGTTCAAGCTCCTGAACGTGAATCTCTGCGAGAGGCTCTTGGGGAGAGTAGTCCCCAGCGACAAGAAATCGTGAAGGAATTGCAAAAAACGCTCAGTTCCCTTGTTGATGTTGATGTCGCTATGCATTCGCTTACGAAAACTATCGAGCGTCATTATGCTGACGTGGGTGAACGCGCGAGAAATACCATAGAACAAACCATGTTGAGAAACTCGTGTTTTTTTGTACATGCCTATACAAACATGGCGGGAAATGCCAACTCCCAACGCAGGCATTCTTCGCAGGAGGGTGGGACTTTGCAGGACAGAATTGCCGTAAGCACGAAGATTAATCTTGCGCTTGAACCGTCTATTTCTGCAAGCTCATACATTCCCGGATTAGATCGTGATGGTCGCAGGGCTGAAATTCCTGGTTTGCAAGGCTTGATTCTTGGCGGGGGAGATATCGAAAAGGCTTCACATGGAGATCTTGGAACAAAGATGTTGGGAATTTATCATCGAGAACATGTTGGTCAGGAGAGTTTTTCTACGATGGAAGAAGTTGATGTAGTTGCGGGGAGAAATGGCGGATCCTATAACGAGTATATCGTCAACCATAGCAAGGCATTTGGATATTTCTACAAGCTTCCAAAAAATACTGAAGGAAAATTTGCGTATCATGACCTCAAAAACCTTCTTGAAGCATCTCAAAACGCACTCAACTACGGACTACCTTTTTATCTCATGGATAATGATCACCGTATGTTTGAACTTGTGAATATTCATGCAGATGGAACAATTGATGTTGGAGATGAATTGTATCCCCGTGACGTCGCGAGGGGTCGAGCGGGATTATATGCATCGGTGCGCAAACGCATCGGTGAGGATCTCTTACGAGAAAATCCCTTTAAGACAGATAAACTTTATAAAGAAGCGAGCGAGGCTCTTGCGTTGTTAGGATAAAGACCCTCCATGATGTGCTAATGGAAAAGATGAGATACATCGGTAACACTTCCCGCCTTCCAGGAAGGAAACTTCTCAAAGCGGTAAAGTTACCGCTGTATGCCACAGATGGCCAGTATAGAAAGAAGGGGAAGTACGGCACATATTTGGCCGAGAATAAATTCGTTCGAACCATCTTCTCGTCCTAAGCGCCTTCGAGCACAGGCAGATGTTCTTGCGCTATCGCACGATGCTCGTAAGCGTCTTGAGTGGTACATCTGGCATGAATGCAAGGGGAAGGACGTTTCCCTAACCTGTCGCTACTTCGATATAGCGAGAAAGACCTTCTACAAATGGCAGAAAGCCTTTGACTCGGGGAATTTAAGAGGACTTGAAGAGAAGAGTCGCGCACCTCAGCGAATTCGACAGAAAGAGTTTACTCAAGAGCAATATCTTTGTTTTCTGCCCTTGCGTGAGAAATATCTTCGCTATGGCAAAGAGAAGCTTTTATGCATCTATCGTAGAGAGCACCCCACGGATACAAAGATATCTTCTTGGAAAATCCAGAAGATGATTGAACGGTCAGGGTTGTACTACAACCCCAAACAACATGCCCATATCCAAAGAAAGAAGCGGCGGTCTTTGGGAAAACCAAGACCTAAAATCCAAACCCTAGCCAAAGAAGACCGAGAAGGGTTTCTCATCTGCCTCGATACTGTACAAAGATCCTGCAATGGTCAAACTCGGTTTATCTATACCGCCGTAGACTACCATTCCAAAATTGCGTTTGCACATGCATACACGCGGCATACCTCAAAAGCCGCAGAGGACTTTCTCATGCGTTTGTACTGCCTTCTTGAAGGAAGAATTGCGAATATCCAGACAGACAACGGGAGTGAATTTCTTAAGCACTTTGATGAGTGTCTTACCAAGCTCAAGATTCCACACTACTTCTCACGCCCAAGAACACCGAAGGACAATGGTAGAAATGAGCGCTTTAACCGAACCATGTCCGATGAATTCCTCCAGATGGGCAATATGACAGACGATCTCACACTGCTTAACCATAGACTCACGGAATTGCTCGTGGAATACAGCTTCCAAATACCCCACCGAAGCGAATATCGTTCGCCAATATGAGGGTACAAAAATTGAGTACGTTTTTGGGGAAAGAATCATCGAGATCTCGGTGTCATGATGTGGTTAAAATAGCATCAATGGAGAGGAGGGGCGAATGAAATAGAGGGTTTCACATGTAGTTTTTCATCTCCACAATCTTGAGACATGCGTCGATAAAGGGAAATATCTGAGAATAGTTAACAGTATTTGTGGGTTTCCTGGTGAGGTCTCTCATCATTTGGGACTTGAACGTGCTATCGAAATTCGCTGCGAGGTCCGAGGTTGTTTCTTCCGGAAAAAATTTCATGAATATCTTGTTTATGAGTTTCGTAGTGAACCCATCGTTCTGGGGATTTCTGGAGCTCGCGAATCTCATCTTGGGTAAACCATCCTATACGTTGACCCTCATTTCCAAGTCGAATCATTGAAAATTCCTCCTCAGTTACGGGAACAAAAAAACGATAAACAATACTTCCATCCGAATACGTTGTTGTACCCATCTCAATAACCGTGGATGGTTTGAGACAAATTTCTTCTTCCAGTTCACGAAGAAGAGCTTGTTCTGGTGATTCTCCAGCCTCAATGCCACCTCCTGGCGTATTCCAGGTATTTGGATGGGGAATGGTTGGTATTGCGTCGCGAAGTACAAGGAGGATCTTTCCTTTATAGAAAACAATCGCTTTTGCTCCAGGTTTTGGCATAGGGTTTTTGATGTGGTCATTTTGTTGGTACCTCACGGTGAGCGTAGCTTGGTATACTAAGTGTGTCTATGCAACTCTTTCTGCAAAAAGATATCGCTGACTATAAACTATTCACGTTTCCAAGTGAATTTCGACTGAAAAAAATAAAAGATTTTTCAAAGGTGAAAGAAGAGATAGCGAATATTGCTGAGCCTTTTTACACCAATTTCGTAGGAATATCCCTAGATTCCCAGGTTCCTTTTTGGTGTTACGCAATCCTCATTGAAGTACTACGGGGAAGGTGTCAAGAAATTGCATGCGAGCTTCCTTTGGTATTTCGCGAAGCTCCTGTTTTTCTTGTCCTAAGTTCTTCGGTAAAAGATGATGTTGTTCGTTATCAAAACATCGTGTATTGCCCAGAGCTTTTTCCCTCGGTGTATCCAGAAAAAATTGCCGCCGAGGTTCATGTCGACCTCTCGACGCTTCGTGTGTCATGCGCGAGTCTCGAAGAAGTTCGGGGGAATATCGGAGAATTTACATCGTCACTAGTGCCTGCAAAGTCTGTGCAAATGTCGGGACGGGGAGATCTTATTGCCGCGATACTTACATATAGCACATATCGCATATGGGCTGAGCACGTCGTCTACACGGAGAATCTTCATTCAGTTGATCTTCTATGAGCCAAGAGCGACACATTGAAATGCAGGGCAAGATTTTTGGTCGATGTCTTCATGCAGTTGATATCATTAAGGGCTCAGGTCTTTCTGAGAAAAAATTTCCCGTGGAACAAGTGCGGGAGGCATTTGATGAAGCATTGAGAAATCATGATACGCTTCTTTTTCAGGCGCAAACCGGAGCGGGAAAGTCTGTTGATCTTCCGGTTATGGTTCTTCGCGCACTAGACGGCGTTGCTCGTATTGCGGTAACGCAACCAAGACGTGATGCCGCGGAAAATGTCTCAACAGCAATTGCGGCTCGACATGGACTTAAATTTGGAGAGGATGTTTGCTTTTCAACCTCAGAATTTAAAGGAAATCGGGACAATACGACGATTCAACTGCAAACAACCGCACTTCTTTTACAGAAGTTTCGCCGCGATCCCATGCTCGAATATTACGACGTGGTGATTATTGATGAGGCTCATGAACGGGACATACATATCGATCTATGTTTGGGCATGGTAAAGCGGGCAAATATTCTTCGAAAAGAGCAAGGTAAAAAGCCTCTCAAGATCGTCATTGCAAGTGCAACTATTAATGAGGAAAAGTTTGCAGAATATTTCTCCATCAATACATCTGCAAGATTTTCTGTCGAAGGGAGAATGTTTTCTGTAGAAACAACGTATCTTCCGCCAAAAGAAAAGCTCGATGAGGATGCTTTTTCTCAAGAAAAAGAGGTGCCATATACAACACTTGCCGCGAAAAAAGTACAAGAAATTCTTGCGTCCACAAAAGATGGCGACATCTTGGTATTCATGCCGGGTCTTCGAAAAATTCAAGATACAATTTCCCAAATTGGAGACGTGAGTCGCTATGGCGCTGAGGTCTGTTCGTTGCACGGAAGTGACACAATGGAGCATCGTTCACGGATATTAAGCGGAAGGAAGAGTCCTCGAATTCCTCGTCGTGTAGTTATTTCTACGAACATGGCGGAAACCTCCGTTACCGTGCCGCATATTCGTTACGTTATTGATAGTTGTAGAAAAAATGAAAATACCTTTGATGTTAATCGGAATCTCAGCGGACTTTTTGAAGTTCCCGCAACTCGTGCGGAATGTGCTCAGCGACGTGGTCGTGCGGGAAGAATCCAGTCTGGAGAATATTACCCTCTTCTTACAGAGGATGACTTTTTAAAGCTGGAGGGATTTCCCGTTCCAGAAATACAACGTTCAGAGCTTTCTGATGTAGTGTTGCGCATGCTTGTCATGGGTATTAAAGATATTGAGAATTTCCCATTTCTTGACAAGCTTCCCGAGCGGAATGTTATCGCCGCCATTCGTCTCCTTGAGGGTCTTGGTATTATCGACTCCTTTGAAAAAAGGAATCTTACAGATATTGGAAGGCGTGTCGCGGAAATTCCTCTTGAGCCAAGGCTTGCGCTTATGGTTGTTCGTGCTCGAGAGTCTGGATGCGTAAAAGAGATCGTGGAAATGGCCGCGGCGGTTACGCTTTTTGATGAAATTTTTCGCCATAAACCAATAAAGATCGAATTCCAAAAGGCCGAAGATCTTCTTAGGGCTGTTGAGCGTGGAGATGTGCTCAGTGGGGGTGATGATGCCGCATTTGGTCACCTACTCAGTCACTACAAAAAACTATGCTCCAATAAAAATACTGCCCAAAAAACAAAAGAAGACGAGAGGGGTAGGTACAGGAGAACGCTCGCTCAAGCATGTTTGGATGAAAAGCGGGCATCCTTCTCTAAGAAATTTTCCTCGGATTGGATAATGCTTTGGTGTGTCATTGCTGAATATCGCCAACTTGATGAGCGGGCTAAAGAGCGTTATTGCGACATGCGTGGATTTGACTCTGCGACGCTTGAACGTATTGTTAGGAATATCTTTTCCATCGAAAAGCAACTACACGATGGCGGTGTTAAGATTACGAGCAATCCTAAGGATTATGAAGCGATGAGCATTGCCGTTGCCGCCGCTTTTGGGCACGACCATCTTATTGCGAAGGTGCATGGTAAAGGGGGGCGTTATGCTTATAAAAAACTTGCACAGTGGGAAGGGCCTCAATGTTCTTTTGGAGGAAATTCAGTCGCAGATCCTGAGCGTGCTGGTCAGGCTATTGCCCTACACTTTCTTAATAGCGTAGGAAAGGCAAAAGATTTTTTGGGAGATCAGCGTGAAATACGCAGAACGTATGCACTTGGTATTCACCCGCTAACTTCTGAAATGCTTTACAAAGCGCTTCCACATCTTATTGAGCGGATAGAGATGTCAGATTGGGGATTTGATGCTGAAGGGCAGAGAGTCTTTGTTAACCATGCATATCGATACAAGCCAACCGGCATGTCTCTTGAAAGATCTTCTGTATATGATGAAACGGAAGCCTCGGCTCGTGTTCTTGCAGAAAGAGCTGTAAAATCATTCTACAGTCAAAGTTTCTCTGCTGAATTTCGTGAAATTCTTCAGTTGGATCGAAATAATGAACTCGCTAAAAGACTAGATTCTTTGGTTGATCGTCACATATTCCTTCCAGGCAACAATGACGTTCATATTGCTTGGCCGGGGCTTAGTATTTGGTATGCGAAAAGGTTAGGAACAGCATCGTCATTGGCATCGGTGAGAAAGTTGGGTAAAGAGTGTTTTTCCCTTGAAATTCAGGATTTTATTGCGTCCGAGCTTGTAGATGACATAGAGCGAAGAGCTCCTTCGCAGATTGTTGTTCGTGGGGCGATTATTCCTTGCGTGTACGGTAAATGCTTTGAAGATGGAAAGCATCTTCGCAGGATTGTTCTTGATGTGCGAGAACTTTCAGAAGATATGTTACACAGCATATCTTCGGAGGATATTTCTCAGGCACTTAAAGCAAATGTAAGCGGCTATCCCAAGGGGGATATTGTTATAAGGTATCTTGGACGAGAGGCGATGCATGATGATCGCGGAAGGCATGATTTTTACGATAGTTTTGAAAAAATAAAAGAAGTTGAGCTTGCAAGGCGAAGGGAAGACATGTGGTGGGATTTTACAAGAACGAATGACTACCAAGTGTATACGGAGAGAAGTATTGAGATACCACTTCTTTCTGGAGTGGCGCCTTCTCTTGAAAGTCTCGGTATTCGTCCTGTAACGTATGGAGTTTATGCCGGCGTAAACCTTGTTGCATATCCAGCACTGCATTGTACTCAGACGTACGATGGAAATATGCTTGCCACCGTAAGGCTCTACCGAAATTCGTCTGACGCAGATGGTGAGCAGGAATATTTCGAAAGAGCATATAAAGCTGGCTTTGAAGAAGAGCAACGCAAGAGAGATGTAGAGAATGTGGACTACGTTAACGAGGTTCGAGCGCGATTTGCCGAAATTGAAAAGCAGATGGACCACAGCAAACTCGAGAGAGAATTTGGATATGAGGGTTATGGAAAGATCCGGGATCTTTACCTGTCGGCAAATAGGTATCTTACAAGCTCCTCTGTCGATCCTCGAAAAGCGGATGCGTGTATTTTAGAAATCATGCAAATATTTAAGGATCGTGATGGTCTTGCTGAGTCTCGAGAAAAGCTCCTGCCGAATCTTATCGCACGAAAAACTGCGGTAGAGGATGTTATTAGCTTAGTTTTTCATAAAAAATTGAGCTATCGTTATGGACTGAATCGCGAGGAGCAAGAAAGTCTTATTTCCGCATGGGGTGATATGGATGAAAAGATTCGCCTGCCCTTTGGGAATCCTCGGGATATCGATGAACTTCTCAAGAGATTTGAAGCACTTGGGGAGTCTCCAAAGGTAAAGATGTGGTTATCTGGCGATGCCGCAAAGTTTATTAATCTTGAACAGCGTGGTCTTATTGAGGCGCAGATTGGTATTTCTCAAGGAGAGTTTTTCAGTTTGCCAGATCACAATGCTCTTGAGGAGATTCCACTTATTGGAAATGGTCACGCGCTTATCCCTTCGCGTGACACGGATGGTTCAACATTGCTTTGGATATATGCGAACAATCGTTTTGGAAAGACGATGAAAATTCCCGATGGAAACTATGCAATTTCTCGAGATGCTCAGGATTTCTTTGCAATCAACGTCGATGCTCAGGGGCGCTTAATAGGAGTCGTTCAAGAGGTTGTTCCAGTTGAGGTAAAGGGTAAGAGTTTTTCTCCAAAATCTTCCAAGAAGAAAGTATCAGTAGGTCCGATTAACGAAGACCCCAATCCGATAGTCGCCGGTTTGCGTAAGGCTCAAGAGCGGGAGGGTATTGAAGCCGCTCGAAAGGCTCTTGAAGAACAGGAACGGGCTTTGCGAGAAGAAGAGATCAGGAGGAGGTCACAAGAGGCTTCAAGACTTGCTCAGGAAGAGCAGGCGAAAATGACTCCGGAGCGCGCTCAAGAACTACGTAAAAAAATAGATCTTTTAGGTGCTCTTGCGGGTGCGATTTCCTCCTCATTTTTCGGTCCTCGTCCAAAAGGTAATGACCTTACGAAGCAACAAAAGGCACTTACAAACTTGCTTGATACAGGAGGTAAAATTCGCGAAGCGTATGGGGAAATCTCCAAACGAGATATTCTTCAGCAACCCGCCGATGTACTCCGTTCTGATATCGCGCGACTAATGTCTGAACTTCTCCAGGCAATTAATAAATACCGGGGAGTCATGGGATTTTCAAAGATCACGAGCGATGCATGTGAGGAGATTCTTCAAAATGCGCGTAAGTATATAAAGAATCATCAAGATATCGCTGATTTTCCCGAGTTTATCAAAGATGTGGATAGTTTTGTTGACGCTATCTACAAGGATAGTTCACCAGCACTCTCGCTGGCGCTTTCACGTCTTGTAGGAAATTCTCAGAAAGATGACGATGTTAGCGAACTTGAGGGATCTCTCGAGAAGATCGTTAAGGATCACCTATCGAAGATTCAGTATTGAACCTGCGCATGATCCGGTCTTTTGCGGGATTTTTTGCAAAATGCAAGCGCTTGCGCGGTGTCTAGGTAAAAAAAACACCCCCTTCAGAAAGACTGAAGGGGGTTTGACTATTCACGGGATGCGGTCTGGGCATTAATGCCCAAGCTACTCCCGTGCCCCTCAACGATTCCCAGTGGGGAGCCGTCGGGGGAAATGATTTCTGCCCGCCCCGATCCGTAGACACGGACGAGGACGGGCGTTGACTCTGGGACTGTTACCGTGCAGGGACCCCCTCGCACGGTAACAACATTTTTTCTGACGTGTCCCCGCGCGCCATGAGCGCACGAGGTTACTGGAGGATTCCCAGCCGCGACCTCCGAAGGAGGAGGGTCGCGGCGGGGAGCTGGGCTTTGCGTGAAGGCGGCGACCTCCGAAACTGCCGCCTCCATGTTCCGACCCTCAAGGCGAGCATAAAGCTCGACAAAGGTCGGAAGCGCCGCTAATACAAGCGGCGCGCAAAGCCCAGCCAAAAATGCTGAGTAGCCTCGTGTCATGAGGCCTCCTTGTTTTGGTGGGTGCGCTGATACTAGCAAAAAAATCAAGAAAAATCAAGTTTTTTGCAATATATTCCCGAATTTTACAAAAAATCACTAAAGAAAATTGCCCTAGGGTGGGGATGAATGTTCTTGACGATAGGGTGATAATAGGGTACGATACTCTCTTATCGTTGTTTTTGTTGTTCCAGTCTTCGGCCGTTTGTTTGTGTAGTGATACATCGCGGAAAGCATTGGAAAACATCTTTTTAGGTACCTATGGCTCACGCTCAAGGTTTTTATGGTCGTCGCGCACGATCTCCTCATGGTCGTTCCCAGCGTTGGGAAAAAACACCACATCCAGAAGGTGGTAAACGTACGGGTGCAGGAATAAAGTACGGTGCACTCGATCTTACGCCAAAGAATACGTATCATCTCGCCTCGCCTCGTGCACAAAAAGGCAAGCTTCGTATTGCTATTCTTGGGGGAAATGAAGAAGTTGGTCGTAACATGACCATGCTTGAATATGGCAATGACATCATTCTCATTGACATGGGCATTCAGTTTACCGAAGAACACATGCGCGGCGTTGATGGTATCGTGCAAGATTTTTCATACCTCAAAGGTCGTGAGCAGGATGTAAAGGCGGTAATTATTACGCACATGCACACGGATCATATTGGCGCAATTCCTTTTCTCATGCCAATGCTTCCCGGTGTTCCAGTATTTTCTGCGCCAATCACCCTTGCGCTCATTGCAAAGAAGCTTGAATACACACCTGAGATCAAGGTAGATCTTCGTCCGCTTGATGAGGCGACTGAGCTTACTCTTGGAAACTTTACCGTTTCGTTTATTGGAGTTTCTCATTCGGTTCCTTCCGCGCTTGCGGTTATCGTCACTACGCCTGTAGGAAAAATTGTGCATACGGGAGATTTTAAAATCGACCTTCATCCGCAAGATCCAGACGCGGTTCGTTATCTCGAGCAAATGCGCGCACTTGGTAGTCAGAATATTCTCGCGCTCATGTCCGACTCCACAAATGCATCACAAGGTGGTCATCAAATCATGGAGCACCAAGTTGCTCACGATCTTGATACACTCATCCGTGACACGAAGGGTCGCTTGTTGTTTGGAATGATTTCTACGAACGTTGTTCGTCTTGGCCAGCTTATTGCGCTTGCTGAGAAATACGGAAGATTTGTAGCGGTTGGCGGAAAGAGTCTTAAAACAACGCTCGAAATTGCTGAACAGCTTGGGTATATTTCGCCACGCCCGGGAACACTTGTTGACGTTTCAGAAATCCGTCACTTGCCTCCGCAAAAGGTGCTTGCGATTTTCCCTGGGGCACAGGGGGAGCCAAATGCGGCATTTTTCAAACTCGCCTCAAACGAGCTTAAGGATGCGCATGTCGTTCCTGGAGATACGGTAGTATTTTCATCTTCGGTTATTCCAGGAAATGAACGTTCTGTGCAGTTTATTACCGACAAGTTCTATCGTCTTGGTGCAAAGGTTGTAAACTATCGCGCGCTCAATATTCACGCAGGAGGTCACGCAAAGGCTGATGACTTGGGTGAGGTGGTTTCCATGGTGAAGCCAAAATACCTTATTCCTATTGAGGGTCACGTTGCATTCTTGCATCATCACGCATTGGCGGCGCAGGCGGTGGGATTCTCTCGTGAGCGCATTTTTATTGCGGATAATGGACAGGTCATGGAATTTTCTGAAGATGGAGAAGGGAAGCTTCTCAAGGAACGTATTCCCACAAGACATGTCTTTATCGATGGAAAAACGCTTGACGCAGTTGATGAAGACACCCTTCGTGAGCGTAAGCGTCTTGGCGATGAAGGAATGGTCTTAATTGACGCACAGTGCGCTCTTTCTGGGGAATTGCAGGATGTGCTTGTTCACTCCTGTGGCGTTCGCAAGGCATCGCTTCGCGATAAATTCCACGGTGATATCAAGAAGGCATTTATGTATGAATATCGCAATCTTGCATCACTTCCAGAGTCCAAGCGCGTACAGGCTCTTGAAGATCGTCTCACGGACCTGCTCACAAAGAAAACAGGCATGAGCCCATACTTCTTTATTCGCTTTATCTACGCCGACTAAGTTGATATAAAAACAACCTCTCACGAGGTTGTTTTTTTGTTCGCGGTAAAACATTGGCGAGACACTGTCTTTTCTTGGTTGTTTATGAGGGTATAAAAAAACACCCCAAATGGGATGTTTTTATTACACAACGGAAACGTAGGTTCGTTCCTTGAGAGCTCCAATGAAGTTTGGAGCCTTTCGCTTTGCGAACTTTACGACACCTTCCTTAAGGGCGAAAAGGGAATAGTCGGAACCAACTCCAACATTTGCTCCTGCGTGGATCTTTGTTCCACGTTGACGAACGATGATTTCTCCTGTGGAAACGGTTGTTCCATCAGAGCGCTTAACGCCGAGGCGTTTCGCTTGAGAATCTCGACCGTTTCGTGTAGAACCTTGGGCTAATTTATGTGCCATAGAGGATAAGAATAGGCCAGTAGTACTGGAAACGGGGAAATAGTACCAAGAAACCCTTGTGAACGTCAAGGGGAAAGGGGTATGCTTTTCCACGTTCCTATGCATGAAAAAGTACGTAAAGTCCTTGCCTCCCTAGAGAAAAGCCTTGCATTGCATGCTGGGGGTATTGAGCTTGTGTCGTGCTGTGAGGATACTGGCGAGGTGGAAGTTCGTCTTTTGGGGACGTGTGCAACCTGTGGATTGGCCCAGGTGACGCTTAAAGAAGGCGTTGAAGCTGCTCTTGTGCGGGAAATTCCGGAAATACGCAGTGTTCGTGCGGTACACTAATTATACCTATGGCAACTTTTTTTTCATGGTTTGCGCAGGTTTCTGGGGGTGGAAAAATGAGTGAAAAACAAGAAAAATACTCAATTCTCGCAATGGGGTCTCTGGGCACGCTTCTTCTGGTTTACGCTAGTGTTGTGGGAATTTTTTTGGTACGGGTACTTCCTTTGGTAAAGGGGAGGGAAAGCGTCCCTCTGCACTACACCGTTTCTCTTGGCATTGATGCGGTTGGTCCATGGTGGAGACTCGGCGAACTTCCACTGCTTGTTGCGGTGTGTGTTTTGGGCAATATACTCTTTGCTAAAGTCTTTCTTCGTAAGCACGTTGTCTTTCGTGAGGTTATGTGGGTAACATGTGTGGCAATTGCGATCCTTTTTCTTCTTGCAAGCCTTCACTTGGCTTTAATGAATATTGCATATGGTTGATATGTCATGGGTGTTTTCCAAGATTCTCATTCTTTTTACGTTGGGTTTCTGTGTGGCGATTGCATGGACTCCGCTGTTGACGCATTTGCTGTACAAATATCGCATGGGCAAGAGCATTCGTAGCGCGGTTACTGCACCGATGTTTGCCGAGCTTCACAAGAAAAAGGCTGGAGTTCCTACGATGGGTGGATTATTGATGTGGATAACAACCGCTGTGCTTGCTTTGGGATTCTCCCTCGTTGCGCACTATGCTCCCGAGAGCCTTCCCGCAAAACTCTCGTTTCTTTCCCGTTCAGAAACCTGGCTTCCTTTAGCGGCACTGTGTCTTGCGGGCCTTGTTGGCGTCGTTGATGATGTATGTAATATTTATAAAATTGGACCTCACGGAGGTGGTATTCGAAGTGGACACCGTGTGCTGATTACAACGCTCTTTGCGCTTGTTGGTGCATGGTGGTTTTATGCAAAGCTCGGATGGGACACTTTGAGCATTCCTTTTTACGGTGATATTGCCATGGGGTGGTGGTATGTCCCGTTTTTTGTACTTGTTATTGTCGCGACCGCATTCTCGGTTAATCAAACGGATGGTCTTGATGGTCTTGCTGGAGGGACACTTGCATCGGCATATGCATCCTTTGCTATCATTGCCCTTCTTCAGGGGAAAGAAGATCTTGCCGCGCTGTGTGCGGTGATCGTGGGAACGATTTGCGCCTTCCTATGGTTCAATATTTACCCTGCTCGATTCATTATGGGTGATACGGGTGCTATGAGTCTTGGTGTAACGCTTGGGGTTGTTGCCATGCTTACCAATAGTGCGCTCCTTCTTCCGCTCATTGGCGTGGTATTTGTCACAGAGGCGGTAACGACAATGATGCAACTGGCTTCTAAGAGGTGGCTTCATCGAAAGATTTTTCTCATCGCGCCTATTCATCATCATTTTGAAGCAAAGGGATGGCCTGAGCCAAAAGTTGTTATGCGTTTTTGGGTAATAGGATGGATGGGGTCTGGTATTGCCTTAGCGCTAGCCTTCATGCACGCCGCTGTTCGCTAGAGTATGTTGCGTGGAGGATTTTTCTCGGTAGACAAAACATTTCTCTCCCTCTTTGCGGGACTTCTTGTTTTTGGCTTGCTCATGCTCGCGTCAGCGTCTTGGCCGTTAAGTTTTGACGGCTATCAGGGGAATGGGTACTACCTATTTGTCCACCAGCTTATCTTTGGGGTTTTCCCGGGATGTGTAGGATTTCTTCTTGCGGCAACTATTCCATATCAGACATATCGCAAATTTGCACTTCCCATGCTTGGAGTGTCCATCGTACTTCTTCTCTTGGTATTTATTCCGGGACTTGGTCTTGAGATTAAAGGTGCACGAAGCTGGATTCATCTTGGGAACGTTTTCTCGCTTCAACCTTCGGAATTGGTGAAAATGACGTTTCTCTTATACCTCGCGGCATGGCTTGAGGGTTCCATGGGGAAAAATGTTCACGATACCATGAAGGGACTGGTGCCATTTCTCACGGTACTTGGTAGCATCATGTTTCTGCTGTTATTGCAACCAGACACGGGGAGTATGGGTATTATTGTTACCATGGCGGTTGCGGTATATTTCGTAGCTGGAGCTCCGTTGCGATATTTTGCTCTTTTTGGAGTCGGTGGCGCGGTGTTACTCGCAATTCTTTTTGCCATCTCCCCCTATCGCGCCGAGCGGCTCACGACCTTTTTACATCCAGAACTTGATCCTCTTGGTGCGGGATACCAAATTAATCAAGCGCTTCTTGCGGTTGGATCGGGGGGATTTTTTGGTCGGGGATATGGGCATAGTTTGCAAAAATTTCAATATCTTCCCGAGGTTGCGGGAGATAGTATCTTTGCGGTCATGGGGGAGGAATTGGGATTTTTACTTACATCGGCATTTGTAATTCTCTACGTGGCGTTTCTTTTTCGTGGTTTGATTATTGCAGAGAAAGCTCCTGATGCATTTGGATCATATATTGCTATCGGCGTTATGGCATGGCTTGGTATTCAAGCGTTTGTAAATATGGGTGCCATGGTTGCTATTCTTCCCATTACGGGAGTTCCACTTCCGTTTGTAAGCTATGGAGGAACGGCGCTCGCTATCGCCATGACGGCGGTTGGGGTTGTGGTAAATATCTCTCGTACATCACCTGACCATAGCGTATAATATTCAAAAACCCTATGAAACATCGTTTCGTCTTCGTTATGGGTGGTGTTATGAGCGGCGTGGGCAAGGGGACTTCGGTTGGTTCGCTTGGCGTAACCCTTCAAGCTCGAGGTCTCAAGGTTTCTGCAATGAAGATTGATCCATACGTAAACGTTGATGCGGGAACGATGAATCCTCTTGAGCATGGTGAAGTATTCGTCACCGCAGATGGTGATGAAACCGATCAAGACATGGGAAACTATGAACGCTTTCTTGGCTCGCCGCTTTCGCGTCGTCATTACATGACTACAGGTCGTATTTATCAAGCGGTTATCGCGCGAGAGCGCGCGGGTGAATATCGCGGAAAGTGTGTTGAAGTTGTTCCTTCAGTCCCTCATGAGGTTATTAGTCGCATTGAAGCGGTTGCTAAGCACGATAAGGCTGATATTGTGCTTATTGAGATTGGTGGAACGGTGGGGGAGTATGAGAATATTCTCTTTCTCGAGGCGGTGAGAATGATGGCGCAGAAATATCCCGGATGCGTAAAGACGATTCTTGTAAGCTATCTTCCAGTTCCTCCTTCGCTGGGTGAGATGAAGACAAAGCCAACGCAACATGCTGTTCGTGAATTGCAAAGAACTGGTATCATTCCAGACTTTCTTCTTTGTCGATCGGAACACCCCCTTGATGAAGTTCGCAAAGAAAAATTAGAACGAGGATGTGGAGTTCCGCGTCGTCACATCGTTACAGCTCCCAATGTGCGAACTATTTACGAGGTGCCACTCATGTTTGAAGAGCAAGGCTTTCCGGATGCGCTACTTGCCGCATTTGGCATGAAGCGTCGCAAGGTTAATCTTCGTTCTTGGAAGAAGATGGTCTCTTCAAGTATTCCTTCCTCACGAGAGGTTCGTATTGGTATTTTGGGAAAATACTTTTCAACGGGCGATTTTGTTCTTTCCGATGTTTACCTTTCGGTTATTGAGGCGTTAAAACATGCGTCGTGGTCGGAGGGTTGCACTCCCGTGTTAACGTGGTTAAACGCAGAGGAATACGAGAAAAATCCCCAAAAAGTTAAAGATCTCTCGGCATTCGACGGTATTCTTGTGCCGGGAGGATTTGGTACAAGAGGGGTTGAAGGAAAAATTCGAGCAATTACCTATGTTCGCGAACAAAATATTCCGTATTTTGGCATTTGTTACGGTATGCAGTGTGCGGTTATTGAATTCGCTCGAAATGTTGCAAAACTTGAGCGTGCACATACGACTGAGGTTGATGTTAAAACGCCTCACCCGGTAGTTCACATGCTTGAAGTACAGGCTCAGAAAAAGAAGCAAGGTGAGGGTATAGGGGGAACGCTTCGCCTTGGAGAGTATCCATGTGTACTTCGTCGAGGAACGCGTGCATATGAAGCCTACGGTGGAGAACGCGTATTCGAGCGCCATCGCCACCGATATGAAGTTAATGGGGCTTATCGAGAGCGTATTGAGAAGGCTGGAGGAATTTTTTCCGGATATTCTCCAGACGGACTTCTTGCTGAGATCTTTGAACTCCCCATGCATCCATACTTTGTTGGCGTACAGTTTCATCCTGAATTCCTTTCTCGTCCGCAGAGCCCACACCCACTTTTTACTCGATTTATTCAAGCTGCAAGAACCCGATCAACATCGTAATGCATATGCACATTCTCTTTACGGGCGGTGGAACTCTCGGCCCTGTGACGCCACTCCTTTCCGTGGTTACACAATGGAAAAAGCGCGATCCCGACATGCGAGCCTCTTGGATTGGAACGCCGCATGGACCCGAACGTCTGCTCATTGAAGGTGCCAAGATCCCTTTCTTTCCACTTTCCGCTCCACGCATGAATCGTTACCGAAAATGGACATACCTCGCTATCCCATTTCATATGCTCTGGAGTATGGGCAATGCGTATCGCATGTTGCGAGAATTGCGTCCAGACATGGTTATGTCTGCTGGAGCATATGTTTCCATTCCCGTTGCTATAGTCGCATGGATGATGCGCATTCCCATTTGGGTGCACGAACTTGATGTTCGTCCGGGTGTTGCAAATAGAGTAATGGCATGGTTTGCGACACGGATGAGTACTACGTGGCAGGAAACTGCATCGGCATATCCTCCCAAAAAGACATCAGTTGTGGGAACTATGGTTCGTCCCGCGCTTTTTCTTGGTGATCGAACAAGCGCTCGTGATCGTTATGGTTTTCGTGCCGATCTTCCCACGGTATTTATTCTTGGTGGAGGAACGGGCGCGGCATCCTTAAATGCGGCGTGTTTGAGTATTGCTGATGAACTAACACGTGTTGCAAATGTGCTTCACCTCACAGGAAGGGGAAAAATGATTCCTGCACTGCAGAGCCTTGCTCAGCAGGGAAAACCTTATGTTGCACTCGAATTTCTTCATGAGGGTATGGCGGATGCGTATGCACTCGCGGATGTTGTAGTTGCACGCGCGGGCATGGGTACTATTTCTGAACTCGCGGCACTCCAAAAAGCGTCGCTTATTCTTCCCCTTCCAGGATCTCAGCAGGAGGAGAATGCTCGTGCACTTGCACAGCGTCATGCGGCCGAAGTACTTCCGGGGGATGTTACGCCGCAGATGCTTTTGCAGGCCATTCTTCGCCTTGTGCAATCTTCAGAGCGAAGAGCTCAGCTTGGAGAGGAAATGCGAAAAATCTTTCCACTTCATGCGGATGAGCGCATTGTTCACGATGCTCGTGAGATTATTCTCGCCAAGTCAACGTAAGACCCTCTGGATATCTCCCTTGGCGAAAGGAAGAAACTTGCTAAGGTAGCAGTCTATTTCCCACCATCTCTCTTCAAAAATTTGGCACATTCCCGATCAAGTTCAAGAGGATATTCTTGGACAAATTCTTAAAAATAGGGGAATTTCCAAAGAACAACAAGATGCATTTCTCCACCCGTCGTGGGATCTGCACATCCACTCTCCTTACGATTTTCGTCAAATGCAGCAAGCGGTGACTCGTGTTTATACTGCTCTTGCAAAGGGGGAGCGCGTGGTTATTCATGGGGACTATGATGCCGATGGTGTTAGTGGATCGGCCTTGCTTTTTACGACGCTTCGAGATATCTCAGAATCCCTTGGCTACGATGCGAAGGTTGAGGTATTTCTTCCTGATAGAGAGCGTGATGGATATGGAGTTGCTCTTCACACCGTTGAACGACTTGCGCAAGAAGGTGTGACGTTTATGGTGACGGTTGATTGTGGTATCGCAAACGCAAAGGAACTCTTTCGAGCTCATGAGTTGGGAATGGATGTGCTTATTTGCGATCACCATCAGCTTGGAGAAGCCCTTCCCGAGCATGCCATTATTTTGCATCCACTTGCTCCTGGCGAGGAATATCCAAATAAAAAGCTTTGTGGAACAGGTGTTGCTTTTAAGCTTGCCTGTGCACTTCTTGCGGAGGCTCGAGTACGAGGTTCCTCGTTTCCTGAAGGGTACGAAAAATGGCTTCTTGATCTTGTAGCGATTGCTACAGTTACCGACGTTGTTCCTCTGCTTGGAGAGAATCGTGTTTTGGAAAGTTACGGCTTGCGTGTTCTAAAAAAGACTCGTCGACCCGGACTTTTGGCGCTTCTTGAACAAAGTGGAACAGATGTTGCCACGCTTGATACGGGCGCGATAGGTTTTCGTATTGGCCCTCGTCTAAATGCCGCGGGAAGAATGGCATCAGCAAAGGCCGCGTTCGATGTATTGGTTGCGCGAGATGACCATGAGGCTCGAGAGCATGCACAGCATCTTGAGCTTGTTAATCGTGAACGTCAGACGGTGTTCCTTGGTATGTACAAGGAAGCTGAGGCTCAAATTGCTGATAAAAAAGATGATCCACTTTGGGTTGTTTATGCGGAACATTGGGCTCCGGGAATCATTGGGCTTATTGCGGGTCGTTTGCAGCAAGATTATGGAAAGCCGGTGTTTGCCTGCACGAAGGTTGGTGATCATGTTGTGGGATCTGGGCGAAGTATGGGAGGACTTCATCTTGTTGAACTTATGAAGAGTTGCGGTGATGAACTCTTTGTAAAGCGAGGGGGTCATCCTCAGGCGTGTGGATTGACGTTGGTGGACGTTCAAGCCGTGGACGTGTTTCGCGAGCGAGCTCAAGCATTTGCTCGAGCATATTATGGGGACGCTGGTCCTCAGGATGTTCTTTTTCTTGATGCTCGGCTAAATCCCGCCGATGCGTCATGGGAGTTATTTGATCTTCTCGAGCAATGCGCTCCATTTGGCGAGGGGAATCGTCCCCCGGTCTTTTTTGCGGAAGGAATGTCTTTTGAGGAAATTGTCCGCATGGGGGAGTCTGGGGCGCATGCACGCATACATATGCTTGATAGCATGGAGCGTAAAAGCACATTTCTTGCTTTTCATGCAGGACATCTCGCGGGAAAACTTCGCATCGGAGAGCGGTACGATGTAGCGTATGTACTTGAAGTTAACACGTGGAATGGTCGACGTTCACTGCAGTATCGTCTTATTGATCTTCGTGTATCATTGTCGTAACTACTATGTCATCTTCATTTCTCTGTGGAAAGTGTGGAAAAACCTTTATGCTTCCTCCTGCGACACGTGCAAAATATCCGGGCTGGAATCCAAAAACGTGCCGTTCCTGCAAGGCGAATTCTTTTGCAAAAGAGGAAGAGCTGACTCGTGAGGAAGTTCTTGAAAAATATACCGCCGGACCAGTCTCTGGAATTTTTACCGATGGATCCGCGGATCCAAATCCGGGGCCGGGTGGTTGGGGTGCGGTTTATGTAGAAAATAATGTCATTCTTGCCGAAGAGTCAGGTCACGATCCTCATACTACAAATAATCGCATGGAGCTTGAGGGTCTTCTTGCCGCGCTTCGCATGGCACCCGCGGGAATTCCTCTGACGATTTATTCTGATAGCGAGCTTTGTGTAAAAACATTTACGCAATGGGCGGCGGCGTGGAAGGCTCAAGGATGGACTCGTGGTAAGAAGAAGGAGGCTATTAAAAATCTCGATCTTGTTGAGCGGGTTTATGAGGAATTTTGCAGAAGAAAAGAGTTGAAACTCGTATGGATTAAGGCTCATGCGGGGAATCGGTGGAATGAATATGCCGATGCTCTTGCGACATCGTATCGAAAGCGCTAGTTCGCGGCGGTGTATACTAGAGACCTATGGCATTGTTTGGACGAGAAAAAAAACAGGAGCCGGTTTTTTCCGGTCTTTTGGGCATTGATATCGGAACGTCCGGAATAAAAATGGTGGAATGCACAAAGGAAGCAAAGGGAACTCGTATAACAACCTACGCATATAGCGAGTACGCAAATCCCGATGAGGTTCTCAAGCTTCTCTCTGATGATGCGCAGATTATTTCGGCACTTCGCGCCTTAGTTAGTGAAGGTGGCATTCGTGCAACGCGGGCCGCGGTTGCACTTCCTGCGACGGAAGTTTTTCATACGCTTGTAACGGTTTCATCGAACCTTCAGGGTGATAGTCTTCGCGAGGCGCTTGAAGCTCAGGCGAAAAAGGTTTTTCCACTCCCACTTGAGGAACTTGCACTTGATCATGTTGTGCTTCCAAAAGATGAACATGCTCCCGAACAAGATTTTTCTCGGGTATTTCTCACGGCCGCACCAAAGCGGAATATTCAACGACTGGTGGAGGTTTGTGGAAAGGCGGGTATTGATGTGGCATTTTTAGAGAGCGAGTCCATAGCGAGCATCCGAGCTCTTCTTGGAAAGGAAGATGCTCGAGTGATGATTGTTGACATTGGCGCTCTTCGAACGAATGTCTTTTTTGTTGAGCGGGGAATTCCTGTGTTGGTTCGGGGAATTAAGACGGGGGGTGATGATATTACAAAGGCACTCATGCATACAATGAGTCTTTCGTATGCAGAGGCTGAATCCGCAAAGCGAGATATGCATGTTGAAGGCGAGCTTCCAAAGTCGATACAGCAGGCGCTTCAGCCAATTGTTCATGAAATAAAATACGCTCTCAGACTTTATGCAGAACAGCCGGAGCATCCCGGTGTAACGGTTGATAAAATTCTCCTCACGGGAGGATGTTCAGGATTTTTTGGCATTGAAACATACTTCACAAATGTGCTTGGCGTTACAACGTACCGAGGGAATCCGTGGTCGCACATTGCTATTCCGCAGGGTTCAAAGCCTCTTCTTGAAGAGGTCGGATCTCGTCTTGTTGTTGCCGCTGGACTGGCAAAGCGCATAGGGGGAGATGAATAGTATGAAGTCTGTTCGATCTCCACGGGTAGTTATCATTAGTACAGATGCGGTGTATCGAGGGATCCTCTCTCAAGCATTTGATAAAGAGGGTTGGGAAGTCCTCACTTCACCTCGAGCCGAAGATGCAGAGCGACGCTCGGTGCAATTCATTCCTCACGTCGTTCTTCTCCTTGGTGAGGAACTTGCGCAGGTAGTTACGTTACTCGATCGGTGGAAGGCTCTTCCAACTCTTGCCAAGACTCGTGTTATTGTAGAGATGTCATCGCTTCGTCCTGGAATGCCGGAATTACTTCATGAACATGGGGCTCGCGCGGTATTCCTTCGTGGACATGCGCTTCCTCAGGATATGGTTCGTCGTGCGGCAAAAGAACTTTCCTCATCATTTTATGCATAAAACAGAGCTTCTCGCATTTGGTTCGGTTATTGGAATCCTTGGGGTTATTTCTGGGTATCTCATTCTTGATGCTCGATCGCAGTTGCGCGACGTTGTTCGACTATCCCACATGAGAGATTTGCAGATGGGGCTTGATGTTTTCTTCCTTGAAACGGGATCTTATCCATCCGCTGAAGAGGCGTTGGCGCTAGGATCTCAAGAGACGGCTTGTTTAGATACAACAGGATTTCGCGCCCCTTGCCCTGAGGGAAGCAGCCCCTTCATTTCGGTAGTTCCCTCTACGCCAGCGCAGGGAATTTCTTCGGATGTTTCGTGTAGTGGCGTTGCTCCAGCGTACTGCTATAAAGGAAATGCTCAGGTGTATCGCGTTGAATTTGAATTAGAATCAGCACACGAACGACTTGGGCTTGCGAAGGGAAAAAACTGTCTTACTGAAACGGGATTTAAAAAGGGAGAGTGCTCCCAGCTTTACTAACTACGTATGATGACGTCGATATTTCTCGTACTACTTGCCTTGGGGACGGGTCTTTCCGTTGGGGCTCTCATGAATGCGTACATTGCCCGTTCTCCCTCGGGTCAAGCAATTCTTGCTCCTCGAGCATGTGCGGTGTGTGCGCATCCTGTTGCCGTCGCCGACCTTCTCCCCATCCTTGGCAATCTTCGTCTAAAAGGCAAGTGCCGCCGATGTCGTGCGATTGTTCCTTGGCATTACGCCGCCGCGGAGTGGGCGGTCGGTATTGCTTTTGCACTGTTTGCGGCAAGGGTACTTTTTTCTTTGGGCATACCATCTTATGTAGCTCCATCTGAATATTTCCTACTTTTTCTTCGCGATGTAAGTTTGAGCGTATTTCTTATTTATATCTTCCTCTTTGACGCGCTCGCTTCGGTTATTCCCGACACGCTCTCATTTCCCGCGATTGGTATTGCATTTCTTGCCACGGCCGCACTTGGCGTTTCCGCTCCCTCGCTTCTTCTTGGAGGTTTGCTGCTTGCCGCGTTTTTCGCGGTGCAAACATTAGCTTCTCGTGGTATGTGGGTTGGAGGGGGAGATGTTCGTCTTGGATTTCTTGCGGGAGTTCTTTTTGGTCCGTGGATGGGGATGCTGACGCTTGTTTTGGCATACATGCTTGGTTCAGTTGTAGGAATCCACCTGCTTTTATTAAGAAAAGCGACGCTTCGAGATCATGTTCCTTTTGGAACGTTCATGGTTATTGCGCTTTTTGTGATGTTATTTTTCGGCGAATCCCTGACGTCGTGGTACTTTACGCTCATTCCGCTCAATCCTTAGATTTCAACGTGGTGATTTTGCCCATCTTTTGCTAAGATTGGGTATATGCAGGAAGCGCAAGCGCGGGAACGTTTACAGAGACTTCGAGCGAGTATCGCTCGGTATCGTGACGCTTATCATCTTTACGACACCCTTCTGGTTCCCGAGGGTGCTTTAGATAGCTTAAAGCACGAGCTCCGTCTTCTTGAGGAGGAGTTTCCTCATTTGATTACCCAAGATTCTCCCACGCAACGCGTCGCAGGAGGGGCTCTTGATAAGTTTTCAAAAATAACACACGCACATCCCATGCTTTCCATGGAGGATGTTTTTTCTCGTGAAGAATTTCATGAGTGGACACTAAGGGTGACTCGCCTTCATGAAGGGGTCACGCCTTCGTGGTATGCCATGCTCAAAATTGATGGACTTGCAGTTTCTTTGGTGTATGAAGATGGAGTTCTTGTGACTGCGGCGACTCGTGGCGATGGTCGTATCGGTGAAGATGTTACGCATAATATTCGTACGATATCTTCCATCCCCCTCACGCTTCGTGTTCCGTTACCACAGGAGCAAAAAACGTATTGTGATCGTTGGGGATGCTCCGTTAATGAAAGCTCTTCGTGGTTTTTTCCGCGAGGAAGGGTGGAAATTCGGGGTGAGGTATATGTTCCTAAAGGAGGTTTTCTTCAGGTAAATGAGGAGCGACTAGCGCGAGGTGAAGAGCCTTTTGCAAATCCAAGAAATCTTGCCGCGGGAAGTATTCGCCAGCTAGATCCCGCCATTGCCGCTGAGCGCCCCTTGGCATTTTTTGCATGGCGTATTGAAGATGGTGTTGCATGTACGCGCCAAGCGATGATGGTCGATCTTCTTGCACTATGGGGCTTTGTCCCTGCTCCGGGATGCTTCGCTCAAAACGAAGATGAGGTTGTTGAATTCTTTACTTCCCAACAAAAACTTCGTTCAACGCTTGATTTTTGGATTGACGGCGTTGTGGTTCGTGTTGATGATGTTGGGCTTTTTCGAAATCTTGGCGTCGTAGGAAAGACCCCTCGCGGTATTGTGGCATGGAAATTTCCCGCTGAAGAGGTGACGACGAGAGTTCGAGAAATTTCTTGGTTTGTTGGGCGAACGGGGGCGCTCACTCCCGTTGCAACGGTTGATCCTGCGAATGTTGCTGGGACAACGGTTACTCATGCGACCCTTCACAATGCTGATGAAATTGCTCGACTTGATATTCGCATTGGAGATACGGTTATTCTTACGAAGGCTGGAGACATTATTCCCAAAATTGTTAAGGTACTCTTTGAGCTTCGCGATGGAACTGAACAGGAAGTTGTAGTGCCAAGTGTTTGTCCGGTGTGCGGATCTGAGGTTTCTCGAAAAGAGGGTGAAGTTGCATTATTGTGTACGAATTCCTCGTGTTACGCCATGGAACGTGAACGACTTCTCCATGCCGCGCGAGCATTTGCTATCGACGGCCTTGGGGAGCGTATTATTGAAAAGCTTCTCGCGGGAGGACTTGTAAAACAAGCTCCCGATATCTTTACGCTTACGCTTGATGATCTTTTGTCCGTGGAGGGTTTTGGTGAGCTGTCAGCAAAAAAGCTTTGTGATGAAATCTCTGCACGAAAAGAAATCCCTCTCGATCGTTTTTTGGTTGCGCTGGGAATTCGGCATGTTGGTGGTGAGACAGCGTTTGTTCTTGCGTCAACCTTTGGAACGCTTGATGCGATTACGAAGGCTTCTCGTGAAGAGCTTTCGGCGGTATCCGCAATCGGACCCATTGTTGCTGATGCCATTGCGAGTTTTTTTGAACAAGATCATCATAAATTTCTTCTTGAGGAGTATAAGCGTGTAGGTGTTCGCATTCAGGAAGTAACGGCAATGCAGCAAATATTGGCAGGATCAACTTTTGTCATCACGGGAACGCTTACGAAGCTGGGTAGGGAAGAGGCGAAAGATCGTGTTCGACTCTTGGGTGGAGGGATTTCAGAGAGTGTAAGTAAAAAAACCACATACGTTGTTGTTGGAGATAGCCCCGGAAGCAAGGCGGAGAAGGCGAGGTTATTGGGCGTTCCCACGTTGACTGAAGAGCAATTTTTGGAGAAAATAGCACCATCGTATGGAAATTGATATTCAGCGTCTTGAGGAGCTTGCAAAACTTTCGCTTACCCACGAAGAGCGAGAGCAGGTTCGTCTTCAGTTACCAAAAATTTTAGCGTACGTTGCACAGCTACAAGAACTTTCGCTTCCTGACTATCGTCTTGAAGTGCAGGAAGAAGTATATCTTCGCGAGGATGTTGCGGCTTTGCAGATTTCCGAGCGAGATGCCGCGCTTCAACTTTTTCCACAAGCAAAAGCAGGTGCACTACAAGTACCGTCCGTTGGTGCACGCACGGCAAAGCATGTAAGATTTTCTGATGATCTTGATAAAGAGTAGCTATGATGTCCATGTCGCTTAAGGCACTTCGTGATTGTTTATGGGCTGGTGAGAGCTCCGTTGAGCGTGTTGTTGAGGATGTTCTTGCGGATATTGCCGAGCGCAATCAGCAGTATGGAGCCTTTCTTGAAGTGTTTTCAGATCGTGCACGCCAGCGCGCTCGAGAGCTTGATGCGTATTCTCTTGAAGAAAGGGCTGGACTGCCACTCTTTGGTATTCCTGTCGCTATCAAAGATAATATGCTGTACGCTGGGGAGCTTGCGACGGCGGGTTCTCGCATGCTTGCAACGTATCGAGCACCATACTCTGCAACCGTTCTTGAACGCATTGAGCAAGCCGGGGGGGTTATTATTGGTCGGGTGAACATGGATGAGTTTGCTATGGGATCGTCAACGGAAACCTCGGCGTGGGGAGTGACAAGAAATCCTAACGATGTCACAAAAATTCCAGGAGGATCAAGCGGGGGGAGCGCAGTTGCGGTTGCGGCGGGTTTTGTTCCTTTGGCGCTTGGATCTGATACGGGCGGAAGTATTCGCCAGCCTGCGGCACTTTGTGGAATTGTTGGTGTAAAGCCTACGTACGGAGCGGTTTCTCGTTACGGGATTATTGCACTCGCCTCAAGTCTTGATCAGGTTGGTTCTTTTACTACCAATGTTGAGGACGCTGAAATTGCCTTGCGCGTCATGTCGGCAAAAGATCCTCACGATGCGACGACGAGGGAAATCTCTTTCGAGGCAAAGAAAAGTGATGTGCGTATCGCGGTTCCTAAAGAGTTTCTTATTGACGGACTCGCTCCTGAGATTCGTACGGCGTTCATGAAGGCGCTTGATATTTTTAAGAACAATGGCGCTCA
>CAZORP010000014.1:0-1685 GCA_964582615.1 uncultured Gammaproteobacteria bacterium
TGGGGGCGGGGGTGGGGGCGGGGGTGGGTTCGGGGGTGGGTTCGGGGGTGGGGGCGGGGGTGGGTTCGGGGGCGGGTTCGGTGGGGGCGCCGTCAAAGGCGGCCCCATCTTCGCCGCCAACTAACCACTCAGCGGCGGCAAGACCGCCGAAAAAAACCACAACGGCCGCCAAAGCGGCCAACCACTTAATCCACCCCCATTTGGGGGCTTGGGGGGTCTCTTCTTGGGACATTTCTTCTTCCTAACACGTCAATATAGATCTTCTTGAATCCTACACTATGTAGAATGTCAGAAGTCGGGCTTGTGACGTAGCAAGCCTCGCAGAAGGAGACAATTCCTATAGAGAACCGATCTTCTTCTGAGAGACTTTCTACGTACACGAAGTCATGCATGACGTTATCGATGACATTTTTTGTAAAAGAACGAACATTGGAATATAGCAGTTTTTCTTGACTTTGTCAAAAGCGGCAAGGGTGCTATTCCCCCGCCGCTCCAAATAACGCCTGAATACTTTCATGCCCAACTTTCGCGCCTCGTTGAGCCGTAGGTGTAGTAAGCCTATGTGAAATCACAAATGTTGTTACTTCAGAAAGACTTTCCCCAGACTTCATGCCACTTACAATATCTCGAGCAACTGACTTCGCCCTTCCGATGCCGCCATTATTCGCTAAAGGTGCATAGGTTCCAAGAAAAATCATTTTTTCCGCTTCCGAAGCCGATGTCCACGCCCTGAGAAAATCCTTATCATTCATAAGAATCTCAAATCCGGGACCCATATGGTATAGCAGTGAGAGATAGGCCCAGTAGCTTGCACTTACCGCATCGAGAACCATCGTATTCGCAACTTCAGAAGGAACGAAACCCCTTCCCTGTTCTTCGGGAATTTTAATACTTTTCAATCCTCGTTCAGTTGCAATAGCCTCAGTTCCCACTCGAAAACGTTCACCCATACTTGCGGGACCTGTAAGCAGTGTGGGGAAAATAACCTGAGCCAATCCCGCACTCAATTCATTATCATTTGCCGATGGCGCAAAAACGAGGTTATAACCCTTGAACAACACAGGAAGTAACGCTACATAAGTCGGTCCATCGAGCTCCGAAAAGAACTCCGCATGAACTGTTGCAAGAACAATTTCTGGACTTGTGTATCTGATAAGATCTTCATGTACCGAAAAATGTTTGCGATGTTTTACTACCGCATCTTGAAGGTGCTGTTGAATACCCAGCCATTCCGAGATTCCCACCGTATGATTTACTCTCGCGACACCTTGTACGATAGCCTTAATATAGGCGTTATTTTTTGAAGAGCTCCGCTTTTCATCTTTCCATTTCCAAATACCCTCAAGATCACTAAACGGTGGGCGATTGTCGCTGTGTACCGTGGTTCCCGTAAGAATTCCCAAATCACCAAGCGACTCAAGAGGGGCTTTTCTTAGAAGTGTGAGGACTCTGAGTTTGAGCGCGGCTTTTTCTCTTTCTTCAGGCGTAGATCCCTCGGAAGGAAACTCGCTTATAGCAGTAAGAAATGGGCGCTTTACCGTACGTCCAAGGTACTTTTCGAAAGCCTGCTGAAGGTCTCTCTCAAGATCATCTCGCTGTTGCTTAGCTTCTTCTGGAGCAATTCTTTCGCGCTCAATCCGCTCTGCGTCCCTAAGAAGAAAGGATGCGACATTTCCTTTTATTTC
>CAZORP010000014.1:1785-2865 GCA_964582615.1 uncultured Gammaproteobacteria bacterium
ACCTTTCCATCAGGAGTCTTCCAACGACCATCGGAAATATCAAAACTTCTTCCCGTAAGATGTGTCGATGATTCAGCTCCATTTTTTCGATTTTTTTGAGCCTCTTCATTGCGCATCATGTCTGTTACAACAAAACTCCAACCGTTTGTTTTTTTCGCAAAAGCTTCTCCGGTTCTCTGAATACTCTCCACGACATCTTTCTCGAGTTTATTTGGACTATCTTCACTTCCAACTCTATCAAGTGCATAACCGACTCCACTCAATGGCAACGTTGTCGCATGACGATAGGCTTCTTGATATATTTTATTCTTATTTCCCGTTCGCAAAGGAAAGCCATCGGATTCTGCAATACTTTGAAGTGCGGCGTATCCCTCTTCCTTTGCGCTCAAAACCTCCTGACGACGAGATCTCCAAGAAAATTCAGCGGGAAAACGAAGAGGTTTTCCAACGATATCGCCAAAATTATCAAGATTCTTTTTAGGATTCATCTTGCGTGTTACGCCAATAATCGCATCAATACACGCTTGCTGTTCCGCTTTATGTAAAGCTTGATATTCTTCATTTTTCTCAAGAATTTTTAAAAGAACCGCGTATACCGTTGAGCCATCATCAGGGGAAAGTGTAATGTCAACAGATTCCTTGACACGAATTTCACTATGAGAAAAACGAAGAAGTCCATCTTCTTTTGTAACCTCAACAAAATCAGGACCATCAGTGCAACGCTCAAACGCTACCGCGCCTGCGCCAAGCGCGCCTACTATTCCCAAAATTCTCCACAACTTTTCTGGTTTTTCCATAGTTTATCTAGATAGACAGTTAACTGGGGATAGTAGCATATTTTTCATAAAAAATCAAAAAAATCCGCAGACTTTATGAGAAAAGTCTGCGGAACGAGAGGATTACGGCGGTGAAAATACGAACTCCCACACGCCCGAACAACAGGCGCACATAAGCGCCCAGCTCCCCACGAATAGGAGGAGCGCGGGGAGTTGGCACCCCCCAACACCCCGAGAGGGGTGAGGCTCGCCGTGGGAGCCGTGGGAGCCGTGGGAGCCGTGGGAGCCGTGGGAGCCGTGGGAG
>CAZORP010000014.1:2965-13257 GCA_964582615.1 uncultured Gammaproteobacteria bacterium
AGCCGTGGGAGCCGTGGGAGCCGTGGGAGCCGTGGGAGCCGTGGGAGCCGTGGGAACTCATTGTATCTCCGTTCTCGCCGCGCAGACATTGCGCGGTAGGTGAGAACCAAAAAATATAGCACGTTTTGTGCTTTTTTTCAACTCCACTTTAAAACCATCTCACCTATTCCTCAAGGTACTCCTTATAAATTTCATCATTAGAAGCGCCAAGCGTCACCATAACCGTCTCACGCTCACTCCCCCGCTTCACCTGTACCGCAACGGTTTGTCCGGGAGTGTACGCCGCGAGAATATCCGACAAACTTAACATTGGCGTAATATACACCTCATCAATCGCAAGAATTGTATCACCAACGTCAATTCCCGCGCGCTCAAGCGCACCATCGCGTACAACCGCACGACGCTCGCTCGGGGGAGCTGTAAGCACAACTCCTCCATCGCCCGTAAACGCCTCACTTCCCCATCCACCAAGAAATGCCTGACGATAATCCTCTCCACGCACAAGGGCACGAACAAAACCCGAGCAACGATGCGCAGAAATTGTGGTCTCCTTAGTATGCCCAAGCAATGCGTACCAACGACCATCGTTGGTAAATAGAACCGAGGCATCAGAAGAAATATCTCCCGCAAAGAGCAATGATCGCGGAGATTCAATAGGTAAAATATTCGTACGTGCACGCTCTCCAATCATAGTCATGGGATACACCTCGTATGCATGAGCGGCGGCATATACCGTGTCTCCCGCAAGAACCTCATCAGCATATGCGATATCTACAGGTGTCCATCCCGAAACTTTTTCTGCGCGAACCGCAAGAACGCCAAGGAGCGTATCTTCTTTTTGCTCGCCCACGGCATAGACTTCGCCCGCATATCGCACCACCGCATCGTGAGCAAGCATATCCTTTACTTCGGAAGGAAAAAGTATCCATCCATCGGCACTTACCACAACGCCAGAAACCCGCTGAGTTCCCTGTGCATTCTCTAAAAAGGCAAGTGATCTTTGAGCGGCGGATCGCACGCTCTCGCGAGCATCAACCGTGCTATCTGTCGTCGCTCGAGAAAGCCTCGTTGCAAGCGCCACAAACTGACGATCATCAACCAGTGACGCCGCATAACGTTCGAGTGCTCGGTTGGTAACCAAGGCCGCAGACGTTCCTGCCGCGGCCGCGGCAAGAATCATTCCTCCAAGAATGACGATGGATTTTTCCATAGTAGGAAGCATGGTAGCACAAGCACGAAGAATGCTCTAGCGCCAAGATGATGTTACAAGCAATATCGCCATCAAAACACCGGCAAATATTGTCGCCTTCGCAAAAACCGTAGGCGTATATTTTTGAAAAGCGTGGGCGCGCATAGTTCCAACGTACCATCCAAAAAAAATCGCGGAAATACCGGCATGCGTAAGATATCCCGTGGGAAGCCAAGAACCTACCGCGTAAATTTCCGTGGTCAGTAGCGCCCCCCAAAGAGCATAGACCCTTCCCGCTTCCCAACTTACTTTACTCACCCAAAAAATAGCTACAAGCACCGCCCATGAAATGCCAGCAATGCTGGGAGCCGTCATCCACAAAGGAGCTTCCAAAAAAAGTCCCGCAAGCGATGTTGCACTGGCGGTAAAAAATATTCCGCAAACGCCGAGTGTGAGGGAAAGATACTCCAATGAATACGCCTGATAGGCTCGTGGGTAGTGATAAAACGCAAACACATTCTCAGCAAAAAGACCCAACCCCAAAGAAACCAATCCCGAAAGAATCCACTTTGGAGCGTCGTGTTCAAGAAGAAGGAAGAACGCGAGTGATGTCACAATGAGAAAGCAAGGTATTCCAAGAAATACCCAGAACCCCGTTCTTCGAACATCCCACAAGAGAAGCCGCGCAAAAAGCAGGATAACAAGAGCAAAGCTTGCAAGAGCCCAAGATCCCAGCGTGAACGGCGAAAAAAGCATGCAGCCAAAGCCCACGGCAGAAAGAAAGAAGATTGCAAATGGAGTAAGGCGATGCAGGAGAATCACAGATTATTTTTCCTGAGCAAGATTTGGATATTCACTCTTTACAACGTCAAGACGACGACGCCCCTCTTCAACATCTCCTGCGGCAATTTTTCCCAGTGCCGCAACGATACTGATATGTGCATCCTTGAGGGATTCTGGAATGTGACGAATGGCAAGCACCGCATCATACGCGGCCTCACCTTTTCCATCAGCTTCATACGCCGCGAGAACCATGCGTACCGTACGATAATACGCATCTTCGTCAAGCGCCGGTGTCAACATGTCGGCGCGATACGCTTCACGAATCTTCTCGCTTTCGCGTTCCTGATGACGCACAAAAACCCACCCAACAACAAGGAGAAGCGCGCACGTACTCCCCACGGCAATAACCGGAAACCAATGACGTGTCATCATAGAAGATAGCTTAGAGAATATTAATTTCTTCGGCAAATACCATAGCGGCATTCGCGAGTGGTATTGCAAGAATGGCACCGGGTACCCCACCAAGTGTCCACCCTATGAGCACCGCAAGAAGCGAAAGAAGTGGATTCATTCCGGTGGCGTGTTGCATAACCTTTGGAACAAGAACCTGACCTTCAATGCCTTGAATGAGTACATATGCACCAATAACGACAATGGCGTGAAGCGGAGAAAGTGCGAGCGCAAGAAGTACCGCGGGAACTGCGGAAAATAACGGTCCCATGAATGGAATAACCTCAAGCGCACCTGCAAGAAGCGCAAGAATGAGCGCGTATGGAACGCCAATAAGTGACAGTGCAATGTACGTTAAAAGAAAGATCATGCCCATGAGCATGAGCTCCCCCCGAAGCCACGCTCCAAGACGGTCGCGCAGTTTATGCGCAAGCTGATTGATAAACGGATGATACTCCTCGGGAGCGAAACGAGAAACCAATGAAAGCACCGCATCTTTCTCGGCGATAAAATAGTATGCAAGAATCAAGAGCACGGCACCCGTGGTGAATGTTCGCACGGTAGACGACCCAAGACCAAGCAATTGCGGAACTGCTCCGGAAATTCCCGACGCTTCAAGCGTTCCAATAACCGAAGTGAATCCCGTTATCCAATTCTGTTCAAATGCGTGAATCGCTCCGGATCCGGCCATATACGGCGCAAGAAGCGGAAGGGCATTGCGAAGCTCAAGAATCGCGGGAGGAACAACGACATACATAAGACCGCCAACAGTTGTCAGCGCAATACCATACACCACAATAGCGGCAATACTTCTTGGCATGCGGCGACGTTCAAGAGCGTCCGCAAATGGCTCCATGAGGACTGCAAGAAACAGCGCACCAAGTACAAGTGCGAGAACATCACGAATGGCGTACGCTATCCATGCCAATCCCCCAATAACCGCAAGTCGCATAAGCGACGCTGGAGAAAGTGGAGAATCGTATCGTGAGGTGCGCATATAAAAAAAGTATACCAGCTCTTCAAAAGAGCGCACGAGCACGCACTGTGCATGAGTAGGCCTCCTCTTTTCTTGGTTTTTAAGTATACTTTCTTTATCTATGACACTTCTTGCAGGAAATCCTCACGCACGCCACTCTTTTGAAATAAAAGAGACTTTTGAAGGAGGTCTTGTATTAACCGGAGGAGAAGCAAAAAGCGCACATCGTGGAAGCGTCGCTATTAAAGGCGCATTCCTTACTCTTCGCGATGGAGAGCTCTGGCTAAGAAATGCCTATTTCGGACCCTACACCCCCGCAGGAAAACAAGCTGTCGCAGAACGCCGAGAGAGAAAAGTTCTCGTACATCGCCATGAACTTGGTCTCCTGCGTATGCGTCACGAGGCAGAGCGACTCACCATGATTCCACTTGCCCTTGAGCGCAAAGGAAGAAAAATTAAACTACGCTTTGCCCTTGCACGGGGAAAACGTGCACATGAAAAGCGAGCCACTATTAAGGATCGTGAAGTTGCAAGAGAAATTTCACGAGCATTAAAAGGATAGCTCTTTATGTTGGAGGATGGAGGATGCGAACGCGTTGCGTTAGGAGATCGAACGACTCCTTATTTTGAGCGTCTTCTGACGCAAGCTCAAGCTATTACTCGTTGCATTTCTCTCTGCGAAGATCTTGGACAAAAATCCCTGTACGATCCTGTGCTCCCTCGGCTTCGAGCGAGCGTCCACGAAGCACTCCGGCTTCTTACACGACCCGAACAAGAACAAGCACTCTCTCTTGATCGAGAAACACAAAATTACCACCTTCACGCACGGCACACTTTTCTTTTTGCCGCAACTACCATACTTCAATGGGAACGCCATCTCGAACATTTTCACGCGTTTATTCTTGAAGAGTGCAATACCCCCGAAAAAGCCTATCGAGCACTTCATCAAAAACTCGTTGAACTTGGCATTTACGAACTTTCCCGGGAGGACATTCTACACACCCTACTACAACCCTTTTCAGTCACCTTTATCATCAAACCGTCTGCACTTCAAAAAATCCTTGAGAAAACTCCCCATCATCGGCTAACCCTAGGAGCCCGACTTTCCGAAAGCCCCTTCATTCTTATTGCTCGCACCGAAAAATCCACAGAAGAAGCAACGCTTGCACACGAACAGGCCCACGTCTTTCTCTCAAAAGCATCTCCCTATGGAGATACAAAGCAAGTTCCCACATGGGAGCATGACATTGGTCCAAAAATTAACAAGCTCTTTCTTGGTCTCGCGTCATCAGAAGATCGACACTATCTCAAGACTCTTCCCTCAACCGTCCTCTTTCATCTTCATGAAGAGTTTCTCGCCGAACTGGCCCACATCAAGACACTCCCCCTTGAACGACTTACCGACGTATCGTGGGCAACGGCAGAAAACGATCTACTCACCATTCATCGACACGTGTTACAGCTTCAGAAAGTCTACGCAAGGGCAAATAGTGCCATTCCACCAGAGTGCGCACGTTTTATTCAGGCATGGAATTATGTTGTAAACCGCTTTCGTGAAGCGAAGAAAGCCTTGTTAACCGAACTTCGTCGAGCTTACTGGATAGGAGGAGATGCAAAGAATGTTGTATATGCATGTGCACTTCTTCTTCCACTTCATCACTACGCAAAGCGAATTCCCACTATCATGGAAATGCTCTATAAAGCATCCTACCAACAAGCAAAAGACCAAGAACAGCTCTCGCGAATGATTCAAGAGGATCACATTGAACTTTTCGAAGTAATCAATCTTTTCTTTACAAAACATGCTTTTCAAGAAACAATTCCCTTCCCTTGGGAACGCCTTCTTGTAAAACATCGCTCTCATATTCTTTCTTGCTGGAGAATGTCCCTCGGCAGTGCCACAATCAATCAACAGCGTTTTGAAGATATTTACAGAAAAATGTTGTCATGGAAAACGTGCGACAACACATCGCAACGATCTCCGGCAGAAATTTTTCGTACCATCTTTATAAACGATAAGAAACTTCGAGCTTCTTCCTTTTAAAAGACTGTGCTACACTTTTTTTGGTACTTCTTGGGCCTGTTTTTGGCTTCGACAGTACAAACACCCTCCGATCACAAGTCCCGGGCGAAGCGTCCCGAGTTATCACACGCTTCAGAAAGTACATGCAAACGTATTTTCGCAGGTAAAGGCGTTCGTTGCTTCGGCATTCCGAACCCCTTCCTTCGCTTCGGTCGTCGCATAATATTGTCGACACCCACGGACTTGCGCCCGCTTGCCGCGCAAATCTCCGTGTCATAGTTCTGCAGGCTTGCCGCATACTACGCTGTGTTAGTATTCGGGACTTTTGCACCCAGCCGTCGAAACTCTTCTTTGTTTCTTTCCTCGTCAGAGCAACGACGTAAAGCCCCTTTGAAAGAAGCTATACTTGTAAGTATGATCTTAGGCATCTTTGCGCTGGATACGGGTTCGACTCCCGTCAGGTCCACCATAAAACCCCCTCCAAATCGGAGGGGGTTTTATTGCAATTGAATAATCCAAAGATCGAGGGAGAGTAGCAATTACCTCCAGGAAACTCATAAATTCTCTATCCTCAGCAGAAATATTGTCTTTTTTAGATATTCCCTATATACTCTTCCCATCTTTATTTGTTTTCTTTCCCATGCGCATCCACAAACATCGCCGATTTCAGGCGCCAAAGTTTGCCCCACAGGTTTACAAGGCAAATGCCGCAATCGCAGCATCAGAAGTACGCGTTATCGACAACGAAGGCCAACCCCTTGGAGTCATGACCATTGAAGAAGCGCTTCGTCTTGCCGAGGAGCGAGAATGCGATCTTATCGAGGTTTCACCAAAGGCAGAACCTCCTGTATGTAAACTTGGCGACTACGGCCAATTTAAGTACCAAAAGGAAAAGGAGGCTCGAAAACAGCGAGCTCAATCAAAAGAGGTGGAAATCAAGGGTATTCGTCTTGGTTTGCGCATCGGAGAGGGAGATCTTAATATTCGCGTTTCGCAAGGAGCAAAATTCTTCGAGCAGGGCGATAAAATCAAGGTAGAAATGATTCTTCGTGGACGTGAACGCGCATACCAAATCCAGGCACAGGAAGTTTTCGCTAAATACATCGAAAAACTTGGGGAACACTACCCGGTAAAAATCGAGTCCCCTGTTAAGGCTCAAGGCGGCAAGCTTCATGCAATCATCGCTCGACAATCCTAAGTTTTCTTATTCATACACTCCTCGTATTTGACGTTTTTCTGAAAATTCCGTACACTCATTCGGAATTTTCCCTATCTCTTTATGGCTCGCAAGACAAACAAATCCATGGCGAAGCGCATTAAAGTCACCGCCGGAGGCAAGGTGATGAAGCGCAAGGCAGGTCAAGGCCACTTCAATTCCCGCGAATCTGGCAACGTAACGCGCAACAAGCGCACCGATATCGGAGTAGCAAAAGCGCTCAAGCGTGCGCTTAAGACGCTTATGCCCTACGGCGCATAATTTGTAACTTCTTACCTCATTTTCTATGCCACGCGTTAAACGCGGTACGCAACATGTAAAGCGCCGCAACAACTTACTCGCTCGCGTTAAGGGATTCTCCTGGGGACGTAAGAGCAAAATCCGTCTCGCACGCCCTGCGATGCTCAAAGCTGGAATGTACGCATTCCGCGATCGCCGCGCAAAGAAGCGCACTTTCCGCAACTTGTGGACCATCAAAATCAATGCTGCAGTTCGCGAGTTTGGACTTTCTTACTCTACGTTCATTGCAAAGCTTAAGACTGCAAACGTCGCTCTTGACCGAAAGGTTCTTGCAGTGATCGCAGAAAAGCATGCAAACGTTTTTGGAAAGATTGTTGAAAGCGTAAAGTAAAAACAGCCGAAAGGCTGTTTTCTTTTTTCCACATTCTCCACAGAAAAAAACTTGCGTATTTTTTTCTCGTCTGTTACACTAAACCCGCTTTAATCTGGGCTGGTAGTTCAATTGGTTAGAGCACTGCCCTGTCACGGCAGAAGTTGCGGGTTCGAGTCCCGTCCAGCCCGCCAGAAAGACACTTCTTTTTCGAAAGAGGTGTTTTTCTTTTTATCCTCGCTAACTTTAGCGAAGAATGTTCATATCCAAACGGGACAGTTGGGACACGAAAAAAAGTTCTCGCATGAAAAGTGACGTTTTCATTTAGAGTTGGTAAAATACCTCTATATGAGCTGGATAAATCCTCAACCATTAAAAAAGAACGATACCGTCGCAGTTCTCTCGATGTCTTGGGGAGGCCCAAGCGTTTTCCCTCACGTCTACGAAGGTGGAAAGAAGTACCTCGAAGAAACCCTTGAGCTTCGCGTAAAAGAATATTGGAGCACTCGCGCTCCTGCGAGCGAAGTGGCAACGAACCCAGAGCGACGCGCAAAGGACGTTATGGATGCCTTCCGCGATCCTGAAGTGAAGGCGATCGTTGCCTCGATTGGTGGCGACGACTCTATACTCCTTTTGCCATATCTGGACTTTGAAGAAATTCGTAAGAATCCCAAGATCGTCATGGGCTATTCGGATACCACAACACTTCTTACCGCTCTCGCAGCAAACAAAATCACCTCTCTCCACGGCCCTTCGGTGATGGCGGGATTTGCACAAGCCAGCTCAATGCCCCCAGAATGGCATCAGCGGGTTCATGAGGTGCTTTTCAATGAAACAGGTAAGAAGCTGCGTCTAGGCGCTTTTAGGCAATACAGCGATGGCTACCTTAGCTGGAAAGAGGCGGGGGAATCCAAAGTCAAAGCATGGAAACAGACGGATGGTTGGCATTGGCTGAACGGCGAGCGACAAGTCACCGGTCGCGTAATCGGCGGGTGCATCGAGGTGCTTGAGTTCCTCAAAGGAACTGAATACTGGCCGAAGAAAAGCCTCTGGAAGAAAGCAATTCTTCTTCTCGAAACGTCTGAGGAGAAGCCTTCCATCGACAACGTAAAACGAGCACTTCGCAATTACGGACTGCAGGGCATTTTACAAAATCTATCAGGGCTCATAGTAGGTCGCGCACGTGATTATTCAGACGAAGAAAAAGTTGAACTCGATGAGATGGTTCGAGATGTGACTGTTCGTGAGTTTGGATGCAAGAATCTAACAATTGTTACCAACTTTGATGTTGGTCACACTGACCCTCAACTCATCATTCCTATCGGTGGCAAGATGACATTGGATCCAAAAAAGAAAACAGCGACGCTTCTGATGTAGTGGATCTATCCCGTGGCAGCCATAAAATGCATTCCAACCCGTTCCACGACGCCCCGCCATAAAAATACAACCCATTAGGTTGTATTTTTATTTTTATAATTTACACTATATTCGATCCATTATTTATTTCTTTTTATGAGCATGAATCTTGAGCTACACGCGGTAAACAATGACGAAATTGCTAGACTTCTAACCGGTGATACGGATACATGTGAGGAATTTTTATTGAGTAACAGAACAAGCCTCGATAAGGCGTGGGATGGAATCCGCTTTGTGCTAATGAAAATGAAGACAGCTGACGAGTCGGAAGAAGTTAGTCACGATCCTTTCGGTGACCGGTGTCTTGATGCTATCGACGCGGGATACGGCCCAGCCACCTACCTTACACCCGAAGAGGTCATCGCTACCTCGAGCCTAATAAATAAAATTTCGAGTGAGGCCTTCGCTGAACTCATCGACGCAAAAGCGATGCTTGCCGCCGACATCTATCCAATCCAACAAACTGAAACCGATACCGACGTCCGCGACTTTCTATTACCTGCGTTCGAAATAATGAAGTCGTTCTATGCCGATGCGGCCAGCCGAAAAATGAACGTGGTGGCAGTGATACGGTAACCGCATGATCCGCGCCTTCCGGATAACCGTAAAGATCTATACATACGCGTATACAGACGGATCGGTTGAAAAAGCCTTCTTCCTCAAGTGGTAGCATGGGGCATATGAAATTCTCTTTAGCAACACTCTTCATTTTTGCTTTTATTCTCACGGGGGTTGGATGTGACAAATCCCCCATGGATCAATCCCTTCCATTTGAATATACCGTAAAAAATACCAATGACCCCTGTCCTGAAGGACAAAAAATGAGTTATGAGTTCACAGGCGCAGGTTTAACCGAAAGTGGCTGTCGCGATATCGCTCCTGATGCTGGCAAGGTGTGTAGCAGCAGTGCAGATTGTGCAAATAATTGTTTCGCTACTTCGGACTACTTAAAACAATTGGATTGTGTTGACGAAAAAACGTCGTGCTCCGAGGAACAGCCTTGTCAGGGTGTTCGTGGACGCTGTGAAGCAATCTCCGGTGAGGCGAGTTTGACAATTCCAAAGCCAAACACCGTTCAAGTATTCTGCGAGGAGTAAATACGTTCACTGCATAAAAGCAATCCTCATGCTTAAAAATCCCCCTAAATAGCCCCTCATGAGGCGTTTTTCTTTTACCAAGCCAGTACTCTTGGAAGGTGAGGGTAATTCTTAAAATAGGGGCATTTACTTACATTTTTACAAAAAGTCTGCTAGGCTTACTGTATATGACCAAACAAGCAATTATTTGGCTTCTCTCCTCTGGAGTTTTCGCCGTGGGAACAGGTACCTACGTATATTACGATAGGCCCATCATGCATCTTGAATCCTCTCAAAAAAGCGCTTCCATCGTTCAAGAACCCGAGGTGGAAGAAGTTCCCTCTGTGGAGAGTGGACTCGAGGAACAAGAGGAGTTCGACAATAATGATATTGTAGCCACACCATCACCCACCGTAACCGCATCAACAACTACCTCGCAAAATAGTACCGCTACCACCACAGCTCCCACGCAAGCCATCGCCGTAGGAGAACCTGCCCCAACATCAACATCAACATCAACATCAACATCAACATCAACATCAACATCAACATC
>CAZORP010000014.1:13357-14675 GCA_964582615.1 uncultured Gammaproteobacteria bacterium
CAACATCAACATCAACATCAACATCAACATCAACATCAACATCAACATCAACATCAACATCAACATCTTCATCTTCATCTTCATCTTCATCTTCATCAACATCAACATCAACATCAAATTTTACACCAATATTCGCCCCTGAAGAAGCAAAGAACACTGCGGAAAAACCGACGATTTTGCGGTAGTATTAATAAGATCGACAAGTAAAAAAGGGATCGATTTAACCCCCGGGAAAATTATCCCAATTCTCCGGAAAGATAACGGCTCCAGACTCTGGTATGGTTTCATAGATAACAAAGAAGATCGATTCGACATTACTACATCTGCGAACCTCGAAAGAGGCGCTACCCTCGTTGTTAACGAGGGATATGAACATCAACAACCAGATGAAATATCTTTAACAGCAGGTGAAAGTATAAATTTCTTAGGTTTAGAAACAAATGGGTGGCCGCGTGGTCAAAACACATCTGCAACAAAAATTGGAACATTCCCTATAAAGTAAGGATTTATTTTTTACTTTCTTTATTAACTCTAACAATGATATTTTGTGTCAATCACTAGTTACATAAAAGGCTTCAATCCTGAAAAATACTTACTCCCTGCAGTTGAAACATATGCTGTAGCAATTGGGACCGTCAGGGATACCAATGGAAATACAATGGCAGATGATGCGGATGTTTATCGAGTTTTTAATCATTCTAAGAAAAAGTTTTTTGGAAACAGAAACGGCATTTTTAAACGTTTTTCAGACTACCTATTTAGTTTCATAGAAATCGGCCAAAAAATAAAAATTGGCTCTGATCGTGGGGAAAATGGAAAAAAATCCGTTAACACTGTAAATGCCAAATTTGGTGATGACGTAACTGTTTTGTCATAAGAAGGCGGTAGATTATTTAGAGTTAGATTTGGGACAGATGAGGGACTTTTGTCCACAAGGTAAGTTTTTCTATTTTTATCCAAATTATTATTTAAATTTTCACTTAATTCAAATATTATAATATTTTAGCACAATGGGTATCTATCCCGATACGTTACAGAATGACGACCCTTTTGACAACGCCGGAACGTTTGTAATTGATAGATTTATTCATAGATCAAAAAATAACTCATAAAAATGGCAAACAATAAATACAATTATTCAGTTTAATATGTAATTAAATATACATGAATCAATTTTGTCTTCAAGATGAACAAAGTCTATTACAACACTTTGAGTTACATTTTTATGGATACAGGAGGGGGTTCACATTTTAATATTAAAATTTATTTTTGTTTAGAAAAAAATTAGTAGCATTTTTACAATATTTTTTTAAAACAT
>CAZORP010000015.1:0-10117 GCA_964582615.1 uncultured Gammaproteobacteria bacterium
TCACCCTCGGAGAAGATATTGATGACGCTTCTGACATCTCAGTTGATCTCGAGGATATGAAGACGAGATTGACACTTGCTCGAGCTTGGTAAAAACTTTAAAAAATACCCCAAATGCGGGGTATTTTTTTATTTACCGTTCATAGAGAATATGATAAGGTGATGCCATATGGAATTGACCATGGAAAAATTAGTCTCATTTTGTAAGAGCCGAGGTTTTGTATTTCCCAGCTCTGAAGTTTACGGGGGGTTTGCCGCGGTGTACGACTACGGTCAGCTTGGTGTAGAGCTTGCAAATAATATTAAGCGAGCATGGTGGAAGGCGATGGTACAAATGCGTCCCGATATCGTCGGACTTGATTCGGCGATCTTTATGCATCCAAAAATTTGGCATGCAAGCGGTCACGTTGGGGGATTCTCCGATCCGCTTACGGAGTGCAAATCTTGCCACACGCGATCCCGAGTCGACCATCTTTTGGAAGATATTGGCATTACTGCTGATGAAAAAATGACCGAAGAGGAGATTAATGCGCTTTTTACTCAAAACATGAGCGCTATTTCATGCCCAAAGTGTGGAAAGCATGATTTTTCACCTGTTAAGAAGTTTAATCTTTTAGTTCAATCAAATCTTGGAAACTTCACGGGAGACGATCGTGAGCCGGTGTATCTTCGAGGAGAAACATGTCAGGGTATTTATGTAAACTTCGAAAACGTTCTCGCTTCTTCTCGCAAAAAGCTGCCTTTTGGTATTGCTCAAATCGGTAAAGCGTTCCGCAATGAAATTACCGCTCGTCAATTCATTTTCAGAACACGAGAATTTGAGCAGATGGAAATGCAGTATTTTACGCATCCTGATGCCGAAATGGTGGAATATGAAAAGCTTCGTGCGGCACGATGGCAGTACTATCTTGACCTTGGCATCAAAGAAGAGAATCTCCAGTGGCACAAACATGAGAATCTTGTTTTCTATGCAAAGGAGGCATACGACATTGAATATCGTTTCCCATTTGGTTTTAAGGAATTGGAAGGAATTCATGCTCGAGGAAATTACGATCTTACACAGCACTCTGCGCACTCTGGGCAACAGCTTGATTACACCGATTTGGTAACGGGGGAAAAGTTTATTCCTCACATTATTGAATCTTCCGTTGGCGTGGGAAGAACGTTCCTTGCGGTGCTTTCCGACGCGTATCATGAAGAAGAAATTCAGGGAGAAACGCGTATTGTTCTTAAGCTTCCCAAGCAACTTGCTCCTTACAAAATCGCCGTGCTTCCTCTTTCTAAGAAAGAGAATCTTTCTTCGGTTGCTCAAGACATTGCGCAAAAACTTCGTGGCCTATGGATGACTGATTACGACGAAACTCAGTCTATTGGTAAGCGCTATCGTAGGCAGGATGAAATTGGAACTCCGTACTGTATTACCGTTGACTTTGATACTCTTGGAGAGGGAGATCCTGCACTTCGTGATACCGTTACGGTGCGCGATCGAGATACTATGGCCCAAGAGCGAATCGCCTTGGCGGATCTTGAAAACTATCTTACAAACAAGCTTCGCGCATAATCTATGACATCACCCCTTGTGCTTTCAAATGGTGCTCGTGTTGTTTTGGCACCTTTTTCTGGTACGGAAGCCGCGGCTATCCTAGTTCTTTTTAAGATCGGTTCTCGCAACGAGGATGATGCGGTTTGGGGAGGCTCTCATTTTATCGAACACCTCATGTTTAAGGGCACGCAACGTCGTCCACGGACAGTTGATATCTCCCAAGAACTCGATCGGTATGGTGCGCAATACAATGCGTATACCGGTAAAGATCTAACAGGATATTGGGTCAAGATTGCCGCGCAAAAACTTCCCGTGGCAATTGACTTGCTTCACGACATGCTTTTTCATTCCGTCTTTGATGCTCAAGAAATGGATCGCGAAAAAAACGTCATCATCGAAGAGATTAAGATGTACGAAGAAAATCCCATCATGCACATTGAGGATCTTCTTGAAGAAGCAATGTACGAAGGTCATGTTCTTGGGAAGAATATTGCAGGAACTTCAGAGTCCATGAAATCCATGAAGCGAGAGGATGTTCTTGCATATAAGAACCGCTACTATCGTCCCGACAACATGGTCATCGTTGCCTCGGGTAATCTTCCCGAGAATATTACCGAACTTCTTGAGAAAACGTTTGGCGGCGTTCTAGCTTCTGAAGGTGAAATTCCTCAAGATGTACCACTTTCAGGGCAAGATAGCGTTGGTCGGGTAAGGTTTCAGAAGAAGGATCTCGAGCAAGTACAGCTTGCGCTTGGTTTTCCAACAGTTGGTCGCGGACATGCTGACGAGGCTCCGCTGAAGCTTCTCGCGCTCATTCTTGGCGGAACTATGAGCTCTCGTCTCTTTGTTGAGGTTCGTGAACGACGAGGACTTTGCTATACGGTTCGAGCAAGTACTGATGCGTATCAGGATACGGGCATGCTTACCATTCGCGCAGGACTTGACGCTACTCGTCTTGAAGAAGCGGTTCGCGTGATTCGTGAACAGGTTTCTTTGATAGTTTCGGAAGGCGTTACTGATGCTGAGTTATCCATGGCGAAGGATAATATTCGCGGAAGTATGTCGCTCGCACTTGAAGACTCTTCTGATCGGGCAGAGTTTTACGCTCGTCAATTACTTTTCCTTGGAACCTGCCAAGATCCTCAAGAGCGACTTGCTCGCTATGATGGAGTTACGCGTGAGGATATTGTGCGCGTTGCGCAGGCATACCTTCGCAATGAAACGTGTTCGCTTGCGGCAATTGGGCCCGTTGATGAGGCGATGCTTGCAACGTTGCGCGGTTAAGATTCCCGATGCCTTCGTGGTATCGTGTGTATGATCTATGGAGAAGATTATTCTTGCGAATTGGAAAGCATTTCTTGGAATTCGTGCATCGGTGGCGCTTGCAAAAGCGTCACTTCTTGCCCTTCAGGGTCGGGAACGTATTCCTCGAGTAGTGCTTTTTCCTTCTCATGCGGCGCTTCTTGAGGTTCATAAAATCCTTGCACATTCGCGACTTGAGCTTGGGGTGCAGGATGTAGGATTTGAACGCTATGGGGCGTATACGGGAGGATTTGCCAACGGTCTTCTTGAAGAAGTTAGTGCATCGTATGCACTTCTTGGTCATGCAGAGCGTCGGATGATGTACGCTGAGGATCTCCCGGTTCTTACAAAGAAACTCCAAGCCCTTGGTGAATCTCGAGGAGTAACCCCAGTACTGTGTGTGGGAAGTTCAGGCGGGAGTCGTGAAGATATCGCCGAAGAATTGCGATCGTGGCTTGCTTCGGTGTCATGGAATTCTGGTGTAGCAATGCCGGTGCTTGCATATGAACCAGCGCGAGCAATTGGGGGGAGCTCCGCTGAACGCCCTGAGGATGTTCTTGCTGTTGTAAGAGCGTTGCGTGATGTTGCGAAAGACTTTTTTCAGGAAAAAATTTCTGTGGTATATGGAGGTTCGGTGACTCCTGAGAATGCATATACTTTTCTTCGTGAGCCAGAAATTGATGGTCTTCTTTTGGGAAGGTCAAGCGTACACAGTCAAGAGTTTGAGAAAATTCTTCAATGTGCGTGCGAAGTTCTTGATCGTCAGGCTTAGTATCTATGGATATCATTTTTTTTACCGGCGTCGGTTTTTTTCTTCTAGGTATCGGTATTGTTGCATATTTATGCATCAAAAAATATCCAACACTCATTCTGCTTGATCCGGAAACTCGTCAGGCACTTCAAGAAAAACGACTGCGCGATAGAATTATGGAAGATCGTTTGCGTCGTCATCTTGAACGATTTGGCGCGGTGCTTCTTCACATTCTTTTTATTCCTTGGCGTGCTATTCGTGACGCGTTTCGTCGCTTTGCGGGAAAGATTGTTGCAACCGAGCGACGTTATCGTCGTGAGCAGGGGAGAGAGCAGGGGCTTTCACTTCAGGATATTCAACGCATGTTACATGAGGCGGAAAGGGTTCTACGTGAGAAGGATTTTCATGCCGCCGAAGAGCGTCTGGTCGATCTTGTAAGTGCCGCTCCTAAATGTGCGGCGGCGTACGCTTTGCTTGCAAAGGTGTACGAAGAGCGTAAGGAGTGGAAAGAGGCTAGTGAAAGTTTGGCGTATGCGGTTAAGCTTGAGCCTCTTGATGGAGAATATCGTTTTGCACTCGCAAAGCTTTTCGTGCACATGCAACGTTTTGACGAGGCCTTCAATCTCTTCCTTGAAACAGTACGAACGCATCCTAAAAATCCTAAGTACCTCGACGCCGCACTGGAGCAGGCTATCGCATCAGGTAAGTGGCAGGATGCTCAAGAGCTGTTTGTGGCACTTCGAGAGGTGAATCCCGAGAATGCAAAGCTGACAGTGTTTGCCGATGCCCTTGAGGGAGCTGTAGTGAATTTTGGTGAACGCAATGGGGTTGATGCTGGGATATCTTCAGAGCCACCAAAACCCCGAGGAAGACCAAGAACAAAAAAAGACGCCTAAGCGTCTTTTTTTATTTTGTCTCCTTAAATGTTTGGTGATTTCCGCACATTTTGCAGAACTTTCGGATGCTCAAGCGAGCCTTGAGGGTTTTCTTATTTTTGTGCGTGCGGTATCCGAGATCCTTGCATGCCTCGCACTCCAATTTAATGGCGTTATCTTGGGACATAATGAGAAATAAAGAATGAAAACATGATACGTGAGAATGAAAAAAGATGCAAGTCTTGAGGGGTATCTGCTACACTTGGGGATATGCAGTTCACCATGCGCTATTTGCGTACTATCGGGGGTATTTTACTCGTTTTTCTTGGTTTTTTGGCGATATTTTACACCGTTCGACCGTGGTTTTTAGAGAATTTTTGGCATGTTTCTCCGGAAAAAATCCTAGATCCCATCGGTGAACGTGGGAAAGATCCCTTGTATTTTGAGGATATGCAACGGGACACGCCTCGAGAAGAAAGCCTTTCTTTTGGAAATTATGCCATCTTCTCGCTTAATATTCACGATTGGACGCATCCGGAGGAAAGCTTAGCAACGGTTGCTCGAGCGGTCGCTTTGCATGAGGAATACGAGGTTCCTCTGGCACTCTATATGACGGATCCGATGTTCCGACTGCTTGAAGTTGAGCGTCCAGATCTTTTGGAAGATATTAAGAAATCTGCATTTGTAACGGTTGCGTATCATCTGCGTCCACCATCACCATACTATCTTGACTTTGACTGGTATGGCCTTGATGATCTTTCTGATAAAGATCTCTACGATCTTATTATGGCGTATGAAACACATGCGCTCGACCTTGAAACGGGGGAGTATCTTCCAAATACCCCCGGTGGATATGCACATATGAAAGATGTTCTGGGATATGCTCCCTTGAGCGTTGGCACCCTTGCTTCGGGGAGAGTTGGTGAGATGGCGGCTAAGGTCTACCGAGATCTTGGTGCTATATTTGCAGTTCGTCACGGAGGAGTCTCGTCGCTTGGTGACAAGGATCGATCAGGATTTTTATGGTATCGACCCGAAGATGTTGATGTAAAAATTTACGAGAGCGCAAGAACCTCTTCGGCTGAAGCTGTGCTTGAGGGGGCTCTCGCGAAAGATCCCAAGAAGGCTTACGTTTTGGGAATTAAGTACCATGAGAATGATTTCTACCTTCGAGGAACAACTCCATGGTATGAGGTGTACTACGAAGGAACAGAGAAGGAGCGACGGGCTGGTGAAGAGGTTGTTTTAAGAACGCCACCGTTCGCCATGGACCAACAGCACGTCACAAGCATTCTTCAAAGTACGCAAGAGCAGGAAAAGGATTGGAAAATTTATGAAGATGCTTTGAGATACGTGGGAAAAGGAGATCGAATTACTCCGCTTGGACTTGATGATCTTCCTGAGTATCTTTCCCGATAAGTTGAGAAAGAGAGAGGTGCTCTTTCTCGAGTCGTTCTGCAAGGCCCTTGGTAATGACGCCAATATTTTGAGGTCCTTCGTAGATCATGCTGGTAATAATCTGGACAAGCGATGCTCCGTAAGAAATAGCGGTATAGGCGTCATCTGCCGTAAAGATACCTCCTGATGCGATAAGAATTTTTGAACCCTTCGTTGCTTGAAAAAGTATTTTTAGTCGGTGGCACATGATGGGAAAGTTTGGTTTTCCGCTTATGCCACCCTTGGTAAGTACCTGTCGCTCATCCGGATGAATGTCTTGCGAAGTAAATGTTTTGTGGAGGTTTGCTACAATGAAACCTGCTATGCGATGGGCGTTTGCAATATTCACAAGCTCAAGCGCCTCGTCGTCTGATTGATCCAGGGGGAGTTTGAGAAAGATGGGAATATGAAGATTGAGGGCATCAATTGCATGGAGAAGATCTTCGAGTGCCTCGGGGCGAGTAAAAGCCTCGCCATCACAGCTATTTGGACAGCTGATATTGATAGTAAGATATGTGGCGTAGGGTGCAAGAAGGGTACATGATGTGCAGTAATCGCGTATGGCATCTTCTCGAGAGACGGTGGTGAGATCGTTGGTTCTTGCGACATTAATGCCAACAGGAATTTTTGCCGATGATCGATGTTTGGCAAGTTTTTTTACCAGTGCCTCTGCGCCTTTATTTGCAAGTCCGTACCACACAAGAAGTGCGGATGATTTTGGGAGTCTCCAAAGACGTGGGCTGGGATTTCCCACGCAAGGCTTTGCGGTCACGGATCCGATTTCCATAAAACCAAAACCAACCGATTCCATAACGTGAAGAAGGTCGCCGTTTTTATCGAATCCCGCAGAAAGACCTAGGGGATTGGGAAATGTTATTCCAAGGATATTTTGTTCGAGAATGGGGTTTTTGTACGAGAGCCACGCGCTGAGAATCTGACTTCCTCCCGGAAAACGTGCAATCTTGGCTCCAGCGCCAACCATGGCATGATGAATCCACTCTGGATCACAGCGAAAAAATAGCGGCTTAGCGAAATATTTATATAAAAAAGCTGAAGTTTTTGGAAAAAGCATACGACCATTTTTTACAGCATAACATTCGTACGACTTCCTCGTGAAGGTTTGGGGGATTTTTGTATCGGGAAGGGTTCTCTGGGGGGTTTTCAACAAAAAAACCGCTCACCGATATATGTCTATGTATAAATAAAAAATTCCTCGCAAAGTGCGGGGAATTTTTGGAGTTTTGGTGGTTTAATTAAGTCAGTTTATCAAGTTCACTTCGGAGCCTACTTCTTAAAGTCTCCAGCTGCTCTCCTTCAACCCTTGTGCTTTCCGAGCGTCGTTTGCTGTAATCCGCAACCCATACCGGACTAGATAATTTAGGATCGTCCGCGTATCTTGGAAAAATATGCCAATGCATGTGCGCGTCAGAATTTCCCAGCAGTTCGTAGTTCAGTTTTACTGGATTAAATGCGTGAAATACGGCTTCGGCAACCAGGCTCATTTCGTTCAAAAATGTTTTCTTAACAGCACTATCTAACTGATGTAGTTCTGTTGCATGGTCTTTAGAAAGAAACAGCGAGTAGCCGTTGTACAATTGAAAATCACCAATAACGACATAGCCGGTCTGCAATTCTTTGACGAAATACGGATTTTTTCCGTCTTTTATCATGTTGATGCGATTGCAGATGAGGCAATCGTCTAGAGATTCTTGCCTTCCATGTTTGTGAACCATACTTTTTGGAGTTTATATCTTGCTGGCAAACTGATGAGTGATGTAGGGCGTGCATTCGTCAATAAAACACATGGCCACATCTTGATCAAATTCTAAGGCTATGAGAGTATGTACATATGTGTTTAATTTGTGGGTTTGCCCCCGATCTTTTCTACGCAGACCCACCGAACTGCTGTAAAGTCCTATGATTGTATTTGGAGCCTTGCTTGAGGGTGCCGCTAGACAGGTGCCGAAGGAAGTTGCTGAGTGGGTTCTTGAGCGTAACCAAAAATATCCAAATGTCACATTTTTGGTTGAACGGTTTCTCACTCATCCTACCGAGCAAGTAAAGCACGAGCCGCTCATGCGGATGTATAGGCGTTCATATGTGGGTCTCGGTACAAAAATAGGGGTAAGTCAAGTTTTATTCTTCTACCTCACTGAACAATGGGGCGTGCGAATGATTGGTTCATTGGAGCCCGAGATTCGTGACGCTATTGTTGATCATTCTGATGTTACATTGCTAGATGAGTATTCGCCTGGTATTTTCCTTGAACGACGAGGTGGCATGGATGAAGCTACTGATTGCCCCGTAGAAATGGTGGGTCTTGATCCTGACGATCAAGTGACCTCGGAGCTTGTCATAACGGCTGATGCTTTGCGTGAAGCAGATGCGCAGTTTCGCGTTGCAAGCTATAACGATCCCACCACGGCAACGGACGAGCCCCTCATGAAGCAACTCGTAAACGCCAAAGACCCCTTCGAAGTGTCGGTACTTGCGTATAAAACACGGGTCATGGCCGAACTTTTGTCTCGAGGTATATTCCCTAATGAGAAAGATGGTGGGCGGGTGGCGCTTGGTGAGCTTGCGCCGTTTGGCGATACTCGCGTACGCCTTGATGGCATTGCCGAGCTGTCCGACAACTCAATCATCATCGTTCGCGCGCTTGCAAGCGGCGAGAGGATGGCGAAGGGGGAGCTGTCATTCTGGGAGTCGGTGATTGCTAACTCTTCGTGTAAAGAAATCATTTTTGCCCATGCAAGCGCAATGCATCCGCTCGATAAGACGTTTATAAAGTTTATTGCCAAGGGCTCGATAAAGGTAAGGGAGTTACAGATAGATGAGGTGGGATAACCCCGTGATCAAGATCTGTCCCAACGATGTCTTGATAGATTAAAGCTTATTACAAAACCATCGTACCTATTAGCGTCTTGGATAATCGGGTGCTTAGTGGTCGGTATATAAAGATGTGCTCTGTAAATAGGGCATAGGGGATTTTTTTCGTTCTCCGTGTACATGAATGAGGGCTCTTTTTAGGTTAAGAAAGATATGTAATTTACTGTGAAACTCTTTACAAAATAGGAATTTATCACCATACTACGCAGGCGTTCTTTTATATCCACAAACCTCTTCTTTTCGGGTGACCAAATGCTCAGTAAGTTCTTCCTGATCCTCGTGGCGATCATCTCTATGTTCAACGTGGAGGTCGAGTACCTCAAGGATAAACCTGCGTGGATGTTGTGGGGCAACCCGCAAAACATCCACTACGACGAATCAGATCACGTCTGGGTCAACGACAACCCCAAGACCGAGTTGTGGCGACTTGGCAATAAAAAGCTTTCGGATTCCGAAAGCGTGCCAGTCAAACGGCGCGTAAAGATCACCATTCGTCGTGACTGGTGGTGTAAGCCGGACGAACACGTCGCGCAAGCGGCGGTGATTGTGGGTGTCCACGCCGGCCTCAAGCGGCGGACGGTGCTCATCAACGTGGAGCAAGCCACCGGCCTCGATGGCCAGTACAAAATCTGGCCGCATCTCGGCATCCTCTCAGTCGGCACCGTGGCCGAAGAGGAGGGCTGGGAGGTCGTCCTCTGGGACGAGCTCAATCAGGGCTTCGCGGATCTCGAACGTCTCGTGCGTCCGGGTGACATCGTGGGGCTCAGTCTCGTGACGACAGGCATCGACCGCGGCGTCGAGCTGGCTCGCAAGGCTAAGGAGCTCGGCGCGCGCTACGTGTTGGCTGGTAACGATTCGGCGATTTTCCGTGCAGCGCAACTTCTGCGTCTCCCCGGCAAGATCATCGACGCGGTATTCACGAGTAACAGCACGAACGCCGTGCGTCGGTTCTACCGCGAGGTGACCGATGCTGGTGTCGAGCAGCTCGCAATTCCCGATGTCGCCACACAGGCCGACCTCGCGCCGGTGCGGAGCAACGAGAGCAGTGTCCTCAAGGCGGAGATGGCGGCACGTAAGAGTGTCATTGATCCGCTGGACGGGTTCATTGTCCCCAACTTGTCGCTCTTCCCGAGTGACTACTGGGAGGGCGTGTGGGGTCGTTACCGCAAGGTGTACGGCCACAAGCACCCTGATCCCGCGACGGTGAAGAATGCGCTCGTCCACTTGGCTCAAGGGTGCACCCGCACTCGGGGCACGGAGGCCTGCACGTACTGCACCATCTACGGGATCGGCGACATCCGCGTGCCGAGCAAGGATTACC
>CAZORP010000016.1:0-1728 GCA_964582615.1 uncultured Gammaproteobacteria bacterium
TGGATCATCACGCCACCTTGAATACGTTCTCAGGTCTTGTACTCACCGCCCGTCAAGTCAAGAGAGTTGGAAACACCCGAACGTCGCCGCTCGGCGGCGGAAGGTGGGTTCAGCAATAAGGACTAAGTCGTAACAAGGCATCCGTAGCGGAAGCTGCGGATGGATCACCTCCTTTCAAAGGAATTGTCGACTCTTGTTCGCAAGAGACAAAAATCCTCTTGGAGACCCATTGGGTTATCCTTGAGGTGGACGTTGTAATCACAGAGTTGTTTAGTCGATGTTAGGAAGAAGTTGTTACAAAAAGAGGCTTTTAGCCTCTTTTTGTTATTCTGGATAACTCTCTTGCGAAGCTGTAGAAAGAGGAGTAAGAGAGATGCGTATGAAAAAACTTTTTTCTTCGGGAATGCTAGCGCTTCTTCTTGGGCTCTCTCTTGTTCCTACGGCTTCCTTTGCGGCTATGGTTGGTGATACGGTCGGAGATCTCTCTTGTCGTGATGGTCGTCAGCCCATGCGTGTAACGGTGAATGTAGAGTCTTTTGTTTATCGCGATAATCCTTCGGATCCCCAACAGCGTCGTGATATGTGGACGCTTTGGGCGGCGAATCAGGACGCGTGGGTTTGGGGAGCTTGGGGAAGTGCTGAAAAATATCTTGATCGAGGCAACGATGCTCAAGGTTCTGGCGCTATTTGCGCAAAGCGCGGTGACCGTATCCGTATCAATGGCATGTTTGATCATGGAACGAAATTCCTCGTGTATCGCTGGGGTCGATCGGGACATGCGGCTGATCAAATTCGCTCGGTTTCTCTTGGTGGAAATACCTACTCCGTTGGCGGTCGAGGAAGTGACTGTACGTGGCAAGACAATGGCAAGGGTGGCGGATATGATATTGTGTGTAAGGTAAAGTAATTTTCCCTTATGCCATCTCCCGAGGCGCATATTCGCGCAAATACGCACGCACACGATGCAATGATTCATCGCTATGCTGTGCGCCACGGAGAGATTTTTAATGCAGAAGAGCAACTTCGTCTTCGAAGTGCTCTTGAACAGGCGGCACAAGCGCTCCCATTGGCGCCTGCCGCTTGTTTTGCACTTGATGTTGGTTCTGGATCGGGGAATGTAACGCGGCACCTCGTGGATCTTGGTTTTCGAGTGACCGCTGCGGACGTCTCGCAAAAGGCGCTTGCGCTTGTAAAGCAACAGTTTCCTCAGGTGAGAACCGAAGTGCTTAATGGAAAAGATCTTGCACGATGGGGGGATGGAACTTTTCATGTGGTTACTGCCTACTCGGTACTTCATCACGTTCCTGACTATCGAGCCCTTGTAAGAGAAATGCTTCGGGTGCTTGCTCCGGGTGGTGTGCTTTTTCTCGATCACGAACACGCAGAAGTATATTGGAAGCCAACGCGTGAATATGAAGAATTTTTAGCAACAATTCGCGCGCATGAGCCTTTTCCGTGGAGAAAACTTCTTGATCCTTGGCGTTATTACAGTCGCTTGCGAAAGCTTTTTCAACCACGATTTCAATTAGAAGGAGATATTCACGTTTTCCACGATGATCATATTTCTTGGGAAAACCTTCGCAAGGACATTGTTCGAAGTGGTTGCAAACTACTTAAGGATGAGGATTATTTACTATGTAAGGCATCGTATCATCCTGAGGTATATCAAGCATATCGAGATCGTTGTGCGGATATGCATATACTCATTGCGCAAAAGCATGGCTAAAT